>NZ_LMQZ01000007.1:0-645260 GCF_001425545.1 Pseudomonas sp. Leaf434 | reverse complement strand
CCCTTCCTCCCAACTTAAAGTGCTTTACAATCCGAAGACCTTCTTCACACACGCGGCATGGCTGGATCAGGCTTTCGCCCATTGTCCAATATTCCCCACTGCTGCCTCCCGTAGGAGTCTGGACCGTGTCTCAGTTCCAGTGTGACTGATCATCCTCTCAGACCAGTTACGGATCGTCGCCTTGGTGAGCCATTACCTCACCAACTAGCTAATCCGACCTAGGCTCATCTGATAGCGCAAGGCCCGAAGGTCCCCTGCTTTCTCCCGTAGGACGTATGCGGTATTAGCGTTCCTTTCGAAACGTTGTCCCCCACTANTCATCCGCTCGACTTGCATGTGTTAGGCCTGCCGCCAGCGTTCAATCTGAGCCATGATCAAACTCTTCAGTTCAAACATCTTTGGGTTTTTAAGAAACCCTAAACTTGGCTCAGCAATCGTTGGTTACATCTTTGATTTCTCGCGGAGTAACTTGTGATGCTGATAATCTTGTTGACTATCAGTCTGACTGCACAAGCACCCACACGAATTGCTTGATTCAGTTGTTAAAGAGCGGTTGGTTAAGATCTTTCGTCTCAACCGAGGCGCGCATTCAAGTGATTATTTTCAGAAGTTTTCGAAGAATTCTTCAACAACTTCAACCACTTGCGCTTCCGATCTCTCGTTAGCGGGAGGCGAATTCTACAGCGTTAATCRCTGCTGTCAACACCTCTTTTTCTCCRCTTTCGACCGAGAAGATCGAACCGTTAAAAGAGCTACACATCGCTGCTCTTTCAACTCCTCCCAGGCCTCGATGATCTGAAGCAAGCCGCTGTCGAAAACTGCGTAACTCTTTGAATCTCAAGGAGTTTTCCGTTTCGACTGCGCCGGAAGTGGGGCGAATTATAGACCTCTGGAATCTGCCGTCAACACCTATTTTCATATTTCTGTCATATCGGTCAAAAAGCCCCGAAAACGCGAAGGCCGACCTGAAAGGTCGGCCTTCTGCACATCCAGCTACTTATAAGCTAGGAAATGCGAACTGCGAAGCTTCATGGCTTGCACGCTGCGGCCAGCGCTGGGTGATCGCCTTGCGACGAGTGTAGAAGCGCACGCCATCCGGACCATACGCATGCAGGTCGCCAAACAGCGAACGCTTCCAGCCGCCGAAACTGTGATAAGCCACCGGCACCGGCAACGGCACGTTGACGCCGACCATGCCGACTTCGATCTCGTCGCAGAACAGCCGCGCCGCTTCGCCGTCACGGGTGAAGATGCAGGTGCCGTTGCCGTATTCGTGATCATTGATCAGTTGCATCGCCTCTTCCAGGCTGTTCACCCGCACCACGCACAGCACCGGCCCGAAGATCTCTTCTTTATAGATGCGCATCTCAGGGGTGACGTTGTCGAACAGGCAGCCACCGAGGAAGAAGCCGTCTTCATGACCGGCGACGCTCAGACCGCGACCATCGACCACCAGGGTCGCGCCCGCCGCCACACCGTCATCCACATAACCGCTGACCTTGTCACGCGCCTGACCGGTAACCAACGGCCCCATGTCCAGACCGCACGAGGTGCCCGCGCCGATTTTCAGCGCTTTGATCTGTGGAACCAGTTTCGCCACCAGCGCGTCCGCGACCTGATCGCCAACACACACGGCCACCGAGATGGCCATGCAGCGTTCGCCGCAGGAACCGTAAGCCGCGCCCATCAGTGCACTTACCGCATTGTCCAGATCGGCATCCGGCATCAGTACCGCGTGGTTCTTCGCGCCGCCCAGTGCCTGAACGCGTTTGCCGCGCTTGGTGCCTTCGGCGTAGATGTATTCGGCAATCGGTGTCGAACCGACGAAACTCAGCGCTTTGACTTCCGGCGCTTCGATCAACGCGTCCACCGCTGTCTTGTCACCATGGACCACACTCATCACGCCTTTCGGCAACCCTGCTTCCAGCAGCAACTGAGCGATCAGCAGCGTCGAGCTTGGATCGCGCTCGGATGGCTTGAGGATGAAGCAGTTGCCGCAGACGATCGCCAGCGGGTACATCCACAGCGGGACCATGGCCGGGAAGTTGAACGGAGTGATACCGGCAACAATCCCCAACGGCTGGAAGTCCGACCAGGCATCGATGTTCGGGCCGACGTTGCGGCTGTACTCGCCCTTGAGGATTTCCGGGGCGGCGCAGGCGAACTCGACGTTCTCGATACCGCGCTTCAATTCACCGGCAGCGTCTTCCAGGGTCTTGCCGTGCTCTTCGCTGATCAGTTGCGAGATGCGCGCTTCGTTCTGCTCCAGCAGTTGCTTGAAACGGAACATCACCTGGGCGCGCTTGGCCGGGGGCGTGTTGCGCCAAGCCGGAAACGCAGCCTTGGCGGCATCAATGGCTTTCTGAATGGTGGCCTGGCTGGCCAGTGGCAGTTTGTGAATTGCCTGACCGGTAGACGGGTTGAACACATCTACCGCGCGACCGTTCTCGGTTACCAGTTCGCCATTGATCAAATGCGGGATAACGCTCATCGAACACTCCTGAATTCTTGTGCGCAGACGCCCGCTACAGACGCCTGCTAATTACATAGCTATATAGAAGGAAAAATCAGTCGAGCTTGTTCAGCACTTCGCCGACCGCGTCGAACAGACGATCGAGGTCTTGCGGCTTGCTGTTGAAGGTTGGGCCGAACTGCAGGGTGTCGCCGCCGAAGCGTACGTAGAACCCGGCTTTCCACAAGGCCATGCCCGCTTCGAAAGGACGCACGATGGCATCACCGTCGCGCCCGGCAATCTGGATCGCGCCGGCCAGGCCGTAGTTGCGGATGTCGATGACGTTCTTCGAGCCTTTCAGGCCGTGCAGCGCGTTTTCGAAATGCGGCGCGACTTCGGCGACGCTCTGCACCAGGTTTTCCTTTTGCAGCAGGTCGAGTGCGGCAAGGCCAGCGGCACAGGCCACCGGGTGTGCCGAATAGGTGTAGCCGTGAGGGAATTCCACGGCGTATTCCGGCGTCGGCTGGTTCATGAAGGTCTGGTAGATCTCGGAGCTGGCAATCACCGCGCCCATCGGGATCGCGCCGTTGGTGACTTGCTTGGCGATACACATCAGGTCCGGGGTTACGCCGAAGCTCTCGGCGCCGAACATCGAACCGGTGCGGCCGAAACCAGTGATCACTTCATCGAACACCAGCAGAATGTTGTGCTGATCGCAGATTTCGCGCAGACGCTTGAGGTAACCCTGTGGCGGAACCAGTACGCCGGCGGACCCGGCCATCGGTTCAACGAACACCGCAGCGATATTGGAAGCGTCGTGCAGTTCGATCAACTTGAGCAGCTCATCGGCCAAAGCAACACCGCCCTGCTCCGGCATGCCGCGGGAAAACGCATTGCTCGCCAGCAGTGTGTGCGGCAGGTGATCGACATCCATCATCGCCTGACCGAACAGCTTGCGGTTGCCGTTGACGCCGCCGAGGCTGGTGCCGGCGATGTTCACGCCGTGGTAGCCACGGGCGCGGCCGATCATTTTGGTCTTGGTCGCCTGACCTTTCAGGCGCCAATAGGCACGGACCATTTTCACCGCGGTATCGGCGCATTCGGAACCGGAGTCGGTGAAGAACACGTGGTTCAGATTGCCCGGGGTCAGTTCGGTGATTTCCTCTGCCAACTGGAACGACAACGGATGGCCGTACTGGAAACCCGGCGAGTAATCGAGAGTGCCCAGCTGTTTCGAAACGGCTTCCTGAATTTCCTTGCGGGTGTGCCCGGCGCCGCAGGTCCACAGACCGGACAGCGAGTCGTAGATCTTGCGGCCCTTGTCGTCGAACAGCCAGCTGCCTTCAGCGCCGACGATCAGACGCGGGTCGCGCTGAAAGTTGCGGTTGGCGGTGTACGGCATCCAGTGCGCGTCCAGCTTCAGTTGACTGGCCAGTGGCGACGGCGCGTTTTCAGGCATGTTCATCGGGCAAAACCTCGCAGGGCATAAGCGTCAGGGAGATGGAAAGCGTTGTTGCAGCTAAATTGCCACGGCGATAAAGTCGGTGAAATCCAACTCTTCTAACCTTCAGTTAGATCATTGCTAAACAAAGAGAACAAAAAATGAGCAGCCGCCGCGCCGATCCATTGGCCCAGGTCAGTGACTTTGATATCCGTTTGCTGCGGATTTTTCGCAGTGTCGTGGAATGTGGCGGCTTCTCCGCAGCGGAAACCGTGCTCGGCATCGGGCGCTCGGCGATCAGCCAGCAGATGAGCGATCTGGAACAGCGCCTCGGCTTGCGCTTGTGTCAGCGTGGCCGGGCCGGATTTTCCCTGACCGAGGAAGGTCGTGAGGTGTATCAGTCGGCACTACAGCTGTTGAGTGCACTGGAGAGTTTTCGCACCGAGGTCAACGGTCTGCACCAACACCTGCGCGGCGAGCTGATCATCGGCCTGACCGATAACCTCGTTACCCTTCCGCACATGCGCATCACCCACGCCCTCGCGCAGTTGAAGGAACGCGGGCCGGATGTGCAGATCCAGATTCGCATGATTGCACCAAACGAAGTTGAACAAGGTGTGCTCGACGGGCGCCTGCACGTTGGCGTGGTGCCGCAGGCCAGCGCCTTGTCAGGACTGGAATATCAGCCGTTATACAGCGAGCGTTCGCTGCTGTATTGCGCGGTGGGTCATCCGCTGTTTTATGTCGACGACAAGCAACTCGATGATCAACGCCTCGACAGTCAGGACGCGATTGCGCCGACCTTTCGTTTGCCGGCGGAGATTCAGGCGCACTATCAGGCGCTCAATTGCACTGCCAGTGCCTCTGACCGTGAGGGCATGGCATTTCTGATTCTGACCGGGCGCTACATCGGTTATCTGCCGGATCACTACGCCAGCCTTTGGGTGCAGCAGGGGCGTTTGCGTGCGCTCAAGGCCGGCACGCGTTTTTACGATTTGAGTCTGGCATCGGTCACGCGCAAGGGGCGGCGCCCTCATTTGGTGCTGGAAAGTTTCCTGGAGAGTCTGGCGGCGACGCGATAGATAAGCGCGCAGAGCCCAGCCCGGCAGGGCCTCATCGACAGAATCCAGGAATAACCTGAGCAAGTGGACAGGTTTTTGCAGTGAAGGGCTGACTCGTCCTTCAACAAGAAGCCAAAACCATGCAGCCAGATTCCGATTCGTCCAGTGAACTGATCTACGGCCTCAACGATCGCCCCAAACCACTCGCCGCCATTCTCGCCGCACTGCAACACGTGCTCGCCAGTTTCGTCGGCATCATCACCCCGCCACTGGTGATCGGTTCCGCGCTCGGGCTGACCGCGCATCTGCCGTACCTGATCAGCATGGCGCTGATGGTCTCGGGCGTCGGCACTTTTATCCAGGCGCGGCGACCGTTCGGCATTGGCGCGGGGATGATCTGTCTGCAAGGCACCAGTTTCGCGTTTCTCGGCGCGGTGCTGTCGGCCGGGTTTCTGGTCAAGCAGCGCGGCGGCAGCCCGGAAGATATCCTGGCGATGATTTTCGGCGTGTGCTTTTTCGGCGCAATCGTGCAGATCGTACTCAGCCGCTTCATCGGTCAGTTGCGCCGCGTGGTGACACCGCTGGTGACCGGCATCGTCATCACGCTGATCGGCATCAGCCTGATCAAAGTCGGCATCACCGATCTGGGTGGCGGCTTCAACGCGCCGGACTTCGGCGCGCCGGGCAATCTGGCCTTGGGCGTGTTCGTGCTGCTGACGATCATTCTGCTCAACCGTTCGAACACGCCTTGGGTACGACTGTCGGCGATCATCATCGGACTGGTGCTCGGCAGCCTCGCGGCGTGGTTCAGCGGGAAACTGGTCCCGCAGCCGTTGCCTGACTTGCCACTGGTGAGTTTTCCTACGCCGTTCAAGTTCGGATTCAACTTCGACTGGACCGCTTTCCTGCCGGTCGCGCTGATTTATCTGATCAGCACCATCGAAACCGTCGGCGACCTCACCGCCAATTGCATGCTAGCCCGCCAACCGATCAGCGGCCCTTCTTATATAAGCCGCTTGCGCGGTGGCGTGCTCGGTGACGGCGTGAGCTGCATGATCGCGGCGACCTTCAGCGCCTTCCCCAACACGACGTTCGCGCAAAACAATGGCGTGATCCAATTGACCGGTGTTGCCAGCCGCTACGTCGGCCTGTACATCGGCGCGATCCTGTTTTGCCTCGGCCTGTTCCCGATGATCGGTGCGGTGCTGCAACAGATCCCGAAACCGGTGCTCGGCGGCGCAACGCTGGTGATGTTCGGCGCTGTGGCGGCGGCGGGCGTACGCATTCTCGCGCAGTCACCGCTGGACCGGCGCAGCATGTTGATCATCGCCACTTCGTTCGGCGTCGGCCTCGGCATCGCCGCGCAACCGAACCTGCTGCACCTGCTGCCGAAACTGGTGCAGAACCTGTTCGACTCGGCGATCACCAGCGGCGGGCTGACGGCAATCGTCCTGTGTCTATTGTTGCCGGAAGGCAAAACTGCTGAGACAAAAAGCCCCGCGTCATTGAACAAGATCGAACAGGCGTAACTGTTTTTCCGCGCTAGGACTTGTCGGATGCCTGTGGGTGCGCTATCAACGCAACTGGTTGCACCCACAGACAATCCCGGAAGTGCCTATGACCTTTGAAGTCCCAGCCCACGGCGGCAAACCCGCCAGCCGCATTCGTCAGAAGAACGAAGAGACCATTCTCAAAGCCGCCGAAGACGAGTTCGCCCGTCACGGGTTCAAAGGCACCAGCATGAACACCATCGCGCAGAATGCCGGGCTGCCCAAGGCCAACCTGCATTACTACTTCACCAACAAGCTCGGTTTGTATGTGGCAGTGCTGAGCAACATCATCGAGTTGTGGGACAGCACCTTCAACACCCTCACTGCCGAGGATGATCCGGCCGAAGCGCTGACCCGCTTCATCCGCGCGAAGATGGAATTCTCGCGGCGCCAGCCACAGGCTTCGCGAATCTTCGCCATGGAAGTGATCAGCGGCGGCGAATGCCTGAGCGAATATTTCAATCAGGATTACCGCACCTGGTTCACCGGGCGCGCGGCGGTGTTTCAGGCGTGGATCGATGCGGGCAAAATGGACCCGGTCGACCCGGTGCACCTGATTTTCCTGCTGTGGGGCAGCACCCAGCATTACGCCGACTTCGCCACGCAGATCTGCCGCGTCACCGGGCGCAGCAAGTTGACCAAGCAGGACATGGAAGACGCCGGCAACAACCTGATCCGCATCATTCTCAAAGGCTGCGGCCTCACTCCTTCTCTATAAGACGTTTATGCCTTTCACCCTCAGCGGTTTTTGCGAGTACCGCGAAGAGATTCGCAAAAGCCGTTTCATCACTCTGGCGACGCCGATCAGCAGCCCCGCCGATGCGCAGGCGTTTTTCGATAAGCACAGCGATTTGAATGCCACGCACAATTGCTGGGCGTGGAAACTCGGCGCGCAATACCGCAGCACTGACGACGGCGAGCCGGGCGGCACCGCCGGGCGCCCTATTCTCGCGGCGATCGAAGCGCAGGATTGCGATCAGGTCGCAGTGCTGGTGATTCGCTGGTACGGCGGCATTCAACTGGGCACTGGCGGCTTGGCCCGGGCCTATGGCGGTGGCGCCAACAAGTGCCTGCAAGCGGCGGAAAAAATCGAGCTGATCAGCCGCGTGTCGCTGAGTTGCGCCTGCGGATTTGCCGAGTTGGCGCTGGTGAAGTTGCGCGTGGCCGATCTCGGTGGATTGGTGGTGGAGGAGAACTTCACAGCCAATGGCGTTGAGTTGAAGCTGGCGGTGGGGCAAGCGCAGATCGACGTGTTGCAGAGTCAGTTGGCGGATCTGAGCCGAGGGCGGATTTTGTTGCAGCGGTAGGCTGCGATCTTTTAGGGCATCCCTCGTTTTCCTTATTCCACAGACTTGCCCACATCGGCTGTGCACCCGACTGTGGATAACCTGAGCACACACCGCTGTAACCCTTCTGTCATGCGGCTTTGCGCGATTTGTTCAATTTTCGTTCAAATGACCCGACGAAAGGGAAATCCAGCGTAAAAACAAACAGTTACCTTCGTTTATCACCATTAGAACAAAGCATCGCAGTGCTTATGCCCACCCTCGGCGCTTGCGCACAATTACTGTGGAGCAACCTGTGGATAAGCCGTTCATGACCGCCGCAGCCGCTGGATCTGTCTGGCTCCCAGGCAGTTGCTCGTTTTTTAACCAACTGCAAGCGGGCAAAACTGGAGCCTGTTCAATGGCTTTGCGCTGAATTGGTGCTTGATCGAAAGACAAAACGCCCGCCGATGCGCTGCTGTCGGCACTTGCGGACTGGCTCCGCATGCGTTCCTGACTCAATGGCCAGGAAATTGCTTTATCCACAGGCACAACTCCAAGCCAGTCGAGCCTGTCATGTCCATCGCCCCTTCCCCGCCGCGCCTGCAACTGCGCCAGATCAGCAAACGCTACCCCGGTTGTCTGGCCAACGACGCCATCGACCTGAACATCGCGCCGGGTGAAATCCATGCCCTGCTCGGTGAAAACGGCGCGGGCAAAAGTACGTTGATGAAGATCATTTACGGGGTCACCCAGTGCGACAGCGGCGAAATGCTCTGGCAGGGGCAGCGCGTGCAGATCCGCAACCCGGCACAGGCGCGGCAGTTGGGCATTGGCATGGTGTTCCAGCATTTCTCGCTGTTCGAAACCCTCAGCGTCGCGCAGAACATTGCCCTGGCGATGGGCGCGGCGGCCGGCACGCCGAAACAACTGGAGCCGAAGATTCGCGAAGTATCGCGGCGTTACGGCATGGCGCTGGAGCCGGAGCGACTTGTCCACAGCCTGTCGATCGGCGAGCGGCAGCGGGTGGAAATCATCCGTTGCCTGATGCAGGACATCCGCCTGTTGATTCTCGACGAGCCGACCTCGGTGCTGACGCCGCAAGAGGCGGACGAATTGTTCATCACCCTGCGGCGCCTTGCCGACGAGGGCTGCAGCATTCTGTTTATCAGCCACAAGCTCGGTGAAGTGCGGGCCTTGTGCCACAGCGCCACGGTGCTGCGCGGCGGTCGGGTAGCCGGGCATTGCCTGCCGGCGCAATGTACGGATCAGCAACTGGCACAACTGATGGTCGGCGAAGCGGCGGCATTGATTGGCGAGTATCCGAAAGTCAGCGGTGGCGCGGCGTTTCTGCAGGTGCAGGGTTTGAGCTGGCACAACCCGGATCCGTTCGGCTGCTCGCTGACAGACATCGACCTGCAAGTGCGCAGCGGTGAAATCGTCGGCATCGCCGGGGTCGCGGGCAATGGTCAGGATGAGCTGCTCGCCCTGCTCAGCGGCGAGCAGCCCTTGCCTCGTGCGCAAGCGGCGACCCTGCGCTTCGCCGAGCGAAACGTCGCTGACCTGCGCCCGGACGCGCGGCGCAAACTCGGTCTGGCCTTCGTGCCGGCCGAACGCCTCGGCCACGGCGCGGTGCCGGAGTTGAGTCTGGCCGATAACGCCCTGCTCAGTGCTTTCCAGCAAGGACTGGTGAGCCGCGGGTTGATCCAACGCGGCAAAGTCGAAACCCTCGCGCAGCAGATCATCCAGCGTTTCGGCGTGAAGACCCCGGACACGCAAACCGCTGCGCGCAGCCTGTCCGGCGGCAACTTGCAGAAATTCATCCTCGGCCGGGAAATTCTTCAGCAACCGAAACTGCTGATCGCCGCGCACCCGACATGGGGCGTCGACGTCGGTGCCGCCGCCACCATCCATCGCGCCTTGATTGCCCTGCGCGATGCCGGCGCGGCGATTCTGGTGATTTCCGAAGACCTCGATGAGCTGTTCCAGATCAGCGATCGCCTCGGCGCGCTATGCGGCGGGCGTCTGTCGGCACTGCAAGACACCGGCCTTACACAACTGAGCGATGTCGGCGCGTGGATGGCCGGCCAGTTCGATCACTCACCTCGCACCGCCTCGGTTTAACGGAGTTTCAACATGCTGCTTTCCCTCGAACCCCGTGGCCAGCAATCGCGCCTGATGCTGTGGTGCTCGCCGTTATTGGCGGCGGCGCTAACCCTCGGCTGCGGCTCGCTGTTGTTCATCGCGCTGGGCCACGACCCATTGCAAACCTTGCACACACTGCTGATCGCGCCCGTCAGCGATTTGTATGGAGTGTCCGAATTGCTGGTCAAGGCGCTGCCGATTCTGCTCTGCGCACTCGGCCTGGCCGTGGCCTATCAGGCGCGGATCTGGAACATCGGCGCCGAAGGCCAACTTCTACTCGGCGCGTTGGCCGGCAGTGCTCTGGCAGTGAACGTTATCGACATGCAAAGTCGCTGGGCGCTGGTGCTGATTCTGCTGACCGGCACGCTGGCGGGCGCCGCATGGGCCGGGCTCACCGCATGGCTGCGCACGCGCTTCAATGCCAATGAAATCCTTACCAGCATCATGCTCAATTACATCGCGCTGAACCTGCTGCTGTTCTGCGTGCACGGGCCGTTGAAGGATCCGGCGGGCTTCAATTTCCCGGAGTCGGCGATGTTCGGCGACGCCAGTCGTTTGCCGCTGCTGCTGGAGGACGGCCGCGTGCATGCCGGGGTGTATTTCGCCTTGCTCGCGCTGGTTGCAGTGTGGGTGTTGCTGCAGAAAAGCTTTATCGGCTTCCAGATCAAAGTGCTCGGGCTGGACAAACGTGCGGCAGGTTTTGTCGGCTTTCGCGAGAAGCGCCTGATCTGGCTGGCGCTGTTGATCAGCGGTGCTCTGGCCGGACTCGCCGGGGTCTGCGAAGTGACCGGGCCGATCGGCCAACTGGTGCCGCAGGTGTCGCCGGGCTATGGCTACGCGGCGATCACCGTGGCGTTTCTGGGACGGTTGAATCCGCTCGGCATTCTGTTCTCCAGTCTGCTCATGGCGCTGCTGTACATCGGCGGCGAGAGCGCGCAGATGTCGCTCAATCTGCCGCAAGCGATCACCCAATTGTTCCAGGGCATGATGCTGTTTTTCCTGCTCGCCTGTGACGTGCTGATTCTCTATCGGCCACGCCTGAAACTGCGCTGGAGCCGGCGCGCCTCGACCCCTGCCGTAACCGCCGGAGCGCTGTGATGGATATCGATCTGTTGAGCAATATTTTCTATGCCATGGTCCGCTGCGGCACGCCGCTGTTGCTGGTGGCATTGGGTGAGTTGATCTGCGAGAAAAGCGGCGTCCTCAACCTCGGCCAGGAAGGCATGATGCTGTTCGGTGCGGTGATCGGTTTTATCGTCGCGCTGAACAGCGGCAACCTGTGGCTGGGTGTGCTGCTGGCGATGCTGGCCGGGATGTTGTTGTCGTCACTGTTTGCCCTGGTCGCGCTGGTGTTCAACGCCAATCAGGTGGCCACCGGGTTGGCGCTGACGATCTTTGGTGTCGGGCTGTCGACATTTGTCGGCGCGGCCTGGGTGGGTAAGCCGCTGGCAGGTTTCGAGCCTCTGGCGATTCCGTATCTGAGTGAGATCCCGCTGATCGGGCGGATGCTGTTTGCCCAGGATCTGCTGGTGTATCTGTCGTTCGCACTGTTTGCGCTGGTGGCGTGGGTAATCATCAAAAGTCGTGTCGGCCTGATCATTCAAGCGGTCGGTGAAAACCCGGATGCGGCCAGCGCGATGGGCTTGCCAGTGCTGACCGTGCGTACCTTGGCGGTGTTGTTCGGCGGAGCAATGGCCGGGCTGGCCGGGGCCTATCTGTCGCTGGCCTACACGCCGATGTGGGCGGAAAACATGACCGCCGGGCGCGGCTGGATTGCCCTGGCGCTGGTGGTGTTTGCCAGTTGGCGGGTGTGGCGGTTGTTGCTCGGGGCGTATCTGTTTGGCCTCGCCAGCATCCTGCATTTGGTGGCACAGGGATTGGGACTGGCGATACCTTCGAGCCTGCTGGCGATGCTGCCGTATGTGGCGACGATTTTGGTGCTGGTGTTGCTGTCCCGCGATGCCGTGCGCACTCGGTTGTATGCGCCGGTTTCGTTGGGGCAGCCGTGGCAATCGGGACATTAGTTGATGTCAGAGCGGGCCTCTTCGCGAGCAGGCTCGCTCCCACAGGGGATCTGAGTGAACGCGGGCATATGTGGGAGCGAGCCTGCTCGCGAAAGCGTCCGCACAGGCAACACTTGAACCACGCCTCATGATTGTTTCTGATCAAACACCCTCGAGAAACTCAAGAAGCCTGGAGTATGCTCCGGGATCAAAGCCTGTTTTCGCCAAGCGCTGCAACTGTGGCTCGGTCAGGCGTGTCCATTGAATCCTGAATGCTGACTTTCAAGGAAACCCATCATGTCTCAGGCAAAAAACGCACTGATCATCGGCGCCTCCCGGGGCTTGGGCCTCGGTCTGGTGAAGACCCTGCTGGGCGATGGCTGGCAAGTCACCGCGACGGTGCGCAATCCGCAGAAGGCCGAGGCGCTGCAAGCGCTGGGTGACGTGCGCATCGAGAAGCTCGACATGGACGATCAGCAAGCGGTGATCGCTCTGAGCCAGAAGCTCAAGGGCGAAACCTTCGATCTGTTGTTCGTCAACGCCGGGGTCAAAGGCCCGGACGTGCAGACGCCGGGCGGCGCGACCCTGGCCGAGGTCGGGCAGCTGTTTTTCACCAACGCGGTGGCGCCGATCAATCTGGCCCAGCGTTTCGTCGGGCAGATTCGCGACGGCAGCGGCGTGCTGGCGTTCATGAGTTCGGTACTCGGCAGCGTGACCATGCCCGACGCGCCGGAACTGGCGCTGTACAAGGCGAGCAAGGCGGCGCTGAATTCGATGACCAACAGTTTTGTCACGCAACTGGGCGAGCAGAAACTCACCGTACTTTCGCTGCACCCGGGCTGGGTGAAGACCGACATGGGCGGCGAAGGCGCCGATCTCGACGTCGAGACCAGCACCCGCGGGCTGATCGATCAGGTCAATGCGTTTACCGGCAAGGGCGGGCATCACTTCGTCAATTACAAGGGTGAAACCATTCCCTGGTAAGCACTGATAATCCCGATGTGGGAGCGAGCCTGCTCGCGAATACGATCTGTCAGGTAAATCTGTATCGACTGACATGACGCCTTCGCGAGCAGGCTCGCTCCCACAGGGGGATGATGGTGAATGGTCGGGTGGCGCTTGCCCGATGGGGCGATTTGTTTGAAACTGCGCGCCTCGTCCTTCGCGGCGACCCTGGATCAGCAGACAGGGCAACACTGAGCTGGCAACCCTGAACCCAACTTTCAGAGGAGCCGGCCACAATGCCTGCGACCCGTACCTGGTTAAAAAATCCCCTCGCCATTTTCACCTCCAACGAGCTTGATGCCCGTGGCGGTCTTGTCGTGCAAGACGGTGTCATCGTCGAAGTCCTCGCTGCCGGTCAGCAGCCGTCGGCGCCGTGCAATGAAGTGTTCGATGCCCGCGAGCATGTGATCCTGCCGGGCCTGATCAACACTCACCATCACTTCTATCAAACCCTGACCCGCGCCTGGGCGCCGGTGGTCAATCAGCCGCTGTTTCCGTGGCTGAAAACCCTGTACCCGGTATGGGCGCGGCTGACCCCGGAAAAACTCGCCCTCGCCACCAAAGTGGCGCTGGCCGAATTGCTGCTCTCGGGTTGCACCACCGCTGCCGACCATCACTATCTGTTCCCGGACGGTCTGGAAAACGCCATCGACGTGCAGGTCGATACGGTGCGTGAACTGGGCATGCGCGCCATGCTCACGCGCGGCTCGATGAGCCTTGGCGAGAAGGACGGCGGCCTGCCTCCGCAACAAACGGTGCAGGAAGGTCAGGTGATTCTCGATGACAGCCAGCGGCTGATTCACGAGTATCACGAGCGTGGCGACGGCGCGCAGATCCAGATCGCCCTGGCGCCATGTTCGCCATTTTCCGTGACCCCGGAAATCATGTCGGCCAGCGCTGATCTGGCGAACAAACTCGATGTGCGTCTGCACACCCACCTCGCTGAAACCCTCGATGAAGAAGACTTCTGCCTGCAGCGTTTCGGTCTGCGCACAGTCGATTATCTGGACAGCGTCGGCTGGCTCGGCCCGCGAACCTGGCTGGCCCACGGCATCCATTTCAACCCCGACGAAATCGCCCGCCTCGGCCAGGCCGGCACAGGCATCTGCCACTGCCCAAGCTCGAACATGCGCCTGGCGTCCGGCATCTGCCCGAGCATCGAGCTGACCGACGCTGGCGCGCTGTTCGGTCTAGGCGTCGACGGCTCGGCGTCCAACGATGCCTCGAACATGATCCTCGAAGCGCGTCAGGCGCTGTACATCCAGCGCCTGCGCTACGGCGCCGAAAAGATCACCCCGGAGCGCGTGCTGGGCTGGGCGACCAAAGGTTCGGCGAGCCTGCTCGGTCGCACTGACATCGGCGAAATCGCCGTGGGCAAACAGGCGGATCTCGCGTTGTTCAAGCTCGATGAACTGCGCTTCTCCGGTAGCCATGATCCGATTTCGGCGTTGCTGCTGTGCGGCGCCGATCGGGCAGATCGGGTGATGATTGGCGGCAAGTGGCGTGTGGTTGATGGGCAGGTTGTAGGGTTGGATCTGAAAGGTTTGATTGCCGATCACAGCCAGGCGGCTCGGCAGTTGATTGCCGGCACCTGAGTCACCGCCGTTCAAAACTGTGGGAGCGAGCCTGCTCGCGAAGAGGGAGTGTCAGACAACATGTTTGTTGGATGACACACCGCTTTCGCGAGCAGGCTCGCTCCCACATGGGTATCAGCCAGCCCTAAAGGCCCAGTAGGGACAGCATGATGAATGTGGCAAACAGCACAAAGTGCGTCATGCCCTCAATGGCGTTGGTCTCGCCGTCATTGAGGTTGATTGCGCTGACGATCAGGGTGATGAAGATCATCACCGTTTGCACCGGGGTCATCGCCATTTGAAACGGCTGGCCGGTGTACAGCGCCATCGCTTCCATCACCGGTACGGTCAGAATCACCGTCGACAGTGACGCCCCCATCGCAATGTTGACCACCGACTGCATGCGATTGGCCAGCGCCGCTCGTAATGCGGTGAGAATCTCCGGCGCGGCGGAAATCGCTGCCACCAGAATCGCCGTGATTACCGGCGGCGCGCCCGTGCCTTCCAGGCCCAGATCGAGGGTCTTGGACATCACCTCGGCCAGTGCGCCGATGATCACCACCCCCGACACCAGAATGCCGATCGACAGCGCCAGGCTGACCGGTTTCGGCTCCTGCTCGACCGGCTCTTTCTTGCGACGTTTGTCCGGGTAGCTGTAGCTGAAAAAGTAACTGTGCGGGCCGACCTGCATGCGCAGGAACAGCGCGTAGAGCACCATCATTGCGCCGATGGTGAACGCCGAATACATCTTCCAGTTGGCCTCGGGAATGAACTCCGGGACCACCATCGACACCCCCATCGCGGTGAGGATCATGACGCTGTAGCTGCGCGCCGAATCGTCGTTGTAGGACTGTTCGCCGTGTTTGATCCCGCCCATCAAAGCGGCGAGGCCGAGGATGCCGTTGATGTCGAGCATCACCGCTGAATAAATCGTGTCGCGCACCAGTGTTGCCGAGGCTTCGTTGCTCATCATGATCGCCAGGATCACCACTTCGACCAGCACTGCCGAGAGTGTGAGGATCATCGTGCCGTAGGGATCACCGACTTTTTCCGCCAGCAGTTCGGCGTGATGAGCGACGCGCATTGACGCGGCGACGATGAAGGCAATCAGCAGCAGACCGCCGCCCAGCGCGACGATCTGGCCGCTGTGCAGCAGCCAGTGTTCCAGTGGATAAGCGACGCACGCGGCAAGGACTGCCAGCAGCAGGAAGCTTTCTTGTTTGAGGATCGAGAGCATGACGGGCCTTTTGCCGAAAAGAGCTGATGAAGCTACTGACTGCCGCGCGCCGCTAACGTTTCGTTACATCTTTACGCACCACGCGATGGCAGCTGGATTCAGGCATGCACTTTTATTGGCCTTGCCGGCCTCTTCGCGAGCAGGCTCGCTCCCACATTGAAATGCGTCCCTGTGGGAGCGAGCCTGCTCGCGAAGGCCGCACCGCGTTTTCAAATGAGTTTGTTGTCCTGTTGGTCAGCAATTTGCATTGGCCCTGAGCACACACAACAAAATGGAGTTCGGGTTCATGCCAATACGTCCGCTGCACAAACTGCTGTACGCCGCCATCGGTCTGGGAATCAGCCTGAGCGCCAGCGCTGCCGATCCGCTGAAGGTCGGTTTCGTCTACATCGGCCCGATCGGTGACCACGGCTGGACGTATCAGCACGAACAGGGGCGCAAGGCCCTGGCGGAAAAACTCGGCACGCAGATCACCACCAACTACGTGGAAAACGTCGCCGAGGGCGCCGACGCCGAGCGGGTGATCCGCAACATGGCCAAGGACAAATATGACCTGATCTTCACCACGTCTTTCGGCTACATGAACCCGACAGTGAAAGTCGCCAAGCAATTTCCCAAGGTGACGTTCGAACACGCCACCGGTTACAAGCAGGACAAGAACCTCGGCACCTACCTGGCGCGCACTTACGAGGGCCGTTACGTCGGCGGTTTCCTCGCGGCGAAGATGACCAAGACCAAGAAGATCGGCTACGTCGCCTCGTTCCCGATTCCGGAAGTGATCCGCGACATCAACGCCATCCAGCTGGCCCTGAACAAGTACAACCCTGGCACCGAAATCAAAGTGGTGTGGGTCAACTCCTGGTTCGATCCGGGCAAGGAAGCCGACGCCGCCAACGCGCTGATCGATCAGGGCGTCGACGTGGTGTTCCAGCACACCGACAGCCCGGCGCCGATCCAGGCTGCCGAACGGCGCGGCGTGTATGCCGTGGGCTACGCCTCGGACATGGCCCACTTCGGCCCGAAAGCGGTGCTGACCTCTATCGTCAACGACTGGGCGCCGCACTACATTCAGGCGACGCAGAGCGTGATCGATCACACCTGGAAATCCCAGGATTACTGGGGCGGGTTGAAGGAAGGTACGGTGGAACTGCCGATCAGCGACCTGGTGCCAGCGCCGGTGAAAGCCGAGGCCGAGCAGTTGATCGCCGACATCAAGAGCGGCGCATTGCAGCCGTTTACCGGGCCGATCAAGGATCAGGCCGGTGTAGAAAAAATCCCGGCGGGCGTGAGCGCGACCAATGCGGAACTGGCTTCGATGAATTACTACGTTGAGGGCATGAAGGCCGAGATGCCGAAGTAGTCCCCCGATTCACCACACAAAACCCTGTGGGAGCGAGCCTGCTCGCGAAAGCGGTGTGTCATTAAACAAAAATGTTGTCTGACACTCCCTCTTCGCGAGCAGGCTCGCTCCCACATTGGAAACACAGCGTATTCAAGGATTGTGTATGGATCAGCTTCCGATCATTGATATCAGCCCGCTCTATAGCGACGACGAAAACGCCTGGCCTGCGGTGGCCGAACAAATCGACCAAGCCTGCCGCGAGTGGGGCTTTTTCTATATCAAGGGCCATCCGATCTCGGCGCAACGTATCGACGCCCTGCTCGATCACGCCCAGCGCTTCTTTGCCCTGCCAGCCGCAGAAAAACTCAAGATCGACATTACCCAGACCCGCCATCATCGCGGCTACGGCGCAATTGCCACCGAGCAACTGGACCCGGACAAACCCAGTGACCTCAAAGAAACCTTCGACATGGGCCTGCACCTGCCGGACGAGCATCCCGAGGTGCTCGCGGAAAAACCCTTGCGCGGCCCCAATCGGCACCCGGCGCAACCCGGCTGGGAAACGCTGATGGAGCAGCATTACCTCGACATGCAGGCGCTGGCGCAAACCCTGCTTCGAGCGATGACCGTTGCGCTGGGCATCGAGCGCGACTTCTTCGATACGCGTTTTGTCGACCCGGTCAGCGTGTTGCGCATGATCCATTACCCACCGCGTCACACCGCCAGCTCCGCCGAGCAACAAGGTGCCGGCGCCCATACCGATTACGGCTGCATCACCCTGCTCTATCAGGACAGCGCCGGCGGTTTGCAGGTGAAGAACGTCAAAGGTGAATGGATCGACGCGCCACCGATTGACGGCACGTTCGTGGTCAACCTCGGCGACATGATGGCGCGCTGGAGCAACGACCGTTATCGCTCGACGCCGCACCGGGTGATCAGCCCGCTGGGCGTGGATCGCTATTCGATGCCGTTCTTCGCCGAACCGCACCCGGACACGCGCATCGAATGCCTGCCCGGTTGCCAGGACGCACAGCACCCGGCGAAATATCCGACCACCACCTGCGCACAATTCCTGCTGTCGCGCTTCGCCGATACCTACGCCTATCGCCGTGAACAAGAGGCGGTTTGATCGATCACCTGGTCAGGTTTTGCCAATTGTTGCGGCCAGCCTCTGTAGAATGCCGGCATTGCACCTGATGAGAAAAGACTATGTACGACTGGCTCAACGCCCTGCCCAAAGCCGAACTGCACCTGCATCTGGAAGGTTCGCTGGAGCCTGAACTGCTGTTCGCCCTGGCCGAACGCAACAAGATCGCCCTGCCGTGGAGCGACGTCGAAACCCTGCGCAAGGCCTACGCCTTCAACAACCTGCAGGAATTTCTCGACCTGTATTACCAGGGCGCCGATGTGCTGCGCACCTCGCAGGATTTCTACGACCTGACCTGGGCCTACCTGCTGCGCTGCAAAGCACAGAACGTGATTCACACCGAACCGTTCTTCGACCCGCAGACCCACACCGACCGGGGCATCCCGTTCGAAGTGGTGCTCAACGGCATCGCCGCCGCGCTCAAGGATGGCGAGACGCAACTGGGCATCAGCAGCGGTTTGATCCTCAGTTTCCTGCGCCACCTCAGCGAAGACGAAGCGCAGAAAACCCTCGATCAGGCGCTGCCGTTCCGTGATGCGTTTGTCGCGGTCGGGCTCGACAGTTCCGAGATGGGCCACCCGCCGAGCAAATTCAAACGCGTCTTCGATCGCGCCCGCGACGAAGGCTTCCTCACCGTCGCCCACGCCGGTGAAGAAGGCCCGCCGGAGTACATCTGGGAAGCCATCGACCTGCTGAAAATCCAGCGCATCGACCATGGCGTGCGCGCCATCGAAGACGAGCGCCTGATGCAGCGGATCATCGACGAGCAGATTCCGCTGACCGTATGCCCGCTGTCGAACACCAAGCTCTGCGTGTTCGATCACATGTCGCAGCACAACATCCTCGACATGCTCGAGCGCGGCGTGAAGGTCACGGTCAACTCCGATGACCCGGCGTATTTCGGCGGTTACGTGACCGAGAACTTCCATGCGCTGCACGAGCATCTGGGAATGACCCAGGATCAGGCCAAGCGTCTGGCGCAGAACAGCCTGGATGCGCGGTTGGTAAAACCGTAAGCAACACCGCAAAACCAATGTGGGAGCGAGCCTGCTCGCGAAGAGGGAGAGTCAGTCAACATTTACGTTGAATGACACACCGCTTTCGCGAGCAGGCTCGCTCCCACATTCATATCGATGTTCACTCGGTAAGCTCTTCCAGGGTCTTGCCCCGCGTCTCCATCCCGAACAGCCACACCACGCCCGCCGCAATCGCGAAGCACGCCGCGCCGAGCGCGAACACCCCGCCCTGCCCGGTAATCGGGAACACCAGCCCGGTCACCAATGGCCCGAGCAGAGAGCCGACGCGGCCGATGGCCGAGGCGAATCCCGAGCCGGTTGCCCGTGCGGACGTCGGGTACAGCTCCGGCGTGTAGGTGTAGAGCACCGCCCACATGCCGAACAGGAAAAACTGCATCAACAGCCCAGTGCCGATCAGCAGCGCCACGTTGCCGCCGAACACCGCACTCTGCCCATACAGAAACGCCATCACCCCGCCGCCGAGCAGGGTGACGATGCACACCGGTTTACGCCCCCAACGCTCGACCAGCCACGCCGCCATGAGGAAGCCGGGAATCCCGCCGAGCGAGATCAGCACCGTGTAGTACACCGACTGCGTCACGGCGAAACCCGACTGCTGCAGCAATGCACTGAGCCAGGAAGTCAGCCCGTAGAAACCCAGCAATGCGAAGAACCACAGACTCCAGATCATCGTTGTACGCTGGCGATATTGCGGCGACCAGATCTGCTTGAGTGCCGAGAAGAAATTACCCGGTGGCGTCACCGTGCGTGGCAAACGAACCGGTTCCGGCAAGGCTGCACCGCAGAGCGAAGCACGCACTCGCGCTTCGATACCGTTCAACACCTTGTCCGCGTCGACGTCGCGCCCGGCCTGTTCCAGCCAGCGCGGCGACTCAGGGATGAAAAAGCGGATCGCCAGAACGAACACCGCCGGCACCGCCAGTACCAGGAAGATATCGCGCCAGCCAATCAGCGGCAGCAGGAAGTACGAGAGCACGCCCGCTGCGACAAACCCCAGCGGCCAGAAGCCGTCCATCAGGGCGATGTAGCGCCCGCGTCGTTGTGCCGGAATCAGCTCCGAGAGCATCGACTGTGCGATGGGAAACTCCATGCCCATGCCAATTCCGAGCAGGATGCGAAACAGCGTCAGCGTCTCCACCGTCTGCGCCGTCGAACACAGGTAACTGGCCACGCCCCACAACACGATGCTCCACTGAAACACCGGTTTGCGCCCGAAGCGGTCGGCGAGCATCCCTGACAACGACGCCCCGAGCACCATGCCGAAAAAGCTTGAGCTGGCCAGCAACCCTGCCTGTGCACTGCTCAGGCCGAACTCGGCTTTGATCGAGCCGAGCAGGAAAGTCATCATCGCCAGATCCATGGAATCGAAGAAAAACGCCAAGGCGATGATGATGAAAATGACGCGGTGATAGCCGCTGAGCGGCAGCCGTTCCAGGCGTTCAGCCGCACTAAAGCGTTGTGTATTCATGTTGTGCTCCCCCATCCGGAAAATCCCCGGATCGAGTGTGCGCGATGGTCATACAGAGGTCGTACTGGATGCGACCTGTTCACAGCCGTGGACGACGTCAGCCTTCAGCTCATCGCCGAGCAACGCTCTAGAACGCTGTTTCCAGCTCGGTTTCCTTGGCAAAGCGATGGATTTCGCGCTGGCCCGTCGCGGTCAACTGCAAGGCGCGGGAATCGTTGGGCAAGGTCAGCCAGCCGGACTGCATGAACAACTGCAACAGCGCCGCGCCCAGTGAGCCGCCCATGTGCGGACGGCGCTCGCTCCAGTCCGGGCACGCGCAGGCGACCTGCACGTTGCGGTGGGCCAGGGCCTGGATGAACACTCCGCGCTGCGCCAGTCGGGTGGAGCCCTTGTGCGTCACCACCACCCGCTGCTCAAGCTGCTCGATCCAGCCGGCATCGAGCAGGCGCTGATACAGATCGGCCGCCAAAGTACCGCCCAGATGATCGTCGCAGAACCGCGCGCGCAACAGCGAAGACGGCGCCGCCTGCGGCCTGACCATGGGAGCCGTGCGTTTCAGCGCATCAGGGATTTGCCGTGGCGCGCTGGCAATGGTGGCGCTGGCCAGTGCTTCGATCGCCGCGCCGATTTCCGGTGCCGCCAGGCGAAAGAAGCGTTTGCGCCCACGCATTTCGATGTTCAACAGCCCCCCTGCGGACAGGCGTCCCAGATGCGCACTGGCCGACGACGGCGAGAGCCCGGCCAGCAGCGCCAGCTCTTCGGCTTGCCGGGCCGAGCCATCCATCAACGCCCACATCATCGCGCTGCGCTTGGGGTCGGCCAGCAATGTCGCGATCTGGCTGATGCACGGTGCATGTTCCATATGTTCACTCCCTGTTGAATCGTATCGTCTACCGCTCGGAGACATCCTGGCCGGTTATGGGGCATCGGCCAACACGCGAAAATCGCCCGGGATCGGTGGCAAGGGATGCCATCGACACCAGCTGCTCCGGCACACAACCTGGCAGCAGAAGTAGCAACCGTCACCAAAAGCCGGCAACGCGTTACGGGGTCTGCGCGCCGGGTGTCAGTGCAGGCATGAGGCGGGCGCTAGTATAAGCGGGTTAAGCCAGACGTCCTGCGCCTGGGCCTGGGCAGGTGGCGATTGTTCCTGACAGAAATTTCTCTAATTGCCTGCGACTAATGATCAACTTTGAGGAAACCGGGAAATTGGCTACTCAATTCGGCGCATCGGCTGGCGAGCATCTCTCTCAGAAGGTTCACCGGCTTACTCAACTGTGCGCGATGGGCGCACAACAGATTCAGCGGTGCGCGCTCACAGAGCAGTTCCGGCATCAGCACTTTGAGGCGTCCGGCGAGCACATCGGCGCCGACGTCGAGCCAGGATTTGTAGGCAATACCGGCACCGGCCAACGCCCATAGCCGCACGACGTCGGCGTCATCGCTGAAGCGGTCGCCGCTGACGGTCAGGCCGACTTCGCGCTTGCCATCGTGAAAACTCCAGTGGTCGTGGACGCGGCTGCCGAGCATGTACAAAAGGCAATTGTGCTGGGCCAATTGCTCGAGATGGCGCGGCTCGCCCTGCCGGGCCAGGTAATCGGGGGATGCGCACAACACCCGGCGATTGTGTGGGGCGATGGGCAAGGCGATCAGGCTGGAATCCTCCGGCTCGCCGTAGCGCAGGGCGATGTCCACCGGTTGCCGGAACAGGTCGGCGATGCGGTCGCCAAGCAGCAGGCGCACCGTCAATTTCGGGTGTTCACGCTGGAACGCGTCGAGCCACGGCAGCAGCAGATTGCGACCGAAGTCCGAGGGCGCCGAAAGCTGCAAAATCCCGCTGACCTGATCCTGACCGCTGGCGAGCAGGCGACGCCCTTCGTCGAGATTGCTCAGGGCGGCGCGGGCATACTCAAGGAAGCCTTCGCCCTCGGCGGTGAGGCGCAGGCTGCGGGTCGAACGCGCCAGCAGCCGCGCACCGAGTTGCTGCTCGATGCGCTTCAACGCCGCGCTGGCCACCGCCGCGGACATGTCCATCACCCGTGCCGCCGCCGACAGGCTGCCCAGATCCGCCGCGCGAACAAACAACTGCAAGTCATCAAAACGCAGCATGCGCAGCCTCGATTATCAAAAAAATATTGAAAGAGACTGCTCTTTTAGCCGGTTTTATCACGCAGAGAAATAGCCAATGATGACCTCCATCGAATTCACCCCGATTCTGGAGTCCACGCATGTCCCAGCCCTTTACCGCTATCGCCACCCTGACCGCTAAATCCGGCCAGCAGGACGTTCTCGAACAGGCCCTGCGTGCCCTCGTCGAACCGAGCCGCGCCGAGCCCGGGTGTGGTCAGTACGACCTGCACCGCGACCTTGCCGATCCGCAGGTTTTTTATGTCATCGAACAGTGGGCCAGTGACGAGATTCTTGAGGAGCACAACGCCAGCGCGCATTTTCAGAAGTTTCAGGCCAGCGCCGGCCACACCATCGAACACTTCCAGCTCAAACGCCTCGGCAAGATTGCCTGAATCCTTCTTCTATCAACTGTACGGAGCCATTTATGAAAGCCATTGCCTATTACGCTTCCCTGCCGATCAGCGACACCAAGTCCCTGCAGGACATTGAACTGCCAGAGCCGGTCGCCGGCCCGCGCGACCTCTTGGTGGAGGTCAAAGCCATTTCGGTCAACCCGGTCGACACCAAAGTGCGGCAGAACATGGCGCCGGAAAACGGCGCGGCGAAAGTGCTGGGCTGGGACGTTGCCGGTGTGGTCAAGGCGGTCGGCAGCGAAGTCACCCTGTTCAAGGCGGGCGACAAGGTGTTCTACGCCGGTTCGATCGCCCGGGCCGGTGGCAACAGCGAGTTGCACGTGGTCGATGAGCGCATCGTCGGTCACATGCCCAAGTCCCTCGGTTTTGCCGAAGCCGCCGCGCTACCGCTGACCGCCATCACTGCGTGGGAATTGCTCTTCGAGCGCCTGCAAATCAGCGAGGGCAGCAGCGATGAAGGCCAGAGCCTGCTGATCGTTGGTGCGGCGGGCGGCGTGGGCTCGATCCTTACCCAATTGGCCAAGCAGTTGACCGGCCTGAAAGTGATCGGCACCGCTTCGCGCCCACAGACCAGTGACTGGGTCAGTGAACTCGGTGCCGATCTGGTCATCGATCACAGCCAGCCACTGAGCGAAGAATTGAAGCGCGCCGGCATCGCCAGCGTGACCCACGTCGCCAGCCTGACCCAGACCGATCAGCATCTGGCGCAACTGGTCGAAGTCCTCGCGCCGCAAGGCAAGCTGGCGCTGATCGACGATCCGAAGTCACTCGACATCAGTCTGCTCAAGCGCAAGAGCCTGTCGCTGCACTGGGAGTTCATGTACACCCGCTCGCTGTTCGAAACGCCGGACATGATCGAACAGCACAAGCTGCTCAACCGCGTCGCCGAACTGATCGACGCCGGCACTTTGAAGACAACTTTGGGCGAGCACTTCGGCGTGATCAATGCAGCCAACCTGCGCCGCGCCCATGAGCTGCTGGAAAGCGGCAAGGCCAAGGGGAAAATTGTTTTAGAAGGTTTCTAAAAAAATAAAGCCCCGCAACCGCTCGTGATGCCAGAGCGGTTGCGGGGCTTTTTGCCGTCAGTCGGTTGCTTGACCCTTGTCACAATTACGCGGGTATCGAGGTCTACAATCGAAGCCTCTGCGATACATCTTTTACGCAAGGGAGGTCAGCAATGAAGATCCTGATAAAAGAAGTGGCAAAGTCCAAATGGCAGGTGCGCCTGGACCAGCACGTCGTAACCTTTCGCAGTGAAGCCGAGGCTCTGGCCTTCACTCGCACCCTCGAAGCGCGACTCTGCGCGCCCCACCGAATCCCCGAACCCAGCCAGCAGCGCGCCGCCGGCTGAGCTCCAAAGTCGAGCGTTCAGACCTGGGCTTGCGCCAGCGCCCGGGCATTCTGCAAACGCCGGGTGAGCAGCGCGACGCTCACCACCAGCAAACCGCACAGGCTGATGACCATCGCCATCGGCACGGCGCTGCCATCGTGCAACACCCCCACCAACGCGGCGGCACCGGCGGCGATGCTGAATTGCAGGCAACCGAGCATTGCCGATGCACTGCCGGCACGGGCGCCCTGACCGTTCATTGCGCAAGCTGAGGCGTTGGGAATGATGCAGCCGAGGCTGGCAATGCAGATGAACAGCGGAATCAGCAACGGCCACAACGCCTCTGGACGCATCGCGCTGACCGCCAGCAGCGTCAGCCCGGCGAGGAAGTACACCCACACCGCGCGTACCAGCAAAAATGCCGGACCACGCTTGGCCAGCAAACGCGCATTGACCTGCGCCACCAGAATGAACCCCGCCGCGTTGGTGCCGAACAGCCAGCCAAAATGCTCGGCGGGTACACCGTAGAGCTTGATGAACACAAACGGGGAGCCAGCGATGTAGGCGAACATGCCGGCGATCGCGATGCCACCGGTCAGGGCATGGCCCAGATAGACCGAGTCCTTGACCAGTCGCGCGTACTGGCGCAACGCACCGGACAACGGCTGGCGCGGCACGTGGGCCGGCATGCTTTCCGGCAGCCCCAATGCCACCGCCAGACCCGCCGCCGCACTGAACCCGGTGAGGACCAGAAAGATCGACTGCCAACCCGTAGTGTTGACCAGCAGCCCACCGAGCATCGGCGCCAGAATCGGCGCCAGGCCCATCACCAGCATCAACTGGGAAAACACCTTCGCCGAGCCAACCGCATCGCATTTGTCGGCAACCACCGCACGGGAAATCACCATCCCCGCACAGCCACCGAGTGCCTGGACGAAACGCGCGCCGATCAGCCATTCCAGGCTAGGCGCGTAGGCGCAGGCCAATGACGCCAGGGTGAACAGAGCAACGCCGCTGAGCAGCGGAAGCCGCCGGCCGAAACGATCGGAAATCGGTCCGTAAGCCAGTTGTCCCAGAGACAGACCGAGGAAGTATGCCGCCAGCGTCAGTTGAACGTGCTGCTCATCGGTGCCGAACGCCAGCGCCATGGCCGGGAACGCAGGTAAATAGAAGTCGATCGCCAAAGGACCGAAAGCGCTCAAGGCGCCGAGTATCAAAATCGTGCGGAAATTCATCAGGCATCCAGGTGGGCAAGTCGCAGCCCGACAGTCTAGCCGCGCCCGGACGCCTTGAACATTCCGATAGCTCGCTAACGATCAATTTCAGACGAGCTTCACCTCATAACCCTCTTCGCGGATCGCTTCGATGACCTGATCGGCACTCAGCGCACTTTCGACGCCGACTTCCTTGGCCGCCAGATCGACCCGCACGCTGGCTGCCGGATCCAGCGCCTGTACCGCAGTGGTGATGGCTTTGACGCAATGACCGCAGGACATGCCTTGAACGTTGAACACTTGCATGGGAAGACTCCTTTGAGTGGGGTTGCCGGCAGTCTCGAGCTTGCCACGATGGCAAGGTCAAGTTCTGCGAAAAACTGCCGGGCTGGCAATCGGCGCTGCGCTCGGCCAAGCTGCGTGTATCAATGACTGGAATTCAGGAGATTCAGCCATGCGCTGGTCAGCTTTGGGCCTGTTTGGCTTGCTCAGCCTTTTCGCCGCCGTCCCGCAGGTGCAAGCCGCCGGCGAGGATTACGCGGTACTGATCATTTCCCGCGAGCGCCTCGAAGTGGCGACCTCGTGCGAAATCGGCGTGTACATCCAGGACCAGCTCTCGGCGCGCCTGTTCCAGGAGCAGAGCACTTCGTTCAACCTGCCACCGGGCAAGGTTTCGCTGCGCCTGAAACTGCTGCCGGGACAGGCGCCGGGTTGCAATCCCGGCATGCTCGCACCGGGTTCGCAGGAAGTCGTGCTGCACGCCGGGGATGTGCTGAAGTTCCGCCTGGCAATGAATGCCGAAGGCGTGTACCTCAAGCCGGCTGGCCTCGGTTACTGAGCAACCGCCTCGACCTGTGGGAGCGAGCCTGCTCGCGAAAGCGCCGGGTCAGCCAACATGATTGCTGAATGATGCACCGCATTCGCGAGCAGGCTCGCTCCCACAAGAATGGTGCTTGACCTTGCCCGCATGGCAAGGTTGATCCTGTAGACATCCACTACAGGGAGCGCGACCGATGTCCGAATCCACCACTTTCGATCTGCCGATTGCCGGCATGACCTGTGCCAGTTGCGCCGGGCGTGTCGAGCGAGCGCTGCGCAAGGTCAGCGGCGCCAGTGCCGTCAGTGTCAACCTCGCCACCGAACAGGCGCGGGTACAGGCGCCCGGCGACAGCCTGCCGGCGCTGATGCAAGCCGTGGAGCGCGCCGGTTACAGCGTGCCCCGGCAAACCGTCGAATTGAGCATCGACGGCATGACCTGCGCGTCCTGCGTCGGTCGCGTCGAACGCGCCCTGAGCAAAGTCCCAGGCGTGAGCAGCGTCAGCGTCAATCTGGCCAACGAACGTGCGCACATCGAATTGCTCGGCCAGGTCGATACGCAAACCCTGCTCGACGCGGTGAGCAAGGCCGGTTACTCGGCCAGTGTCTGGCAAGCTGAACGGCCACAGTCCGATGACCAGCAAAAACGCCTGCACCGTGAGCGCTGGGCATTGATCTGTGCGATCGCCCTCGCTCTGCCGCTGGTGCTGCCGATGTTGCTGCAGCCGTTCGGCATTCATTGGATGCTCCCGGCCTGGGCGCAATTCGCCCTCGCCACACCGGTGCAATTCATCTTCGGCGCACGCTTTTATGTTGCGGCGTGGAAAGCCGTGCGCGCCGGTGCCGGCAACATGGACCTGCTCGTCGCCCTCGGCACCAGCGCCGGTTATGGCCTGAGTGTCTATGAATGGGCCAGCGCCGCCGGACGCATGCCGCATCTGTATTTCGAGGCCTCGGCGGTGGTCATCGCTTTGGTGTTGCTCGGCAAATATCTCGAAAGCCGCGCCAAACGCCAGACCGCCAGCGCCATCCGCGCTCTTGAAGCGTTGCGGCCGGAGCGGGCGATTCAAGTCATCGACGGGCGTGAGCAGGAAGTTGCGATCAGCGCCCTGCGCCTCGACGATCTGGTGCTGGTCAAACCCGGCGAACGCTTCCCGGTGGATGGCGAAGTCGTTGAAGGCCAGAGCCACGCCGACGAAGCGCTGATCAGTGGCGAAAGCCTGCCAGTGCCGAAACAACCGGGCGACAAGGTCACCGGCGGCGCGATCAATGGCGAAGGTCGTTTGCTGGTGCGCACCCAGGCGCTCGGCGCGGAAACCGTGCTGGCGCGGATCATTCGTCTGGTCGAAGACGCGCAAGCGGCGAAAGCGCCGATCCAGAAATTGGTGGACAAGGTCAGCCAGATCTTCGTGCCGACCGTGTTGCTGATCGCCCTGGCTACGCTGGTCGGCTGGTGGCTGTACGGCGCACCGCTGGAAACCGCGGTGATCAATGCCGTCGCCGTGCTGGTGATTGCCTGCCCGTGCGCCCTCGGCCTCGCCACCCCGACGGCGATCATGGCCGGCACCGGCGTCGCCGCACGCCACGGCATTCTGATCAAGGACGCCGAAGCACTGGAGCGCGCCCATGAAGTCAGCAGTGTGGTGTTCGACAAGACCGGCACGCTGACCTCGGGTACGCCGCGTATCGCGCACTTCAGCGCGGTCGATGGTGACGAAAACAATCTGCTGACACTGGCCGGTGCCTTGCAGCGCGGCAGCGAGCATCCGTTGGCCAAAGCCGTGCTGGATGCAGCCGCCGAACGCGGCTTGAACGTGCCCGATGTCAGCGACAGCCAGTCGCTGGCCGGGCGCGGCATCGCTGGCACGCTGGATGGCCGGCGCCTGGCGCTGGGCAATCGGCGGATGCTCGACGAAAGCGGGTTGGGTGCCGGTGAATTGAGCTCATCCGCCGAGGCTTGGGAAAGTGAAGGCCGCACATTGTCGTGGTTGATTGAGCAAAGTCCCGAGCCGAAGGTGCTTGGTCTGTTCGCCTTCGGTGACACGCTGAAACCCGGCGCTCTGCAAGCGGTGCAACAACTCGCCGCACGGGATATCCAGAGCCACCTGCTGACCGGCGACAATCGTGGCAGCGCACGGGTGGTGGCCGAGGCTCTGGGCATCCAAAATGTCCACGCCGAAGTGCTGCCGGCCGACAAAGCCGCGACGGTGGCCGAGCTGAAGAAAACCGGCGTGGTTGCCATGGTCGGCGATGGTATCAACGATGCCCCGGCCCTCGCCGCCGCAGACATCGGCATCGCCATGGGCGGCGGCACCGACGTCGCCATGCACGCGGCCGGCATCACGTTGATGCGCGGCGATCCGCGACTGGTGCCGGCAGCGCTGGAGATCAGCCGCAAGACCTACGCGAAGATTCGCCAGAACCTGTTCTGGGCCTTTGTCTACAACCTGATCGGCATTCCGCTGGCGGTGTTCGGCTTCCTCAATCCGGTGCTGGCCGGCGCGGCGATGGCGCTGTCGAGCGTCAGCGTGGTGAGCAATGCGCTACTGTTGAAAACTTGGAAACCCAAGGACCTGGAGGAACACCGATGAACATCGGCCAAGCAGCCCGGCAGAGTGGCCTGAGTGCAAAAATGATCCGCTATTACGAATCGATCGGTCTGCTCAAAGCGGCCAATCGCACCGACAGCGGTTACCGCGTGTACGGCAGCGATGACCTGCACACGCTGGCGTTCATCAAGCGCTCGCGGGATCTGGGCTTTTCCCTGGAAGAGGTCGGCAAGCTGCTGACCCTCTGGCAGGATCGCCAGCGCGCCAGCGCCGATGTGAAAGCACTGGCGCGCCAGCACATCGACGAGCTGAACCAGAAGATCCGCGAGCTCGGCGAGTTGCGCGACACCCTGCAGGATCTGGTCGAGCATTGCAGCGGCGACCATCGCCCGGACTGCCCGATCCTCAAGGAACTGGCGTCGGGCTGCTGCGCGCAACCCGCCCGCGCCTGATCCGCAACAGCGTCACCACGCACAACGTACCCAGGGGAATGCCGTGGAACAGCATGACCACGGCCCCCGGCGTCCACCACGCATAGAACGGCGCAGCGACCAGCATGCCGATACCGAAACCGCTCATCTGCAGCAAGGTCAGCACGCTGAAAATCGGCAGGCGCAACGCCGCAGGTTCCCGTTGCAAACGTGACATCAGGCTGACTTCGGAAACCCCGTCGCCAAGCCCCGCCGGCAAGGCGAACAGCAGCAGACCGTAGAGGCTATGCTGCTGGAACATCAGAATGAAACCGCACGACATCAGCGCCACGCCGCAGAAAAATCTTCTTTCGAGGTGGCTGTTCTCCGAGCCCTTGAGGTGACTGGCGATGCGTGCGCCGAGCAGTTTGCCGCTGGCCCATACCGCAAGCGCCAGGCCCAAGGTCGTACTCGCCGCCTCCGGCGTGAGCAGTTTCGAAATGATCGGGAAGCCGACGTTATGCGCAGCGCTGCCCAAGGTGTCGGCCATGGTCACCGCGAGCATGGCCGCGACCACTGGCGCCGAACGCAGGCCCTGCCGCAGCGCAAACCATTCACCGCGCTCCGGCTGTTCGCTGACATCGGTTTTTTCGAAACGCAGCGGCACGATCAGCAGCGCCGCAAGCAAATAGGTCAGCGCGTTGAGGGCGAAGACCGTTTCGAAACCAAAAGCAGCCACCAGCAACCCCGACACCAGACTGCCGCCGACCATCGCCGCAGAAGAAGCTGAAGTGATCCAGGCATTGGCCCTGAGCAATTGCGCCGGCGCGATCAAACGCGGCAACTGGCTGTTGAGGCCGATGGCGAACATCGAATTGCCCAGGCCGAGGCCGAAGGCAATCAACGGCAACAGCCATGCCTGCTGACTCGCCGGTGTGATCAACAGCAGCCCCAGCACTGCCGCACGCAACAGATCGAACGCAATCAGCGGCGCGCGGCCCTGCCAGCGTCGGTAGAAGCGTGTGCCGATCAGGCTGGCGAAAATTCCGCCACTGACACGGCTGGCGAGGAAGATGCCGACGCTCATGGCGCTGTTGCTCAGCAAATAAACGTAAGTGGCCAGCGCGACCATGTTGAGGAAGGCGCCGAAATCGGAGATCAGCCGGGCGGTTACGATCAGGTGGGTGTTGCGTAGGGTGGTCACATTCAGTCCTTGAGTGTGGTTGGAGCGCTGGACAGTAGACGCGAATAAGCCAGGATCCGAAAGCCCCCTCACCCTAGCCCTCTCCCAAAGGGAGAGGGGACCGATTGGGGGATATTTGGGAGATACACCGACCTGAACGTTTTTCTTTGAATCCATAATCGACTCGGTTTTTTCAGGTCGATGTATGGCTAAAGACACCTCGGTCGGCCCCCTCTCCCTCCGGGAGAGGGACCGATTGGGGGATATTTGGGAAATACACCGACCTGAACGTTTTCCGTTGAATCCATAATCGACTCGGTTTTTTCAGGTCGATGTATGGCTAAAGACACCTCGGTCGGCCCCCTCTCCCTCCGGGAGAGGGCTGGGGTGAGGGTGCTTTTTGACTCAAACAAAAAACCCGGCCGAAGCCGGGTTTTTCATCACGCGATCACTGCATCCACGGCGGTGGAGGCGGTTCTTCGGGTTTGCCTTTCGGCGCGTCGTCCGCCGCGCGAATGGCCTGCTTGCGTTCCTCGTCGAGGCGCGCCGCTTCGATTTCGCGCAGCACCCCGCCGACATCCGCCAGGTCCTCCGGATCGTCGAACTCGCCGGTCAGCACACTGTTCGGGTGCAAGGTGCCGGCTTCGTACAACGCCCACATTTCCTTGGCATATTTGGTCTTCTTCAATTCCGGCGCGAAGCGACCGAAGTACGAAGCCATGTTGCCAACGTCACGCTCGAGCATGCTGAACGCGTGGTTGTTGCCCGCAGCGTCGACTGCCTGGGGCAAGTCGATGATGACCGGGCCGGTAGGTGTCAGCAGCACGTTGAACTCGGAGAGGTCACCGTGCACCAGACCGGTACACAACATCAGCACGATCTGCGAAATCAGGAAGGCGTGATACTCGCGCGCCTGATCCGGCTCCAGTACCACGTCGTTCAGACGCGGCGCAGCGTCGCCGAATTCGTCAGCCACCAGCTCCATCAACAGCACGCCGTCGAGGAAGTCATAGGGTTTGGGCACTCGCACACCGGCGCCGGCCAGACGGAACAGCGCCGCCACTTCGGCGTTCTGCCAGGCGTCTTCGGTCTCTTTGCGACCGAACTTGGACCCCTTCGCCATGGCCCGCGCCTGACGACTGTTACGAACCTTGCGGCCTTCCTGATACTCGGCCGCCTGGCGGAAACTGCGTTTATTCGCCTCCTTGTAGACCTTGGCGCAACGTAACTGATTGCCGCAGCGCACTACATAAACAGCTGCCTCTTTGCCACTCATCAGTGGACGCAGCACTTCGTCGACCAGACCGTCCTCGATCAGGGGTTCAATGCGTTTTGGAGTCTTCATCAGCTTTTATTGTGGGTCCTTTATTACCAAACACGCGAATGTCACTCGTTATACGGCAATCCTCGCCCGACGGGGAGGGGTTGCCGACCTGTGAACCTTGAGGATGCACACACTGTGCCGGATCAATCGCAGCGACCCGGGCAAATCATAGCCGAGACCGTGGCATTGATTGGTATCGGTCGGCAAGGGCATTTGCGACAGAATCTGACATGGTCGGTGAACTTCAGTTGCCCTCACCCCAGCCCTCTCCCAGAGGGAGAGGGGGCCGACCGAGGTGTCTCCCGTAATACATCGACCTGAGAGACCGCAGCGCTTATGGTTTGAATCGCATCTCTGGATTCGGTGAAGGGCGCTCAGGTCGGCGTCGATTTCAAGCATCCCCCAATCAGTCTCCTCTCCCTTTGGGGAGAGGGTTAGGGTGAGGGGCTTTTTCAGCGTTCAATGATCGCGGTGACACCCTGCCCGCCCGCCGCACAGATCGAAATCAACCCTCGCCCCTTGCCCGCCGCATCCAGCAGCTTGGCCAAATTCGCGACAATCCGCCCGCCCGTTGCGGCGAACGGATGCCCCGCCGCCAGCGAACTGCCTTTCACATTAAGCCGACTGCGATCAATCGAACCCAGCGGTGCGTCGAGTCCCAGGCGGGTTTGGCAATATTCGGGATCTTCCCAGGCCTTGAGCGTGCACAGCACTTGCGCGGCGAAGGCTTCGTGAATTTCGTAGTAATCAAAATCCTGCAACGTCAGCCCATTGCGCGCCAGCAAGCGTGGCACGGCGTACACCGGCGCCATCAGCAGGCCCTCGGCACCGTTGACGAAATCCACCGCCGCCGCTTCACCGTCGCGCAAGTAGGCAAGAATCGGCAAACCGCGCTCTCTGGCCCATTCTTCACTGCCGAGCAACACCACCGAAGCGCCATCGGTGAGCGGCGTGGAATTGCCCGCCGTCAGCGTGCCCTTGGCGCTTTTCTCGAAGGCCGGTTTCAGCGCGGCGAGTTTTTCCAGGGTCAGGTCCGGGCGCAGATTGTTATCGCGGGTCAGGCCGAGGAATGGCGTCATCAGATCGTTGTGCCAGCCTTCGCCGTAGGAAGCGGCGAGCTTGTGGTGGCTTTCGAGGGCCAGTTGATCCTGTTCTTCACGGGGAATATTCCAGGTCTGCGCCATCAGTTCGCAGTGCTCGCCCATCGACAGGCCAGTGCGTGGCTCGCCGTTGCGCGGGAATTCGGGGATCAGGTGCTGGGGGCGCAACTGCAAAAGGGTTTTCAGTTTGTCGCCGGTACTCTTGGCGCGGTTGGCGTGCAGAAGAATCCTGCGCAGGCCTTCGCTGACGCTGATCGGCGCGTCGGAGGTGGTGTCGACGCCGCCGGCAATGCCGCAGTCGATCTGGCCGAGGGCGATCTTGTTCGCCACCAGCAACGCCGCCTCCAGACCGGTGCCGCAGGCTTGCTGAATGTCATATGCCGGTGTCGTCGGAGACAAGCGCGAGCCGAGCACGCATTCGCGAGTCAGGTTCATATCCCGTGACAATTTAAGCACCGCGCCTGCCACCACCTCGCCGATGCGCTGGCCGTGCAGGTTGTAGCGCTCGATCAGGCCTTCCAGCGCGGCGGTGAGCATCGCCTGATTGCTGGCCGAGGCGTACGGCCCGTTGGAGCGGGCGAAAGGGATGCGGTTACCGCCGATGATCGCGACGCGGCGCAGCTGGGTCATGAAAAGCTCCTGTTCCAAATGGTCGAAATTTGCCCAATCCCTGTGGGAGCGAGCCTGCTCGCGAAGAGGCCGGCACATTCAGCCTCTTCAGCGCCTGATACAGCGCCTTCGCGAGCAGGCTCGCTCCCACATGAACCGCATTTATCTGCAAGACCTGCTAAACCTGAGTGTTCAAGCGTAGGCCTTATTGCGCCGATCGAACGATTGATTACCGTAGACAGTCCACACTTTGAACCCCAACTTCTGGAGAGCGTTCCATGTCTGACCGCTATATCGACTTCGCCAACTCATCCTTCGGCCATCGTCTGGTCGGGGCCTTGGGCCTGCCGTCGCCGGTGCGGCTGGAACGCTGGCAGGCGGGGCGTCTGCGGCCGATAGAGGGAGCCCTGTTGATCGGTGGCGGGCCGCTGGCCGAACGGATCAGCGTGTTTGCCAATCGCTTGACCGACGCGATCTACAGCTACGGCACCGAGCCCTCGCTGGCCACTGCATGGATCCCCGGCCACGGGCCGAAACTCAAAGCGGTGGTGTTCGACGCCAGCGATCTGCAACACACCGACCAGCTCAAGCAGTTGCGCGAGTTCTTCCAGCCATTGATGAAGAACCTCGACCATAGCGCGCACCTGGTGATTCTCGGCCGCGCGCCGGAAACCTTGGGTGATCCGTTCGCCTCCAGCGCGCAGCGAGCACTTGAAGGCTTCTCGCGCTCGCTGGCCAAAGAGCTGCGCGGCGGTGGCACCTTGCAGTTGATCTACGTCGGCGAAGGTGCCGAGGATCAATTGGAAGGCCCGCTGCGATTTTTCCTCTCGCCGAAAAGTGCATTCGTTTCCGGCCAGGTGATTCGCCTGACCGCGTGCGCCACGCCAGTGACCGACTGGACCCGACCGCTGGCCGGGCGCAAGGCGCTGGTCACCGGTGCTGCGCGCGGCATCGGCGCGTCGATTGCCGAAACCCTGGCCCGTGATGGCGCTGAGGTGATCCTCCTCGACGTACCGCCGGCCAAGACCGACCTCGAGGCCCTCGCCGCGCGCCTCGGCGGCCGGGCGATCACCCTCGATATCTGCGCCGATGACGCCGCCGCGCACTTGATCGAACAGCTGCCCGACGGGCTCGACATCCTCGTGCACAACGCCGGCATCACCCGCGACAAAACCCTGGCCAACATGACCCCGGAATTCTGGGACGCGGTGCTGGCCGTCAACCTCAATGCCCCGCAAGTGCTGACCAAGGCGCTGCTCGACAGCGGCACCCTGCGCGACAACGCACGGGTGGTCCTGCTCGCCTCGATCAGCGGCATCGCCGGCAATCGCGGGCAAACCAATTACGCGGCGAGCAAGGCTGGCCTGATCGGTCTGGCCCAGGCATGGGCGCCAACGCTGCTGGAACGCGGCATCAGCATCAACGCCGTGGCCCCCGGTTTTATCGAAACCCAGATGACCGCGCACATTCCGTTCGGCCTGCGCGAGGCCGGGCGGCGCATGAGTTCGCTGGGCCAGGGTGGCTTGCCGCAGGACGTCGCCGAAGCCGTGGCGTGGCTGGCGCAACCGGGCACGGGCGCGTTCACCGGCCAAGCGCTGCGGGTCTGTGGGCAAAGTGTTCTGGGGGCATAAAGATGAGCATCGAATGGCACACGCTGGATCGCGCACCGAGTCTGCCCGCGCTGTACTCGCGGGCGGCGACGCGACGCAAAATGACCGGTACGCAACTGCCCAACAGCGGCCTGCGCTGCTGGGTCGATATCGACAGCAAACGGCTGGCGGCCTATCGCAGGGTCTGCGGTTTCGTCGATGACGGCCTGCTGCCGCCGACCTATCCACACATCCTCGCCTTTGCCTTGCAGATGCAATTGCTCACGGCCAGGGATTTTCCCTTCCCGCTGCTGGGGCTGATTCACCTGAGCAACCGCATCCGCGTGTTGCGGCCAATGGGCGCGATCAGTCGCGGGCAAGTCAGCGTGCGTGTGCACAATCTGCAACCGCACGCCAAAGGCGCGACGTTCGATCTGCTCACCACCCTCGACGATCAGCTTGGGCCGCTGTGGGAAGCCGAAAGCCAGATGCTCTGTCGCGGGGTGAAACTCGAGGGCGAAGCGCTGGCACAGGACTGGCAGCCGTCGCAGGATTTGCTTGAGGTGACGCGCTGGACTGCACCTGCTGATATCGGTCGCCAGTATGCAAAAGTCTCCGGCGACTACAACCCGATTCACCTCAGTGCGGCGAGCGCCAAACTGTTCGGGTTTCCCACCGCGATCGCGCACGGACTGTGGAACAAGGCACGCACACTGGCGGCACTCTCTGATCACCTGCCCAAAGCCAACCTGGAAATCGCCGTGCACTTTCGCAAACCGGTGCGCCTGCCCAGTGAAGTGACATTGCTGGCCAGTGCCGCGGGCTCCAGCGGTGAGTTGCGTCTGATCGGCGCCGGCGACCTGGAACATATGGTCGGTCAGTGGCAACCGATCGCCTGATCTGGCGGGGCGGAAAAACCCGTTAATTGTGTATATATCACTTAAGTTTTTCCGCGCCCTGCCCGCTGCTTTGCAAAAAACCGAGCCTTGAATTTCAAGGCTTTTTTTTGCCCGTTTATTACCTGGGTATTAGTCCTTCGGCATAGCGCCGAGCCCTCTATATAAAGGGGTTAATACCAACTTGAGAATGGTGAAAAACCTGCCCTCGACAGAGATTACAGCCACGGACGAGGCATCGCCGACGACAGATCGGCGAGCCATCGAAGGCAACGTAACGTTGTGACAGGTGCAGGAATCTCAATCATGAAAACTCAAGTGATGTGGTCCAAATCGGCAATCGCGCTGGCACTGATTCTTTCGGTCGGCCTCGTCGGCTGCAGCAGCGGCGGTGGCGGTCATCGCAGCAGTTCGGGCAGCTCGACGGCGGACGGCACGGCGGGTACCGATGGCAGCGGTGGCGCGGGCGGCGGAACCGGCGGCGATACTGCCGGCACTGGTGGCACAGGTGGCACCGGCGGCGATACCGCAGGCACTGGTGGAACCGGTAGCACTGGCGGTACTGGCGGAACCGGCGGCGGCACCGATCCGACCAATCCGACAGACCCGACCGATCCCACCAACCCGACCAATCCCGCTGCACCTTCGCTGGTGACCACAACACTTGTTCAGGATGTCGGCAAAACCGTCAGCGGTGTCGGCGATGGCGTCGGCCAGATCGGCGATTCGCTGAGCACTGTTCCGGTCGCTGGCGGCATCGTCCAAAGCCTGGCCAACACCACCGGCAACGTGGTCAGCACCTTGGGCGATGGCGTCACTGATGGCATCGGCAAACTGGCCACTGACCCCAATGGCCTGACCACCACCGTCGCCTCGGTTGGCGGCGTGGTTTCCGATGTTGGCGGCGGCGTGTCAGACCTCAGCGTCAAACTCAACACAGCGACCCGTAGCGTTCCTGTCGTTGGCGGTGTAGTCACCCGTGTGGCGCCGCTGGTCGATGGCATCGGCGAAAAAGTCACCATGCTTGGCGACACCCTCAACACCTCAATGACCAGCGGCCCGACCAGCCAGTTGACCGACAAGGTCGGCAGCGGCCTGGTACCGGTGATCGCCATGGTCGAAAGCACCACCGACAAACTCGGCGATGCCACCGGTCTGGGTGATCCGCTCAAAGGGGTGATCTCGAAAGTGGGCGGCACGGTGAACAGTCTTGGCGGCAAAGTTACCGACGCAGGCAGTGGCAATGCCCTGACCAACACCCTCGGCGGCGCCCTGAGCAACACCGGCACGGCGGTCGGCAAAGCGGGTGGTCTGGTGTCCAATGGCACTGGCTCGGGCAGTGGCGGCATCGGTGGCGGGCTGGGCGGCACCGGTCTGCTGCAAACTGTCGGTGGTGCGGTGGTCAACGTCGGCAGCGGTCTGAATGCCGGCAGCACCAGCGGCGTGGTCAGTGCCGGCGGCGTCACCGCCGGCGGGCTGGGCAACACGATTGCTTCGATCAACACCGTACTCGGTGGTTCGGGCACACCGATTACTGCATCCACCTCGCCGCTGGCCAGCGTCGGCGCCGCTGTCGGTGCGGGACTCAATCCGGTCACCAGCGCGGTCACCACTGTCACTCAACAGGTCGGCGCCGCTACCGGTCTCGGCACTCCGGTCGCTGGTCTTACAAATCAGGTGGGCGCCGCAGTCGGCAATCTCGGCGGAGCGATTGCCGCCACCAACAACCCGGTCACCACTGCTGTCGGCGGTCTGGTTACCAACGTCGGCGGCACCGTGGCAGCGGTCGGTGGTCTGGTCAACAGCGGCACTGCCACTGGTGGCGGCACGGCAACCGGTGGTCTGGGCGGGGTACTCGGTGGCCTGACCGGCGCGTTGAGCGGCACTCAACGCTGAATTGCACCTGGCCGATTCGACGGCCTTACCTACAGCGCCTACGCTTGGTTGAGGGCGGAAGATTCCCACGAGTCTTCCGCCTTTTTTCTACGGAAAAATCTGCCCTGTGCTGTGTTCTGACCATGGAGTGTCCTATGCGCGTACTGGCATCCCTGCTGTGCCTGAGCCTCAGTTCCGCTGCCCTCGCCGACACCTTGCCCAGCTTTCTCAACAGCAACGAAACCATCCGCAACCTGCCCGTTCCCAACCTGCCCGCCGACGCCTATCGCCCGAGCGCGGCGCCGCTGCAAGTGCCGGACCCGGGTGCGACCGCCGCGCAGCCACTGCTGATGGAAACCAAGGTGAACCTGAAGACCGTGCAGATCGAAGGCGGCACGATCTACCCGCTCAACGAACTCGCGGAAATCTACAAGCCCCTGATCGGCCGTCAGGCCAGCCTTGCCGAACTGATCGAAGCCACGCGCAACATCACCCGTCGCTATCAGCAGGACGGCTATCTGTTGTCCTACGCGTTCCTGCCGCAACAGAACTTCGATGACGGCGTGGCCCGCGTGGTGCTGGTCGAGGGCTATGTGCGCGATATCCAGATGCAGGGCGACATCGGTCGGGTCAAAGGCCTGCTCGATAAACTCGCCGCGAAAATCCAGGCCGAACGCCCGCTGACGCGCAAGACCTTCGAGCGCTACACCACGCTGATGAGCCGTATTCCTGGCGTGACCATCCAAGCGCAAGTGCCGCCACCGGGCACCACCGATGGCGCGACCACCCTGGTTGCCCAGGCCAGTCGCAAACCGTTCACCAGCACCCTGAGCACCACAGAAGACAACCGTAACGGCCCGCAGGCGTTGCTCGGTGTCAGCAGCAATTCGCAGACTTCGATGGGCGAACAGTTGAGCCTCAGCGGCCTGTTCCCGCCGGGTGACGACAAAGAGCATTACTACCGTCTCGACTACAGCCAGTTCCTCGATACCGAGGGCACGCAACTCAACGTCTCGGCCTCGCGTTACCGCGCCGACCCGGACACCGAAGTGCTGGTCGGCGGTGGCGGACGCCTGAGTACCCACCGCGAGAACGATCGCTACTCGATCGGCTTCAGCACGCCCCTGATCGCCTCCGCCAACGAGCTGCTGACGGCCGGCTCACGTCTGTATGCGGTCGATGACAAGACGCGCTACGACGGCATCAACTTTCCCTTCAGCACCGAACTGCGCACCGATGTCCGCGCCCTGGCTTTCGAAGGCGACTGGCGCAAGGCCGACGCCCGCCAACTGCGCATCCTCAGTGCCGGCGTCTACCAGGGCTTCGACAGCCTCGGCGCACACACCAACTACGACGACATCGACCTGGATTTTTTCCGCGTGCGCTTGTCCGGCGTGCAGAGCGACAAGTTCCTCGACAACTGGCAAGGCGTGCTCTCGGCGGCGCTGTACTGGAGCGACGACACCTTGCCCGACAGCGAACGCGCCGTGTTCGGCGGGCAGAACTTCGGCCGTGGCTACCCCGACGACCAGGCCTCGGGCGACAAGGGTTGGGGCGTGGCCTACGAGGTCAACTACAGCTTCAACCGCGACGGCAACTGGGTGCGCATCCTGCAACCCTACGTAGTTGTCGACCGCTCGCGCAGCTGGTTCAACCAACTGCCGGTGCAGGCCAACAACCTGTCATCGACCGCCGTCGGGCTGCGCTTTGGTGATGCCAAGTATTACAACGTGGCGCTGGAAGTGGCGAAGGCGATGTCGGATGAAGCACTGGATACGTTCAATCGCAAGCCTCGGTACAGCATCAGTTTCAGTTATCAGTTGTGATGGTCGAGCGATGTGTCAGTCAGGATTTTTTTGACTGACGCACCGCCTTCGCGAGCAGGCTCGCTCCCACAGATTCGGCGGTGTTCATGGTTGCTGAGTACAACCGCCGTCCCTGTGTGAACGAGCCTGCTCGCGAAAGCGTTCGGCTATTCAACCGATTTATCGCAGCGCTTAAACCAGCCGTTTAAACACACGCCCCGTTACCTCGCAACAGCCCACAAATCCTTGCGCCGTTGCCTACGGCTACGCCAGAATCCGCCGGCTTGTGCGCCTGGGGCGCGGGTTCTATCGTTTGCCTGCCACTGCTCATCAGTGGTCGGGTTTAGTCGCCCGCTTGTCCACGACGCACAGGTTCCTGTCAGCCAGGTATTGCATACCTGCACTTGATGGTGGCTGTGCGCAGGGCGCCTTCGGGCGCGCCGATTTCGTGGCTCATCGGTCGACTAACCTGCGTGCAGCTGCCTCCCTTTCGTTTAGTCGCGAACCGGTTGCGGCCCTACTCCATCAGGAGACTGAGCCCGTGAAGAAGATAACGCCCGATCCACCCCTTGCCGATCCAACCTTCGCCGACCCGCTCGTCGAAGCGCAAAAACTCAAGGAAGCCGCCGACCGCGCCATCGATTACTACCTCAACCCCCGCCTCATCAAAGACCCCGCCGCACCGCGCAAACCCAGCACCCTGTTCATCGTCGACCCGGCTGCGGACAACGAAACCCTGTTGGTCCATGCCTGCGAATCACTGGCCTCGGCGAGCATCATGGCCAGCGACCTCGCCGGATTTATCGATGGACCGCAGCGCAGCTCCCTGCTGGGGATACAACAGGTGATCATGCTGGGCGAACTGGCGGTCAACCGCGTACTGGACAGGCTCGTGCCGGAGTGACAAGAGCAAGAGGCTGGTTGCGAAGGTGGTGAGACAGGCAGAGCGTTGTTGGCTGACTGGCCGCCATCGCTGGCAAGCCAGCTCCCACAGGATTCATGTACATCAGGCAGGAATGGGTTGGCTGGCAGGGCGCTATCGCGAGCAGGCTCACTCCCACAGTTTGAATCGAGTACATCTGCGAGAAACAGGTCGGCAGGCAGACCGCCTTCGCTGGCAAGCCAGCTCCCACAGGATTGATGTACATCAGGAAGAAAATGGTCGGCTAGCAGGGCGCAATCGCGAGCAGGCTCACTCCTACAGTTTTGATCGTGGGTGTTCAGTGAGAAACAGGTCGGCTGGCAGGGCGCTTTCGCGAGCAGGCTCGCTCCCACAGGATTGATGTACATCAGGAAGAAATTGGTCGGCTGGCAGGCCGCCTTCGCGAGCAGGCTCGCTCCCACAGTTTGAATCGAGTACATCAGCGAGAAACAGGTCGGCAGGCAGACCGCCTTCGCTGGCAAGCCAGCTCCCATAGGATTGATGTAAATCAGGAAGAAATGGGTCGGCTCCCAGGCCGCCTTCGCGAGCAGGCTCGCTCCCACAGTTTGAATCGAGTACATCAGTGAGAAACAGGTCGGCAGGCAGACCGCCTTCGCTGGCAAGCCAGCTCCCACAGGATTGATGTAAATCAGGAAGAAATGGGTCGGCTGCCAGGCCGCCTTCGCGAGCAGGCTCGCTCCCACAAAAGCAAAAGCAAAAGCAAAGCAGCGCAGCTGCCCGCGGCGAAGCCGCCCCACTCAACAATGAGCGCAAGCTCGAGTGCTCTTGATCTTGATCCACCGGCGACGTCGGAAGGCTGAGCCCCGAGCCTGCGAGGGCCGAACGCAGGAGCTAGCGTTTTTTGCTTACTTTTTTAGGCGCTTGTAAAAAAGTAAGTCGCCGTCAGGCGAAACCGCCAGCCGCAGCACCCGAAGCAACGGATATTCACCCAAAACCCCACCAACACGGTCGGCCCAAAGGCCGCCGAGTTCACCCACCCTGAACCTTAGGCTTGGGAAAAAGATTATCGAGAGTCTCCAACAACCTGACGTGATAAATCGGCTTGCGAAACAGATCCAGCACCTGCAACCGCAACATATCGCTGACATCCTCCATATCCGCATGCCCCGACATCACAATCACCGGCAAATGCGCCCGCGACGTATGCTCACGCAACCGCCTGATCAGCGACATGCCCGACTCCTCCGGCATACGCAGATCAGTAATCACCAAAGCAATATCCGGATGCCGGGTCAGATGATGCAGCGCGAGCTTCACCGACGTCGCGGTATGACAGACAAACCCCTCCCCCTCCAGCAACTCCGCCAACTCCAGCAACGCGTCTTCTTCATCATCAACCAGAAGCAGTTGTTGGCGGGGCGACGAAGACGCGTTCATAGGCAATACCTGAATACTGAAAGGTAAATCCAGTGTAGTGCGATATCAGCCAGGTGCAGTGTTCACAAGATCAGGGCGTTGGCCGAGTCACAGCCGTACCATCGAGCGAGGTCAGAATATTGTTGAAGATCGCCAATACCCTGTCTCCAAGCGGAGTGACGAACGCCACAACCACCACAGCCACCATCGCCACCACAATCGCATACTCGATCGCCGAAGCACCCTCTTCACTGCGGGCAAACGCGCGAGCCTTGGCGATCACATAATCAAAAGTCATACGAAACATAGCTCCACTCCTTCGCGCCTCTGGCGCCGACATCACCACCGCGGCAAGGTTCCACCGTGCCACCTGAGCATTGTCAACAAACCCCCGCCCAACAACTGTAAGAACGCATTAATCACAAAGCATTAATCCCAACGTGTCTCGGCCATTTCCCGCTGTTAACCGGCCAGACTCACACTTTGGTACGGTTATTTTGCCTGTCACTAATGGCGCTTTTGCTTGGATCAGCTAGCTTGGAAATAGCGAAATAGTTGCATGTTCATAGCTGCCGATTCAGTCCGCCTTTCGCAAGCAAATGCAGTCGGTTGTGCAGCAGGAAAGGGAGAGCCGTCATGAACAGTCGCGTCACCATGGGCCTAGCCGCGTTGCTGTTGCTCGGCGCGGTTGTTGTCGGTTACTGGGGGCTGGTGCTCAGTCGTCAGCCGGCCCCGGTCGCCGAGGCGCCCGTCGCCCCAGCGGTCAGCATTGAACAGACTGTCGCGATTGCCGAAGACCAGACCCGCCAACCAGTGGTGGTGCTGCTCCACGATGTAGCGCCGTTCACGCCGCTGACCGCCGCCGATGTAACCGTGGAAAAACTGCGCAGCGCACCGGCCGGCAGCCTGACCAGCATCGAACAAGCAGTCGGCCGCACGCCTTGGCGCCGCCTCAGCGCCGGCACCTGGCTCAATGAAGAAAGCTTCCAGGCCGGCGGCGCGCTGGCGCGGATGATTCGCCGCGACGAGCGCGCGCTGACCGTGGCCGTCGACGAAGTGATCGGTGGCGCCGGGCAATTGCTGCCGGGGGATTATGTCGATGTGCTGCTGTACTTGCGCGAAGACGCGAGCAATCTGCAGCAGTCAGCGCAGATCGCCGTTCCGGCCTTGCGCGTGCTCGGGGTCGGCGATCAGTACGGCCTGACCAACGACGGCCAACCGGCATCGCCCAGCCTCAGCGCCGAAGAAAAAATCAAACAGGACCAGCGCCGCATCGCCGCGCGCACCGTGGTGCTGGCGGTGCCGGAACAATTGCTCAGCCGTCTGATGCTCGCGACCCAGGTCGGCACGTTGCGTCTCGCGGTGCGCAGCAGCGAAGAACAACGGTTGGCCAGATATTGGGCCGGCGAAACGCAATCGCCCGCGCATCTGGATCGCGCCAACAGTCAGCTTTTCCAGTTCACTCAACTCGCTTTGGGTGGCGCTCAACGAGCACCTTCAACCGCCAGTGTCGGCGCGGCCCCCAGGCCTGCGGTGGAAATCATTCGCGGCAACCAGATCAGCCAACAAACCCCATGACTGCGCAAGGATTCACGTGCATGCAGAGTCGACTCAGACCGACATTAAAACCGGCGCTCCGGGCCTTGCTGTTGTTGGGATTGACGATGGACAGCGCCCTCGCGGCGGTGGGCAATTGCTCGGCACTGCCGCGCCTGCCCTCGGTGATCGAGATCGGTGAAGGCTTCCAGCAGGATATGCAGTCACCGGTGGCAATCACTCGGCTGGCAGTGGGCGATCCGAAAATTGCCGACGTGCATGCCAATGGCGGTTCGTCCTTTCTGCTCACGGGTGTCGGCCCCGGCGCGACCAGCCTGATGGTCTGGACGGCCTGCTCGGCGCAGCCGCAGCAAGCCATGGTCTTCGTCCAGGGCGCGGCGACCACGGCGCTGACCAGCAGCGTGCCGTCGGACGATCCGACCCTGCCGTCGCAAGTGCAGACCGACATCCGCTTCGTCGAAGTCAGCCGCACCAAACTCAAGGAAGCCACGGCGTCGCTGATCGGCACGCGCGGCAATTTCCTGTTCGGTTCGCCCGGCACGCTGCCACCGATCGACGGCGTGCCGCAGCCGCGCCTGCCGGTGGATAACTCGCTGTTCAATTTCTCCTGGGTCGGCGGCAAAACCATGGCGATCATCAACGCCCTGGAAACCAGCGGCTTCGCCTACACCCTGGCGCGGCCGAGTCTGGTGGCGTTGAACGGGCAGAGTGCGAGCTTCCTGGCCGGCGGAGAAATCCCGATTCCGGTGCCCAGTTCCGGCAGCGACAGCGTGTCGATCGAGTACAAGGAATTCGGCATCCGCCTGACCCTGACGCCAACCATCATCGGCCGCGACCGCATCGCGCTGAAGGTCGCCCCGGAGGTCAGCGAACTGGATTTTGCCAACGCGGTGAACATCGCCGGCACGACCGTTCCGGCGCTGACCATCCGCCGCACCGACACCAGCGTGTCGCTGGGTGATGGCGAAAGTTTCGTCATCAGCGGTTTGATCAGCACCACCAACAGCTCGCAAGTGAACAAGTTTCCAGGCCTGGGCGACATTCCCATCCTCGGCGCGTTTTTCAAGGGTTCGCAAATCAAACGCGAAGAGCGCGAACTGCTGATGATCGTCACCCCGCATCTGGTCCAGCCATTGGCGGCGGACGCGCGACTGCCGTCATTGCCGGGGGAGAAACTGCGCAATTACGACCCGAATTTCTATCGCATGTTCTTCCTCGAGAACGGTAACTTCGACAAGCGCAGCGGGTTGTCGCAATGAGCCAGAATCTCAGTCAGACCTTCCTCGCCATCACCCGCAACAGCACCGATCTGGAATGGCTGCAAAGCGCACTCGCGCCACTGGGCCAGGTGGTCAGCGCCGGTGCCGGCAGCCTCGACGAACTGCTCGCACTGGTCGATGTGACGTTCGCCAATCTGGTCTTCGTCGGTCTCGATCGCGAGCATGTCGTGGCGCAAAGTGCGCTGATCGAAGGTGCGCTGGAAGCCAAGCCGATGCTGGCAATCGTCGCCCTCGGCGACGGCATGGACAATCAGCTCGTACTCAATGCGATGCGCGCCGGCGCGCGGGATTTCGTCGCCTATGGCTCACGTTCAAGCGAAGTCGCCGGGCTGGTGCGGCGCTTGGGCAAACGCCTGCCCGCCGTCACTCCCAACACGCAGCTGGGCGGGCTTACCGTGATGTACGGCGTGCAGAGCAGTTCCGACGGTGCCTTGCTCGCCAATCACATGGCCATGGTGGTGCAGAAGAGCGGCCAGCAAACCTTGCTGCTAGACCTTGGCCTGCCCCGTGGCGACAGCCTCGCGCTGTTGGGGCTGGAGAGCTCGTTTCACTTCGGCGACGCCCTGCGCCATCTGCGCCGGCTCGACGCTACGCTGATCGACAGCGCTTTCACCAGCGCCGACCACGGCCTGCGCATTCTTGCCTACGCCAACACTGACGAGCCGCTGGAAACCACCAGTGCCGCCGAGCTGTACATGCTCCTCAGCGCCCTGCGCCAGCACTTTCAGCACATTGTCGTGAACCTCACCGGGCAGGCCGACAGTGAGGCATTGCGCACCTTCGTCAGCCATTGCGACAAACTGCTGTGGTACACCGACCAGAACGTACTCAACTGCCGACGCAACCTCGCCGTGCTTAACCAGTGGCGCGAGAAAGGCATGAAACTCGAGCATGGGCGCTTGCTGATCGATCGCTACCTGAGCAACGTCGCGCCGGATGCCGAGACCTTGGGCAAGACCTTCAATCTGGAAGTCATCGCCGTGCTGGCGTTCAGTCCCGACGTGCGCCTGAACGCGAAAAACCAGGGCGTCAGCCTGTTCGAACTGGCGCCCAGGGAGAAACTCACCCAGAGCCTGCGCACCCTCGGCGAGCGCTTGGCGAAACGCTCCGAAGGCCTGAGCAAACCGAAAGTCACCTGGTTCGACCGTCTGCGAGGCCACTCATGAGCGCAGAAAAACTCTTTGGCGCAACGTCGCACGGAGCGATCGGCAACAGCGACCACGAAGGCCTGAAACTGGTCCTGCACCGCTACATCATCGACGCCATCGAGGAGTCGGGGAAAAACCTGCTGGAAGGTTCGCGCCAGCAACTGGCGCAGTTCGTCACCGACAAGGTCGCCGAATACATCGCGCGTTTGCACTTGGCGATCTCGCGCTACGAAATGGAGCGCCTCGGCGAAGAAATCGTCGACGAACTCACCGGATTCGGCCCACTGGAAGTCCTGCTGCGTGACCCGTCGGTGACGGAAATTCTGGTCAACGGCCCGCACCGGGTGTTCATCGAGCGCGACGGCGTATTGCATCAAAGCGATCTGCGTTTTATCGATGCGCATCACGTCGAGCGGGTCATGCAACGCATCCTTGCGCCGCTCGGGCGCCGCCTCGATGAGTCCTCGCCGATGGTCGATGCGCGCCTGCCGGACGGCAGCCGGGTCAACGCGATCATCCCGCCGATTGCCCTCGACGGCCCGTGCCTGTCGATCCGCAAGTTCCGCAAGGACATGCTCAAGAGCACCGACCTGATGGCGATGCAGACCATCGATCTGGCGATTTTCGAATTCCTGCAGAACGCCGTGGGCAAGCGCTGCAACATCCTGATCAGCGGCGGCACCGGCACCGGCAAGACCACGCTGCTGAACATCCTCAGCCAGTTGATCAACCCGCACGAACGGCTGGTGACCATCGAAGACGTCGCCGAACTGCAACTCGGCCATCCGCATGTGGTGCGTCTGGAAACCCGTCCGCCCAACGCTGAGGGGCATGGCGAGGTCAAGGCCAGCGACCTGATTCGCAACGCCCTGCGCATGCGTCCTGACCGGATCATCCTCGGCGAGATCCGAGGCGTCGAAGTGGTCGACGTGCTCACCGCGATGAACACCGGTCACGACGGTTCGATGAGCACCGTGCACGCCAACAACGCCCAGGACGCGTTGCTGCGCCTGGAGACTCTGGTCGGCCTGACCGGACGCTCGATTGCCGAACGCACCTTGCGTCAGATGATCTGCGCCGCCCTCGACGTGATCATTCAACTGACACGCATGCCCGATGGCCGGCGCTGCGTCAGTGAAGTGGTGGAAGTGGTCGGCATTCGCGAGGACGTCTACGTCACCAACACCCTGTTCCGCCTCGACCGCCGCACGGGGTTCGGTTTTGTGCGCGAAGCGGTCAACCCGGCCGGCGACAAGCTGCGCCACGACGCTCACCTGGGCTGACGGCGAGGAGCACGCAGATGCTGGGACCGATCATTCTCATCGCCATTTGCCTGATGCTGCTGGGGCTGTCGATCTATCTGTTCCTGCAAGGGCTGCGCAAGACCGCGAAGGAAAAAGTCCTCAATCGACTCGCCGCCGGACAACCGCAGCTGGCCGTCGAGCAGGCCAGGTGGGTGGGACTGGAACGGATGTTTTTACGTGCTGGACTGGGTCGGCCGAGCGAGCGTTTCGGTCTGTGGCTGAGCCTGTGGGCAGCGGCAATGGGCCTGGGATTTCTGCTCGCCAGCTGGGTTGGTTTGCTGATCATGTTGCTCGTCCCGCCCGTGGCGTTGCGGTTGTACATCGCCATTCGCTACCGGCAACGGATCCGTCGCATGATCGAACAACTGCCGCAACTGCTCGACCACACCGTGCGCAGCCTCAAATCCGGCCGCACCCTCAGCGATGCAGTCCTGGGCGCCATCGAAGCCAGTGAAGACCCTTTGAAAGCGGCCATGGGCCGGGTACAGCGCAACGTGCAACTGGGGGTGAACTTGCCTGACGCCGTCAGCGATTTTGCCGAACTCTACGAGCAGGACGAACTGCGTATGTTCGCCCTCGGCCTGAAGGTCAACCACCGCTACGGCGGCAACGCCAGTGAGCTGCTGGAGAACCTGATCAAACTGATCCGCGAGCGCGACCAGGGCGCGCGGCAGTTGCGCGCGCTGACCGGGGAAACTCGCATGACTGCTTGGGTTTTGGGTTTGCTGCCGCTGATTCTGGTGAGCTATTTCATGCTGACCAACCCCGGCTACATGCTCGGCATGTGGCACGACGAAAGCGGCCAGACCATGCTGCTCAGCGCCGCCGTGTTGCAGGTGCTGGGCAGTCTGGCGCTGTGGCGCATGTTGCGGAGCGTTTGAGATGGTCTGGCTCGCGGCGTTGCTGTTGCTCCTCGGTTCGCTGTTATTGGTGGGCAATCACCTGCTCACCGAGCGCCGCCGCGTGCGTCAGGTGCATCAGCGCTTGCACGGTCAATTGGTCCGGGAGAACCGTTTCGGCCACTGGCTGCGCGCGCTGGGCAACAGCCGTTTCGGCCGGGGCTCGGTGAGCATCGACAGCGAAACCCAGACCCTGCTCGGCCGCCTCGGCTGGCGCCGCGCCAACGAACGCGCGCTCTTCGCCGCCTGCCAGATCGGCACGCCGCTGCTCGCTCTGGGGCTGGCGATCTTTTTGCAGGAAGTGTTTTTCCCGCAGACCAGCCACCGCTGGATGGCGCCGATGTTCGCTGCGGGCGGCGGCTATCTCTTGCCCAAACGCCTGCTCGCCTACGCCGCCGCCCGCCGGCAGAAAACCATCGCCGTGGAAATTTCCACATTCATTCCGCTGCTGCGCATCCTCTTCGAATCCGGCATGGCGGTGGAACAAGCGTTGCGCGTGCTCAGCGTCGAAGCGCAGAAACTGCTGCCGGAACTGACCAGCGAACTGCGCCTGATCCTCAGCCGCGTCGACTCCGGTCTGGAGCTGGGGCAGGAGCTGAACAAGACCGCAGTGATGCTCGCGGTGGACGAATTCACCGACACCTGCGTGATCCTCCAGCAACTGATCCACCAGGGCGGCGGTGCGATGAAATCGCTGCTGGCGCTCAAGCAATTACTCGATGACCGACGCCTGACCCGGCTGCAGGAGTACATCTCGAAAATGTCCGCGAAGATGTCGGTGGTGATGATGCTGTTTCTGTTTCCTGCCCTGCTGATCGTACTGGCCGGCCCGGGCTTCACCGCCATTGCCCGCGCGTTCGCAAACTGACCTTGGCTCATGGAGAGCGTTTGATGAAAGTACTGATAGTCATGGCAAGTCTGTTGCTGATCAGCGGCTGCGCCACGGACGGCCAGGCGCCGTGGACCTCGCTGCTGTCGCCGTCCAGCTGCAGCAAACTGACCTCGGAGCAGGAACTGTCGCTGAACCTCGCCGATGACTTGGCCAGCGACGGCAAGCTCCACGCCAGCCTCGCCAACCTGCAAAGCCTGCCGGACAACCTCAGCGAAGTGCGCCTGCGCAAAGCCAAGGTTTATCGCCTGCTCGGCCGCAGCGAAGCCGAGCCGCTTTACCGCAGCCTGCTCGGCGGCTGCCTCACCGCCCAGGCCGAACATGGCCTGGGCCAGGTCTACGCCGCCCGTGGCGACAACGGCCAGGCCCAGGCCCACCTGCAACGCGCCGCACGCCTGGCGCCCACCGACGAAAAAATCCGCAATGATCTCGGCGTGGTCTACCTCAACCAACTGCGCCTCAACGAAGCGAAATTCGAATTCCTCACCGCCATCGAACTGAGCCAGAACAATCAACTGGCGACGCTGAACATGGTCACCCTGCTGCTCTACCAGAACGACTGGCCGCAAGCCGCGGAAATCGTCAGCCGCTCGAAACTGACCCCGGAGCAATTCACCGAAGCGCAGCAACGCGCAGAAAAACTCAAAGCCCCGACCAACACCAAAGCCACACCTGGCGACCGCGTCGCCGCCTTCATCGACCCGCTACCGCCGACGCTCGAATAGGAGACAGCCATGACCATCCGCAAAGGCCTGTGCTACCTGACCCTGCTCACCCTGCCCCTCAGCGCCCAAGCCATCGACGCCGGCCCTGCTTCTGCGCAGCAGCAGGAAACCGAAGGCTGGCTGGTCCTGCAAAGCCGCAACAAAGCCGCCTCCCCCAAACCCCAAAGCGCCACCGCCACCGAACGCGAACTGGCGATGCAGCGCTGGCTGAAGAAATACCAGTACGAGATCCCGGATTTTTATGATCCGGATGCGGGCGGGAAGATCGAGAGCAAGAATTAGTTTGGTGGTGCCCTTGAAGGCCCCTTCGCGAGCAGGCTCGCTCCCACAGTCGACCGCGTGCTTTCGGTGGGAGCGAGCCTGCTCGCGAAGAACGATAACGCGGTTTCAGCTCTGCGGATCCACCCGATCCAGCGCCCGATTCACGGCCAGCTCGGCCAGCATGACAATCTGCTGAATCGCCAACGCCGTGCTGCGCTGAAACCCGCTCAACTCACCAGCGAAATTACTCGCCATCGCACTCGCTGACGCCAGCGACTCACAGGCATGCGCCAACAGGCTTTCGGTATCGACATTGGGCACCACCATGAACAGCGTGCTGGGCGGGTGCGGTTTTGCGGGTTCGGGGCAGAGATAGAAATCGAGCGCGCGTTTTATCGCTTCGCGGTTTTTCACAAGATCGTCGGCGCGCATGGCGTCTTCGAGCGGGGTGGTGGGGGATGGGGGTGGGTCTGGGATCAGTTTGTCCATTAAAACGGCTCTCCAAAATCTGCGGTGCGACCCAATGCCATTCTCACGGGGCAAAAGGTGGCAACTGTATGCGGGGTGAGAATACCGGTTATGGACACCCGGCCAGACCGAAGTCTGCCCGCACACAGCCGCCATGACACATTGCAGACAGCGGACAAGCTGGCGGCGATTATGCGTGCACAGATACTGGATGACCATAAGTAGCAGGGTTCTCACACCCGATCGCCGAAGATTCGACGACAGCCAGAGACTAGTGACCCGACGTCCGACGGACAACCTGAAAACCTTGTGGGAAGGTTCTGGCAAATCACACACAGATTTAAACAATCAAAACCAAAAGCACCCTCACCCTAGCCCTCTCCCAGAGGGAGAGGGGACCGACCGAGTTGTTTGGGCGAAGTACACCGACCTGAAATACCGAGTCGAACACAGATTTTGAAGCAGATCAAAAGCACCCTCACCCTAGCCCTCTCCCAGAGGGAGAGGTGACAGACCGAGTTGTTTGGGCGAAGTACACCGACCTGAAATACCGGGTCGAACACAGATTCTGAAGCAGATCAAAAGCACCCTCACCCTAGCCCTCTCCCAGAGGGAGAGGGGACCGACCGAGTTGTTTGGGCGAAGTACACCGACCTGAAAAACCGAGTCGAACACAAATTTTGAACAACCCACAAATCGGCTCCCTCTCCCTCGGGAGAGGGCTGGGGTGAGGGGCGAATCCAGCGCAAAACAAAAGCCAGACACCGCATGCTTTTCACCACTCAAAACAATGAGCGCAAGCTCGAGTAGCTTTTGATCTTGATCTGGGAGCCCGTCGGCAGGCTGAGTGGAGGGATTGATCCGGGCGTGGGAGCGCAGCGACCGTACGACGCAGTCGTACACAGCGAGTGTAGGTGCAGCGGAGCAAACCGGAGCCGCTGCGCCAAGATCGATCCCGGAGCGAAGGAACCCCGAGCCCCAGCGAGCGGGCCGAACGTCAGGGCGAAGACCTTTTGGTTACTTTTGGGGCGTTTGCCAAAAGTGACCCGCCGTAAGGGCGGAACCGTAATCAGCGACACCAAAAAAACGGACATTCACCCCAACCACCCAAAGCATGGTCGGCCCAAAGGCCGCCAAGTCAATGCGCAGTAACCCGCTGCCGCCCAGCAGATCCAACGGGCGAAAGGGCCAAAGCCAACTGCGTCCGATTATGCATATGCGTCAACCGCAACACCTGCGACACATACAACTTCACCGTGTTCTCGGTAATCCCCAACTCACAGGCAATCTGATAATTGGTCTGCCCCTTGCCCACCAACCGCGCCACATCCAACTGCCGGGGCGACAACTGATTAAACACCGCCGGCATCTCCACAGACTCAGGCTCACCATCACTCACCACCGGCACGGGCGAGCGCCGCACCTTGTCCAGATCCTGATAAAGGTCATCAATCGACTCGGACAAAAACTGCAATTTCTGATTCAAATGCCCCAGATGCAGATTCTTCTGCCGCTCCTGCAAAGCCAGTTCCTGGCGCTGCACACCCTCGAGCAACTCTGCCAGATCAATCGGCTTCTGATAGTAATCGGCAATCCCCGCACGCAATGCCTTGATCACATCCTGCTTGTCAGCGCGCCCGGTGAGCATGATCGCCTCGAACACCCGCTGCTTGCCGGCCAGCCGCTGCAAAGCCTGGATCAACTCGATGCCGTCCATGTCCGGCATGTGCAAATCACTCAGCACCAGACCGATGTCCGGGTCCGCCCTGAACAGCTCGATGGCTTCAAGACTTGAGTCGCACGGCACGCAACGGTAGCCACTGCTCTCGAGAAACTCACAGAGTTCTTCGACGATCAGCGGCTGATCATCGACCACGAGGATTTTTACCGAATTAGGCTTGTTCACGAACCACTCCATTTGCTCGGCCAACGCTGACGATTCCTGCACTTTGGTGGCGTATTCGCCTGAATTGAAAGTAGACCCACTTTCCGACTATGTACATAGGACTAGTGGCACCCCGCGATCAGGTGATCCAGTACAGCGAAAGCACTACCCCTACCCACACGAACGGCGCAAATGGCAGCTTTTTTGACTTGTCCGGGGCCAGATGACGCAGATGCGCTCTAAGCCCTTGAGCCATATGAGGCCAGACTTTTGGCGCGAGCAGCAGCCACAGCACGCTGGCCAGGCCAGCGCCGATAAACGCGCCAAGAACGAATATGCCGTTCGTCGCAAGACCCAGGGCTGTCATTAATTTCACATCACCAGCGCCCATGCGGCCCATGAAATAACCGGGCAGCGTCAGCAGCAAAGCGATCAGGCAGGCCCAGCCGCCCTGCCCCGCGTCGGCACCCAGCCAGGTGCTGCCGGTCGCCAGCAACCAGACCAGCGCCAGCGCGCCCACGCCTAACGTCAATGCGTTGGAAATTCGCCGCTGCCGGGCATCTTGCGCGGCGCAGATCGCCAGCCAGATCAGAACAAGGGAAATCTGCATGCGCTGAAAGCCGTCCGTTTTGCCTGATTGATTCTATGCTGATACTACGCAGTGACTGTCAGGGTAGACGCACGCATGAAAAACGGCTTTCGCAGGTCGCAAAAAGGTGCGGTGGCGATCGAATTCGCCTTGGTGTTCATCATCTTTTTCGCAGTGTTTTACGGGCTGGTCAGCTACGGCCTGCCCTTCGTGATGATGCAATCGTTCAACCAGGCCACCGCTGAGGCGGTGCGCCGCAGCGTTGCGGTGGACCCGACCACGCCGAACTATTCGACGGTAGTGGTCAACACCGCCAATGCTGCGCTGACCCAACAACTGCAATGGCTGCCCTCGGCCTTGAATCTGGTGGTCGGGACCGACACCAGTGCGGCTTACGACGCGGGGACCGGCACCCTGACCGTCAGCGTCAATTACCCGGTGAGCAAGCTCAATCAGATCATGCCGTTTCTGGTGCTGCCCGGGATCGGCACGGTGCCCAATCTGCCGACGCACCTGACCGCCCGCTCGAGCCTGCAATTTTGACCGCCGGCGATAAGTTTTTCGGGCGCTTGCTCATGCGCGCCCCCACCGCAGCTCACGACTTGCCGGACCATCTCGGCGCGCCGCCCATCGGCCTGCATTTTTATCTGGATGGCAACGGCGATGTGTTGCAGATCGCCGGCCCGCTGCGGCATTTGCTCGCCCAGCACAAACCTCAGGGTCAGCCGCTGCCGCTCAGCGCCTACCTGCTGCCGCACAGTCTGCTGACCATCGAAGGTCAGCCCAGAGACTGGCAGGGGCAACTCCTCGATCTCGACTTTTCCGGGCTCAATGGTCAGCCCCTGCACCTTCGCGGCTGGGTGCAGCCACTAAACGATGGCTGGCAACTGCAGATGCTCGACATCGCCGACCTGTTGCTCGAACGTCAGCAAGCGCGCGACCGCGACGCCTGCCAGGCCCTCGCCGCGCAAGTCAGCGATCGCCTGCGCACCTGCAGCCTGACGCGTTTGCCGATGGTGCTCGGCGAACAATTGCAGGCCATCGCCCAGCGCTGGCACATCCCCTGCCTCGCCGTGGCGCTGCTCGATGAACAGGCCCAGGGCTGGCAGATTCATCAACAGTTTCGTGGCCATGACGCTCCACAATTGTGGGAGGACGGCCAGCCATTGGGCACGCCGCTGGACAGCCTCAACGGCAGCGCGCCGCAACGCCTCGCCGGCCCGCAGGGCCGCTATGAACATTCGCGATTGCAGGCCACGTTCGGCAACGCCAACGGTTTCGCCGTGCCCTACAGCAATGACCAGGGCGTGGTCGCGTGGCTGCTCTGTGGGTTTTATACGGTCGACAACGTGGCGCCATGGCTGACCGATCGCGACTGGCTGACCCTGGCCGGCGCGCTGGCCGGACCGCTGCTCAGCCGCTTGCGCGAGCGACGCCATGTGCAATCGATGGAGCGCCTGGACTCGCTGCAAAACCTGCTCGGCACTGGCTGGTGGGAAATCACTGCCGAAGAGCAGATTGCGCTGGCGCCGACACTGGCCTCGGCACTGAATCTCAGCGATCGCCTGCTGCCGGTAGAAGACTGGCTGTCTCTGTTTCACCCCGCCGACCGCGACGAGTTGCGCAGCCGTTTGCGCACCCTGCAACTGCAAGGAGAAGCGCTGACCCTGAGCGTGCGTCTGCACCGCACGGAGGCCGGCGCAGCAGCGACGTGGTATCGGATTCAGGGCCAGGTCAGCGGCACCGGTGAGCATCGGCGTCTGGTCGGGTTCATGCTCGACATCAGCGACATCCAGAATCAACAACAGCGCGCCGCTGCCGCCCATGCGCGGCTGGATAATCTGATTGCCAGTTCACCGGCGGTGATCTACGTGCAGCGCTATGCAGAAGGCGCGCTGATCCCGGCGTTTTTCAGCGCCAGCCTGCAACCCTTGCTGGGCTGGACGCTGGAAGATTGCGATGCAGCAACACTGGCCGAGCGCGTCCATCCCGACGACCGTGAACTGTATTTCCAGCGCAACCGCCAATTGTTGCGCGAAGGCTCGGTGCGCGCGCGTTATCGCCTGCGCGACAACCGTGGCGAGTACCACTGGCTGCTCGATGAGGCAAAACTGCTGCGCAATGATCTCGGGCTGCCGGTCGAGGCGGTGGGCCTGTGGCTGGATGTCACCGACGCGACGCTTGCCGCCGAGCAGGTGCGGCAGAGCGAGGAGCGCTACCGGATTCTGGTAGAGGATTCGCCGGCGATGATCTGCCGTTATCGCCCGGACCTGACGCTGATCTTTGGCAACCGACCCTTGGCGACTTATCTGGAATGCACCCCGGAACAACTGCCCGGCGTTGATCTGGGTGGCTGGATGTCCGAAGAACAGCGCGCAGCGTTCGTTCAGCGCTTGAGCCAACTGACGCCCCAACAGCCAGTGAGCACCGCCGAAATCAGCCTGCAATTGCCCGGACGCGAACACGCCTGGTGGGTCTGGTCGGATCGCGGCGTGTTCGATGAGCATGGGCAGTTGATCGAAGTGCAAGCGGTGGGCCGCGACAACACCGAGGTGCGCCGCTCGCAACAGCAACTCACCCAAAGCGCGAAAATGGCCACCCTCGGCGAAATGGCCACCGGCCTCGCCCACGAAATCAATCAGCCGCTGAACGTGATGCGCATGGCCATCGTCAACGTGCTCAAACGCCTCGGCAACGGTGATGTGCAGGTCGATTACCTGACCGACAAACTCAACCGTATCGACGCTCAGGTTCAACGCGCAGCGAAGGTGGTCGACCACATGCGTGTGTTCGGTCGCCGCTCGGAAATCGAACAACAGTTGTTCAATCCGGCCCAAGCCATCGAAGGCACCTTGTCACTGCTGGCCGAGGGCATGCGCGGCAAAGGTGTCGATCTGCGCATCAGCGAGACCGGCTTCGAGGCGCAGGTGCGCGGCTACGTCGATCAACTGGAGCAGGTGCTGATCAACCTGATGGTCAACGCCCGTGACGCCCTGCTCGGCAAGCGCGAGCACGACCCGGCATTCAAACCGTGGATTTCAATCTACGCCGAACGTGACGAGGAAAGCGTGCGCTTGTGGGTCGAGGACAATGGCGGCGGCATCGATCCGCGTTTGCTGGAGCGGATCTTCGAGCCGTTCTTCACCACCAAGCCGATTGGCGTCGGCACCGGCCTGGGCCTGTCGGTGAGCTACGGCATCATCGCCAACATGGGCGGCCAGTTGAGCGTGCGCAACTCCACGGAGGGCGCACGGTTCTGCATCGAATTGCCGATCGCCAGCGACGATCAGATCACCAGATAGGCCTTGCCGGTCTGCCCGCAGGTCATGTTGGCGCCCACCTCGGTGTTCATCAGATTGATGCCCAGACCCTTGAGCAGATTGTTCAACAGCGGATCAAGCAATGGGCTGATCAAACCGGTGACCACCGGCAACAAGCGGTTGCTGACATCGCTGATCAGTGAAGCCACACCGGTGACGATGGCGCCCAGCGGATTGCTGCCCACGGGTTTGTAGACGATCAGGTTGATGCCGGACAGCGTGTTTGCCAGGCTGCCGACGATGTTGCTGGTCGGCGCGGCCGGCAGCAGGCTCGGCGGCAGTTTCAGATTGGCCGGGGTGGCGAAGGGAGTGGTGCTGGAAAACAGCAGATTCTGCGTGGTCTGCGCGACGCTGGTGTCGAGTTTGAGGGCGATGCCGCCCGCGCCGTACTGGACCCGGGAGGCGGCATCGCAACTGCCGATGCCGAGAATCTTGTGGCAGGTGATGATGCCGAGATCGACCAGCGGCAACGGCGTCACGGTTGGTTCGGCGACTGAAGAGAACGCGGCGACGGGATCGATCTTGCCGAGTTTGAGATCAGCCAGAGAAGTCGTGGTGGCGGCAGTCAGGCTTTTGCTGTCGGTATCGCCGGTCGGGCAGCGGTAATCGGTGACATAGCTTTTCGCCCCGCCGGCATCCAGCGCGATGTCGATCTGCGGTGAGGGCAGCAGCTTCGGATCGAGCTGTTGGCAGCCGGCACCCAACAGGCAGAACACTGAATTGAGCGTGTCCACCAGATTCAGGCTCAACAGCGCATTGAGCGTCGGCGTCAGCGTACCGACGAGGCCCAGCACCGCATTGGTCAGCCCCGTCACCCCCGAGAGCACCGGCAGATTCACCGACAACAACGTGCGCACCTGCGCCGTGCGCACATAAATCCGGTCCGGCCCCAACGGATCGGCCTTGGCCCGCGCAGGGTCGCCAATCGCCGAGAACTGCGGCGGCTCGATCACCTTCACCCGCACCGTGACACCGGCCAGCCCCAGCACGTTGACCGGCAAGGTCGCCGCCACCGCGCTCTTACTGTTGGCCAGTTGCACCACGCCCTGCACCAGTTGCAGCAATTGCAGATTGGCATCCAGCCCCGCCGCCGTAGTGCCGGTCTGCAGTTGCAGGATCTCGCCGAGTCTGACCGGCGCCGCATTGATCGCGGCGACCTGCAACTGGCCCAGCGCGGTGACCACTTGCGCGGTTGCGCCGTTGAGCTGCACCACCGTCGCCGCTGCCTGAATCAGTTGCGTCACGGTCGCTTGGGTATTGAGCAACTGCGTGTAATTGCCGGCGCCGACGTTGAGGTCGATCGCCAGTTGATCGAGGTATTTGAGCAGGTTGATATCGGTGTGCAGCAAACCGTCCCAGCCCAACGCCGTGAGGTTGACGTTGCCGCCGAGCAACCCGGAAAACAGCGGATTGAGGATGTTCGACTGCGCCGTGTCGATGCTGGCGAGGGTGCTGCGGATATTCAGTTGGGCGATGGTCGGCTGCGGTTTGGCCGCGACTGCCGATGCATTGAGGGTGGTATTGAGGCTGACCGGCGTGGCGCTGAACAGCGCCTGCACACCACCAGCAAAACTGCTGGTGACCGTACGACTGGCGGCGACTTTGACTGCGCTTGATTGCGTGGCATCGACGGTGAAACTGCGCAAACCGCTGGCAGCGGTGGCCAGCGTGCCGCAAGTGGTGACGAGCGTATTGGCGGCGTCCACCACGTAACCATTGCGCAGCGCACTTTGCCCGGCATAACTGGCGGCGCTCAGCCCGGGCAGGCAATTGCCGCCGCGACTGACCGCTTCGAGGGCGGCGGTATCGACCACCCGCTGCAATTTGCGCTGTTCCATGTACAAGCGACCGCTGTCGACCACCAGCAACATCATCACCAGCGCCAGACTCAGGGTGGCGGCTGCCATCAAGCCGATCGCCCCGCGTTGCCGGGCCGGGCCGTTGCCTTGCGATCCTCGCGACATGGCGCACTCCTTTGCCGGCGCAGTGCCGAGCGCTACCTCCGTTGGTGAAAATGAGTGTAGACGCGGTCGGTCGAGAGTGCTGGCGTGGCGCCATTCCTGTCACCACCGCCACGGTGGGAGCGAGCCTGCTCGCGAAAGCGTCGTGCCAGAGGATTCAATGCTGAATGACACACCGCCTTCGCGAGCAGGCTCGCTCCCACAGGGACGGTTCAGAGCGGTTCAACGCGGTGGATAGTTGGCCAGAATCCGTGCGACGGTCTCGCGAATGGCATTGCTGCGGTCAGCCGGATTCGGGCGGTTGCTGAGCATTTGCTCATCGCTGCCACGCCAGACCAGTTTGCCGTCCTTGCCGTCGAGCAGGTCGATCTGAATGGTCGCGACCTTGTAGGTGATGTTGCGCGTTTCGTTGTACATCGGCGCGCCCCAGTAGCCGTTCCACGGGCCGCCCCAACCGCCGCCGTAATTGGTCGTCACTTGCTGCTGCCGGTCCTCGACGATCAGGTAGGTCTGCACGCTCAGATCACCCTTGCCACCGCCAGCGGCCGGGCGCAAACCGCGCTGATCGAGTTGATCGGACACCGCCTGGCGGATGCGCTGTTCGGTCAGGTCACTTTTGATGCGCGGATCATCGGGGCGATATTGCAGGGCCGGGTCTTTCCAACTCCAGCTGCGATACGCGGCAAAGTCGCGGCTGGCGTCGAAATCGTGATTGACCTGATTGGCGGCGCAGGCACTGAGCAGCGCAGCAACAGCGAATAGAGCGAGACGGCGGAACATGATTTTTCTCCGGGTGAAGACATGAACCTGCTGACACGACGTCAGCTGGGAGGATACGCCGCCATGGCTTTTTCCACAGCCTCGCGGATCGCATCGGCGCGTTCGATCTGATTGCCTTGGGTGCCGGTCTCGGCGCTGGCGCTCCACACTGGCTGACCATTGCCGGCATCGAACAGATCGACCCGCACCACTACGACCTGCTCTTGATAGGTGCGCACGATCGGCACGCTGTTGTACATGCCGTAACCACGACCATAACGATCATAGCCGCCGTATCCACCGTAGTAGCCGTAATCATCGCGCACCTGACGCAAACGGGTCTCCAGACGCAGATCGGCGCTGACCAGCAGGTCCGCCGGGCGGTTGTCGCGCATCGGCCGCAAGCCGCGCTGGTCGAGGGCGTTGCTGACCGCCTCGGCCACCTGCGCCGAGTCGGCCCACGCCGTGCCCGGCGGCAACTGCCCGTTGCGCCAGGCCCAGTTGCGGTAGCGCCCGTAATCACGCGGCGGCGCCGGGTAGGCGCTGCGGTCGAAGGTGGTGGCGGCTTGCGGCGGTGCCGGCGGCAACGGCCGTGACTGGGCCACGTAGGGGTTGCTGCCCTGGCAAGCGGCCAACCCCAGACTTATCAGCAATAACCCGCATCGAGCTTTCATGTCGCGCTCCGCTCAGATCGGCCGGCAGATCCAGTGCAAGTAACGCCCAAGCCCGGCGAAGCCTGGGTGACGACGGTGCGCGAGTTCCATTTCCAGCAAGTCCGCCAGTTCGGCGCGGGCCTGGAATTCCACCGGCATGTAATCGTGAAATACCCGTACGCCGCTCTGACTTTCGACCTGCCACATACCGGCGAGTTGCGTTGCCAATTCCCTTGGGTCGAGGGGCTGTTGCGGGGTCAGGCTCTGCTTCTCGCCGGCCATGACGTTCTTGCGCATTTTCTTGAAATGGCCCTTGAGCAGATTGCGATAAATCAGCGCATCACGGTTGTAGAACGCCAGCGACAGCCAGCCGCCAGGCTTGGTCAACTGATGCAGCACCGGCAGGATCGCGTGGGGTTCGGCGAGCCATTCCAGCACGGCGTGGCAGATCACCAGATCGTAGGGCTCGGTGAGCTGACCGGGCAGTTCCTGCCACGGCGCCTGAATGAATGTCGCGGTGTGTCCGGCCTCGGCAAAACGCTGGCGCGCACCCTCGAGCATCGGTTCAGCCGGCTCGGTGAAGGTGACGTCATGGCCGCGCTCGGCCAGCCACAGCGACATATGCCCCAGGCCCCCGCCGATATCCAGCACGCGCAGCGGCCGATCCGGCAAGGCCTCGGTCAGATCGGCCTGCAACACGGCGAGGCGAATCGCGCCTTTGGCGCCGCCGTAGATTTTTTCGGCGAAGCGCGTGGCCAACTGGTCGAAATGACGGTCGCTCATCAGCTGAACCGCCGTTCGCTGTCGGCGAGCTTGGCGCGCACCACTTCATTCATGTCCAGACCCAGTTCGCTGCACAGCAGCAACAGATACAGGACGATATCGCCGACTTCCTGCCCGGCGTGGGCGAGCTTGTCCGCCGGCAACTGGCGCGACTGGTCTTCTGTCAGCCACTGGAAGATTTCCACCAGCTCGGCCATTTCCACGCTGGCGGCCATGGCGAGGTTTTTCGGGCTGTGAAATTGCCGCCAGTCATTGCGGTCGCGAATGGCATGCAGGCGTTCGGTCAGTTCAACAAGGTTCATCGGGCTCTCCTGAAGACGCATAGCTTCGGGGGGATGCGGGCTGAAGGCAAGCAGCGCAGATGATCTATTGCGGGAGCGAGCCTGCTCGCGAAAGCGATGGATCATCCAGACCGGATTTGCCTGACACGCCCCCTTCGCGAGCAGGCTCGCTCCCACACATGATCCGGGCAAACCTTCTATCATGCAGGGAACTCGGCCGCCCTCGGCGTGGCCCAAGGCTCAGCTCTTTCATCAGGGATGCACACATGCGTGTAGAAAGCTTTTTCGAATGGCTAGGCCAGGCACTCGGTTCGGTCATCCGCTTTATCGTCGATGGCCTCAGCGGCCTGTTCAATATGCTCAGCAATGCCGGCGGCAACTTTGTCGACGGCCTGGCGCAAACGCTGGGGATGGACACCTCGATCATCAGCATCATCGCCCTGATCGTTGGCCTGATGCTGCTGTGGTCGGCGATCCGGGCGTTCATGAACGCGTCGATCATTGCCGGGATCATCTGGTTGCTGCTGGGGTTGTGGTTGTTGAGCTGGATTATTCACTAGCGCTTCAAAAGCCCCTCACCCCAGCCCTCTCCCAGAGGGAGAGGGAGCTGACCGCGTTGCTTTGAAATTCTCCACCGACCTGCAATATCGAGTCGAACTCACGCTTGAGAGCGACGAAGATCGGCTCCCTCTCCCATTCCCGGAGAGAGGGGGAGCTGACCGCGTTGCTTTGAAATTCTCCACCGACCTGCAATATCGAGTCGAACTCACGCTTGAGAGCGACGAAGATCGGCCCCCTCTCCCTCTGGGAGAGGGCTGGGGTGAGGGTGTTTCTGCCGCTACAATCCCCGCTCCCCCAAGGAGCCTGCATGTCCTCACTGATTACCGACTGGCGCGACCGCCCGACTCACCGCAAGGTCTGGGCGCTCGCCGCGCCGATGATTCTTTCCAATATTTCCGTGCCGCTGGTGGCGCTGGTCGACAGCACTGTCATCGGTCACTTGCCCCATGCCCATCAATTGGGCGCGGTGGCGGTCGGCGCCAGTCTGTACACGTTTCTTGCCTGGGCGATGGGTTTTCTGCGCATGGGCACCACCGGATTTGCCGCCCAGGCTGCCGGGCGCAGCGATGGCGCGGCGTTGCGGCAGATTCTCTTGCAGGGTCTGTTGCTGGCACTGGGCTTGGCCGTCGTGCTCGGCGGCCTCGGCGTGCCGCTCAGCGGCGTCGCTCTGCACTTCATGCAGCCGTCGGCGGAGCTGGAGCAACTGACCCGGGAGTTTTTCCACACGCGCCTGTTTGGCCTGCCCGCCGCGCTGGCGACGTATGCGCTGGTCGGCTGGTTCCTCGGCACGCAGAACGCCCGAGCGCCGCTGGCGATTCTGCTGAGCACCAACCTGATCAACATCGTGCTCAACCTGTGGTTTGTGATTGGCCTGGACTGGGGCGTGGTCGGCTCGGCGCGGGCTTCGGTAATCGCCGAATGGAGCGGCGCCCTGCTCGGCCTGTGGCTGACGCGCACGGCATTGCGCGCCTATCCGGGGCAGATCATCTGGTCGGCACTGAGAGTCTGGCAGAGCTGGCGGCCGCTGCTGGCGGTCAACCGTGACATTTTCATCCGCAGCCTCGCCCTGCAATCGGTGTTCTTCCTGATCACCGTGCAGGGCGCACGGCTCGGCGATGCGACCGTAGCGGCCAACGCGCTGCTGCTCAACGGCCTGCTTCTGACGGCCCACGCACTGGATGGCCTGGCCCACGCGGTCGAAGCCTTGTGCGGCCATGCCATTGGCGCACGGGATCGCCTGGCATTGCGTCGATCGCTGGTGGTGGCCGGCGGCTGGTCGCTGATCGCCAGCCTCGGGTTTGCCGTGCTGTTTCTGCTGGCCGGGCACCTGTTCATCGAGATGCAGACCGATATTCAGAGCGTGCGCGACACCGCATTCATCTACCTGCCCTACCTCGCCGTGCTGCCGCTGATTGCGGTGTGGAGTTACCTGCTCGACGGCCTGTTCATCGGCGCCACCCGTGCGCGGGAAATGCGCAACGGCATGCTGCTGACGGTGCTGCTGTTGCTGCCGTTCGCCTGGTATTTGCAGGCCTTGGGCAATCACGGCCTGTGGATATCTTTTCTGCTGTTCATGGTCTTGCGCAGCGTGACCCTTGGCGCGCAAGCCCTGTGGCTGAAGCGCCACGATGGCTGGTTCAGCGGCAAGGCTCACTGACGGACAGTCAGCCTGCGCCCCACTGCCGACGCAGAAAGTCGAGCCGTTCCGGCTGCGTCAATCCGGCCGGCGGCACAACCAGCACGGCGCGCGGATTGAGCAGGCGCAGCCACAGCCAGCCATCGAGCACAGCACGATCGCTGAAACCCAGCGCCAGACCTTGTTGCACATGCACAGCGATCGTCTGGTAATCAACGCTCAGAGACTGGCACCAGCGCCAGATGTGCTGCTCCAGCAGACAGGTTTGCAAGCGTTCGCGCTGGCGCCGGGTCAGGCTTTCTTCGATGCCCAAAGGTTCGACGAGCAGGCCGGGATTGCGCAGCTGTTGCCATCCCTGACTGCCGATGGCGCGGTCGGCCCAGGTGCCGCCAAACCAGCGCAACTGGCGGATTGGCCCGAGCCAGCGACTCAGTTGCGCGGCGTCGCAGGCGTCGAAGAAGTAGCTGGCGGTCTGACGGTTGTAATAGCTGAGCAAGGCCCGGTGATTCAAACCGAACGAGACGGTAAGCATGCGCTGCAAGTGGCTGAGCAGCTGCTGCGCCGGTATCTCGCAGCTCAGCAACAGGCCACGCCAGGTGTCCGGATCGCGCAGGCACAAGGCGGTCAATGCCGGACTCTCGCGCAAATCGACGAGAATCGGACCGTGCTCACTGACCGGCTGAAATTCGGTGCCGTCGAACAAGCGGTGCCGCTGCACATCGGCAAAGCCCTGGCGCAAGGTCAGCAGGGCGCGTGCCGCGTCCGGGGTGTCGAGCAACAGCCATTGCGCCATGGGCTCAAGCGCCGCGCCGCTCATCGTGCGCTGCTCTGATCGAGCGCGGTGAGCAGCCGGCAACTGCACACGGACTCGGCGCAGTGGTTGAAGCTGCCACCGCCCGGCATCAGGCACAGCAGCAGCAACGGCTCGCCAGACTGCAACAGTTGCTGCAACCCATCGCTCACCAGCAGTTCTGGGAGCGATACCGGTTCATCGTCCTCGACCGCAGCCTCTGGCAACACTGAGGGCTGGAGCACACCACTGACCACCGGCTGATCGGGGTCGCCCTCAAGAAAACTCACCACCACTTCCACACCATCAGCGAGTGCCGCCGAGGGCAGCTCGTTCAGGTCAGGCGCGAGGGGCAGCCAGCAATGACTCGGCGAAGCCCCTTCGCCCTGATAGAGCCAGTCGAATTGCACCGCCACCGGCCGCGAGCAATCCGGCTGCGGCTCATCGACGGTGACCACCCAGGCTCGCTGCAGGCTGTGCATGCGCTGCTTGGACTGCGCAGCGGCGGGCGCACAGACGGGTGCCCGCGCGGCCGCGAACAGGCGATTGCAATAGGGCGGTTCGAGAGACTGATCGGCACGGTGCTCGATGCGGGTCAGCAACCATGGGCGGTTGCATTCGATGAAAGGATGGTCGTCCAGGGGCAACCACTGACCGCTGCGCAAGGCGGGCAGATCGCTGTGGCCTTCGGCACTGGGGCCTCGCTGGCTGGCCTGCGAGTCTTCGTGCAGTTGCCATTGGCGGACGGCTGGAGCGACGCCACGCTGGTCATGCTGGCCCTGATAGGGCGCGACGTCTGCATGGGGCATTCGCGTCGGATCGTCGCCGAACACCAGGCAGTGCCTGTCGCGGTGATGCTCGAAGTAATAGTGAATGCGCGCCTCTGCGCACAGGCGCTGGAGCAGTTGCAGATCGGATTCGCGGTATTGCGTGCAGAAGGTGCGGGTCGGGTAGTCGCTATGCAGGTCGAAACGTCGTTGCAAGCCGACGATGCCATGCTCGCGCAGAACCTGTTCGATGATCTGCGGCACGCAGCGGCCACTGAAAATGCGCTGGCTCAAACGCAGGTCGAGGCAGTCGAGCCTCGGCCCGAGACGCACTCGACACAAACGCAAGCCATGGCCATGCTCGTGCTGGACAAGGCTGTGCAACTGGCCGTGCACACCCTGGCCGGGCGAGCCGAAGCACAGGAACGCAGAACGATGCAGCAGGCTGGCAAGATCCAGATGCGGATCGTCGATCACCACATCGATCTCGAAGGCAAAGGGTTCGCTGAGCGCTTCCCTTCCGGTAAAGGCGAGAACTTCGAAGGGGTCGGACAGGCCCGCTACATCGAGACGAAACGACGGCTCGTTGACTGGATCGAACATGGGCGGATCTCTACAGGAGGGGCGGCCGGGGATTCTCGCCGAGAGCCATGGCCGAGTAGAGAGGCGAAGTACAACTTAGGAAATGACCTACGCGAAAAGCAGACCAGATGAGTTTGCTGACCGTGATCGCACAGGTTTTCGTGAAAAAATCAGGAGATGTCCCACCGGGTTATCCGAATTTTCCACAGCTTGCGGAAAAAAATCGGACAACCCGGGCGGAACGCTATCGGGTCTCAGGAAGACAGATAGGAGGAGCGCGTCAGGCCCAGACGCAAGGCATCGAGGAACTGCGTGCGCTCGCTGGCACTGATGCGGGCACTGGCGCATTTGTCGCGGTAGTGGGTCATCAGTTCTTCCGGCGACAAGTGCACGTAACGCAGCATGTCTTCGATGGTGTCGTGGGTCTCGATACCGGCGTGGTACACGCTGCCATCGGCGTTCTGGTAGATGTTCACCGAGTCGGTGTCACCGAACAGGTTATGCATGTCGCCGAGGATTTCCTGATAGGCGCCGACCAGGAACACGCCCAGCAGGTAATCTTCGCCTTCATTCAACGCGTGCACCGGCAGGCTGGTTTCGATGCTCTGCTCGTCGACGTACTGGTTGATCTTGCCATCGGAGTCGCAGGTCAGATCCTGCAGCACCGCGCGGCGCAGCGGCTCTTCGTCGAGGCGATGCAGCGGGATGATCGGCAACACCTGATCGATCGCCCAGGTGTCCGGCAGGCTCTGGAACACCGAGAAGTTGCAGATGTACTTGTCGGCCAGCTTGTCGTTGAGTTCGTCGAGCACCTGGCGGTGCGAACGCTGACGCGCTTTCAGCGAGTTGTGCAGGCGACGGCACACGGCGAAGTAGCACTGCTCGGCGAGGGCTTTTTCCGCCAGGGTCAGCTTGCCGTCGGCATACTGCGCGGCCACGTCGCTCATGTAGTGGGTGGCGCGCCAGTAGGTTTCGGTGACCATTTCGATGTCGGTCGGGCCGAGCAGATCGACCAGCCACTGCACGGTTTCCGGCAGGCTTTCCTTGTTTTCGATCAGCGGGATTTCGTCGTTGTGTTTCTCGACGTCGGTGACCTGCACCACCAGCATTGCGTGGTGCGCGGTCAGCGAACGGCCACTCTCTGAGAAGATGTGCGGATGCGGCAGGCTCTGCGCGTCGCAGAATTCCTTGAGCATGCCGACCACGACACCGGCGTAATCGTCCATGTCGTAGTTGATCGAACTGGCGTTGCGCGAATGCGTGCCGTCGTAGTCGACACCGAGGCCGCCGCCGACGTCGATGTGATCGACCGGCAGACCGAGGTTGCGCAATTCGCCGTAATAACGGATCGCTTCCTTGAAGCCGTGCTGATAGTCAGCGAGGTTGGCAATCTGCGAACCCATGTGGAAGTGCAGCAGGCGGATGCCCTGATCCAGACCGGCGCCACGGAAGCGCTCGACCACCGACAGCAGTTGCGCCGCCGACAGACCGAATTTGGATTTTTCGCCACCGGTGTCCGCCCATTTCGACGAGGCCAGCGACGACAGGCGCACGCGCAGACCCACCTGCGGCTTGACCTTCAGCGAGGCGGCTTCTTCGATCACCAGGCCGACTTCGGATTCTTTCTCGATGACGATGAACACGTTGTGGCCGAGCTTCTGGCCCATCAGCGCCAGACGGATAAACTCGCGGTCCTTGTAACCGTTGCAGACGATGGTGCCGCCCTTCGGCGCCAGCGCCAGCACGGCCAGCAGTTCAGGCTTGGAGCCGGCTTCCAGACCGATGGAAACGTTCTGGGTGGCGATGATGTTCTCGATCACCGCTTCCTGCTGGTTGACCTTGATCGGGTACAGCGCAGTGTATTTGCTCTGGTATTCCAGGCGCTCGATGTTCGAATCGAAAGCACCGGTCAACTGACGGACACGGTCTTGCAGGATGTCGGGGAACCGCACCAGCAGCGGCAAGGACAAACCGCTCTTGCGCAGTTGGTCGACTTGCTCGAACAGATCGATAGGCGAGCTGCTCGGGCCGTTCGGACGTACTTCGACGCGACCGGCTTCATTGATCGCGAAATACCCGGCCCCCCAATGGCGAATCCCGTAAACGCTGCGGCTGTCCGCAACTGTCCATTGGCTGCCATCGTCTTTACGTGTGCGTCGTACGGACATCGAAGTCCCCTATAAAGAAGTCAGAGTGCGTCGCCTGACGTTCAGGCCGGCGCAGTCTAAAGAATGAAAATGACGGTTCGTCAGTGCGGCGGTAGACCGCACTGACTGCGTGGAGTTTAGAAACCGGTCATGAACAGGCTCTGTGAAAACCATGGCGACGACGCCGGATCCGAGAACACTCGAAGCCGGATCAAGCCGCCGGAGGGTTTCACAGAGGCTGCTAGCCGCCGGACTTCTTCGCTTTGAAACCGTGCTTGATCAGCTCTGCCAAGAGTAGCTCGACGTGATCGCCCTGGATTTCGATGATGCCGTCCTTCAACGCCCCGCCGGTGCCACAACGTTTCTTCAACGTCGTCGCCAGCTCCTTGAGCGCGTCTTCGGCCAGGGGCACGCCGGTGATGGTGGTCACCGTCTTGCCGCCACGCCCTTTGCTTTCGCGACGCACGCGGGCAATGCCGTCACCGGCCGGGATCACGGTTTGTTTGCAGATACAGGCGTCCACCGGCTTGCTGCATTCCGGGCAATGACGACCTGCGTCGGTGGAAAATACCAGGCCGCCCAGGGCGGCGAAGGATGCGGCTTTCTTGGCCACCGGCAATCCTCTCGGGAGGACAAAGACTGATCGCAACCTTGGGCAAGGTCAGCGACCGCGAAGCCCCACTCAGGCAGGGGCAGCGCTACTGCATCGGAAAACTTTGGACGCTGGACTGAATCTGTAGGAGCTGACGAGTGCAACGAGGCTGCGATCTTTTGATCCTGATCTTTAACGGCAAGATCAAAAGATCGCAGCCTTCGGCAGCTCCTACGGTAAATCTGCAGGCCAACCTCAAGCTATCCGGTGCAGCTTGAAAAGGTCGCGCAGTGTAACGGCAAAAATCGCGATTGCTAAGTGCCAATCGGCGCCAATTCATGTGTTCTTTGCGACGTTGCTTTGCTGCGCCTTGAGATAGCGCCTTAACGCGGCCAGAGAGTCCGGGCAATAAGGCTTTTCGCTGATTTCGCGCATGACCTGTTCGACAGGGATGAATCGCGCTTCGAGGACTTCTTCCGGCTGCAGTTTCAGCGGCCCGTCCCATACAGCGGAAAATGCCGAACACCACAGACGGTTGCCGGTGTCTTCGAAATAGAAGTGATCGTGAGCGGTGAGTTCGACGCCGCTGACGCCCAGCTCTTCTTCCAGCTCGCGCGCCGCCGACTCGGCATAACTTTCGTCGGCCTGGACCATGCCGCCTGCGGCAACATCCCAGTAACCAGGATAAATCGCCTTGCTCAACGTACGGCGGTGCACGCACAGCTCACCGGCGGAGTTGAACAGCATGATGTAAGTGCCACGGCCAATCAGCCCGCGCTCACGCAAATCGGAGCGCACCAGAGCGCCGAGCAGGTTGTCCTGTTCGTCGACCCAAGCGATCTGTTCGGCGTCCGAGGCGGCGCGATGGGCCGCCTCTCTTGTAGTCTGGCTCACGTATCAGCCCTGATTGAGCAGTTGACGCAAATCGATCACCGCAGCGTTGGCCCGGGAAATATAGTTGGCCATGACCAGCGAGTGGTTGGCCAACACGCCGAAACCGCTGCCGTTGAGAATCATCGGGCTCCACACCGGCTCTTGCGAAGCCTCCAGCTCACGGATGATCTGGCGCACGCTGACGGTGGCGTTCTTCTTCGCCAGCACGTCGGCGAAATCGACTTCGATGGCGCGCAGCAGATGCGACAGCGCCCAGGCCTGGCCGCGTGCTTCGTAGAACACGTTGTCGATCTGCATCCACGGGGTTTCCACGACTTCTTCGTCAACCTGCGGCACTTCGCCGACTGCCGGAACTTCGGTCTTCAGCGCAGTGTTGAGCTTGACCCGGCCGACACTGGCCGACAGGCGTTGCGACAGCGAACCGAGACGGGTACCGACATCGCCCAGCCAGTTGTTGAGGTTGTCGGCGCGCGCGTAGAACAGCGCGTTTTTCTGGTTCGGATCAGACAAGCGCGACTGATAGCGGCTCAGGGAGTTGATGCCTTCCTGGTATTCCGACTCGCTGGACGGCAGCACCCAGCTCTTGTTGTCGAAGTTGAAGCGCGGTTCGGCCTTGGCCAGATCGGCGTCTTCGGCCGACTGCGATTGCGAACGGGCAAAATCCTTGCGCAGGGCGCGGGTCAGGTCACGCACCTGCACCAGCACGCCGTATTCCCAGCTCGGCGTGTTGTCCATCCACAGGCCCGGCGGGAAACGGTCATTGGAAATGTAACCGCCCGGCTTGTTGAGCAAGGTGCCGGCAACGGTCTTCAGGGTTTCGACCGTGGTGTAGCCGACCACCATTTGCTTGCCTTCTTTCTCGGCAGCGACCTGGGCGTTCTGCGCCACCGGAAACAGTTCCGGCTCCTGGCTCCAGTACCAGCCCAGCGCGATGGTGACCAGCAAATACAGACCGATCACTGTGGCCAGCGCCCGGCTGAACAGCAGCCCGCCGACATAGCTGCGGGTGGCCGACTTGGGCTCGGCGGCACGTTCAGGCGCGCTGCCCGCGCGGTTTTTCCAGTCCAGCATGGCGATATCCTTTCAATCACTTGGGTTCAACGGTTCGACCACAACCATACAACAACGTGCCAAGGCCTAGCACCCGCTATCGCGGCACTGGCGCAAAACAAGCGAAGGACGTCGCGAACGAAAGGATAGACGCAGATTTCAGACGTTGAAGATGCGCAGCGAAAGCTGCCGCACTTGGTCGTCGGTAAACAGATGTGCAATGCCTTGGGCGTCAGTTCGTTGCTGACTGGGTATTCCATCGATCGTGGCGATGTAGGCCTGCGCGGGCAACGGCTCACCGGTCACGCTGTCGACCAGACGAAAGATTCGTGCGGTGCGGGTGGGCTGCTCGGGCGGGTTGTTCATCAGATCGAGTACGGCCTGTTCAAACACCGCTTCAGCGCCCTGCCAGTAGCCATAGTCGGCTTCGGCTTTGATCAGGCACCATTCACCCTGTTTGATCTGCGCCAGGACTTCGCTGTCCAGATTGATCATCAAACCGGCCCGCAGTTGATCCAGACCTTCGAGCGGTTGGCGCATGCTCAACAGACTGCTGACGTGCTCCAGCGCCTCTTCCACGCAACAGACATGCTGGCGCTCGTGGTCGGTCAGGCTCAGCTCACGGACCAGCCTCATCGAAGTCCCTCGCCTTGCCACTCGTCCGAACCCATCGTCCGGCTGATTTCGTGGCGCCAGTAGATGCGCCGGTAGCTGAAGTGGACTTTCTCCAGTTGCGTAAGGTGCGACGTGCCGCTGTCGAGACAGTGCGGCATCAATAGTTCGCTGCCGACGACCAACGCATCCTCCAGTTCCACCGTGTAGAAGTGCTCCTGCACGCCGCTGGCCGAAGTGCGATAAAACTCCACGCGGCATTCGCTCAGCAACTCGCCGCTGGACAGCGCCATATTCAGCAGGGGCGAAGCCTTGTCGAGGGTTTTGGTGATGATCAATGGCCTGTGCATCCGCCGCCCGGCGCCCTGATCCTTGGGTATGTACATGCCATGGCTGAGGGCCTGAACCATGATCTTGTCTTCGCGCCCGCTCTGGTAGCCGTTACCGACCGACGCCTCGGTGAAAGCGCCGGCGGTGATCAGGCCCTGGCGGCTGCCGTGGATGGTCATGAAGGCTGGGATGGGCATGGAATGGCTCCTTTTTCGGGTAGGGGTGGGAGGAAGTGATGGGATTCGAGGCGGCGATCTTCGACTTCGTCGAAAGGAATCCAGGGTTTCGCCACGGCGAGAGTGATGAGGTAGCGCTCCTGATCGAGATGTCTGGAATCTCTGAAGCGTCCTAGAATCAGCATTGCCTGGTATTTGTCGCCGGCCTGCCAAAATGACCGCCCAGAAAGCACTCCTTGTCTGACGTATGCGCGCCATTCGGGGGTGTCCGTAATTGTCGGGTCGCCCTGCGTACCCATCGGTTTCCAGCCTTTTGCGCACCATTGGCTCTGCAGATCGGTAACAACCTTCATGGCGTCCTCAATCAGCAGAGGTTCGATTTGCGGAGACATGCGGATGCTCACGGTCAGATTATTGACGAACGTCACGGTGAAAAACCGAGCCAGCGGCGTCTCGAACCCGTACTGCGGATCAACGAAGCGCAGACGTGCATCCGTCTTCGGAATGCCACCGGAAACAGTCTTGCTGCCGCGATCCCACACACTGAACGGAGCGGTTGAATGTGCCTCCATGTACTCGTAGGTTTCGCCGATCCTCAAGGTAATGACTGGATCATTCCATAGCGGCTGCATCAATTGCCGCAAGGCGGCCAGTGCAGCAGCCACACAAACAATCATCCACACCCAGCGACGTCGGCTGATTTGCCGAAGGCGCAAGCTCATCAGCCCTCCTCCCTGAGCGCAATCTCGCGGATTGACTGCGCCAACAACGCCTTGTTGCTGTCGTTGAGCAACAGATCAAAACGACTTGCCGCCCGCAGCACAAACTTCATTCGCTGGTCGATATCGGACAAATCCGCCAGCGGGCTGCTATCAAAATCAATGGTCCGGCCATCATCGACACGCTGGCATTGGCTGGTCAGCGTCAGCTCGATGGCCTGAGCGACGCCGGAAGGGAAGTTGGTGACATAAGAAAAATGATTGCCGCGCAAAAGCGCAACCAGGTGGCTGTTTTCGTAAATGGTCGGCTGGAGAATATTTTGCTGCTCGTGCCACGCCAAATGCTTCACGCTTTCGGCGATTTTCCCAGCCTCTATTGCTTCAAAGGCCACCTCTATCTCGGGATATGCATCCCCGAACCTGAGGGTGTCTTGCCCGACCGGCCAAAGCACCGGCCACTTCGCATGCCCTTGAATCTTCTCCCGGTCGCGAAGACATTTCTTCAACTCCGCCAATCCCCGCACCGCATAGAACTGATGCAACGGATAAACATCCAGAAACAGCGTGGTATTGCCCATTGCCATCATCTCGTAGACATGCCGGAACTGTTGCTCGGCCACCGACAGCTCTTCACCTGGCACCCGGGCATCCATGACAGACAGCGGATTACGCGCCTGAGCCTGTTGATATTCACGCAGGTCTTCGGCCTGTCCCGGCATTTTTTCCGGCGTGAGCAATCCGGATTCGCGTCGGCTGTCTCGCAGCCGCTGCCGCGCTTCGTATTCCTCGCGGATGCGTTCGATACTCTGTGCCGCATGCAGCAAGCCACAGCCGACCTGCTTGGAGGCAAACGCCGCCAGGCCCGCCCATTGAAAACGTGAGTCGTGCAACCACAACCGGGCATAAGCCGCGTTGATCGCCCGGTTGCGCGCGACCGGATCGGCAATCAGCACGCCGTTCGGGGCGACAATTGCCTCGGCGGCGCGCTGATAGCGCCGCCAGAGGCATTGGCAGGTCAGCACTGGCACCTCTGTCACCTGCACCCGCTCGCCGTACAACAACTCTTCGTCGCAAGCGCAGTCATCGAAGGGCCTGATGTTGTGATTGAGGCGCTGGGCATCACTGGCGAGTTCGGTGAAACATTGGCTCATGGCGGATGGACGGCAGCTAGGGGAATCCCTGAACCGTAACAGCCAACCGGGCCGGTGAAAGCGCGTAGAAGAAAAATCAGAAAGCGCTGTCAGACGCCGCCTATCAAGGCCGCTGAAATGTCGACAGCGCTGGCAGGATTGCTCGCTAAGCCCCAGCATGCGGGCACTTGGTCAAAATCAGAGGTAAAAACAAAACCACCCGGTCAGAAACTGAATCGTGTCGTCCAGCAGATTATTGACGTACGACACTCGTCTAAGGGAAAAGAGGTGCTAGCATAGAGCCACCAGTCGATCTCAGCATGCACCCTAACTAGTAGTCAGGATATGACCGAGCCAGAAGACCCCAGCCGTGAGCGTCTCAAGCACCACTTTGCCCAGCGGGTAATTCATCAGGCACGTCAGATTCTTGAGATATGGCAGCGCCTGCAACGCAGTGAGTGGTCCACCGTCGATCTTGCCGAACTGAGCGAGGCGAATCTGCGTCTGCTGCGTTTTGCCGAGCGCTTCGAACAGCCGGAACACACTCAGTTGGCGCATCACATCAGCCAGTCGCTGCAAGCGGTGGATGCCAACCGTGGGCGCCTCAGCAGCGGCCTGATCACCGATCTCAATCGTTTGATGCAGCGCCTGTCGCGTACCGGCCTGCGCCATGGTGATCAGCTCGACCAGACGTTCCTGCCGCCGCTGCGCAAGCCGATCTACGTAATGTTGCAGGATCACGACCGCGCCGAACGCCTGGCCAAGCAGCTCGAATTCTTTGGCCTCAGCGCACAGGCACTGGACAGTGTCGCGGCGTTTCGCTCGTCGATGGTCGAGCGCTTGCCCGCAGCGATTGTCATGGACGTGGATTTCAGTGGCCCCGGCATCGGCCTGAAACTCGCCGCCGAAGCTCAGGTCGGCCTCGAAGAACCGCTGCCGCTGCTGTTCTTCAGCCTGCACGAAACCGACACCCCGACCCGCCTAGCCGCCGTGCGCGCCGGTGGCCAGGAATTCCTCACCGGCACCCTTGAAGCATCGAGCCTGCTGGAAAAAATCGAAGTGCTGACCTGCGTCGCCCAGTACGAGCCTTATAAAGTGCTGATCATCGACGACTCGCGCGCCCAAGCCCTGCACACCGAGCGCCTGCTCAACAGCGCCGGGATTGTCACCCGCACCCTGATCGAACCGATTCAGGCAATGGCCGAGCTGGCGGATTTCCAGCCGGACCTGATCATCCTCGACATGTACATGCCGGCCTGCACCGGCACCGAGCTGGCCAAGGTCATCCGCCACAACGACCGCTACGTCAGCGTGCCGATCATTTACCTGTCGGCCGAGGACGATCTGGACAAGCAGCTCGACGCCATGAGCGAGGGCGGCGATGACTTCCTGACCAAGCCGATCAAACCGCGGCACCTGATCACCACTGTGCGCAACCGCGCCGCCCGCGCGCGCAACCTCAAAGCACGGATGGTCCGCGACAGCCTCACCGGCCTGTACAACCACACGCATATTCTGCAATTGCTCGAAGACTGCTCGTTCCGCGCCCGCCGCGAGAACAAGCCGCTGAGTTTTGCCATGCTCGACATCGATCACTTCAAGCGGGTCAACGACAGCCATGGCCACCCGATGGGTGACCGGGTGATCAAGAGCCTCGCGCTGTTTCTCAAGCAGCGTTTGCGCAAGACCGATTTCATTGGCCGATACGGCGGCGAAGAGTTCGCCATCGTCATGCCCGACACCGATATCGACGCGGCGCACAAAGTCCTCGACGAGATTCGCCAGCGCTTCGCCGAGATTCATTACCCGGCGCAGCCGCAGGACCTCTGGTGCACGTTCAGCGCCGGCGTAGTAGAAATGTGCGATGACTCCGACAGCCTGATGATGGCCAGCCAGGCCGATGAGGCGCTGTATCGCGCCAAGGGTGCAGGACGCAATCGGGTGCAGACCGCGCGCCAGTCAAAGCAAAGTGCCACTTTTTCATCGGAATCCACTGATTCGGTCATAACCTTGTAATAGAACCGCAATAAATTCAGGCGCTTACCATTCCTGCCGTTGGTAGCCGTCATGCGCCTGAAGTTGCTCACCAATCTCAACACTCTGCTGCTGGTCGCCGTCTGCGTGGCCCTTGGCGCCACGCTGTGGTGGTCGCAAAAAGCCCTCGAACGCCCCTATCTGTTGATGGAGCGTTACCTGGGGCTGTCGCAACAATTTCAGAATGAAGTGGCGCGCAACGTCGAGGATTATCTGGCCAGCGGTGACGCGCTGCGCCTGAGCAGTGCCGCCCAGGCTATCGACAGCGTGCAAAAGCAACTGGGTGACTTGCCCCCGGCGCTGGCCGACACGGTACGGCCAAGCCTGTCGAGCCTCGATGAATTCAGCAAAACCGACCTGCTCGCCGCCGGCAAACTGGCTGGCGATCCGCAGGCGCTGCTGTTGCAGGCCGAACGCGAACTCAGCGCCAGCCTCGACCAGTTCAACACCTACGCCAATGGCAACGCCGCCTACCTCGCGCCACTGCTCGCCGCATCTCAGCATCTGGGCAAACTGTCGCTGGCGCGGGACAAACTGGTCAGCAGCGGGCGCAGTGAGCTGGCCGCCGATGTCGAGCGTGAAGTGAGCAACATGCGCGCCCAGGCCGAGGCCATCGATGCCCTGCCCTTGCTCGGTGTGGTCGCCAGCAACGAATCGAGCAGTGACGATTTCGCCGCGCTGATGGGCATCGAAACCACTGATAAAGCCGCCGCCGAAGATGCCGGTGTCGGCCTCAAACGCGAACTGAACAGCTTGCTCGGCCGCTATCCGGCGGAACTGACGCGCACCCGCGAGCAGATCCAGAAACGCGCCGAGCTCAGCGCCGCGACTCACGAAAAAATCGCCAGCGTGCAACACGCCATCGCCGGCCTCGAACCGGTGGTACGCGCGCAACATGGGCAGATCCAGGGCGAAGTGCGGCTGATGCAAGGCGTGATGATAGGCCTGATTCTGCTGATCGCCCTCCTCATCGATACCTTGCAGCGGCGCCTGGCCCGCACCCTGACCAACCTCGCCCCAGCGCTGTCGACCTGGGCCGAGGGCGATTTCAGTCGCGACATCCAACTGGGCAAGACCAATCGCGAATTGCATGACATCGAAGCGTCGCTCAACCGCTTGCGCGCCTATCTGGTGGATCTGGTCGGCACCATTCGCGGCAACGCCGAGCAGGTCGCGGGCAGCAGCCGCACCCTCGCCGAACTGAGCAATGACCTGCACAGCGGCGCCGAACATCAGGCCGGCGATACCGCGCTGATTCGCGATTCGCTGGGGGAACTTGAGGCGACCATTCAGCAAGTGGCCGGCGATGCCCGTCAGGCTGCCGACGCCAGTCGTCATGCCGGTCTCGCCGTCGAGCATGGGCAGGCTGTAATCGGCCAGAGCCTGACCGGACTGCATGCGCTGGTCGGTGAGGTTCAAGGCAATGCGCAGATGATCGAACATCTGGCAGAAGAATCAGCAACCATCGGCGGCGTGCTGACAGTGATTCGTTCGATTGCTGACCAGACCAATCTGCTCGCCCTGAACGCCGCGATCGAGGCGGCCCGCGCTGGAGAGATGGGCCGTGGTTTTGCCGTGGTCGCCGAGGAAGTGCGCTCGCTGGCACAACGCACCGCCGGGGCCACGGCGGAAATCCAGACACTGATCGCCGGCCTGCAGACCGCCGCGCGACAATCGGTCGAAGGCATGCGCGCGCAGGTCGAACACGCCGAAGCCACGGCCAGTCAGGCGCAAGCGGCGGACGGTGCACTGGACAAAATCGTTGGCGCGATCCAGACCATCGCCGACACCGCCGTGCGCATCGCCGATGTCACCGCGCAGCAAAGTGGCGCGGTCAGCGAGATCCGCGATCACAGCGAGCGCATTCATCAATTGGGTGGGGATAACCTGCTGCGCATCGGCCAAGGCCGCGAACAGGGCGAGAACCTGTTGGTTCTCGGCGGCCAATTGCATACGGCCGTTCAGGCCTTCCGCGTCTGACATACCATCTTCGCGAGCAGGCTCGCTCCCACATTGGAATGCATACCCCTGTGGGAGCGAGCCTGCTCGCGAAGGCGCCAGCCCAGTCACTACAAATGACCGGATCCTGATCCTCGGTCACAAATTTCGCGCAAACATCGCCCATCGTGCCGCCTATTGCATGGAACTGGACAGTCACAAAGGCTTTGCGGCATAGTCGCCGGGTTCTGACGACTGCTCATTGATAACAAGGACAACGCAGATGGCGACGCTACTGGTGCTGCACGGCCCCAACCTGAACCTGCTCGGCACCCGGGAACCGGGGACCTACGGGTCGACGACCCTGGCGCAGATCAATCAGGATCTGGAGCGGCGCGCCCGTGAAGCCGGCCATCATCTGCTGCACCTGCAAAGCAACGCCGAGTACGAATTGATCGATCGCATCCACGCTGCACGCGGTGAAGGCGTGGACTTCATTCTGATCAATCCGGCGGCTTTTACGCACACAAGTGTCGCATTACGTGACGCGCTGCTGGGAGTGAGCATCCCATTCATCGAAGTGCATTTGTCCAACGTGCACAAGCGCGAACCTTTCCGCCATCACTCCTACTTCTCCGATGTAGCGGTAGGAGTGATCTGCGGCCTTGGCGCCAGCGGTTACCGACTGGCCCTGGAGGCCGCACTAGAGCAGCTTGAACACCAAGCTATACGCCCCTGACCGACCCTTGGGAGTTGATGATTCATGGATATCCGTAAAGTTAAGAAACTGATCGAATTGCTGGAAGAGTCCGGCATCGACGAGCTCGAGATCAAGGAAGGCGAAGAGTCCGTACGCATCAGCCGCCACAGCAAGACCCCGGCGCAGCAGTACTACGCGCCAGCCCCGATGCAGGCTCCGGCCGCTGCCCCTGCTGCCGCGCCAGTCGCTGCCGCTGCTCCGGCTGCCGCTGCTGCACCCGCGCTGAACGGCACCGTGGCCCGTTCGCCGATGGTCGGCACCTTCTACCGCAAATCTTCGCCAACCTCGCCTGCCTTCGTTGAAGTCGGCCAGACCGTGAAGAAAGGCGACACCCTGTGCATCGTCGAAGCCATGAAGATGATGAACCACATCGAAGCTGAAACCAGCGGTGTGATCGAATCCATCCTCGTCGAAGACGGCCAGCCGGTTGAGTACGACCAACCGCTGTTCACCATCGTTTGAACCGCGGAGAGCCTTTGATGACTGCGAAGTTGGAAAAAGTTCTGATCGCTAACCGCGGTGAGATCGCCCTGCGGATTCTGCGTGCCTGCAAAGAGATGGGCATCAAGACCGTCGCCGTTTACTCCAAGGCCGACAAAGAGCTGATGCACCTGGGTCTGGCAGACGAATCCGTCTGCATCGGTCCGGCGTCCGCCGCTCAGTCTTACCTGCACATTCCGGCCATCATCGCTGCCGCTGAAGTGACCGGCGCTACCGCCATTCACCCAGGCTACGGTTTCCTCGCGGAAAACGCCGATTTTGCCGAGCAGGTCGAGAACTCCGGCTTCGCCTTCATCGGCCCGAAAGCCGACACCATCCGCCTGATGGGCGACAAGGTATCGGCCAAGCACGCGATGATCGAAGCCGGCGTACCGACCGTTCCTGGCTCTGACGGCCCGCTGCCGGAAGACGAAGAAACGGCGCTGCGCATCGGTCGTGAAGTCGGCTACCCGGTGATCATCAAGGCCGCCGGTGGCGGTGGTGGTCGCGGCATGCGCGTGGTGCACAAGGAAGAAGACCTGATCGCCTCGGCGAAACTGACCCGCTCCGAAGCAGGCGCGGCGTTCGGCAACCCGATGGTCTATCTGGAAAAATTCCTCACCAACCCGCGCCACGTCGAAGTGCAGGTTCTGTCCGACGGCCAGGGCCACGCCATCCACCTGGGCGACCGCGACTGCTCGCTGCAGCGTCGTCACCAGAAGGTTCTCGAAGAAGCGCCGGCACCGGGCATCGACGAGAAAGCGCGCCAGGAAGTATTGGCTCGCTGCGTCAAGGCATGCATCGACATCGGCTACCGTGGCGCCGGTACTTTCGAGTTCCTCTACGAGAACGGCCGTTTCTACTTCATCGAAATGAACACCCGTGTTCAGGTGGAGCACCCGGTTTCGGAGATGGTCACCGGTATCGACATCGTCAAGGAGATGCTCAGCATCGCCGCTGGCAACAAGCTGTCGTTCACTCAGGATGACGTGGTCATCCGCGGTCACTCGCTGGAGTGCCGGATCAACGCTGAAGATCCGAAGACCTTCATGCCGAGCCCGGGCACGGTCAAGCATTTCCACGCCCCAGGCGGCAACGGCGTTCGCGTCGACTCGCACCTGTACAGCGGTTATGCCGTGCCACCGAACTACGACTCGCTGATCGGCAAGCTGATCACTTACGGCGCAACCCGCGACGAAGCCATGGCACGCATGCGCAATGCCCTGGACGAAATCGTGGTCGACGGGATCAAGACCAACATCCCGCTGCACCGTGATCTGGTTCGTGACGAAGGCTTCTGCAAAGGCGGTGTGAACATTCACTACCTCGAGCACAAGCTGGCCAAACAGTCGTAAGGCTGAAGCGGCATGAAAAACCCGATCCCTGCGGATCGGGTTTTTTTATGCCTGCAACAAGCAGATCAGACCATTACCGTGGAGAACGCCTGCTGCTCGACCATTGTGGCAGATGCCCCCAGGCCAGCCTCATCGACCACCGCTCCTGCTGCGTTTTCATGTAACGGTCTGCGGGTGAACCGCCTCGTAAAGTTTCGGGCACGTATCGAGAGCCCGTCCGTGGCATAGCTCGATCTGGCGATAAGCGGGTTGTACAACCTGCCAATCTGACCAGAGGAATGCTTGAACACTCTCGAGACTCCATTGTTCAGATTCAGCACCACGCCATAGCTGTTGCCCAGGCAGGACGAGTATGACCAGTAATCCCAGGTCGGCTGCAGGCCCTGTTCGCGCAACACGCGCCTGACCGGACCGCCGATGTCGGCGCCCGCCGACAGCCAGTCGCCACCCACCAGCGTGGCGCGAATGTTCTGCGGTGTTCCCCCCAGACGCTCCAGCACCTGCGTGACACTTCGCTCGATCAGCGGGCGAATATTGTGATCAAAATGAATGACCGCCCCCACTCTCGTCGTCGGGTTATACAGCGAGGCGATGACGCAACTCTGCGCATTCAGGGAAAACAGGTAGTTATCTGGCGATCCCGGACGAAAATGCGCCACCACGGCCTCGCCCTGCAGCGCGCCGCGGTTCAGCACGGGCTCGACACCTCCAGGAAAAGCATCATTCAAATTGTTCACGCGCCCAAGGTTGCGCACGTCGCCTCCTGTGAGTCCGACCCTGGCATGTGTCCACTTGCCCCCCGGAGCAAGCTGAATCGGTTGCTGATAGATGGCGCTCGGGCGACGGGCATCGACCAGGCTCAGGCCACCGAAATGCGGATTTTCCCTGACCAGAAAGTACTTGCCTCTGTTGCGAATGTAATAGGCCGGTTGCGGCTGTGCAGCGCTGGACGGGCTGCGCCAGGTGCCGAAAAAGACGCCTTCTTCGCTCACCCTTTGCAAATGTTCGGGCGTCTTGCTGACGGCCTGCCTGGCATGAAAGCGTACTTCCCGGATCGCCGGCAGCGCGTCCCTGCGTAGCGGAGCCACGGTATTCAGACGCTCTGACAACAACGAGACAGGCCTCATGGTGTGCTTCAGACTTCTGGCCGCACCGCCCAGCCACTTGATCGCACTGCCTGCGCCGACCATGGCAAACAGCGCCCCCCACGACGCCTCCAGCCAGTGGCCGAGAGCGCCATCGATGTCGCCCTCCAGATGCGCCGCGACCGCCTGACCAGCGCTGACGGCAATGAACACGACATCGAGCAGCAAGGCAAACGGAGGGAACACCATGCAAAACGGTGCGGCTGCAAACATCAGCCCCTTGACCACTTGGCGTTCGATCATTTGCGCGCGGCTGGTGGTGATGTCCTGCACATCCGTGACCGCGCGCTCGATGTACGCATTGAACTCGATGCGCGCGTCAATCAGGCGCTGCGCTTCGTGCAGCGTATCGACGCGTTGTTTTTTTGCCGCAATCGCATACAGGGTGCGCGACACGATGCTGCGCGCAGCAACCGGCGTACGCGCCATCAAGTAGTCATGCAAAGCGCCGGCGATGTCGCCGAACAGTGACTGATATGCACGTACCACAATGCCGTCGGGGGCATCAGGCGTGTACAGCCACCAGGACGGCTCGGGGTCGAACGAGGTCAGCACATACACCCCGAGCACGACGTGATGGCGCACGGTGAACCTGAACACGCCGTCACTTTCAACCATGCTCGCGCCCGGAAAATGCGTACCCGGCGCTGGCACCTGGCTCAACAGAGAGACCTGACGGACCAGTGCCGAATACACCGCGTCGCTCAATCGCGCCTGACTTCTGGCCACGCGTAAATCACGGTCCATCTTTGACAGCAGCACGTTGCGGTAGGCAAAGCGACGCGGTTCGTAGGCAGCATCACGCGGGTCGAGATATTTGCCACGAATCTCGCTGGCGTATTTTTCACCCAGCCAGGCCCGGCGCAGATACAGCGCCAGATCGGCGCTGCGCACCTGGCTCAGATCCTGGCCAACCGACGATCGCACGCCTTTTTTCGGATGTTCGATGCCGGAGTTGTCATCGTAGCCGTGAATGGCCAGGTCGAGCAGCGTGGCCACCTGCTGCTTCCTGCGGTCGGCAACGCCGGGGTTGTAGTCGATCAACACAGTGGCCGGATCGACCGGTTCCAGCACGTTCTTGCTGCGCATATAGGGCGTGATCGCTGCGGCAACCGAGCGCCTGGCGAAATCGACAAAAACCTCGAAACCGCCCAGCAGCTCGTTGAAAACCTGCTGATGAACGATCAGTTCCTGATTCAGACTGCTGATGCGCCGGCGAGCCTCGAGCGCGAGCGTCGTGTACCAGCGCAGCGAGTTGTCCTGCTCGACCCGCTGCAGGTTGTTTACCAGGGCCATTTTTGCAGCGGCTTCGACGCATTCGTCGAACGGCAAGGGCGTTCGTCGAAGGTCACTCTGCATGCCCCAGAGAGCAGGACTGGCCGCCGCAGCCACAAGATAATCACGTGCCGGGTGATGTGCCGTCGGCGAAAGCTGCTGCAACAGATACTCGCGACCGGATTCGCTCTGCGTCCAGCTCCATACTTCGCCGGTCAACGCCGCAATCGAAGGCAACCGGACCCACTCCTGACCGTCGGGTTTGTTGGGCGCGTACAGCACCAGGTTATTCACCGCTTGCTCAGTCTCTGCCTGGTAGAACACCAGAAGATCGGCGCATTGCATGCCGTTGGGCAGCGTCAATGCGGCCACTTGCAACGGTTTCATTGCCGCTTGCCCAGACCACATCTGCTCCAGACGCTCATGGTCGGAATCCGCCAGATGAGCTGCGCAGCGCGCGACGAATGCGCTCTGCCTGAGCCGTACGGTGAACCAGTCGATGAGTGCCTTTTGCACGTCGGTGCGCTGGTACTGCTCGGCGAGGGCTCGCAGGTAGTCCGCCGGATAATCCTGTTCCGCCAGCATGTCGGCAATGAATGCCGGCTTGAGTGACTGGTTGCGCAATGGCGCAGGACTGCTGATCTCCAGGACCGCTGCGAAGTCCTGCCCGATCGGCCCGCATGCCAGCAGGTCACTGAGGCTGCGATTGTGGGTCGGCTCACCGACCGCCGAGCGCCATCTGAGCCGCACGTCGATCCGGTCTGGTTCAACCGCCATGTCGAGCTTGAGCTGAATATATTCGATGGCCTGCTGGCGGGCAAAGGCGCGCAACGAGCCGTGGCCCTGCAGCAGGTCATCGAGTGCTGCCTGCGCCAGTGACGTCTGCTCCTGATAATCGCGCAACAAGGCGCGATCCGGCTCTTTCAGCGCTTTGATCCATGACGGCAGTTGCGCGAATGAATGCGCCTCGAGAATCTTTTTCTCTGCGCCGGTTGCCAGGGCAGTCAACCGGTACCGACGCGTGCTGCGGGCGTGAACCCGGTCGATTTTGCTGCGCAATTGATCCAGTGTCAGGCCCGCCAGTTGGTCACGGCGCAACAGTAACTCGATATCCTTGATATAGCGCCGCAGCTTGCGCTTGATCAGGCGATCAAACAGCGCTTCCTGCCCTTTTGTCGTCCAATGTTCTCGCAGGTATTTTTTGTACTGGTCGAGGAAGTGCAGCGAAACGCTATCCACCGTCCGGATCACATGCTCATGACGGCTGGACGGTAAACCGGGGTCAGCGCCCCCAGGCCAGCGAAATGGCGCGTCCTGGAGCGCCAGGAACATGACTGGCCGGCCGTCGATAAGCTTTTGCAGAATGGCGTCAAGCAGCGCAACCACAAAGCCCGGGGCGAAATGGCCGTCCGGGTAATGCCTGCGCAGTTCAGTCAAAGCGAAATGCTCCAGCGCCTCGAGCAACGTCATCTGGCCGTTCAAGCGCTTGTCGATCATCACCTGCCAGCGCGTGATGCGCAGCAGGATCTCCTGCACCGACCCCGTAGACGCAGCGGCTATCGGTGGTTTTTCTTCTACAGTTCCTTGTTGATCCGCCATGTCGTCCAGCCTTTTGTTGCGTAGAGATGAGCGCTCACTCTATTTGCCGACAAAAGTGCTCAGGCCATACATATGTATATCGCGGCCGCGAATGTGTAACAGCCAAGCGGTGTGTCCACTTTGCCGGCGACCTGGCGTAAACTGCGCGCTTTTGCAGCTTCGGGCTGCCCCACAGATTTTCAAAGGTGCCCGCCATGCCTTGGCTGCAAGTCCGTCTCGCCATCACCCCGGAACAAGCCGAAACCTACGAGGACGCATTCCTCGAAGTCGGCGCCGTGTCGGTGACTTTCATGGACGCCGAAGACCAGCCGATCTTCGAACCGGAACTCAACACCACGCCGCTGTGGTCGCACACCCACTTGCTGGCGCTGTTCGAAGGCGGTACCGAACCGGAGCCGGTTCTGGCCCATCTGGAATTGCTGACCGGCAGCCCGTTGCCCGAACATCACAGCGAAGTGATCGAGGACCAGGACTGGGAACGCAGCTGGATGGACGGTTTCGAGCCGATGCGTTTCGGCCAGCGTCTGTGGATCGTGCCGAGCTGGCACGCCGCGCCCGAGCCTGATGCGGTCAACCTGCTGCTGGACCCGGGCCTGGCGTTCGGCACCGGCACCCACCCGACCACCGCACTGTGCCTGGAATGGCTCGACGGTCAGGATCTGAAAGGCTGCCACGTGCTCGACTTCGGCTGTGGCTCGGGGATTCTGGCGATTGCCGCCCTGCTGCTCGGCGCCAAACAAGCTGTGGGCACCGACATCGACGTACAGGCACTGGAAGCCTCGCGCGACAACGCTGGGCGCAACAATATTGCCGATGAGCTGTTCCCGCTGTACCTGCCCGAGGATCTGCCGCAGGTTCAGGCCGACGTGCTGGTCGCCAACATTCTCGCCGGCCCGCTGGTGTCGCTGGCGCCGCAGCTGTCCAGCCTGGTCAAGAGCGGTGGGCGCCTGGCGTTGTCGGGCATTCTCGCCGAGCAGGGCGAAGAAGTAGCGGCAGCTTATGCGCAGGACTTCGAGCTCGACCCGATCGCCAATCGCGACGGCTGGGTGCGCATCACCGGGCGTCGGCGCTAAAATGACCGCTTGCCTGAACCGGATCGCCGCATGACCGACAGTTTCGTCACCCAATGCCCGCATTGCCAGACCAGTTTCCGCGTCAACCATGCTCAATTGAGCGTGGCGCGCGGGGTGGTTCGTTGCGGCTCCTGCCTGCAAGTGTTCAATGCCGCCAAGCAGCTGCTCGAACAACATTCCGGCAAGGACACGGTGACGCCGGCCGCACCAGCGCTGCCTGAAGCGCCCGCGCCTGTCAGCGATTCTGCGGTCGTCGAACAGATCCCCGCACCGCGCGCCATCAGCCAGAAGCAATGGAGCGCGTCGGAACTGGATCTGGACAGCCTCGATCTGGACGAAGAACTCGCCCGCCTCGAACAGCGCGAAATCCAGCCGGCCGCCGAATTCGGCCGTACCCGCGAAGAATCCTTGAGCGCCCGACGCGACAGCCCGGAGCCGGACGAAGGCACATGGCCCGACAGCCTGTTCAGCGAGCCTGCGGATGAGCGCAGCGTAGCGCCGGATATCGAGCCGGATATCGACGGCATCGAAACCCTCGAACCCGAGCGCACCGAACCTTCGCTGTCGCTGGAGCCGGTGGATCTGGATGACGAGCCGCCGATTCCGCAATTGCGCCTGCATGACCCGATCGACCCCAACGCCCGCCGCGAACGACTGTCGGCTAGCGACGATAACGATGACGACGATCTGCCATTGATCACTTCGCCGCGCAAAAAACGCGAACGGGCCGAGCCCGGGGTGCGCGCCGAGGTCCTGCAGGATCTGACCGACGACCCGCTGCAACTGGACTGGCAGCAGCGCCGCTCGCCCTGGGGCCGGCGCCTGCTCTGGCTGGTGCTGGTGGTGTTGGCGGCCGGCGGCCTTGCCGCCCAGTACATCGCCTATCACTTCGAGGAACTGGCGCGGCAGGATCAATACCGACCGTGGTTCCAGCAGATCTGCCCGCAGATCGGCTGCACCGTGCCGTCGAAAGTCGATATCGGCAAAATCAAGAGCAGCAATCTGGTGGTGCGCAGCCATCCCGATTTCAGCGGGGCGCTGGTGGTCGACGCGATCATTTACAACCGGGCGACGTTTTCCCAGCCGTTCCCTTTGCTCGAACTGCGCTTCGCCGACCTCAACGGTCATCTGATCGCCAGTCGTCGCTTCAAACCCGGCGAGTATCTGAGCGGCGATCTCGAAGGCCTCGCGGAAATGCCGCCGCAGACGCCGATCCACATCGCCCTGGATATTCTCGATCCGGGGCCGAAAGCGGTGAATTACAGCCTGAACTTCCACTCACCGGAGTGAACCGCTTCAGCGTTTCTCGATTGACGGCATTTTTCTGACTGGATCGCGGCCAACCAAACCGTTGGCGATAACAGAATAACTGTTCAGATTTTGTTCAATTCAGCCTTTAACCAGTCATCGAGAGCGGGTATCATGCCCACCCTTTTTCGAACTCTCATGATCCGGCCCCACTTCAGGGAAGTCCTATGTCGGCGGTACGCATCGGCCCATATACATTGCAGAACGGTTTGATTCTCGCCCCGATGGCGGGCGTCACCGACCAGCCTTTTCGTCAGCTGTGCAAGCGTCTGGGCGCAGGGCTTGTAGTCTCGGAAATGGTCACCAGTGACATGAGCCTGTGGAATACCCGCAAGTCGCGCATGCGCATGATCCACGAAGGCGATCCCGAGCCGCGCTCGGTGCAGATCGCCGGTGGCGACGCGCAGATGCTGGCCGATGCGGCACGGGCCAACGTCGAACTGGGCGCACAGATTATCGATATCAACATGGGCTGTCCGGCCAAAAAGGTCTGCAACAAGGCCGCCGGCTCCGCGTTGCTGAAAGACGAAGCACTGGTGACCGAGATCCTGCAGGCCGTAGTGGCCGCGGTTGATGTGCCGGTCACCCTGAAGATCCGCACCGGCTGGGATCGCGAAAACAAGAACGGTCTGAACGTGGCGAAGATCGCCGAACAGGCCGGGATCACAGCGCTGGCCGTGCATGGCCGCACCCGCGCCGATCTGTACACAGGGGAAGCCGAGTACGACACGATTGCCGCGATCAAGCAGGCCGTGTCGATCCCGGTGTTTGCCAACGGCGATATCGATTCGCCGGAAAAGGCCCGATACGTGCTTGATGCGACCGGTGCCGATGGCCTGCTGATAGGCCGGGCCGCTCAAGGGCGGCCATGGATTTTTCGCGAGATCGATCATTTCCTGCGTACCGGCGAGAAATTGCCGGCGCCGGAACTGAGCGAAGTGGAACGCATCCTGCTGGAGCATCTGGCTGCCCTTCACGCCTTTTATGGTGACGTGATGGGCGTGCGCATTGCCCGCAAGCATGTGGGCTGGTATCTCGCAACCTTGCCGGGCGCCAGGGAGTTTCGCGCCCGTTTCAATCGTTTGGATGGTACGGAAACACAATGCGCCGACGTTCGGGAGTTCTTCGCCGAGCGTTACAAGAGCCTGACAGGGGACGAAGAAGGGGTGGCCGCATGACGATGATGACCGAGACTTTAGTGAGTGGAACAACACCCGTGAGCGACAACGTGAATTTGAAACAGCACCTCAACACGCCGAGCGAAGAAGGCCAGACCCTTCGCGGGAGTGTCGAGAAGGCGCTGCACAATTATTTCGCCCACCTTGAGGGCGCGTCCGTCACGGATGTGTACAACCTGGTGCTGTCCGAAGTCGAGGCGCCCCTGCTCGAAAGCGTGATGAACTACGTCAAGGGCAACCAGACCAAGGCCAGTGAGCTGCTGGGACTGAACCGCGGCACGCTGCGCAAGAAACTCAAGCAGTACGATCTGCTGTAAGCATTCAATCAAACCAGAAAGGCGCCCGCGTAAAAAACGGTCGCCTTTTTTGCTGACTTCCTTTGCTTTTGATGGAAATTGAGATGACCGACCAGACTACCCGCCTGCCGATCCGCCGCGCCTTGATCAGCGTTTCCGACAAGACCGGGATCCTCGAATTCGCCAAGGAGCTTGAAGCTCTGGGCGTCGAGATCCTCTCCACCGGCGGAACGTTCAAGCTGCTGCGCGACAACGGCGTTGCAGCAGTGGAAGTCGCGGACTACACCGGTTTCGCCGAGATGATGGACGGTCGGGTGAAAACCCTGCACCCGAAAATCCACGGCGGCATCCTCGGTCGTCGCGGTACTGACGACGCGATCATGAACGAGCACGGCATCAAGCCGATCGATCTGGTAGCGGTCAACCTGTACCCGTTCGAAGCGACCATCAACAAGCCAGGCTGCGACCTGCCGACCGCCATCGAGAACATCGATATCGGCGGGCCGACCATGGTCCGTTCGGCAGCGAAAAACCATAAAGACGTGGCCATCGTGGTGAATGCCAGCGATTACGCCAACGTCCTGGAAAACCTCAAGGCCGGCGGCCTGACCTACGCTCAGCGTTTTGACCTGATGCTCAAGGCCTTCGAACACACCGCCGCCTACGACGGCATGATCGCCAACTACATGGGCACCGTGAACCAGGGCGCTGAAACCTTGAGCACTGAAGGTCGCAGCGAATTCCCGCGCACTTTCAACAGCCAGTTCATCAAGGCTCAGGAAATGCGCTACGGCGAGAACCCGCACCAGAGCGCGGCGTTCTACGTGGAAGCCAGGCCGGCCGAAGTCGGCATCGCCACCGCCACCCAGTTGCAAGGCAAGGAACTGTCGTACAACAACGTCGCTGACACCGATGCCGCGCTGGAATGCGTGAAGAGCTTCGTCAAGCCAGCCTGCGTGATCGTCAAGCACGCCAACCCGTGCGGCGTGGCGGTCAGCCCGGATGCCGAAGGCGGCATCCGCCAGGCTTACGAACTGGCCTACGCCACCGACACCGAGTCGGCGTTCGGCGGCATCATCGCCTTCAACCGTGAACTGGATGCCGAGACCGCCAAAGCGATCGTCGAGCGCCAGTTCGTTGAAGTGATCATCGCCCCATCGGTCAGCGAAGAAGCCCGCGCCATCGTCGCGGCCAAAGCCAACGTACGCCTGCTGGCCTGCGGCGAGTGGTCGGCTGAGCGCGCCGCTGCGTGGGATTACAAGCGCGTCAACGGTGGCCTGCTGGTGCAGAGCCGTGATATCGGCATGATCAGCGCCGATGACCTGAAAGTGGTGACCAAGCGCGCGCCGACCGAACAGGAAATCCACGACCTGATCTTCGCTTGGAAAGTCGCCAAGTACGTCAAATCCAACGCCATCGTTTACGCCAAGAACCGCCAGACCATCGGTGTCGGCGCCGGCCAGATGAGCCGCGTCAACTCGGCACGCATCGCCGCGATCAAGGCTGAGCACGCCGGTTTGCAGGTGGCCGGTTCGGTCATGGCGTCCGATGCATTCTTCCCGTTCCGCGACGGTCTGGACAACGCGGCCAAGGTCGGCATCACTGCGGTGATCCAGCCGGGCGGCTCGATGCGTGATGCTGAAGTGATTGCCGCTGCCGACGAAGCCGGTATCGCAATGGTATTCACCGGCATGCGCCACTTCCGTCACTGATACACCGATTCAAATGTGGGAGCGAGCCTGCTCGCGAATGCAATCTGCCAGCGACGTTGACGTTGACTGACACACCGCTTTCGCGAGCAGGCTCGCTCCCACATAAAGCGCTCCAGCAGCGCCTGACAGATTTTTGAGGTTTTTGAAATGAATGTTTTGATCATTGGCAGCGGTGGCCGTGAACACGCTCTGGCCTGGAAAGTGGCTCAGGATCCGCGTGTGCAGAAGGTTTTCGTTGCACCGGGCAACGCTGGCACCGCCATTGAAGCTAAATGTGAAAACGTCGCCATCGACGTGTTGGCGCTGGAGCAACTGGCTGACTTCGCGGAAAAGAACGTTTCCCTGACCATCGTCGGCCCGGAAGTGCCGCTGGTGGCTGGCGTGGTCGATCTGTTCCGCTCCCGTGGCCTGGACTGCTTCGGTCCGACCGCCGGTGCTGCGCAACTGGAAGGCTCGAAAGCGTTCACCAAGGATTTCCTCGCCCGCCACAAGATCCCGACCGCCGATTACCAGAATTTCACCGAGATCGAGCCGGCCCTGGCTTATCTGCGTGAGAAAGGCGCGCCGATCGTGATCAAGGCCGATGGCCTGGCTGCCGGCAAAGGCGTGATCGTCGCCATGACCCTGGCCGAAGCCGAAGACGCCGTGCGTGACATGCTCGCTGGCAACTCGTTTGGCGACGCCGGTTCACGCGTGGTGATCGAAGAATTCCTCGACGGCGAAGAAGCTTCGTTCATCGTCATGGTCGACGGCAAGAACGTGCTGCCGATGGCCACCAGCCAGGATCACAAACGCGTCGGCGACGGCGACAGCGGCCCGAACACTGGCGGCATGGGTGCTTATTCCCCTGCCCCGGTGGTCACCGCCGACGTGCACCAGCGCGTGATGGATCAGGTGATCTGGCCGACCGTGCGCGGCATGGCCGAGGAAGGCAACGTCTACACTGGCTTCCTTTATGCCGGTCTGATGATCGACAAGGCCGGTAACCCGAAAGTCATCGAGTTCAACTGCCGCTTCGGCGATCCGGAAACCCAACCGGTGATGCTGCGTCTGCAATCGAGCCTGGTGCTGCTGGTTGAAGCCGCATTGGCGCAAGCGCTGGACAAGATCGAAGCACAGTGGGATCCGCGTCCGAGCGTTGGCATCGTTCTGGCTGCTGGCGGCTACCCGGGCGACTACGCCAAAGGCGCAGCGATCAACGGTCTGGACGCAGCGTCAGGTCTGGAAGGCAAAGTCTTCCACGCCGGCACCGCGTTAAAGGACGGTCAGGTCGTTACTGCCGGTGGTCGTGTACTGTGTGCCACTGCCATGGGCGCCACCGTGGGTGAAGCTCAGCAGCAGGCCTACAAACTGGCCGCTGCCATCGACTGGGAAGGCTGCTTCTACCGCAAGGACATCGGCTACCGCGCCATTGCCCGTGAACGCGGCGAAACCCAGGAGTAAGCGATCCATCAGGCCCGGCGCGGGATGCCATTCCTCGCCGGGCTGTTCGGTCGTCGCGCATCGTTATATTCTGGCATCAACCTACGAAGGGATTTCGCCGTGCGCTGGCTCAGGATTGCCATAAGCTTCACCGTCACGCTGATGACCTTGCTCTGCATGCTCCCGGCCCAGGCCGCGCAAGGCAGTGGCTGGTCGGTATTGCTTGACGATCAGGGCATCCTGCAACTGAGCGACATCCGCTCCGCTCGCTACACCAATCAATTCAGCCCCATCGAGCTTGACCGTCTGACCGCGGCCGAACCCGAGGGCGCCCTGTGGCTGCGCTTCAAACTGGCGCCGGGCAAGCACGAACAAGTGCTGCGCATCTTTGCCCCCGACCTGTCCCAACTCAATCTCTACGTGCTCGACGGCGACCGGCTGATCGAGCAACGCAATACCGGCAACGAACGGCCGCAGGCCGAACATCCTTTGCCAAGCAGCGATTTCATGCTGCCCCTGCCCCAGGCCGACAAGCCGCTGGACGTCTACGTGCGCATGGTCTCCGGCCATCAGTTGCGCCCGCACATCACCCTGCAAGCGGCGGTCGAAGGCGCAGCCGATCAGAAGCAGACGCTGATTTTCGGCCTGCTGTTCGGCTGCCTCGCCATGCTCCTGCTGCACAACCTGGTGCGCTACGCCTACTCGCGCTCGCGCAGCAGTCTGTGGCTGGCGATCTGTGAGGGCCTGCTCGGACTGAGTCTGTTCCTGTTGCTCAATCTCGCCGGTCCGTGGTTGCCGAACTGGCAAGCCATTCAGACGCCGGGCGCTTATCTGGCATTGCTGCTGACGGCTCCAGCCGGATTGATGTACGCCCTGCGCTTCTTTGCACCACTGGGCCAGCATCCGCTGAACAAACTGCTGTGGGGCGACATTCTGTTGATCGTCACGTGCAGCCTGTTGCTGCTGTTCGTCAACACCTTGCCGCTGAACATCATCACCTACGCATTGGTCGCATTGGCCGGTCTGAGCATGTTGCTGGTGGGTTTCTATCACTGGCAGAAGGGCTATCGCCCGGCGCGTCTGTTCGTCGCCGCCATGATCGTGTTCAACATCGGCACCCTGGTTATCCTGCCGGCGCTACTGGGGCTGACACTGGTCACGCCGCAAGGCCTGATCATGACGCTGATGGTGTTCATCTGCATCAGCGGTCTGCTGATGAGCGTCGCCTTGGGCGAGCGACAGCGCAGCATCACTGAAAGTCGTTTCAGCATCAGCCGCGACCTGGCGGCAAGCAACGCCGAAATCAACGCCAAAGCCGAATTCCTCGCCAAGATCAGCCACGAAATCCGCACACCGATGAACGGCGTACTGGGCATGACCGAGCTGCTGCTGGGCACGCCGCTGTCGGTCAAGCAACGCGATTACGTGCAAACCATCCACAGCGCCGGCAACGAACTGCTGACGCTGATCAACGAGATCCTCGACATCTCCAAGCTCGAATCCGGGCAGATCGAACTCGATGACGTGCAGTTCGACCTCAACGCCCTGATCGATGATTGCCTGAGCATCTACCGGGCCAAGGCCGAGCAACAGAACGTCGAGCTGATCAGCTTCATCCAGCCGCAAGTGCCACGGGTAATCAGCGGCGATCCGACGCGCCTGCGCCAGACCTTGCTGAGCCTGCTGGAAAATGCCCTGAAGAAAACCGAAGAAGGCGAAGTGCTGATCGTCGTTGCACTGGATGAGCGCAGCAGCAAGCCGCGCCTGCGCATTGCCGTGCAGGACAGCGGCGTGCCGATGGAGCCGGAAGAGCGCGAAGCACTGTTGCACGCCGAATTGCACAGCAAGCACTTCCTCTCGGCCAATCGCCTGGGCGGCAATCTCGGCCTGGTGATTGCGCGCCAACTGATCCGTCTGATGCAAGGCGAGTTCGGCATCAAGAGCGGCGCCACCCAGGGCAGCACTTTGTGGCTGACCTTGCCACTGGACCCGGATCGCCTCGAACATCCGACCTCCGATCTGGACAGCCCGCTGCAAGGCGCGCGGGTATTGGTGGTCGACGACAACGACACTTGCCGCAAAGTGCTGGTGCAGCAGTGCAGCGCCTGGGGCCTGAATGTCAGCGCCGTGCCGTCGGGCAAGGAGGCGCTGGCGCTGCTGCGCACCAAGGCGCATCTGCGCGATTACTTCGACGTGGTCCTGCTCGACCAGAACATGCCCGGCATGACCGGCATGCAACTGGCAGCGAAGATCAAGGAAGACCCGAGCCTGAACCACGACATTCTGCTGATCATGCTCACCGGCATCAGCAACGCGCCGAGCAAGATCATTGCGCGCAATTCGGGGATCAAACGAATACTGGCCAAACCGGTGGCCGGCTATACGCTCAAGACCACGCTGGCTGACGAGCTCAATCAACGCAACAAGGGCCAGGTCGCGTTCCAGCCGCAGGTCGTTACGGCGGCCACAGCGGCCAAAGTGCCGAGCGACTTCCGCATCCTCGTCGCCGAAGACAACACCATCTCGACCAAAGTGATCCGTGGCATGCTCGGCAAGCTCAACCTGCAACCGGACACCGCGAGCAATGGCGAAGAAGCGCTGCAAGCGATGAAGGCCCAGCGTTACGACCTGGTGCTGATGGATTGTGAAATGCCGATCCTTGATGGCTTCTCCGCCACTCAGCAACTGCGCGCCTGGGAAGTCAGCAATCAGCGCATCCGCACACCGGTTGTAGCCCTCACCGCGCACATTCTTGCCGAACACAAGGAGCGCGCCCGGCAGGCCGGCATGGACGGGCACATGTCCAAACCGGTCGAGCTCTCCCAGTTGCGCGAGTTGATCGAACACTGGGTTGCCCAACGCGATCAGCAGAACCGGGCCACGACTCAGCCGTCGTAAACCGACAGAATCTGCGGTGCCTGATAGACTCCCCCCCGACTCCATCGCCAGTGAGCTTGCATCATGCTCCATGTGTTGTTCAGCGTTTATCTGAAGATGCTGGTGCTCTACAGCCCGTTCTTCGTGTTGTCGTGCTTTATCAGCCTGACCCGTGGCTATTCGCGCAAGGAACAGCGGCGTCTGGCGTGGAAGGTCGCCCTCGCCACACTGATTTCCAGTGTGCTGCTCTATTTGTTCGGGCGGGTGATTTTCGATGTCTTCGGCATCACCGTAGACGCCTTTCGCATCGGTGCCGGCAGCGTGTTGTTCATTTCCGCGCTGGGCATGGCTCAGGGCAAACCGGCGGTGCAGGCTGATAATGTGCAGCAGGACGTGACCATCGTGCCGCTGACCATCCCGCTGACGGTCGGCCCCGGCACCATCGGCGCCTTGCTGGTGATGGGCGTCAGCCAGCCGCACTGGGACGACAAGCTCACTGCAATCATGAGTATCGCCCTGGCCAGTTTTACTGTCGGAGTGGTGCTGTATCTGTCCAATCGCATCGAGCGGATTCTCGGCGATCAGGGCTTGCAGATTGTCAGCCGCTTGATGGGATTGTTTGTTTGCGCACTGGCGGCGCAAATCATCTTTACCGGTGTGAAAGGCTATCTAGTGCCTTGAGTGTTGTTGCAGCGCAACCGCCACAACGAAACGCCGCGTACGGTTACCGTTCGCGGCGTTTTGCTGTGCGTAGAGACATCAGCGCAGCGCTGCGATCACCGCTGTCAGGCTGACCGTGGCCTCTGCGCCGCGCACAGTGGCAAACGCTTCCAGCCCTTGAGCCAGCGTGAACGTGTGTGGCCGCCCGGCAATGGGCAGCATCAGTAGCAGTCGGCGCTGTCCGTCGAAATTACGCAATATCAGACTGTGCCCGGAGTCCGGATCGGTCAGTACCACACCGTCATCGACCCGTGACATCCACCAATGCCCGCACTCGTCCAGATCCAGATCCAGCAGGCAAGGTTCTGCCGTTTCAGCATCCGAAGCCTGTCGTCCATCGACCACGATGCAGTCCAACCGCTGGAAGGACGCTTGCGCCAGCCGATAACCCGAGGTCTGCGCACCGAAAGTCAGCAGCAGCCTGGTGACGCCATCGGGCAACAATGTTTCGATCTCTGTGATGTCATCACCTACCTCAAGCACCATGACCTCGGCGTCGCGATGGGCATAACTGTCGGGCAGCCAGACGCCGTCGTTCGGGCCGGCGCTGAAAATCAGTTGGTCGACCGGGTCGAACAGCATCGGCTGCTTCGACCCGCGCGTACCGAGGAATGCCGACCACTGTCCGTCACTGCGCCCGGCCAGATCGAACAGCTGATCAAGTTGCGGTAGGTAATACAGATAGCGTCCGGTTGCACTTGCCACTTGTATGACAGGCGCGCGGGCATGCCCTTGCAACAATGCTCGCAGGCGTGCACGTAACTGTTCATCGCTCTGCCCCGGCACATGAGACCAGCGATTTTCCACGCCAACGATCATTGCCGGCTGGTTATCCAGCAATTGCAGATGCACCCCGTCGAGGGTCTGCGCAATCAGCCCTTCACCCTGGCGCCGCACCTCAGCAAAAGTCCATGACGTCCAGACCTTTTCAGGCCTGTCGAGCACCTCCGGTTTCAGCAAACGATGGTCAGCGGCAAACACTCCCCGCAGTGCTTCGATCGCCATCAGCGGCTGGCGGAAAAGTTGTCCGGCGCTGACCTCAAGCAACCAGACAGCGCTTTGATCCGGGGTCAGACCGAGCAGCGCCAGCTCCTTGCCCTGACCGATATCGGCCACAGCGACTTTGCCATCGACACACCACACAGTCAGGAACGCCTGACCTGCCCCATCTCGTAAACCGAAGACCGGGAACGGCAGCAACGCTGCGACCGTGGCCAGCGAGGGCAATGCGCTCAACCAATCGGGATTTCGCTGCAGCCAGCGCTGCCCAACGCCGGCGAACCGGAGAATCGAGGGTTTATCGGCCTGATCGAGCCATGCCTCATCGCTTCTGTGCGCAAGGGAAGGTACCCCGTACTGAAACACAATCACCTCGTCGATCGCTGCCGCTGCCGGCACGTCGACGATATCGACCTCGAACAGACGGCCGTCGTCCTTGGTAGCAAGGTAGCGCTGGTCCGCCTGGTTGATTTCGACCACATCGTGTTCGATCACCACATTCTGCCAATGACCGACACGGGGTTCGATGCCGCGGCTGATCGTCCGCTCCTGCTGGCTATAGAACAGCACCGCGTTGTTTTCAGGGCTGGACGGCATCAGCATCAACAAGTCTTCGGGCCAGGACAGGTCTTGCCTGGCCTCAATGCACTTGCCCGTCGTCTTGTTCAGCCAAGCCCTGTCGCGCAACTGCGACCCGGCATAGCCCTCGACAACAATGAACGGTGCACAAGACCAATCACTGCTGCTGGCGGCCATGTCTGACGAGACGCCCATGTCCGGGGCATCGGTTTGTCGAAGCGCTTCACGCGGCTCGAACCGATAGTCCTCGGCGGCAAAAGCGATCTGGCAAGCGGTCAGTACTACATGCTGCCCGCTGATCCGGTACTCGACCGTGGTGGTGCCATGCAACGCTTCTGCCGTCAGCTTCTGCGCAATCCGCAGCGCTCCATCGGCTTGTTGTCGGCAGCCGATGATGGTCGAACCTGTACGCGGATTTTTCAGACGGTAGCGATGCTGGACAGTGCCGGTCAGCACATCGACCCGCCATACCGATGGATGATCGGGATGGTAGAACCACGCATGGCCGGCGTTGACGCCTGCCAGAACCACACCCTCGTTCACCTCCAGCGGCAGGTTACGCGCGAACAGCACCCGATCCCGCGCAGTGTCGTAATAGCCGGTAGTCACCACTGGCCGGTTCGGCGAATCGAACGGCACTCTGAAGTTACGCAACGGCAAATAGGCTGCGGTCAGTTGCCCGCTTGCGACCTGAGCGCGCAAATAGCGCTGCACCGGCGCCGGGATGCCGCTGGCGGTCATGTTGGCGCTACGCAGTTGAGTCGCAGCGTTGTTTTCGTAGTCGAGGACAACGCCGATCAGATGCAGGCTGCGGCCCGTCCAGTCGATCCGGAACAGCCCCTCGGCCAGCTCGATGACGCCGTCAAAACGATTCAACACGAGGCCATCGACCAGCATGTCAGGTGCGCTGTCGATGCTGTCCCGTGGTTTTGCACGAAAGCTGACCTGTTCGACCCGGGCCCAGGACGCTTGCACCGTCCAGGTCACCCGTTCCCAGCCCTGTGCTTGTTCGAAATTCACCGCCAGCAGGCCTGGCACCAACCGAATCCGGAATTGCCCCTGCGGTGCGGTGATCCGGTAGGCAATCTTCTCGCGCCACTCTGGCGGCAGGTCCGGAACCAACAGCTGACTGACCTCTGCGCTCAACTGCAGCTTGATCGTCGTAGCCATGAATACCGGATGCAGCTTGTAGAGTATGTGCGGCGCTAATGGCGTACTGAACAGGTAAAACACCCGGTTACCGAGCGCGTCATATTCCAGCTGATGTGCCAGGCGGTCGTGCAACCGCGGGTAGCGGGTTGTTGAAAAGGGCACGGTCCCGGCGCTGCCGAGTTGATATTCATAGCCGTAGTAACAGATTGGCGAACAACCCAGCACCACCATCCTGGGCAAAGTACCCCAGACGCTGCCGACAGCAGGCCGTTGAAAGGCTCTGGGGATGTTGATCGCAGCATGCCGCCTGGCCGGATCATCGTCGTATTGCGGCAATTCCAGTGCACTGCCCTTCCAGGGGTAAAACTTCTGCCCTTCGAACGCCACCCTTCTGCTGTGCAGATCCACCTCGGTAATCACTGCCAGTGCGGGGAACTGCAAGACCGCACCAACGCTTTCGTAAGACTGCTGATAAGCGTCGTGAATCTGCGAGAGGTGCTCGCCGATGGCCGCAGCCTTGTCCATGATCTGCCCGAGATTGCTGGCAATCGCGGTCACCCCGATACCGACGCCCAGTAGCGGCACGGACAGCGCTGCGGCGAACGCGCCCACCGTTCCGCCCGCCGCCAGGGCGACAATATCCAGACCCAGCGCCGCTGTGTTGAACGCCAGGGACGTGGAAAACCGCGCCCGCTGCTCATGATTCTCTGCCTGCGTCAGGTTGTAGATGTCGAAACCGATATTGGCCACGGAAAATGCCACCCCGACACCCGTGGCGGCCTGCCCGGCCAGACGTGCGGAGAACGAGGCCTGCTGCAACGCCCGCTCGGCCACCGCTAAATGGCGCACCAACTGGATGACCTGCACTGCATCGCTGGCCACACCAAAGCCCAGCTGTGCATAACTGACGTACACCTGAAGTTGCAGGGCGACGGTCAGTGTCGGCGCTGTATCGCCAGCGCGGTACTCGCGCTGGCGCATTTCACTGATCAGCGTCTGGATCGCAAAGGCGAAACTGAGTCGGCTGCCACCGTCGTGATCAGCCGTCTGACCGGGCCTGGCCGCACCGCCCTGCACGAGTCGTTCGACGTATTGCCTGATTCTCTGAAAGCGCGAATCCCGGGTGCTGACCGTCCGGGCATTTTGCGCATTGCGCAGATCCATCAGCGTAATGCTGTGGCCGCCGTCGGCGTTTTTGCTGTGGGTATCGAGCAACGGCACGTAATCACGCGCCAGGTTGTGCTCACGGCGCAAACGCTCGGTCGCCTGCTCGAACTCGCTGGCCCAGTAGCGTGCGTCCAGTTGCGCGAGACCGACGCCCAGTCGAGCGTTTTCCCCAAGAGATCGGGTACGGGCCAGCGCTTGCTTGTGCCAGATCGAGGCTCCCTGCGGATCGGCCAGCGCAACGTTGTGCAAAAAACTGTCCACGCGCAGATCCGATGACAGCCTGCGTTCGGCGATCGCCGCAGTGTCCAGCTCAGTGACGGTGAACTGCGCAGTGTCCAGCTCAGTGACGGTGAACTGCGCCGTGGCCATCTCACCCAGACCATAAAGCTTCGCCAGCGCGTTATCGTCCGCGCTCAGATAACGCTCTACGCCACGTTGCAACTGCGCGCCATCGGCAAATCCGTAGAGGGCGAAGTTGGGATCGTAGAAGCGATAGGCCGCGTGCTCACCGGTTCGCACTTTGGCCAGCAGCAGGGCGTGGTCGCCAGTGTCGAGCAGCAGCACCGCAGGCGCCGCACTGGCGTCCAGCGCGGCGATGATGCTGTCCAGGCGTTGCACGCCGCGAACGCTGCCGACCTCGCCGGTGGGCAAGGCGCGCAGTTCGTCCAGCGCACTGCGCAACGCCCGCGATCCAAGTTCGTCGGGACTCGCGCTGGCGCTGGCGACATGCCCGACCAACGCCCGTTCCGCCGGCTCGCCGGCTGCCACTGCGGCGCCCATCAGCAGCGCCAGCGGATAACAGCGGCGCCCCGGGTCGCCCGCGTTGTGCTGCAACAGATCCTGCGGCAACTGCTTGACCGACACCGCGCCGGCCTTGAAAAAGATGTCACGCACTTGTCCGCTGCGCTGCAGGATCTGCGTGCGAAACTCCCGCTGCGCGCTGTGCTTGATCTGGCCGATACGTTCGCCCCACTGGCGCAGCGTCAGCGGCTCGGACATGGCTTGAACCTTGAGCTCGCGGGTCGTCGATGTGGCCGTCGGCAGGTCGCGTCCCAGCCCGTTCTCGAACGCCGCCGAGCGGCGCTGGCGCACGGCTTTTTCAATCGCATCGTAGCGCGCGAAAGTGCCGTCACGGTCGGTGGCGATGGCCAGGTCGCGCACCTGTTGCCAGGTATCGGCGAACCCGACATCGTCCACGCTCGTTGCGCCGAAAATCCCCCCGAGCACGACTCGCATCGCGGGGCTCAGTTGTTCCAGCGGCAGCGTACCGTGGGCGATCCGGCTGAACAGTTCGTTGAGATGGCTGACCGATTCCGCACCATGGGAGGTCGGCACAACCACAGGTCCTTGCGCCAGCACTTGCTGACGGGCGTCGAAGTCGATGACCACGGCTTGAGCGAAATTGACCTCCCCGCTCAACTTGTCTCGCATCGCTCGAATGAACGGCTCGCCCAGATCATCCATCAAGCGTTGCAGCACCGCGGTCACCAGCACCGGTTTGCCCTCGACAACGGGCCAGCCGCGCTCGAAGGTCAGGCTTCGATCGCTGAGCAGGTTGGACAAGCGTCCGGCATAACGGGACTTGAGCTTGCCCTCGGCCCAGCGGGCGTGTTCCTTCTCCAGCCAGTCTTTTTCCGTGCCCCTGACGATCCAGCCGGAAATGGTTTCCTCTTCGGTATTGACGTTGTAGCCCTCGCGCAGACGCTGTTGCGCCAGCACCTGACGAGTGAAAAACGGATCGCAATTGGCTTCGATATATTCATGTAATCCGGCGAGTGCCGCGCCCGGGCCGGTGAGCGTTACCGTACCCGCCGCGTCATTGCGGATACCGTCCCGGTAATAGGTGACAACCGCTTTAAGCAATTGGTAGGCATAAGCTTCATTCCAGCTGGTGAAGTTCGACCTGACCAAGATCTCTTCAATGACTGTCGCCGCGACCGTGGTCAGGGTTTCACCGTCGGCCCATCCAGATGCCGAGTTGGCCATGCGCTTTTCAACTTCAGCGAGCACGTCGTAATTAAGCCGAATGACTTGCATGATCGACATCGTCATGCCGCTGCCCGGCTGGGCGATGAAATGAGCGTTCATTTCTTCATTGATTTGCAGCCCCATGCGAAAGCCGTTCTCCGCAGCCTCCACGACTTTTGGCGCTATGAACAGTTCAAGGACGTCGGGTTTGCTGCGAGCAAAATCCTCGAGAAGTTGTTTATGTTGCTCTGGAAGACTGTCGGTCCTGTCGGGGTAATGCTGCGGATCGCGCCCCGGCATCAACTGCGGATTGTTGTTCAACAGAAGTTGCAGGACTGCGATTTTCTGCGTCTGGCTGTAATCGCTGATATCGACACCGCCCAACTTGTCGAGCAGCGGCGGCAGATAATCCATGTCGGTATAACGCCCGCCTTCACGAAATTCCGCCTGCAAGCGCACCACATCGCTCGCTGCAGCGAAGTTGCCGCGCATCGACACTTCGCGGTGGTAGACGTCCGCCAACAAGTCATCGGCAAAGGCGTGAGTGACATCGCGTAATTGCAGATCCGGCCCCACCATCGCCAGATGGCTGTCGAGGCAGCGCTGACGAAAAGCCTGCAGCGACGCGCGGTCCTTGCCATAAGCACGCACCATCAGATCGATGCGTGCTTCATCGGTCCGCCCCTTCCACCTCGGCTGGCTGAGGTAGTCGAACATCTGCTGTTTCAACACCCGTGCACGCTCTTCAATCATCGTCGCCAATTGCGCGGCATGGTTGAGCTGGTCGCCACCGGTCGTCATGACATCAGCCCTGGCACTGTCGAGGATGACCCGGTTCATCTCGAAAGCCAGCAACGCATCGCTGTCGTACCAAAGGTTGAAGCGGTAACCCTCCGCCGCCATCACCTGGCGCCAGATATTCATGTAATCGCGCTGATTGACCCCGACTTCGCTTCCGCCAACCCAGACGAAATGGATGACTTTCGGCACCGGCCGGGTCGGCCCCGACAACATTTGCACGGTCGTCGAAAGCCGTGACAGATAACGTTGCAGCCCTCGCGCAATGTCATCGACAACCACCGGAACAGGGTTTTTTTTGCGTTTCAACAGCACTGCAAGTTGCTCTTGAAACAGGCTCGCCAGGGTCAACAACGACACCGGGTCGGTCGTTTGACCGGCTTGCTGGTAATAGTCGTTCAGCGCTTGATATTGGGGGGTGGCAGAAAGCTCCCGCAATGCTTTTGAGAGTACGGAATACTCTTGCGCAGAAATGAATGCTCGCCCGAACGAGTAATCGTTTTTTAAAGCCATCACACACTCCTTGTTTACTTAATGGCCCATTGACGCGCGCACTTTCGCGCCGCTGCAGAGCGGTAAATTGATTTGAACGACACTCGACAAGTGCTATGAACACAGCACCCTAGTGGGCGAATACGCGCCACACAAACAACAAGGAATACAAAGCTTGTCCCCGGCAATATCTGATAACACCGAAGCACTATGCTGTAACGGCTGCGAAATAATTAGCGGACCGGCGCGACCGTCGGGCAAAAAAAATGGCCCTGCCCTGTGGGGCATGACCATTGTTTATTGCTGGTGGAAAACAATTGAAACTTCAATCGGACTTACAACCGCTCAAACTTTCCCAAAGCCGAATATTGAATGAGCGGAGGGTTTTTCAGGACAGCGGTTTTTCACCATACCAACGCGGCGTGTAAACCCACTCACCGCCTCCGGCACGGGCGAAGGTGCAGGTGGTCGAAGAACCGATCAGCACCATGGTGCGCATGTCCACCTGTTCCGGTGTCAATGCGCCCAGGGTCGTGGTGCGCAGCGTCTGCCCCGGCCGGCCGATGTCCCGGCCGAGCACCACCGGTGTTTCAGGCGAGCGGTGCTGCGCAACGATCTCCAGCGCCCGGCCCAGTTGCCACGGGCGCGCCCGGGAAATCGGGTTGTAGAACGCCAGGGCCAGATCCGCTTGGGCGGCCAGATCCAGACGTTTCTCGATGATCGCCCAGGGCTTGAGGTTGTCCGACAGCGACATCACACAGAAGTCGTGGCCCAGCGGCGCACCGGCCTGAGCCGCAGTGGCCAGCGAGGCGGAGACGCCGGGGAGGATTTCCAGATCAACGCTGTGCCACGCCGAGTCATCCGATTCGTGCAGGGCTTCGAGCACCGCAGCGGCCATGGCGAATACGCCCGGGTCGCCCGAGGAAACCACGATCACCGAGCGGCCTTCAGCGGCGAGCCTGAAGGCATGGCGGGCACGCTGCATTTCTTCACGATTGTCGGTGCAGTGCTGCACCTGATCGTCGCGGAACGGGCCGGCCATGCGCACGTAGGTTTCGTAGCCCAGCACATCGGTGGCGCGGGCCAGTTCGGTTTTCACCGCTGGCACCATCAGTTCGGCGGCGCCGGGGCCAAGACCAATGACCGCGAGGCGACCGCGCGGGCGGCCGATCTGCGCGACGTCCAGCGGTTGCTCGGCAATCGCGATCGCCAGATGTTCTGCGCTGATCACCTTCGCCGCAGGCACTGCCACACGGGCCAACGTCTGAAGATCGCTTTGTGCTGCCACGAAGCGCAGTGGCACGCCCAACTCGAGCGCAGCCTCGCGCAAACTCGATGAGGCCATTTCAGCCTCTGCTGCCACCAGACACGCCAGTGCCGGCACGGCGACACTGGCCTGTTGCAACGCAGCGCGAACGGCGTTCGGCAGATCTGCCACGTCAGCGCTCACTGCCACCGCCACACTGCGCGGGTAAATCAGCAATTCATCGGCGCTGGCCACCCGCTGCACACTGCTCACATGAATCGACCGCTGCGCCTGCGGATCCTGCGGCAACTGCGTCTGATCGAGCCATGGCGCCGCGCCTTCGATGCGCACGCTGTGCCCGGCGAGCAGGTCGGAAACGAAGCGTTTGCCCGATTCCAGATCCGCCAGTGCGTAGCCGCTTGGCGGATTGAGCAGGCAGGTACCAAAGCGCAATTCGCCGCTGGTGGTGATCGCCGGCGCCACTTGCAACGCCGCCGCGATCTCCCGGGCCATGACGTTGACCCCGCCGAGTCCACCCAGCAATGGCACCACCGCGCTGCCGTCTTCGGCCACCGCCAGCACCGCCGGTTCGGCGCCTTTCTCCAGCAACAGCGGCGCCAAGGTGCGAATGACAATCCCCGCCGCGCACAGGGCAATGATCGGCGTGTCCTGTTGATACAACGCGCGCAGGGTCGCGCCGAATTCCTGATAGCTGCTGTCGGCGCCTTCAACCCGTCCGGCAAGGCCATAGATTTGCGCCGCCGGGTAGACCTGCTGAATGCGCCGCGCCGTCGCGAGGCTGCCCTGGCCGAGAATGACGATGGCGGGAGTCGTTTGGCTCATCAACCTTGCCACCGTTCGCCCGGGACGATGATCAGCGAGAAGTACGGCGAGGACATCGGCTCGACCTGATCCATCGGCACGATCTTCTGGTTGGCCATGGTCGCGCGCTCGACATACAACGCACGCTCGGCGAGGCCGAGTTCTTCCAGCACCTGACGGACCTTGGGAAAGTTGCGCCCCAGTTTCATGATCACCGCCGCATCGGCATCGGCCAGACGCCGTTTCAGTTCTTCGTGGGGCAGCACGCCGGAAAGCACCGACAGGCTCTGATTGCGATACACCAGCGGCGCGCCGAGCACCGAAGCGCCGCCGAGCATCGAGCACACGCCGGGCACGACTTCGGCCTCGTAACGGCTGGCGAGACGATCATGCAAATACATGTAGGAGCCGTAGAAGAACGGGTCGCCTTCGCAGATCACCGCTACGTCGCGGCCGGCGTCCAGATGCTCGGCGACCGCCACAGCGGCTTCGTCGTAGAAATCGCTGATGACCTGCTCATACGACAGCGGCGCCGGCAACGCCTCGGTGGTCACCGGATAGACCAGCGGCAGCAGGTTCTGCGCCTCGACCAGATGCGCCTCGATGATGCCGAACGCATTGCCCTTCTTGCCCTTGGCCACGAAATACGCGACCACCGGTGATTCGCGCAGCAGGCGCAAGGCTTTGACAGTGATCAGTTCCGGATCACCGGGGCCGACACCGAGGCCGATCAGACGTCCTTTGGCCTGCATCATTCGATCTCCGTGGCGAGGGCATTGACGGCGGCGGCGGCCATGGCGCTGCCGCCCAGCCGGCCTTGCATGATCACGAACGGCACGCCGCGACTGTCGGCGGCCAGCGCCGCTTTCGATTCGGCAGCGCCGACGAAGCCGACCGGGAAGCCAAGGATCAGTGCCGGTTTCGGCGCGCCGGCGTCGAGCATTTCCAGCAAGTAGAACAGCGCGGTCGGTGCGTTGCCGATCACCACCACACTGCCTTCGAGGTGCGGGCGCCACAGTTCCAGCGCGGCAGCCGAGCGGGTGTTGCCCAACTCGCGGGCGAGCTCCGGCACGCTGTCGTCGCGCAAAGTGCAGATCACTTGGTTATTGGCCGGCAGGCGCGTGCGGGTCACGCCTTCGGAGACCATCCGCGCGTCGCAGAGAATCGGCGCACCGGCCGCCAGTGCATCGCGCCCGGCCTTGCCCGCGCCCTCGGAGAATTGCAGACCGTCGATGGCCTCGACCATGCCGCAGGCGTGGATCACTCGCACCGCAAGTTTTTCCAGATCGGCGGGAATGCGCGCCAGATTGGCCTCGCGGCGAATGATCGCGAAGGAGTTGCGATAGATCTCCTGACCGTCGCGGATGTAATCAAGCATCAAGGGGGCTCCGGGAGCGGGCGTCGAGCAGGGTCGCGGCCGCTTCAATAGTAAGATTGCAGGCGTGCAGCGTGCCGAATCCGGGCTGTGCTGCATCGCGAAAATAGAGGTCGTAATGACCGGGGGCAACGGCCAGCAGCGTGGCTGGCGCGCAGTGGGCGGCGGCGCAGGAGCGCGAGCAACCCGACAGGTGCACGCTGAGGCCTGCGGGCAGCAGAGGTGCAAGTTGCCGGGCATCCTGTTTGGTGTCGGCAAGGCCTTTGCCGCAGCCATCGGCGCCGGTGCAGGCGATCAGGCGAGCCAGTGGCTCGGCCTCGGTCGTCAACAGGCCCAACGCCCGCAACTGCTCAAGCACGTTGTCGGTATCAGTGGCTTTCACGTTCGGCAGCAGCAGGCTCTGCCACGGCGTGAAGCGCAGACTGCCATCGCCAAATTGACGGGCCAGTTGTGCCGCGCCCCGCAGCATCGCCGGATCAAGTCGGCCCAGTGGCGGCACCGCGCCGACGTAGCAGAGACCTTGCGTGTTTTGCTGATGAGCGCCGATGTGCAGCGCGTCTGCCGACGTCGGGCGCTGCCAATTGCTGATCGCCTTGAGCGATACGCGCTCGCGCAACGACTCAAGGAACGCGAGCCTGGGCAACTCGTCGAGCAGATGGCGCATCCGTGTTTGCTCTGGCCGGGCCAGGTCGAGGAACAACTCCAGCGCGGCGACCACCAGTGCGTGAGCATTGTCCAGGCTCACAGCGCCGAGCGGGCGATCGGTCGGGCAACCGACCAGACCGAATGCCCAGAGGATTTCGCCGTCACGTTCGAACGCCGACAGCCACAGATCATGCGGATGTTCGAGCATCACCAGCGCTTCGCCACCATCGAGTTGCACGGCGAACTTGGCGCTCAACTCATGGAAACGTGGATGGCATTGCAGCGTGTCGAGGATTTGCCCGGCGAGCGGGCGTGTATCGATACGCATCTGCCGATCGATGCCGGCGGCCGGGCTGAGCATCAGATTGCGCACATCGTCGCCGGCGGCGTGCTTCGGCCCAAGGCCGGCGGCCAGCAAACACTGGATCAGCGCTGCCGATTGCGCACCGATGCCGCGAATCTGCAGGTTGCCGCGATTGGTCGCTTCGATCGCACCGCTCGCAAACGCTTCGGCGGCAGCGGCCACCGCATCGGCCTGATCGGCACTGATCGAACCGCCATCAAGCTTGATCCGACAGATACCGCCGTCCAGTGCCTGGACGATACGCAGCAACCCCGGGCAGGCCGAGGGGCGTAAGGCAGTGGACATCGGGCGTTCGTTCAAGGGGCTGACCGGTTGTGTGGCAGAAGCGCTTCGCGGGCGAAGGCGCAGTATTATGCCTGCTTTGCCCACCGGTATGAAAAGTCTGCCCTCTGTCTCGACCGGTGGGGCAGGCAGGCTTCAGTTGTTGCCTCTGCCGCGCTCTCAGGTCAGGGCGATAATCTGCTTTTCACGCCGCTCACCCAATAACGCAATAATCCTGGCTCTCGAGAAACAGTAATCATCGGCATCTATAAGAGCCTTGTAGCAATCAACAGCAAGGTTGCCCACTATCTGCTCGGCATTGAAGCGTCGCTCAAGCACATTGCCCGGAACAGGCTCTTTGACGGCAAACGAAATGACGACCATCGTAATCGTTGATTCCGCAGATACGCTGCCAAGCATGAAGCGAATCGACTTGCCCTCTTGCAGAATATTTCGCTGAAGCAACTCAAGGGCAGCACCGTTGCTCTCCAGTTGCGAGGTCAGATTGGCAATTACCTGTTGGTTCAAAACTGCCGACGCCCAACCTTGCAAGAGTTCTTGAGTCAACTCCAGCAAAGTAAAAGTATCGGGCGTTGTGACAGGCGCGCTGATAACCGGATCGTCAAAAAACAAAGCACCGGTGACTTTCAAAGCCGTTTTATTGGCATCATTCCATGCCTCGTATTCAACAGCATCGGGAACTTTATGCGAGGCGACCGTTTGTGAATAAAGCAGCGCATCGAGACTGTCGTCAATGTCAGATGCCGTCAGCTCTTTACTCACCAGCACTAATGCCCCTGCGCATACGAAAACCTTCGAAATCGCGAACATTTGCATCTCCCACAAAAAAACCAGAGGCTTGCGCCTCTGGCATTAATCACTTTCAGACCGATTGGCCAAATTCGTAGCTGAGCGCTTTCTCACGTTGCTCCGTCAGAGCCTTGACAATCAATGGTTCTACCATTGCATAGTCTTCCTCATCCATATACATCGTGGCACCGGCGTTATAAATCTCCACAGCAGATGTTGCCCATTCTACAAACAGTACTTTGGTAGGTTGAGCCGAAGCCAGATATTGCACAGCAGCGATTGCCAGGGTGATACCACCCTCATCATCCTGCGAAGCCGCACTCATGCAAAAGTTGCCACCTTCGGCTTTCTTCGAGTTGTTCTCGAACAGCGTCAGGGCCTGTGGTTCATTTTTCAGCGCATCCATGGTCGCATCTGCCACAGAGGACAATACTTTAAGGGCTGCCTGGCCCTGTCCTACTGCTGCACCAACAGCGGTATGCAGAACAGACAGGACAATATTATCCATGGTCAATTTTTGCGAAGTAGCGGTATATCGATTATAAGGCTGGCTGAAAGCAAACCAGCCAGCCAGTTTCATCAATCGCATAAACTCGTTATAGCGCTGTTCTTTTTGGTTGGACGCCGGATATTTGAGCAAGGCAACCAGATCAGCGTACATGTAGGTGTTTTTAACGATTCGCTTGCTGCGCTTGGACATGCTTGCATCAAAGCCTGCAATACCCGAGCCCATGATTGCAGCATTCAGTTCATCTTTATCAACCGGCAAGCTACTGCCAACACTTGCCGAACGCGAGCGCAGCACTGGCTGCGCAGCGATAAACTCATTGGTTTGTGCAATCAAACTAAACCGCTCAACAGCGGAGATTACATCTTTATTCAGCTCAGTCATAAATGAATTCCTTTCATGATTAAAACACCGACTTGGTGTGGAAAACAAACTAACCACAGCACCGGAGTTAATCAAATCGAAAATCCATGCATTTAATTTCAGACCGTCATACAAACCATCAAACAAAGCTGTACAACTAATATCAAGCGCCCCGAGCCAACTCAATTTCACGCGTGCGCATATCAAGCACTGCAGCAGCCAACTGAAGCCGATTTTCATTTATCGCGGCAGACCTGATCAAAAAGCGCCTGGAGCGGATATCAAGCTCCGAACCCGTATGCTGAATAGTCCAGAACAAATAGGTAGAGGACCACTTCGCATCAAGCAAGCGAACATTACTGACGACAATCTCCAACTCCCTATTGAAATTGTACTGAGCAGGAGAAAAACGAAAATCGCTCCATTCCCGAGCGCTGCCTCTAAATACGTCTATGGCGTCCGAATGTGTCTCAAGCATATGGAACGCTTCCTTCATTAGCGCGACTTTCTCCCGACTTAGTTGTTGCGACAAGGATCGCGCCCAGACGTCCAGCGCATTGCCGGTAAAGTTCTTGTCAACATGGATTACCGGAGCTTGCTCCAGGCTCCAGCCGACAGACCAGAGCACCCCGGAATAATATTCGAACCAAGCAGCTGGCTCACTGTTTCTGTCATGACGCAAATCGGCTCTGTATTCTGCCCAGCGCATACTGTCTTTGACGAATCGTTTGTCTTCCGCAGTCAACCCGGAAAAGTAGGACAACAGATTATTCCCCATCACCGTCGCACTGCCTTGGTCGGGCAGTGCTGAGATACTGTTCAAAACATCGTTCATTTCAATTATCCATTTGATTATTCAATTTACTAAAAAAGTACCTTCCGGATAGCCACAAGCACTTCCAGCGGAACGCCAATTCAATACTTGCGAAGAACTCGAAAAATCACAAAAGACAATGTAAACATTCAATGTCGGCGCTCCTGAAAAAAGGACAGCAGCCAGTTATCGATTGTCGCGCTATCATGTCGCCCGCTTCGCTGGACGCAGGATCTGGAGTATGAAATGGGCGATTGGCTGACCGTTGTGGGTATTGGTGAAGACGGCTTCAAAGGCCTGGGCAAGAACGCCCGGCGTGCTCTGATGGGCGCCTCGCGGATCGTCGGCGGCCAGCGTCAGCTGGATCTGCTGCCGCCGTGCATCGGCGGCGAGCGGCAATTGTGGCCGAGTCCGTTTTCCCTCGCGCCGGTGCTCGAGTCGCGTGGCGAGCCGGTCTGCGTGCTGGCCAGCGGTGATCCGATGTTCTACGGCGTCGGTGCCAGCCTGGCGCGTCATGTGCCGAGCGCCGAGATGGCGATCATTCCCGCCCCTTCGTCCTGCGCACTGGCCGCGGCGCGCCTGGGCTGGCCGTTGCAGGAGGTGACGATTGTGTCGCTGGTGGCGCGTCCGTTGGCGGCGCTCAATGCGCATCTGTTCAGCGGCGTGCGTCTGTTGTTGCTGAGCAATGACGGCAGCAGCCCGGCCGCCGTTGCGCAATTGCTCTGCGAACGTGGTTTCGGCCCAAGTCGCATGACTGTTCTGGAGCATTTGGGCGGCGACGCCGAACGGCGTATCGAGCGCCGCGCCAGTGACTGGGAAAATGCGCCGATTGCCGATCTCAACGTTATCGCTGTCGAGTGTCTGGCCGAACCCGGTGTTACCGGCCTGTCACGCCTCGCCGGTCTGCCCGATTCGGCGTTCCGTCACGACGGCCAGCTGACCAAGCGCGACGTGCGCGCCATCACCCTCGCCCGCCTGGCGCCGAAGCCCGGCGAACTGCTCTGGGATGTCGGTGCCGGCAGCGGCTCGATCGGCATCGAGTGGATGCGTGCGCACCCGAGCTGTCGTGCCATGGCGGTCGAGGCCGACGAGGGCCGTCAGCAATTGATCGAACACAACCGCGATGCGCTGGGCGTACCCGGCTTGCAGCTGATTCGCGGCAAGGCGCCGCAAGCGCTCAATGGCCTTGAACGTCCGGAAGCGATTTTTATCGGCGGCGGCGTCACCCGTGAGGGTGTATTCGAGACCTGCTGGGACCAGCTCAAGCCCGGCGGCCGTCTGGTGGCCAACGCCGTGACCCTGCAAAGCGAAGTCACCCTGATGCATTGGCGCGAACAATACGGCGGTGAGCTGACGCGCATCCATGTCGCCCAGGCGCAACCGCTCGGCGAGTTCGACACTTGGCGTCAGGCATTGCCGATCACCCTGCTGGAATTGGTCAAACCCCTCGATGCGTGACGAAACCGCCGAACAACCCGCGCCCCTGCGCAGCGGCCTCACCACCGGCAGCTGCGCCACCGCCACCAGCCTCGCCGCCGCGCGCCTGTTGCTCACCGGCATCAGCGCCGACGCGGTGCAGATCACGCTGCCCAAGGGCAAACAGGTGCAGATGCGCCTGGAGTTCTGCCGCTTGAGCGAGGGCGGCGCCGAGGCCGGTACGATCAAGGATGCCGGCGATGACCCTGACGTCACTCACGGCGCCCTGCTCTATTCACAGGTGCGACTGTCCGCCGAACCGGGAATTCGCTTCAACGCCGGTGTCGGCGTCGGCACGGTGACCCGACCCGGTCTGGTATTGGCCGTCGGCGAACCGGCGATCAATCCGGTGCCGCGCAAAATGATCAGCGATCACTTGGCCTTGCTCGCCGCCGAAACCGGTTACGGCGGCGGCTTCGAAGTCACAGTCAATGTCGAGGGCGGCGCAGAACTGGCGCTGAAAACCATGAATCCACGGCTGGGCATTCTTGGCGGCCTGTCGATTCTCGGCACCAGCGGCATCGTCCGGCCATTTTCCTGCGCCGCTTACATCGCCTCGATTCATCAGGGCATCGACGTAGCGAAAACCAATGGTTATCTGCACATCGCCGCGTGCACCGGCAACGCCAGCGAAGACACCATGCGCCGGGTCTATGACCTGCCGGAAATCGCCCTGATCGAGATGGGTGACTTTGTCGGCGCGGTGCTCAAGCATCTGCGCAAAGTACCTGTGGATAAACTCAGCTTGTGCGGCGGCTTCGGCAAAATCAGCAAACTCGCCGCCGGGCATATGGATCTGCACTCACGGCATTCGAGCATCGACTTGCCGCAACTGGCCGAGTGGGCGGCGGCGATTGGCGCGGATGCGGCATTGCAACAGGGCATTCGCGAAGCCAATACCAGCCAACAAGCCTTGGCCATAGCCAGTGCGGCGGGCATCGCTTTAGGGGATGAGGTGTGTCGCCACGCATTGAATTTCGCCCGCAGCGTGGTACCGGCACAGGTCCAGGTCGAGGTGTTTGCCATTGATCGTCAGGGCGGGATTGTCGGGCATGCCGGAGGTTTTGTATGAAGCGGATCTTGTTGCTCGGCGGCGTGACTGAAGCGCTGGCGATTGCCCGCACGCTCGGCCCACAACATATCTACAGCCTCGCTGGCGTTGGCCGGGTGCCGAGCGATTTGCGCTGCCAGGTTCGGGTCGGCGGCTATGGCGGCGCTGAGGGTCTGGCGCAGTTCATCGCCGATGAAGGCGTCGATCTGCTGCTCGACGCCACGCATCCGTACGCCGCACAAATCAGCGCCAACGCCGCCCGCGCGGCACAGCTCGCCGGCATCCCCTGCTGGGCCTTGCGCCGGCCCGCCTGGCAACCGCAAGCAGGCGATGACTGGCGCGAGGTCAGTGACTGGGCCGAACTCATCGCCGCCCTGGAACCGTTCCACCGCCCGTTGTTCACCCTCGGCCGTGAACCGCTGCAACACCTCGACGAAATCCCCGCCCACCAGTTCTGGACCCTGCGCGCCCTCGACGTCTATCCCGGCAACGCGCGCTGCGAAGTGATCGGCGCCCGTGGGCCGTTTCTGCTGGAAGACGAGCGCGCGCTGTTCGAGCGCCGGCAGATCGACGTATTGATCAGCAAGAACAGCGGCAGCAGCGCCACCGAGCCGAAGCTTGAAGTGGCGCGCGAGCGTGGCGTTCCGGTGCTGGTGTTGAAGCGGCCGGGGTTGCCGGGGGTTGATCGGGAGTTTGAATCAGTCGCTGAAGTCCTCGCTGCCCTTTCCCACTGAATCGGCACCGCCCTATGTGGGAGCGAGCCTGCTCGCGAAGACGTCCGCACCGGCAGCCCATCAGTGCCTGACAAATCGCTTTCGCGAGCAGGCTCGCTCCCACAGGAACCGTGGATGTTGCTGATATCTGTGCACACTCACAAAATTTGTGGGAGCGGGCTTGCCCGCGAAGGCGTCAGGTCTGGCACTGCAAATTCAAGTAGCTACACTCCTTTAACAGCTCAATGCGACACCAAACCGCACGACGCTTTTTTACTTATCGGCCCTGATCAGGCTAAATGGGCCGCGCCTGATCGCCCACCCAACGGACCTGTCCCATGAACCGACGCCGGTTAGCATTTGCCTGGATCGCCTGCTTTGCAGTGCTGTTCAACATGCTCGCCATGCCGCTGAGCGGGGCGATGGCGCAGGCGGCCAGTTCACCGGCCGAGCAGATACTGTGGAGCAGTTTCTGCACCGGCAGCGGCATGAAGATGGTGGCGATCGACATCGGTGCCACGGATCAGAAGGCCCCGCAGAACGACAACCATTCGAACATGCAGCACTGCTGGTGTTGCTCAGGTGGGGCGCCATTGCTGGCGCTGCCGGGGCATTCGCCGCAGCTGTATTTCGCGCAATTTGAAAGCAACCGCAGCGTTGCGCCCGTCTCCCTGCAAACCCCGACGCCGCGCCAGCAATGGCCGAGTCTCAATCCCCGTGCCTCCCCTCTGGTCTGATTGGTTCGCGCCCTGAATCCGCGTTTCAAATCGTTCTGGAGAACTGCCATGTTGAAGAAACTCTTCGTCCTCGCTGCGCTGTTGTTGCCGGCGTGCTTTGCCCATGCCCACGAATACAAGGTGGGTGCGCTGGAAATCGCCCATCCGTGGTCGCAGGAACTGCCGCCGAATGCGCCGACCGTCGCCGCCTATTTCATCATTCACAACACCGGCAAAAGCGCCGATCGCCTGCTCAGCGTCGACTCGCCCATCGCTGCACAAGCGCAGTTGCATGAGCACGTCATGCAGGGCGATCTGATGAAGATGCAGCAGGTGCCAAGCGTGCAAATCCCCGCCGGCGGCACCGTGACCTTCGCGCCGATGGCTTATCACGTGATGCTGCTCAACCCGAGCGATCGCAGTCTGCTCAGCGACGGCAAGCGCTTCCCGATGACCCTGCATTTCGAAAAAGCAGGTGACGTCAGCGTTGAAGTTGCCGTGCAGAAGAAACCGCCGGAATCCGCCCAGGGCCACGTGCACGCTCAGTAACTGTTTCGGCTGACTTCGCCCATGCGTCCGTTGCGCGCCAGGCCCGTCCCGCATCACCGTCAGACTCAAGCGCTGACGCGTGGCAGCTGGATCGCCCTGTTCGCCATGTTGATGATCTTCATCGGTCCACTGATTTCTCAGTCGATGCCGATGGATCAGCACGCCTCGACGTCGATGCCAATGAGCATGGACATGTCGATGGACATGCCCGGCATGGATCACAGCGGCCATGACGCCCAGCCTGCTGCCGAGCATTGCCCGCCGCAATCTTCGCATCACGTGCTGTGGGAAAAGTGCGGCTATTGCAGCCTGCTGTTCAATTGCCCGGCGCTGACCGGCGGCGGCGATTTCGTCGCTTTCAACATCCCGCCACCCAACACCTTCACCCCACCCTCCCCGCGTCTGGGCCATGCCCGCCAACCCTTCTTCCCCGGGGCCCGCACCCGCGCCCCGCCCATCGCCGCGTAAACACACACCTCTGATTGCACACGGTTGAGAAGACAGCTCCAGGCTGCCGACCGTGGTGTTTACGACTGTTCGATGGAAATTGTCATGTCCAGGTTTACTGCTGTCCCCTGCGCGGAATCTGCCCGCGCGCACTTTGCCCTGAATGAATCGCCGATTCGTTGCAGGCACGCTATTGCCGTCCTTTGCGGCGTACTGCTGACACCGCTGGCGCTGGCCGACGCTCACGCCGGCCATGAACATGAACTGAGCCCGACGGTGATCACTGCCATCGCTCCAAGCTCACCATTGACGATCGTCACCAACCCCAAGGATCCGCGCCAACCGGTGCCGGCCAGTGACGGCGGCGATTACCTGAAGACCATTCCCGGCTTCGCTCTGGTGCGCAATGGCGGCACCAACGGCGATCCGGTGCTGCGCGGCATGTTCGGTTCGCGGCTGAACATCCTCACCAACGGCAGCATGATGCTCGGCGCTTGCCCTGGACGGATGGACGCGCCGACCTCGTACATCTCGCCGGAAACCTACGACAGCCTCACGGTGATCAAAGGCCCGCAAACCGTCCTGTGGGGTCCGGGCGCATCGGCCGGTACGGTGCTGTTCGACCGTGAGCCGGAGAACTTCGGCGAACTCGGCACGCGCGTCAACGCCAGCCTCCTGGCCGGCTCGCATGGGCGTTTCGACAAGGTTGTCGACGCCGCTGCCGGCGGTCCTCTGGGTTACGTGCGGGTGATCGGCAACACTGCGCATTCCGATGACTATCGCGACGGCAACAACGACATCGTCGCCTCGCGCTACGACAAGTGGAACGGCGATGTCGCACTGGGCTGGACGCCGGATGCCGACACCCTGATCGAACTCACCGCCGGCAAGGGCGATGGCGAGGCGCGGTATGCCGGGCGCGGCATGGACGGTTCGCAATTCCTGCGCGAGAGCCTCGGTCTGCGCTTGGAAAAATCCAACATCAGCGAGGTGCTGGAAAAACTGGAAGCGCAGGTCTACTACAACTACGCCGACCATGTGATGGACAACTACACCCTGCGCACCCCGTCCGGCACCGGCATGATGGCGGGACCGATGGCGTCAAACGTCGACCGTCGTACCCTCGGTGCACGGATCAAAGCAACCTGGCGCTGGGCTGATGTTCAGCTGATCACCGGCCTCGACGCACAGACCAACGAGCACCGTCAGCGCAGCTCAATGGGCATCGATACCTACAAGGACCTGCCATACAGCAAGGACGCCGATTTCCACAATTACGGCGTGTTCAGCGAAATGACCTGGTACGCCGCCGAGCGTGATCGCTTGATCACTGGCGCTCGGGTCGATCGCGCCTCGGCGAAGGATTATCGGCAAACCACAGGGTCGGGGATGATGTCCCGCCCCAACCCGACCGCCGACGACAGCCGCGCCGACACGTTGCCCAGTGGCTTCGTGCGCTATGAACACGATCTGGCCGACAGCCCGACCACGCTTTATGCAGGCCTCGGCCACGCGCAACGCTTCCCGGATTACTGGGAGTTGTTTTCGCCCAAGTCCGGCCCGGCAGGATCGGTCAACGCGTTCGACTCGATCAAACCGGAAAAGACCACGCAGTTCGACTTCGGCGTGAACTACAAGAGCGCCGACCTCGAAGCCTGGGCCTCGGGTTACATCGGTGTGGTACGCGATTACATCCTGTTCGACTACACGCCGGGAATGATGGGCATGAGCACCTCGCGCGCCGAGAACATCGACGCGCGGATCATGGGTGGCGAACTCGGAGCTGCCTACAACCTGACCGACAACTGGAAAGCCGATGCGACCCTGGCCTATGCCTGGGGCAAGAACAGCAGCGACGGCTCGGCATTACCGCAGATGCCGCCGCTGGATGCGCGCTTCGGCCTGACCTACAGCGAGGCCAAGTGGAGCGCCGGCGCATTGTGGCGAGTGGTCGCCGCGCAGCACCGCATCGACGCGAACAAGGGCAACGTGGTCGGCAAGGATTACGCCCAGAGCTCGGGCTTCGGCGTGTTCTCGCTCAACGGCGCGTACCGCATCAACCAGCACTGGAAGGTCAGCAGCGGCGTCGACAACCTGTTCGGCAAAGCCTACGCCGAACACCTGAATCTGGCCGGCAATGCCGGCTTCGGCTATCCGGCCAACGACCCGCAAGCGCTCAATGAACCGGGGCGCACGCTCTGGACCAAAGTGGATATGAGTTTCTGACACCCACCCATGTAGGAGCGAGCCTGCTCGCGAAGACGGCGCCACGGTCGGCATTGATATCGACTGAACAACCGCTTCGCGAGCAGGCTCGCTCCCACATGTAAACAGACAACGAAAAGAACCAAGCCAAGCGGAGCACACGTGATGCAAAAGCCTCAATCCAATTTCTACAACCTGGCCTGGCGCTGGCATTTCTATGCCGGGCTGTTCGTCGCGCCGTTCATGGTGATGCTGGCCCTGACCGGGATCATTTATCTGTTCAAACCGCAGCTCGATTCGCTGATGTACAGCAGCCTGCTCGAAGTACCGGCCGGGCACCACACGGTGCCGGCCGATGACTTGCTGCAACGGGTGAAAAGCGCTTATCCACAAGGCCAGGTCACTCAGTATCTGCCGCCGTTGAATGCTGAGCGCAGCGCGCAATTCGTGGTGAAGAACGCCGGTCATGAACTCAACGTGTTCGTCGATCCGTACCACGGTGACATCCTCGGCGAGCAGGATGCCAAGCAGAACCTGCAAGCCATCGCCCGTGCGATCCACGGCGAATTGATGATCGGCACAGTCGGCGATCGCCTGATCGAAATGGCCGCTGGCTGGGGCGTGGTGCTGGTGGTCTCGGGGCTGTTCCTGTGGTGGCCGCGTGGTCAGGCGGCGGGCATTCTGTGGCCGCGCCTGAGCAGTCGCGGTCGGGTGTTGTGGCGCGACCTGCATGCGGTCACCGGTTTCTGGGGCGCGACATTGTTGCTGGTGATGTTGCTCAGTGGCATGACCTGGACCGGTTTCTGGGGCAAGCAATACGCGCAAGTGTGGAATGTGTTTCCGGCAGCGATGTGGGACAACGTACCGACCTCCGACATCGAGGCACGCAGCCTCAACAGCGCCACCCGCCAGACCGTGCCATGGGCGATGGAAAATACGCCGATGCCGATGTCCGGCGACCACGCCGAACACATGAATCACGGCAATGCCCATGCCGGCCCCGCAGCACCCGCGATCAGCCTGCAGGACGTGCAGAACATCGCCAGTGAACGCAAGGTTGAACCGGGCTACAGCATCACCCTGCCGACCACCGCCACCGGCGTGTTCACCATTGCCGTGTTCGCCGATGACCCACGCAACGACGCCACCCTGCACGTCGATCAGTACACCGGCAAGGTCCTCGCCGATGTCCGCTTCGAGCACTACGGCACCGTCGCGCGCGCCACGGAAATTGGCGTGATGCTGCACGAAGGCAAGATGTTCGGCACCTTCAACCAGATTGTCGTGCTGCTGATCTGCCTGATGATTCTGCTCAGCGCCGTCAGCGGCGTGGTGATCTGGTGGAAGCGTCGGCCTGAAGGCAAATTCGGTGTGCCGCCGCTGCGCCATGACCTGCCGAAGTGGAAAACCGGCGTGGCGATCATGCTGGTGCTGGCGGTGGTGTTTCCGCTGGTGGGGGCGTCGCTGGTGGTGGTCTGGTTGCTCGACCGGTTTCTCGTGCCCCGACTTGGCGAGCGTTCCGCGCAGGTGCAGCGTTGATGTGACGGGCGCGGGCCGTTGCGGCGGCCCACGCCTGTTCATTCATTTCACTTACAACTCGTCGCGCAAGCGCACGGTTCCGGGTGTCGGGGTCTGCTGACGACGGCTTCGCCAGGTAGTGTTCATGCGGCCGGTCTGGCGCCAGTAATAACCGCCGATCAGCACCCGAAACTCACCCAGCGCCATAAGCCGCGAAAGAAACTCTCCAGGGCTCAGCCGGCTGATCCAGCGTCCGCCCTCGAAAGTGGCTGAGCGGGTCAGCAACAGATCTCTTTCCGCCCTTGAATACACAGGTGTGTACTTGAGCAGCACATCGTGCGGCGTTGAATAGTAGTAGTGCAGGATATGCAGGCCTTTTTCCGTGGGTGCATGGGTGTGCGCATGCACCAGCGAAGGCGCAGCGTAATTGGCATAGACCTGATCCACGTCCGCCGCCAGCGTGGTGTTGCCCGAGACATGCAATTGATGGGTGGCCATCACCGAGTAACCCTCGGGATAACGCGGCGCCGGATCGCGCCAACTGACAGCCGGATCCGCGACGGTACGCAGTATGCGCAACAGCGGATTGTCCTCGTTGGCCAAATACACGATCGGCTCAAGCGGAACGAAGCGACGGCTGGACGGGTTCGCCAGAATCGCACTCTCATAACCGGTGCCTATTACCGCCTGGCCGGCTACCCGTCCATGAACATGGCAGGCGGCATCATCGGGATGATGAAAGACAGGTCCCAGCGCTGGCGCCGGATGCTCGCGCCAGCGTTGCTCACTGGACACCTCGGTCAGCCGTGGCTGCCAGTGTTCATCCACCTGACCATGCCGCGACCAGTATTCACTCGTTTCAATTACCTCAAGTCGGCCGGCATGAGCCATCCGTTGGACATAGTCGACAAATCTGAACGTACCGCTGGCAATGCCCCGCTCATCGACCGCCGCTTCCACCTTCGACACAAAGGCATTGGGGCGCAGTTGCACTTGCCCGAACTCATCGTAGAAAGTGCCGGGCTCGAATGCATGCAGTTGCAATTTCAACAACGCGCCATCGGCGCAGGAGAAGTAGATCGGCCGGTACCCCTGGGGCGTGTTGGCCCATGCGCAGGCTGCCTGGACATCGTTGGGCAGCAGAAAAAAGTGCCGCATATCGTCCGGCCGCGCGCCCAGAGGTGGCAGGGCTGCTCGCAAATAAATGGCGCTCAGACTGAAACCTGACGGCAGCTTGCCCTGTTCGAAAACCCGATCCAGCGCCAACCCCGAACGCTGCACCGCAACTGGCAGAGTGGACACCAACAGGTCTTCAGGGCCGTTCAAAACGTAGCCGAAGGTCTGCGTATCTCTGCTCGAGGAGAATTGATGAGCGTACCGCACGGCAGCGTCTGCCTGGATGAACAGCGGGCTGCCGACCGGGCGGCTCAACGCCTTATCATAATCGGCGGCCGGCAACAGATCCCCGGAGTATGGTGCCCACTGGATAATCTGGCGCGGTTGCCCCCAGATCGCGCTTGCGGCGACCACCCACAGACGTCCGGCCCTGGCCAGATCGTTCACCCATTCGACGGGTTTCAATTGCCGATCGCGCAAGCGCTGTCTTATCGCTTTTGCATCGACGACGGACAGCCGCTCGCCCTGATCAAGCAGCTGCGAAAGCATTTCGGCTTGCGGCCGATAGCCAATCACCGCGCCATCCGGACAGAACAGGTACTCATCCCGTGGGGCGGGTGTATAGCGAACCAGCGAACCGTCCGCCGCCACCCGGTATTCCTCTTTGATGCCGCGTTTGTTGAACGCCGACTCCAGCACCTCGACCGAAAACACGTTCTGGTACACCTGCTTTTGCACAGGCGCCAAGACCAACGACACCTCTTGGGCGACGCGCGAGCGGTACCGCGCCACGATGCGACAACCCGCAGGAAACAATCCGGCGGCGCGACTTTCCTCAGGGCAGATATCGGTGAAATCGAAATCCTCATGGCTGACTTCAACAGGCACTGTGGCAACGTAGCGCTTGTCGACCGTCTCCAGAATCAGCCCGCCATGCACTCGGTCGGTCACCAGAGGCACGAGTGTCCTGGCGTGGACGGCCGCGTCGTCAGCTGTCTGAAAAACCGGACCGAGCCTGCGCCGTTCGAGATTTGCGTACGGTTGCCAGGTGACATTGATCTGCCCCGTCCGGTCCCAGCACAGACCGGTGCGCATGACGGAGAGCTCGCCGCTGCTGGCGACCTCATGGATAAAGTCGGTCGGTAGACGGTTGCCAGCGGCCAGATCGCTTTTGATCTGTTCAAGCGTGCGCTGGGACGAGGCGTCATGAAATAGTTTGCTGGACTTGCTCCACACATATTTGAGCAAAGCACCATCGCGCACGGCGATATAAAGCGCTGCGGGAGCGTCCGACACCATGACCGGGCGCCGGCCGCCGTAATACATCGAGGCTGTCAGGTGGTCCGGCGAGATGAAGTAATGCGCCAGCCAGTCATCCGGACTTTTCGTCGGATCACCGGCACGTTGCGATGCGTAGAAATTGCCGTGCAGTTCGAAGCCCTCGGGCAACGCATGCCAGGGCTCTGAGGGCAGGTCGGCGAAAACCGAATCGAGCCTGAACAGATTTTTGCCTTGATCACTGACGGGCACCAGCTCGGTAGCCACATACTCTGGCCGGCTCTTGTGCCTGAGAATGAAGCCGAAGTACGCGCGCGTTTCGCCCTGTGGACGAAAGTCCCCCATGCATCGATCCCGTGCTGCCTCATCCGCCGAGGGAAAAATCGCGCCGAATGCCACACCTTCCAGGCGCTTCCAGGGCAACGGCAACGTCAGCGGCGGCAACGGTATTTGCGGCTGCGGGAGTGGCGTGGGTTTGGGCAGGATCGGCTTGTCTCTGTCCGGCTGGGGATACAGAAGCGGCGGCAGTTGCACCACCGGCAACTGCGGCACGGGCAAAGGCGCGGGCGTGGTGCGCAGCGACCAGGTAGCCGGCACCCGCCCGCGATAGCCCCACAGTTCATTATCGATCAGAACCGTTAAACGTCCGGCCGCTGCCTGTTCACGTATGAAGTCCTGCGGGCGTTTACGGCCGCTGTCCAGTTCCAGCGCCAGGGCGCCCGGATGCTGGCGCGTGCCCAGGCGCCGAGCCAATTCCGTGGAGCCCGCAGATCCGATGACCTCATACCTGACGAGACTGTCCGGCGCCGCGCTGACATACAAGGCAATCTCGTCGAGCAGGACTTGCCTGACCTCCGCCACACTCAACATCTGCAAGCTCACAGCCGCTTCCTGATACGCCCAGCCAAAAAGCTCCGTATCCACCGGCAACAGTTGTGACAGCGCCTTGTGTGAGACGTAACGGGCGTGCAGCGCATGGTCGTCGGGAAAGACCGGACGCCCATGATTGTCCATCGGATAAAGCCTGCCCTGACTGAGCGTGTCGATATCTCCCGGCAACGGTTCGGTCACCACGAAACGCTTGTCGCTGCGCTGAAAAACATACCCGGCGTACGGTTTGTCACGGCGCAGGCCGGCGAGTTCATGGGCATGACGAGCGGCATCATCGGCGCACAGAAAAGCGTCGCTCAATCGCGGCCAGGGGAAGTTCGCGAAGGGTTGCCATTGCAGATCCACCGGCCCCAGATGCGCCCACAGCGCACTGCCGCGCACGACCTCCAGGGTCCCGGCCAGTACCAGCATCGAGACAAATGCGCGGGTATCCAGTGTGCCGGCCAACAGCCTTGCCTGCACTCCATTGTCACCGACCGTGCCGTCCGACTGCGTAACGCTCAGTGCCGCTTCGATCGAATCGCCGCTGAAGCGGTACTTCAACATCGCATGATCCTGCGCCCGCATGTACAGCGACAACGCATGTCCCGCTTTCGCCAGATGTTTGCTGCGGGCATTCGCTTCGATAGCGACGGCGATCTCCCGGGGCGTGAAGAAGTTCTCGTAGAGCCACGGCTGAGCGGGTGGAAACTGCGCAGGGTCGGGCCGCGAGGCGAAGTAGAAACCCTTCAGCAAATAACCCCTCGGCAGCTGCAATTGCCCTTGGGCATCAACCGGAAATATTCGCTCAGGATCCCATGCAGCCAGTCCGGCCGGGCGCGCATGGGTGGCGACATACTCCTCGCCAATCAATTTTTTCAATATCAGGCCCGTCGTCTGTGCGCCTCTGGATTTCAAGGCGGCAAGCACGGCGCGTTCGGCATTGACGCATACCCGGGTCATCAGCGGCAGGTCGGTGACCGCACCCTTTGAAAACGACGCGCCGACCTTCCAGTCCGCAGGTACACGCCCCACCGAGTAGCCCCAGTCGGCATTCGAAACAATGACTTTGAGTTCACCCACGGTCGCCAGCCTGTTGATCACCGCCATCACGTCATAGGCCCCCGCCGGATGCCCGGCCGGCCCGCCGGATTGCTGCCAGAGGAAGTAGTCGCGCTCCTCGGGCGAGCCGCTCGAGACGTATTTGAGCAAGCTGCCATCCGGGCCTGAAAGGTAAGCGCTGCGGAAAAAATCCCGCGCCGACACATCGCCAATGAAATCGCCGCCTGAATAGAAGCTCATGAACAGCCTGAGCAGGGTTTCATCCTGACGCCGATTGCCATTGCGGAACTGGTCATGTAGCGGCGGATGGCTGTGTACGCTGGCGATACATCGGTAGCCCAGCGGATGGAGCATGCCGCCAAGGGCATCGGTCTGCACAATCGTGCCGAAGTCGAAGTGGGTGGCTTCACCTGCGATGGGAGAGGTGGCGAGGAATTTCCCGTCCGGTCGCAGCAGGATCACGCTGCCGTACTCTTTGTCCGGGTTGAGTGGAATTCGTGTGTGCACCCAATAGGCGGCGTCTTCTTCAGTCAGAAAAGCCGGGCTCAGTGGGGGCAGCTTGAACGTTGCTGAAGAACTTGCGGTACGACCGGATCGGCCTGAGACATGACTCATAAAAACCTGCGCTGAGAATCGGATGAGCAACTGAGTGTGGCCCGTCGGTTTTCTCGAGCTGTGGTACAGGGTTATCGCTTTTGTATCCGCATCTGAGTGCCAGCGGGCGCCCCAATCTGGCGCAACTCGACGCACCATCGGCCGCCTGCCGTCCCCTCCTGGTGCACGCATTCAGCACGCAAGCGCTCTGGCACGACATTTTCTTGCCTGAACGCGACCGGGCACAGCCTTTGCAAAACACAGCTTCAGTCGTCCGCATCTGCCAACCAGAAAAAATCGAATGTTCATGGAGATCGCACAATGAAGCGTCGCAGTTTGATCAAGGCTTTCACACTCACGGCATCCATTGCCGCGATGGGCATGACCTGGACTGTCCAGGCCGCCGAGACCATCAAGGTCGGGATTCTGCATTCGTTGTCCGGGACCATGGCGATCTCCGAAACATCGCTCAAGGACATGGCGCTGATGACCATCGACGAGATCAACGCCAAGGGCGGTGTGAACGGCAAGATGCTCGAGCCGGTGGTGGTCGACCCCGCTTCCAACTGGCCGCTGTTCGCTGAAAAGGGCCGACAGCTGCTGACCCAGGACAAGGTCGCGGTGGTGTTCGGTTGCTGGACGTCGGTGTCGCGCAAATCGGTACTGCCGGTGTTCGAAGAGCTCAACGGTCTGCTGTTCTACCCGGTGCAGTACGAAGGCGAAGAGATGTCGCCGAACGTCTTCTACACCGGCGCCGCGCCGAACCAGCAAGCGATCCCCGCCGTTGAATACCTGATGAGCGAAGAAGGCGGCAGCGCCAAGCGCTACTTCCTGCTCGGCACCGACTACGTCTACCCGCGCACCACCAACAAGATCCTGCGCGCGTTCCTGCATTCCAAAGGCGTGGCCGACAAAGACATCGAAGAGGTCTACACGCCGTTCGGTCACAGCGATTACCAGACCATCGTTGCCAACATCAAAAAATTCTCCGCCGGCGGCAAGACTGCCGTCATTTCCACCGTCAACGGCGACTCCAACGTGCCGTTCTATAAAGAGCTGGCCAACCAGGGCCTGAAAGCCACCGACGTACCGGTGGTGGCGTTCTCGGTCGGCGAAGAAGAACTGCGCGGCATCGACACCAAACCGCTGGTGGGCAACCTCGCGGCGTGGAACTACTTCGAGTCGGTGGAAAATCCTGCGAACAAGAAATTCGTCGCGGACTGGAAAGCCTATGCGAAGAAACACAATCTGCCTGGCGCCGATAAAGCCGTGACCAACGACCCGATGGAAGCCACCTACGTCGGCATCCACATGTGGGCGCAGGCGGTCGAGAAAGCCAAATCCACTGACGTCGACAAGGTTCGTGAAGCACTGGCCGGGCAGACCTTTGCTGCGCCGTCCGGTTACACGTTGACCATGGACAAAACCAATCACCACCTGCACAAGCCCGTGATGATCGGCGAAATCCAGAGCGACGGGCAGTTCAACGTCGTGTGGCAGACCGAAGGCCCGATCCGCGCGCAACCATGGAGCCCGTTCATTCAGGGCAACGACAAGAAGCCGGATTATGCGGTGAAGAGCAACTGAGGCGAATTCAGTTTTTGAGGCGAGCATGAGACTTCCCCCTCACCCCAGCCCTCTCCCTCAGGGAGAGGGGGAAAGGGAGCCGATCTTCATGCTCTTCAGACCCTGAGTTCGACTCGAGTTCGCAGGTCGCAGCACATCGTCCAGACACCTCGGTCAGTCCCCTCTCCCTCCGGGAGAGGGTTAGGGTGAGGGGGCGGTTGAACAGGACACCACTAATGCCCACTGCCATACACCGCGTACTTCTCGCCATAGCACTGTTGCTGCCACTCCTGGCCCACGCCGGCGACGCCGAAGACTTTGTCGCGGCTAACCCGATGCAACAGGCCAAACTGCTGGAAGCCTGGGCCGCGCAGCCCGATCCGGCGCGTATCGAATTGCTCAACGCCCTGCAACAAGGCGAACTGACGATCGACGGCCAAGCGAAAACCCTGCGCCTGAACAATCGCCTGCGGGGTCTGATCGACACCGCAATGGCCAGCCATCAATTGCTCGCCGCTGACAGCAAGATCCGTCTGGGCGCCGCGCAGCAATTGCAGAAAAGCGCGAAACCCGCGCAGCTGAAATTTCTCGACCGGCAACTCGCTGGGGAAAAAGATCAAAGCGTGCATGCCGCCTTGAGCCTGGCGCTGGCCAATCTGCAACTGGTCGACAGCGACCCGGCGGTGCGCCTCGCGGCGGTACGTCTGCTCGGTGAAACCGGCGACCCGCTGGCACGCACACGCCTCGAAGGCCTGCTCGAGCCCGGGGTGGAAAGCGATGCCGGCGTGCGCACCGCCGCCGAAACCAGCCTCGCTCAGGTCAAGCGCAAGCTGCTGATCGGCGAAGTGCTCGGCCAGGCCTTCAGCGGCATGTCGCTGGGCTCGATTCTGCTGCTCGCGGCCCTCGGCCTGGCGATCACCTTCGGCCTGCTCGGGGTGATCAACATGGCGCACGGCGAGATGCTGATGCTCGGCGCCTACTCGACCTACGTGGTGCAGTTGATGTTCCAGCGTTACGCGCCGCAAGCCATCGAGTTTTATCCGCTGATCGCGCTGCCGGTAGCGTTTTTCGTCACCGCCGCCATCGGCATGGCCCTGGAGCGCACAGTCATCCGCCACCTTTACGGTCGGCCACTGGAAACCCTGCTCGCGACCTGGGGCATCAGCCTGATGCTGATCCAGCTCGTACGGTTGGTGTTCGGCGCGCAGAACGTAGAAGTAGCAAATCCGGCATGGCTGTCCGGCGGCATTCAAGTGCTGCCCAATCTGGTGCTGCCGTACAACCGCATCGTCATCATCGCTTTCGCATTGTTCGTGGTGGTGCTGACCTGGCTGCTGCTGAACAAGACCCGCCTCGGCCTCAACGTGCGCGCCGTCACTCAGAACCGCAACATGGCCGCCTGCTGCGGCGTGCCGACCGGGCGCGTCGACATGCTCGCCTTCGGCCTCGGTTCGGGCATCGCCGGCTTGGGCGGCGTGGCGCTGAGCCAGATCGGCAACGTCGGTCCCGACCTTGGCCAGAGCTACATCATCGACTCGTTTCTGGTGGTGGTGCTCGGCGGCGTCGGCCAACTGGCCGGTAGCGTGCTCGCGGCGTTTGGCCTGGGCATCGCCAACAAGATTCTCGAACCGCAGATCGGTGCGGTGCTCGGCAAGATCCTGATCCTCGCGCTGATCATTCTGTTCATTCAGAAACGTCCGCAAGGCCTCTTCGCACTGAAAGGACGGGTGATCGACTGATGAACCAGCCTCTGTTAGTCACGGCCACACAAAAGGCCGGGCCGAAAGTCACGCTCGCGGTCGGCGGGGTGATCCTCGCGCTGCTGATCGTTCTGCCGCTGCTCTCATTGTTGTCGCCAGACAATGCCCTGCACGTCTCGGCCTACACGCTGACCCTGGTCGGCAAAATCCTCTGCTACGCCATCGTCGCCCTGGCGCTGGATCTGGTCTGGGGCTATGCCGGCCTGCTGTCGCTGGGCCACGGTCTGTTCTTCGCCCTCGGCGGGTACGCGATGGGCATGTACCTGATGCGGCAGGCGGCCGGCGATGGCTTGCCAGCGTTCATGACTTTCCTGTCGTGGAGCGAATTGCCGTGGTACTGGACCGGCACCAGCAGCTTCCTCTGGGCCATGTGTCTGGTGGTGCTGGCGCCGGGGTTGCTGGCGCTGGTGTTCGGCTTCTTCGCCTTCCGTTCGCGGATCAAGGGCGTGTATTTCTCGATCATGACCCAGGCCCTGACCTTCGCCGGCATGCTTCTGTTTTTCCGCAACGAGACCGGGTTTGGCGGCAACAACGGTTTCACCAATTTCCGCACGATTCTCGGTTTCGGCATCACCGAACCGGGCACCCGCGCGGTGCTGTTTCTGGCCACGGTGTTGTTGCTGGTGGCGAGCCTGTTCATCGGCTGGCGCCTGGCGCAAAGCAAGTTCGGTCGGGTGCTGACGGCGTTGCGTGATGCGGAAAACCGTTTGATGTTCTGCGGCTACGACCCGCGCGGTTTCAAGCTGTTCGTCTGGGTGCTGAGTGCGGTGCTGTGCGGTCTCGCCGGAGCGCTGTACGTGCCACAAGTGGGCATCATCAACCCCAGCGAAATGTCGCCGACCAACTCGATCGAAGCGGCGGTGTGGGTCGCCCTTGGCGGGCGCGGCACGCTGATCGGGCCGCTGCTCGGCGCCGGCGTGGTCAACGGCATGAAGAGCTGGTTCACCGTGGCCTTCCCGGAATACTGGCTGTTCTTCCTCGGCGCGCTGTTCATCGTCGTGACGTTGTACCTGCCCAAGGGCGTGATCGGTTTGCTGAAGAAACGAGGTGAACAATGAGAGTCACAGCGAGTGCTGAATTCATGCTGGAACCTGCGTTCTTTCCCGTGGAACCGAACAAGGACGAAGGCACCAGCCGCGACTCGATCGGCCTCGGCCAGCGCGTCGGCCCCGGCCTCGATACGCGTCACGGCACGATCCTGACTTTGGAAGACATCAGCGTCAGCTTCGACGGCTTCCGTGCGCTGAACAATCTCAACCTGTACATCGGCGTCGGCGAACTGCGCTGCATCATCGGCCCCAACGGCGCGGGCAAGACCACGCTGATGGACGTGATCACCGGCAAGACTCGGCCGAGTCACGGCAAAGCCTGGTTCGGCGAAACGCTGGACCTGACGCAGATGAGCGAAGTGCAGATTGCCCAGTCCGGCATCGGCCGCAAATTCCAGAAGCCGACGGTGTTCGAAGCCTTGAGCGTGTTTGAAAACCTGGAGCTGGCGCAGAAGACCGACAAGTCGGTGTGGGCCAGTTTGCGTGCGCGCCTGAGTGGCGAGCAGAAGGATCGCATCAGCGAAGTGCTTGAGACGATTCGCCTGACCACCTCGGTCAATCGCCAGGCCGGCCTACTGTCCCACGGCCAGAAGCAGTTTCTCGAGATCGGCATGTTGCTGATGCAGGACCCACAACTGCTCCTGCTCGACGAACCGGTGGCGGGCATGACCGACGCCGAAACCGAGTTCACCGCTGAGCTGTTCAAATCGCTGGCGGGCAAGCATTCGTTGATGGTGGTCGAGCACGACATGGGTTTCGTCGGCTCGATTGCCGACCACGTCACGGTGCTGCATCAGGGCAGCGTGCTGGCCGAGGGCTCGCTTGAGCAAGTGCAGGAAAACGAGCGGGTGATCGAGGTCTACCTCGGCCGATGAATCGGCCAGCTGCAAGCGACAAGCTTCAAGCAGCAAGTAAAAGCAAAGTCATAAACAGCACTGCTCTTGCTTGCAGCTTGCGGCTTGAAGCCCAACTAACGGAGTTCCGATGCTACAAGTCCAACAACTTCATCAGTACTACGGCGGTAGCCACATCCTGCGCGGCCTGAGCTTTGACGTGAAAGTCGGCGAAGTCACGTGCCTGCTCGGCCGTAACGGCGTGGGCAAGACCACCCTGCTCAAATGCCTGATGGGCCTGCTGCCGGCCAAGGAAGGTGCGGTCAACTGGGAAGGCAAACCGATCACCACGTTCAAACCGCACCAGCGTGTGCATGCCGGTATCGCCTACGTGCCGCAGGGCCGTGAGATCTTCGGGCGTCTGACGGTGGAAGAGAATCTGTTGATGGGCCTGTCGCGTTTTCCCGGCAGCGAAGCCAAAGAAGTCCCGGGTTTCATCTACGAATTGTTCCCGGTGCTGCTACAAATGAAGCAGCGCCGTGGCGGTGATCTGTCCGGCGGTCAGCAACAGCAACTGGCAATCGGCCGGGCGCTGGCCAGCCGCCCGCGCCTGCTGATTCTCGATGAGCCCACCGAAGGCATTCAACCGTCGGTGATCAAGGAAATCGGCGCGGTGATCAAGCAGCTCGCGGCGCGCGGTGACATGGCGATTCTGCTGGTCGAGCAGTTCTACGATTTCGCCGCCGAACTGGCCGATCAATACCTGGTGATGTCGCGGGGCGAGATCGTCCAGCAGGGTCGCGGTGAAAATATGGAGGCCGAAGGTGTACGCGGGCTGGTCACGATCTAACGCGCCGGTCTAATCTGTAGCTTCCTAACGATAATCACAAATCATGAATTCACTTGCCTCACCTGCCCTGTTTACCCCGAGCTGGCACGCCGAGCTGGAACTGGCTTACGCGCGCTTCGGCGATTGCACGCGCCCGGTCATGCGCCGTCACCTCGGCCCGCTGCGCGTGCAAAAGCATCTGTACGCCGAAGGCCCCGAGGTCTGCCAGCACATCATCGTCCATCCACCGGGCGGAATTGCCGGTGGTGATCGGCTCGATATGAGCGCGCGCGTCGAACACAACGCCTGGGCGCAAATCACCAGCCCCGGCGCCGCCAAGTGGTATCGCGCGGGCGGGCCGGCTTATCAGCAGCTCGACTTGCAAGTCGCTGCCGGCGCGACCCTGGAATGGCTGCCGCAGGAAACCATCGTCTACAGCGCCGCGCAGGCCGATTTGAGCACAACGATCGAGCTTGAAGGCGATGCGCGGCTGTTCTACTGGGACGTGGTGGCGCTCGGTCGGCCGGCCAGCGGCGAGCGTTTTGACCTCGGGCATTTTCAGGCGCACCTGGACATCCGCCGCGACGGTCAGTTGCTCTGGCATGAACGGCAGCGCATTGTCGGTGCGGACGGTTTACTCGATTCGCCGATCGGCCTGGACGGGCAACCGGTGTTTGCGACGATGCTGGTGACCGGTGAGATAGATGCCGAGTTGCTGGAGCGTTGCCGCTCGCTGGGGCATGAGGTACGTGGGGATTTGACCCAGTTGCCGGGGTTGCTGGTGGCGCGGTGCCTGGCCGGTGAAGCGTTACTCGCGCGCGCCTGGCTGATTGATTTGTGGCGATTGCTAAGGCCTGCGCTGCTGGGCCGCGAGGCTTTGCCCCCCCGAATCTGGAACACCTGAAATGCATTCCAACTGTGGGAGCGAGCCTGCTCGCGAAAGCGTCATGTCAGCCACCCCATACGCTGAATATGAAACCGTATTCGCGAGCAGGCTCGCTCCCACAGGGGATGTGCGCAATCAGATAATTTTTCAATCTGCCCTGATGGAACCCGAACCATGGACCTGACCCCACGCGAAAAAGACAAGCTGCTGATCTTCACCGCCGGCCTCGTCGCCGAGCGGCGGCTGGCCCGTGGCGTGAAACTCAACTACCCGGAAGCCATGGCCTACATCTCCGCCGCGCTGCTGGAGGGTGCCCGCGACGGCCAGACCGTGGCCGAGCTGATGCATTACGGCACCACCCTGCTCAGCCGCGAACAAGTGATGGAAGGCATCCCGGAAATGATCCCGGAAATCCAGGTCGAGGCGACGTTCCCCGACGGCACCAAACTGGTCACCGTTCACCAGCCGATCGTCTGAGGCCGCGCCATGACTTACAGCATTCGCGATGCGAGCCGGGCCGACCTGCCGGCGATCCGCGACATCTACAACGACGCCGTGCTCAACACCACGGCGATCTGGAACGAACAAGCGGTCGACCTCGGCAATCGCCAGGCATGGTTCGACGCGCGTCAGTTGCAGGCGTACCCGATTCTGGTGATCGTCGACCGTGAAAACGCAGTGCTGGGTTACGCCTCGTTCGGCGACTGGCGGCCGTTCGACGGTTTCCGCCACACCGTCGAGCACTCGGTGTACGTGCGCAGCGATCAACGCGGCAACGGCCTCGGCCCGCAACTGATGACGGCGCTGATCGAACGCGCCCGCACTTGCGGCAAACACGTCATGGTCGCCGCCATCGAAAGCGGCAACGCTGCCTCGATCCGCCTGCACCAGCGCGCCGGTTTCAGCATCACCGGGCAGATGCCGCAAGTGGGCACCAAGTTCGGCCGCTGGCTCGATCTGACCTTCATGCAGTTGAACCTCAATCCCGGCGCACAGCCGCCGGGTGACCACAAGGAGTGATGTCGATGAACGCCGCCCAGTTGCGCCGCGTCAACGCTGAGAGCTTTGCCCACTATCGCCAGGGCCTGATCGATCTGCTGCTCGACGCCGTCGGTTACGGCGCCAGCGTCGGTTTTATGGCCGACCTCGATGCCGCGCAGGCGCGCGCGTATTTCGATGAGGTGCAGGACAACATCAACAAGGGCAGCACGCTGCTCTGGGTGGTGGTGAAGGACGAGCAGGTGCTGGCCAGCGTGCAACTGGGCCTGTGCCAGAAGGCCAATGGTCTGAACCGCGCAGAAGTGCAGAAACTGCTGGTGCGCGAACACGCGCGTCGGCGCGGTCTCGGTCAGCAACTGATGCAGGCGCTGGAACTCGAAGCGCCCAAGCACAAGCGCGGCATGCTCTATCTCGACACCGAGGCCGGCTCGCCGGCAGAAGATTTCTACAAGGCGCTGGGCTACGTGCGCGCCGGCGAAATTCCCGATTACGCCTGCGATCCCAACGGCAGCTATCGCCCGACCGCTCTCTATTACAAAGTCCTGCAAGGAGCCCAGCGATGATTCCTGGCCAATACCAGATTCAGCCCGGCGACATCGAACTCAACGTCGGCCGCCGCACCGTGAGCCTGAAAGTCGCCAACAGCGGTGACCGGCCGATCCAGGTCGGTTCGCACTTTCACTTTTTCGAAACCAACGACGCGCTGACCTTCGATCGCGCCGCCAGTCGCGGCATGCGCCTGAACATCCCCGCCGGCACCGCCGTGCGCTTCGAGCCTGGCCAGAGCCGTGAGGTCGAGCTGGTCGATTACGCCGGGCATCGCCGGGTGTTCGGCTTTGCCGGCCGCATCATGGGTGATCTCTAAACAACACGGTGCCCGCTCTGGCCCCTTCGCGAGCAGGCTCGCTCCCACATGAGAACGCGATCAAATGTGGGAGCGAGCCTGCTCGCGAAAGCGAGTAATGCGAGCGATTTCAGACCCAATTGAATCTCAAGGCATGCCCATGAAAATCTCCAGACAAGCCTACGCCGACATGTTCGGCCCCACCGTCGGCGACAAGGTGCGCCTGGCCGATACCGAGCTGTGGATCGAAGTCGAGAAGGACTTCACCACCTACGGCGAGGAAGTGAAGTTCGGTGGCGGCAAAGTCATCCGCGACGGCCAGGGCCAGAGCCAATTGCTCGCCGCCGAAGTGGTCGACACGCTGATCACCAACGCGCTGATCATCGACCACTGGGGCATCGTCAAGGCCGACGTCGGCCTCAAGGACGGGCGCATCGCCGCGATCGGCAAGGCCGGCAACCCCGACGTGCAGCCCAATGTGACCATCGCCATCGGCGCCGGCACCGAAGTGATTGCCGGCGAAGGCATGATCCTCACCGCTGGCGGCATCGACACGCATATCCACTTCATCTGCCCGCAGCAGATCGAAGAAGCGCTGATGAGCGGCGTCACCACCATGATCGGCGGCGGCACCGGGCCGGCCACCGGCACCAACGCCACCACCTGCACCTCCGGCCCGTGGCATCTGGCGCGCATGCTCCAGGCCGCCGATGCCTTCCCGATGAACATCGGTCTGACCGGTAAGGGCAACGCCAGCCTGCCGGAGCCGTTGATCGAACAGGTCAAGGCCGGCGCCATCGGCCTCAAGCTGCACGAAGACTGGGGCACCACCCCGGCGAGCATCGACAACTGCCTCAACGTCGCCGACCAGTACGATGTGCAGGTGGCGATCCACACCGACACCCTCAACGAATCCGGTTTCGTCGAAACCACCCTCGGCGCGTTCAAGGGCCGCACCATCCACACCTATCACACCGAAGGTGCCGGTGGCGGCCACGCGCCGGACATCATCAAGGCCTGCGGTTTCCCCAACGTGCTGCCGAGTTCGACCAACCCGACCCGGCCGTTCACCCGCAACACCATCGACGAACACCTCGACATGCTGATGGTCTGCCACCACCTCGACCCGAGCATTGCCGAAGACGTCGCCTTCGCCGAAAGCCGGATCCGCCGCGAAACCATAGCCGCCGAAGACATCCTCCACGACCTCGGCGCGTTCTCGATGATCAGCTCCGACAGTCAGGCCATGGGCCGCGTCGGCGAAGTCATCACGCGCACCTGGCAGACCGCCGACAAGATGAAAAAACAGCGCGGCCCGCTGCCACAGGACGGCGCAGGCAACGATAACTTCCGCGCCAAACGCTACATCGCCAAGTACACCATCAACCCGGCGATTACCCACGGCATCAGCCATGAAGTCGGCTCGATCGAAGTCGGCAAGTGGGCCGATCTGGTGCTCTGGCGTCCAGCGTTCTTTGGTGTCAAGCCGACGCTGATTCTCAAGGGCGGCGCGATTGCCGCCAGCCTGATGGGCGACGCCAACGCTTCGATTCCAACACCGCAACCGGTGCATTACCGCCCGATGTTCGCCAGCTACGGCGGCTCGCTGCACGCCACCAGCCTGACCTTTATCAGCCAGGCGGCGCAGGAGGCCGGATTGCCAGAAGCCTTGGGATTGAAGAAGCAGATCGCTGTGGTGAAGGGCTGCCGCGACGTGCAGAAAACCGACCTGATCCACAATGACTATCTGCCGAACATCGACGTCGATCCGCAGACCTATCAGGTCAAGGCCGATGGCGTGTTGCTGTGGTGCGAACCGGCGGAAACGCTGCCGATGGCGCAGCGCTATTTTCTGTTCTGATGAAGGCGTGCGCTGAATACGGACGCGCAGGTCCGTATTCAGTCGCGATCGCTCAGGCAATCACGGGAACAGTTTCGCGATGTCCGCATCGCTGTAGTTGTAATCGATGCGTAACTCGGTTCCCGCCGGAATGTCTTCAGTAGCGAAGATGGCGTTGAGAATGAAGTCGCGGGTGACCAGTTCCTTGCCTATCCACTGTTGCGCTTCGACATCGAACGGTACGAACTCGACGTTGTAACCCTCCGTAGCCTGACGAACCGGCTTGCCCGTGGCGTCATACCAAAAGCGCGTGTTGATCCGGGAAATAATCGTGTCACCGACCAGCGCGAATTCGTAGGGGATCAAATATCCAGGTCCCGGCTGATAACGGACGCCGACCTTCATGGTGTATGACTGCTGGGGCAGCGGCACAAGACGTCCCGGCATGATCGCGCCAGCATAGACACCGACCACCTCGCCTCGGGTGATGCGCCGGTTGGCGACCACCATTGACTGGCCGACCAGGGCCTGCTCTCCGGGCACCGTCATGTCGGCCTCGGTGAACAATCGCCATTGCAGCTTTTCTTCATACAACCGCGCGACATGCTCGTAGGCGCCAAACTTGATGTAAGGCTTGATCTGCTCGGAGGTATAACGGCTGCCGTCTTCGAAACGCGCCAGGGTCTGGAGCTTCTTTATCCTGACAGGCCGGCCGGCCATGTCCCGGAATGGGTATTTGCCGTTATTGGCACGGTCGTAGACCCCGGGCCGATTGGCAAGGAACGAAAACCGCGTTTCGCTGCGCATCGCACGCAATTCGTCAGCGGTGAAGGGTTTGACGGGCATCGACTCGGATGCCAGATAGAAGTGTTCCTGCGCCGCACCGACATCGTCGGACAGCTCTTCAACGGCAGACTCGTAGTCTTCATCGCTCTGGCGCGCCACCCTGCGGCTTTTGCCCGGGACAGCGGCAGCGTCCGGCGACGCGCTGGACTCTTCAAGCGCGTACCAGTGCTTGTTCAACGGATCGTAGGCAAGCACAGGGCCGGACGGCTGCAGCTCGCTGGACAATCTGGCCCGATGCAGACCGGTCTCGGCATCGACGCCGATCAGCACCGTACCACCACCCTGCAGGTCCGCGTATTGGCGTCCTTTGAATACGCGAAACCCGTCAATGTCCGCTTGCGGTAGAGGGGCTGTCGAGGCAATCAGGTAACGCTCCAGAGCCGAGGTTTTAAGCTTCGGGACGGGACCAGATGTAGACGGCGTCGGGTCGACGTGCACGCTGTGCGGGGCAACTGCAGTTTCCATTTGCTGCGTGCTATTGCCGGGTTCGCTGGTATCGGGCGGGGTCTTGCGAATGAACGGACCGGGGGTCAGGTGCGGTGATTCGATACCGTGCGTGGCGGAATCCCGGGATGTGCGCCCAGGGGTGGTGATATCGACTGCGCCCGGCTTGGGCGGCTTGGGTCTGACTGGCATTGACAGGCTTCCTTGCAAAGATTGCGCAGCGCTGGCCGGCCTGGCTGGCGCTACGACCGTCGGCATCCATTGCCAACATGTGCCCGGAAAACTATCAGACCATCCTGCCGGTTCATACCGGGTGAAACACTCGCAAACACTAACCCGGCACAAGCGGGCCGACTCGCGATGAGGCCGGATCAGACCTCATCGCCTCAAACAACTTATTCGACCACCAACCGCCCCAACCGCTGGCGCAACATGCGGTTCTCGGCGCGCAACTGCTTCACCTCATCCAGCAGATCCAGCGCCAGCGCCACGCCTTCCCACTCCAGTTCCAGATCACGGCGCAGCTTCGCCGCACGCTTGGCCAAGGCCAATTCGTAGTCGGTGAAACGCCATTCCCGGGGCTGCGCGCCCTGAGGTTCGAGGATGCCGTGCTCGACGATTTCGATCACGTAGACGTCCGACAAGTCGGCCGCCTCACAGAATTCTGCCAGGTCCAGTTGAACGATCAGGGGGCTGCTCATGATGGGCTACTCCGTCGTCGGGTTCAGAAGTTCTCTCGCGGATTGAATGCGGCTTTCTTCGCCAGTTCCTGCCACAGCGCCTTGACCTCATCGTCGGAGGCTTTGGGCATCACGGCCTTGAGCTGCACGAACAGATAACCGCGTTCGCCGGCCTTGTTCAGCAGGCCATGGCCCTTGGCGCGCATGCGCTGGCCGTTCTGGCTGCCGGCCGGGACCTTGAGGTTGATCTTGCCGGTCAGGGTCGGCACGGCCACTTCAGTGCCCAATGCCAATTCCCACGGAGCCAGGGGCAAGGTGATGATCAGGTTCTCGCCTTCGACATCGAATTTCGGGTGCGGCGCAAAACGAATGGTCAGGTACAGATCGCCATTCGCCCCGCCACCGATGCCCGGTGCGCCCTGGCCCTTCAGGCGAATCCGCTCGCCGTCGGTCACGCCGGCCGGAATCTTCACGTTCAGGCTCTTGGTGGTGTTACTGACGTGTTGGCCGTGCGCGTTGTATTGCGGCACCTGAAAGGTGACTTTTTTCGATTCGTTCGACAGGGTTTCTTCGAGGAAGACCGGCAGTTCCATTTCCACGTCTTGCCCTCGGCGTCCGCGTGATTGGCGGCTCTCGGCGCCACCGAAACCGGGGCCGCGATTGCCGAAGATCGAACTGAAGAAATCCGAGAAGTCGCCTGTGTCGCCACCGCCGCCACCGAAGCCGCCACGGCTCTGCCAGCCCGGTGGGCCCTGGAACGGCTGACCGTGCTGGCCATAACGGCGCAGTTCGTCATATTCGGCGCGCTTGTCGGCACTTTTCAGTGCTTCATAGGCTTCCGAGGCGTCCTTGAACTTGGCCTCGGCGTCTTTTTCCTTGCTGACATCGGGGTGGTATTTGCGCGCCAGCTTGCGATAGGCCGCCTTGATGGCCTTGTCGTCGGCTGTCGGCTCCACGCCGAGTATCTTGTAATAGTCTTTGAAGTCCATGGAAGGATCACCATCCGTTATCGATTTCGCGCCGAGACCAGCATGCGCCGATTGGCACGTGCCGGGTTGACCGATCTCAAGTTTGTGACCGGGTGGCGCCGCAGAAGTTTATCGGCAGTGGACGGCGGTTCTTGCGACCGCCGGTGTGTCTGCCGGCCCATGCCAGCAAGTTTGGGGCGATGCGGTGGTTTTCAACTGTCAGGTGGCGAAATAGCGGATGACCGGCCTTCGAATCTGCCGCGCACTGACATACACTGCGCGGCCGTTTTTTTGACCGGAAACCGAAAGACATGAAAGACGCCTCTCCAGCCCGTGCCTGCGGCATCGACTTCGGCACGTCCAACTCCACCGTCGGCTGGCTGCGCCCCGGCATGGACACCATGATCGCGCTGGAAGACGACAAGATCACCCTGCCGTCGGTGGTCTTCTTCAACATCGAGGAACGTCGCCCGGTCTACGGTCGCCTGGCCCTGCACGAGTATCTGGAAGGCTACGAAGGCCGGCTGATGCGCTCGTTGAAAAGCCTGCTCGGCTCCAAGCTGATCAAACACGATACCAGCGTCCTCGGCACGGCGATGCCGTTCAAGGACCTGCTCGGGCTGTTCATCGGCCAGCTCAAGAGCCGCGCCGAAACCGCCGCCGGTCGGGAATTCGAGCAAGTGGTGCTGGGCCGTCCGGTGTTCTTCGTCGACGACGATCCGCTCGCCGACCAGGAGGCCGAAGACACGCTGGTCGAAGTGGCGCGCAAAATCGGTTTCAAGGACGTGTCGTTCCAGTACGAACCGATCGCGGCAGCGTTCGACTACGAGTCGACCATCGAGAAAGAAGAGCTGGTACTGATCGTCGACATCGGCGGTGGTACCTCCGACTTCTCGCTGGTGCGCCTGTCGCCCGAGCGTCGTGGTCTCGACAACCGTCACGATGACATCCTCGCCACCGGCGGCGTGCACATCGGCGGGACCGACTTCGACAAACAGCTGAGTCTGCAAGGCCTGATGCCGCTGTTCGGCTACGGCAGCCGGATGAAGAGCGGCGCGTACATGCCAACCAGCCACCACATGAACCTGGCGACCTGGCACACGATCAACTCGGTGTACTCGCAGAAGTCCACGCTGGCGCTGGGCAGCATGCGCTACGACATCGAAGACACCGGCGGTATTGATCGCCTGTTCAAGCTGATCGAACAGCGCGCCGGGCACTGGCTGGCGATGGAAGTGGAAGAAACCAAGATCCAGCTGACCCACGCCGACAGCCGCCATGTGCCGCTGGACCGCATCGAAGCCGGGCTGAGCGTCGAGCTGAGCCGCGCGTTGTTCGAATCGGCGATCGAGGCTTTGCTGGAGCGTGTGCGCGGCAGCGTTACGCAGTTGTTGAATGACGCTGGCGTGGCGGTCGATCAGGTCGACACGGTGTTCTTCACTGGAGGTTCGAGCGGCATCCCGGCCCTGCGCAACAGCGTCTCGGCAATGCTGCCGAACGCCCGGCATGTCGAAGGCAACATCTTTGGCAGCATTGGTAGCGGTTTGGCGATTGAAGCGATGAAGCGTTACGGTTCGATGGCCTGATCACAATCTGTGGCGAAGAGCCTTCGTGGCGAGGGGATTTATCCTGTGGCGAGGGGATTTATCCCCGTTGGGCCGCGAAGCGGCCCCGCTCCTGAGCTTGAAAGCAGGGGCCTGCTGCGCAGGCCAACGGGGATAAATCCCCTCGCCACAGATGCATTCAATTTAGTTGCCTGGCCTTAGACCATCCCGCCCAGCTTCAACTCACTCTTCAGATACGCGTAATAAATCGGCCCTGCCACCACCCCCGGCAAACCGAACGCGGCTTCGAACACCAGCATCGCCAGAAGCAACTCCCACGACTTGGCACTGATCTGCCCGCCAACGATGCGCGCGTTGAGAAAGTATTCGAGCTTGTGGATAACGATCAGGTAGCCCAGCGCGGCGATCGCCACCCAGATCGACAGCGACAGGCCGACGATGGTGATCAGCGTGTTCGACATCAGGTTGCCGATCACCGGCAGCAGGCCGAGCAGGAAGGTCAGCACGATCAGGGTTTTGGTCAGCGGCAGCTTGATGCCGAACATCGGCAGGATCACCGCGAGGAAGATCCCGGTGAACACGGTGTTGAGCAGGGAAATCTTGATCTGCGCGAAGACGATATTACGAAACGCCTGCACCAGCAGATGCAAACGGTCGAACAAAGCGGCGGCCAACGGCTTGCGCTTGGTCACGTCGGGGATGCGCTGCAGGGCGATGATCGCGCCGAGCACCATGCCGATCAGCAGGGTGACGAACATGTGCGCAGCGTCCTTGCCGACCAGTTGCAGGTCGGCCAGATGCTTGCTCGCCCACTCGCCGATCGCCACGCGAAATTCCGCCGCACTCGCCGGCAGGTAGGCATCGATGAACGGCGGCAACTGCCCGCGCGCGCGATCGACCACACCCATGAATTTATCGAGCGAGGCGCCGGGGTTTTCCGCTTCATGCAGGAGGAAACTGATGGCGCCAGCGAAGATCAGCGCCAGCGCACTTACTACCAGCGTGCCGAGCAGCGCCACCGCCAACCAGCGCGCACGCCGCCCTTCGATCAGCCGTTGCAGTTGCGGGGTGAGCATGTTGACCAGCTCGAACACCAGCAACCCGGCCAGCAGGCTCGGCAACAGGCGCAGCGGCAGCACCAACAGCAAACCGCCAAAAATGATGATGCAACTGACCCAGAACACAACATGACGCTGAGAAAACGTTGGCATACAGCCTCAAAACGAACGGCGTGAAAGGATGGGCAGTCTGCCAGCGATCCGGGGTTAGCACTAGGGATATGCGGGGCATGGGAATGGCGGTGCATTCAGCGACGCTTTCGCGAGCAGGCTCGCTCCCACAGGGGAAGCATTTCAAATGTGGGAGCGAGCCTGCTCGCGAAGAGGCCGGCAAGCTCACCACATTATTTACCGTTTCACTTTTTCTTCAGACACTCACTCATGAACGCCTTGCGCGCATCGCCGGTCAGCGCCTTGGTTTTCGCATCGGCATTGCAGGTGGTCATCTTCTGCTGCTGCGGGGTCAGCTCCTTGCCATCGTTGGCCGCTGGTGCCGCTTTCAGGCAGGTGCTCATGAACGCCTTGCGCTCGTCGCCCTTCAGGCTTTTGGCGGTCGCATCGGCATTGCAGGTGGTCATCTTGTTCTGTTGCGCCGTGGCGGCGAAACCCTGGGAACACACAAGCAGCCCGATCATCAACAACGGCACACGCAACATCTTCATGGAGTTTTCTCCTTGTTGCCGCACCGATGGATGCGGCCTCTGTCGCAGTGTAGTCAAAGCTTGTTACACCTTCCTGCCCTCGAGGTGGCTGCGCCGATACTGCTCCGGCGTGCACCCGGCCTGGCGGGCGAACATGGCGATGAAAGCCGAGCCGCTGCTGTAGCCGAGGTCGAAAGCGATTTCCTGCACCGAACGCGAGGTTTCCAGCGCCTCGATCGCCGCCAGATAACGCAAGCGCTGACGCCACTCGCCAAAGCTCATGCCCAGCTCGCGGACAAACTGCCTGGCCAAGGTGCGCTCGCTGACATGCACCTGCGCGGCCCAATGCGCCAACGGTTGGTTGTCGCCCGGCGCGGCCTGCAAGGCGTCGAGAATCGTCAGCAAGCCGGGGCTGCTCGCGTACGGCAGATAACATTCCTGCACCGGTGCCTGTTGCAGTTGATCGACCAATACCTGGGCCAGACGCTGATCGGCCTCATGCTCCGGAATCTTCACATCGCGGGCGGCGAAGTCCTTGAGAATCGCCTTGAGAATGTCACTGATCGCCAAGGTGCAGGCCCGCGCCGGCAACCGTGTGCAAACACTTGGATCAAGACACACCGCGCGATAGTTGACCGGCTGATGGCTGTAGAAACTGTGCTCGACCTCGGGCGGCACCCACACCGCGTACTGCGGCGGCGACATGAAGCGGCTGCCGTCGACATCCATGTGCAACACGCCATGGGCGGCATACTCGAGCGTGCCCCACGGATGGCGATGCGGCGCGGCATATTCGTGGGCATTGAAATCGGCGTAGCGGAAATACACCGCTGACGGCAGTTCGCTGAAATCGAGCAGATCGATGTGTTTGCTGTTCATGCTGTCCGGATGCAGAGGCAGGTTGTCTGGATCGCAGTATAGGCCTGCATCCAGACAGGCGATAATCGCGTTTCATCAACGTTCTGGTTTTGTCCCATGCAATACGCGTTTCCCCTGCTGGCGATTTTCATCTGGGCCGGCAACACCGTGATCAACAAACTGGCGGTCGGCGCGATCTTCCCGGCCGAGATCGGTTTCTATCGCTGGCTGCTCGCCGGCGTGCTGTTCACGCCATTCATGCTGAAGAAAGTCATCGCCCACTGGCCGCAGATTCGGCCGAACCTGGGGCGGATTTTCATCCTCGGCGTACTCGGCATGGCGGTGTATCAGAGCCTCGCCTATTTCGCTGCAACACTGACCACCGCGACCAACATGGGCATCATCCTATCGTTGATGCCATTGATGTCGCTGGCCATGGCGATCATCAGCCTCGGCCAGCGCCTGACGGCTGGTGCGCTGGTCGGTGCGGTGCTGTCGTTCGCTGGCGTGCTGGTGGTGGTGTCATCCGGCAGCCTCGGTGCGCTGCTGCAACACGGGGTCAATGTGGGCGATGCGATGATGCTGATCGCCACGCTGGCCTACGCGGTTTACAGCACGCTGCTGAAAAAGTGGCAACTGCGCCTGCCGCCGCTGGTGCTGCTGTACTTGCAGGTGCTGGTGGCGATTGTGGTGTTGTTTCCGTTGTTCGCTGTTTCGCCGAAGACCGGTTTGAATCTGCAGAACGTGCCGCTAGTGCTCTATGCATGCCTGCTGGCTTCGATGGTCGCGCCGCTGGCGTGGATGCAAGCGGTGCAGCGGCTGGGACCGAGCCGGACGACGTTGTTCTTCAATCTGCTGCCGCTGATTACCGCGCTGATTGCAGCAGTGGTGCTGAAGGAACAGTTGGCGATGTATCACCTGGTGGGCGGTTTGCTGACCTTGGGTGGGGTGGTTTTGTCGGAGCGCTGGACCACCGTTTTGGGCCGCCGGGTCAGCGTTGCCTGATAAGGCCCCTTCGCGAGCAGGCTCGCTCCCACATTGAAATGCAGACACCTGTGGGAGCGAGCCTGCTCGCGAAGAACGATGACGCGGTCTGTTTGGCTATAACCCTGCAGCCTCCAGCCGCGCCGCATGCTCGACAAACAGCCTTACCGGATCCGCGCCCTTGCCCACCAGTCCCAGCGACTGATTGACGATGTCGAAATGATCCAGCGGATAGTCATCACCGATCACCGTGCCCAGATGCGAGCTGTAGCGACCGACCATGCCATCGCACTGCCCCGGCTCACGGACGAAGGTCTTGGCAAACAAGCGACAACTGCGGTTGGTGCCGTCAAAAAGATTGCCGCCACGATCGGTCTTGCCCGGTTGCAGCGTCCCTGACCAGGAGTAATAACGAACACCGTTGACCTCTTCCGGCCCCTGGCCGCCCCAGACTTCCGGCAGCCCTTGTGGATAACGCTGATTGAATAATGCAACGCCCGCCGTCGTCAGCGATTGGTGGGAAGCGTGGATATCCACCGGCAGTTTCGGACCGTGATAACCCGTGTCGAGCAATGCCATGACCCAGCCGATCAAGCGCAGCAACGCTTCGAGCAAGCGGCCCTTGGCACTGCTACCGGGGTAGTGCTTTTCCAGATAATCAGCCAGCTCGGAACCATGATTCGGACCGGCCACCGAAGTCACCGAGGCCACCAGATCCGGACGCTTCGCCGCCGCATATCGTGCGGTCAACGCGCCTTGGCTGTGGCCGAACAGATTGACCTTTTGCGCCCCGCTCTCGCGCAGGATTTCCTCGATCCGCGCCAGCAACTGCTCGCCGCGCACTTCAGTAGAGTTGAGCGGCGAAACCTGCACCGCGACCACCGTCGCACCACCACGGCGCAAGGCCTTGATGATGCCGAACCAATACGGGTAAAGCACCAGCCGGACAAAGCCGAGCATGCCCGGCACCAGCACCAATGGATAACGTGTCGACATGGGTTACATCCTTGTGCGCGGTGAGTGGATGCCAGACCTGCAAGACGCCCGCCAAGCATCCAACGTGACGATGACAACTGAACGATGAGCCTACTTCAGCCCGCCACGATCCGCTCCACCGAAACCGGATTGACCAGCGCCAGGCCCTCCCGACATAGCAGTCTTCAACAGTTCCTGCAGCGCGTCCGGCGTAAATCGCATAAAACTTTTCGCTTAGCTCAAGACTCACAACCTGGGTAGCGACCGCGTCTTCAGAACGTGGCGCCTATCGGATTAGCCTCCAGGAGAATGAAATGAGTGACGTGCATTTGTCTGATGTTCAAACCCTGCGCGAGCGCGCGCGGCAACACGTGGAAAACGGCGCGGTCACCGAGGGCTACAACGCCAACCGTGAAGAAATACTGCGTTTGCTCAACGAGTCGCTGGCCACCGAACTGGTGTGCACCTTGCGCTACAAGCGCCACTACTTCATGGCCAGCGGCCTGAAAGCCAACGTCGCCGCCGACGAATTCCTCGAACACGCCAACCAGGAAGCCGAGCACGCCGATCGCCTCGCCGAACGCATTGTGCAACTGGGCGGTGAGCCTGAGTTCAACCCTGACCTGCTGAGCAAGATGTCCCACGCGCAATACGTGGCCGGCAACACGCTCAAGGAAATGGTTTACGAAGATCTGGTGGCCGAGCGCATTGCTATCGACAGCTATCGCGAAATCATCCAGTACATCGGTGACAAAGACCCGACCACCCGCCGCATCTTCGAAGACATCCTCGCCCAGGAAGAAGAACACGCCGACGACATGGCGGATATCCTCAACGACCTATAATCCCGTCACACCGCTTTCGCGAGCAGGCTCGCTCCCACACTGGAACGTATTTCGATTGAAGAAACGCGTTCGAATGTGGGAGCGAGCCTGCTCGCGAAGGCGCCCTCAGAGACGCCGCATTACTTGCTGGGTTTAACGGTCACCGGCGCCTTGCCCTGCTTCATCTGCTCGAGCAACGGCGCGCACTGATTCGGCTCGCCACCGCTCGGCGCCACCAGTGCCAGCAACCCCGCCGCCGGTGCGGCGATCACGCCCAGCGCAACCATCCCCGCCCCGCGCAGCATCAACGGTACGGCTTTGACGCCGGCATCCGGTTTGATGAACTTGCCGCGCACATACAGCGGCGAGCGCAGCGAGATCAGACGCCAGCCTTTGGATTCCGGGGTCACGGTCAGATCGAGTTGTTCGGTGGCCATGTTCGCCGTGCCATCGATGTAGATGATTGCGTTCTCGGTATCGAAGACAAACAGCCGTGTGGTCGCCAGGCCGGTCTTGATGTCGAAGTCCGCCGCCGCGCAATTGATCTTCACTTCCTTGTCGCCAAAGATCTTGCCGACCACGTAGTTACCGACGTTGAGCCCGGCCAGCTCCATCAACTCACGGCTGATTGCACCGTCGTTGATCAGCATCTTCAGATTACCGTTGGCACCACCGAGCAGCTTGGCCACGGAGTTGCCCCGGCCACTGATGTCGGCATCGCCATTGAGCTCACCGAAACTGGTCTTCATCGGCTCGAAGGTCGGGAACAACTCTTTGAGTTTGAATTTGCGTGCGGTCAAACGCGCACGGCCTTCCAGCGGCTCGGTGCGGCCATTGAGGCGAATCAGCGCATCCAGCGTGCCGCCGGCGACACCAAAGCGCAGCGGTTCCAGGCTGAGCTCGCCGTCGTTGAGTTTCAGATGGGTATAGAGGTCGTTGAACGGCAGCTTCTCGCTGTGGACGATGCGTTTGCCGGTGAACTCGACATCGGCGTCCATGGCCCGCCAGCGATCGGTTTTGAATTCTTCGACCGGCAGGACTTTGTCCGCCGGTTGCTTGCTCGCGCCGCCACGGGCCTTTTGCTCGGTGTTGGAGTCGGCGCCGATCAGTGGCGCGAGGTCGGCAAACAGCAGTTGATTGGAGAGCAGCGCACCGCTGAGTTTCGGCCGTGGCTGGCTGGCGACGTAGGTGAGGTCGCCGTGGATGTCGCTGTCGCCGATCTTGCCGTTGAATTTCTCGTAAGTGAATCTCGCCCCGGCCTCGTCATGCAGCTTGGCGATAAGGTGACCGTCGGTGGAATACGGTGGCGTGTCCGGTAGGGTCACGCCGGTCAGCGGGTAGAGATTGCCGAGGCTGTCTCCAGCGAGCTTGAGGCGCAGATCAAGAGCGCCAAGATTCAGCGGGTCAGTCAGGGTGCCGGCCAGTTCGATACGGGTATCGCCGATCTTCGCCTGGGCCTGCAACGGGAACGGCTTGCTCGCGTCCTGCAACGCCAGCAACCCGCCGATCTTGCCCTGCCCGGTGAGGTTCTGCCCGTGGTACTGGCCTTTGACCTTGAGCGCAAAGGCGTAATCCTGCGGTGCGCCGCCCTTGTCCTGAGCAGTTTTCGCCGCTTTGTCGCCGACGATCTCGCTGAATGGAATCGGCTTGCCGAGCGGGTCGATCAACACATCGAGATTGGTCTTCAAGGTCTGATCGTCGAGGGTCACGTGGCCCTTGTCGAAACCGATCGCGCCGATATCGACCACCCAGCTCGAAGGCTCGGCGTTCGGGTCCTTGGGATCGAATTTGAACGTCCAGTTGGCGCGGCCATCGGCCAGACGTTGCAGCTCGGCATTCGGCTCGGTCAGGTCGATGCGCGGAATCACCACGCGCTGGGCCAGCAGGGCCAGCGGCGAAATGCGCAGCTCGACACGTTTCAGAGTGACCATCTGCGGCTGCTTCGACCAGTCAGGATTACCCAGGCTCAGATCCTCGGCGACCACGTGCGGCCAAGGCACCCAAGAGCGCCAGCCGCCCTCTTCCGGCTCGCGCTGCCAGATCACCGCGAGGTTGCCATTGATGGCAAACGCCCGGTGCAGTTCTTCCGAGACTTTGGCATTGATGGTCGGTTTGATCCGGTTCCAGTCGAAGAACACGATGATCAGAATCAAGGCTGCCAGCAGCAGCACGAGGATGGCGAAGATCCAGCTGAAGATTTTTCCAGTGCGCGTCATGCACAAAGCTCCTGATCACGACCGCACGCCGATTACCCGACGCACAGCTGAAACGGCAGACCTAAGCGGCCCCTATGCAGTCTGTGACTGGCGAAAGGCCCGCAGGTTTAATCGAAAGGCAGTTTAAGCCATAAAAAGCGCAGCAAAACTGACCGATCGGTCGAGCAGTGTTACCGCGACCCGCACTTTTGCGAGGCACGAGTGAGTCGAAAATACCCACGACGGTGCAAAACCGTCGCCCGCAAAGGCCCGATCTAGAGCCTTCGCGCCGAACAATCAATTCTGTTGATTATTACCATTGCGTTTATGAACTTTTATATCGACATATCGAGAGTAGCATTGCCCTCGTACCCACTTTATCGCCCTCCCAAGGAGCCACTATCATGAAACGCCAATTACTGCTCAGCCTTACCCTGTCGATGCTAGCCAGCACTGCTTTTGCCCTGCCCGCTGCCGATCAGGCCACTCCGCAAGTCAAAGACAGCCACTCGGTGTTCAGCCAGACGCTCGCTGAAGACGGCTACGACAAAACCCCACAAGGCCAGACTCTGGCTGAAGACGGCTATGACAAGACCCCTCAAGGTCAGACTCTGGCTGAAGACGGCTATGACAAAACCCCACAGGGCCAGACCCTGGCTGAAAACGGCCGCAATCGTCTCGAAGAAAAAGGTCTGGTGGAAGACGGCTACGACAAGACTCCCCAAGGTCAAGCCCTCGCCGAAGGTGGTGGTGATCGTGTAATCGAACGCAACAGCGCCGTGAGCTGAGCCTATGACGGCCCAGCGAAAAAGCCCAATCAGCGGATTGGGCTTTTGACTTTTCAGCTTCTGTGAATCCCTCGCTGCATGACTCCCCGTTCGACGCCGACAAAGCCGATTTGCTAGAGTGCGGCGCTTGTCCTGCCGAAGAACACACCCTGCGATGCTGCCCCGCGCCGAACAGAAACAACAGACCCGCAACGCCCTGATGGACGCTGCCCGCCACCTGATGGAAAGCGGCCGAGGATTCGGCAGCCTGAGCCTGCGCGAAGTGAGCAAGACCGCCGGCATCGTGCCCACCGGTTTCTACCGGCACTTTGCCGATATGGACGAGTTGGGTCTGGTACTGGTCAGCGAAGTCGGCCAGACCTTCCGCGAAACCATCCGCCTGGTGCGGCACAACGAATTCGTCATGGGCGGCATCATCGACGCTTCGGTGCGCATCTTCCTTGATGTGGTCAACGCCAACCGCTCGCAATTCCTGTTTCTCGCCCGCGAACAATATGGCGGCTCGCTGCCGGTGCGGCAGGCGATCGGACGCCTGCGGGAGAACATCAGCGCCGACCTCGCGGCGGACCTGGCGCTGATGCCCAAGCTGCAACATCTGGACATCGCCGGTCTGAGCGTGATCGCCGACCTGATCGTCAAATCGGTGTTCGCCACCCTCCCCGACATCATCGACCCGCCCGCCGAGGCCTTGCCGGAGCATCTGACGCCGCAGGCGAAGATCACCCAGCAACTGCGCTTCATCTTTATCGGCCTCAAGCACTGGCAAGGGCTGGGCAGTACCGAGTAATCCCCTTCTCTATCTGACACAGCGCAAAGCCTCTGTGGGAGCGAGCCTGCTCGCGAAAGCGCTGGGTCAGCTGAATACATCTGTCTGACACGGCGCATTCGCAAGCAGGCTCGCTCCCACATTGAACATCCGTCACGGCATCGAATTGGTGCATGACAAATCCTTCATGCACCAAAACCTTCCAGAATCGCCGCGCCTGTTGAAAGATCAGGCAAGCGCCGACAGCTATTTCCTACAGATCACCCGATTGGCGCGGCGCTTGCTCTAGCCCATTCAACGTTCATTGCTGGAAGCTTTCCGATGCTGGTGATTCATCGCAGAATCGACCCTCAACCCGTCTGGGCCGCCGAGCTGCACCTGACCTTCGAAGCGCGCAGCAAAAGCCGTTTGCGCTGTTTCAGTGCCGAAGGCGAAGACGTCGGGTTGTTTTTGGAGCGCGGCCAGCCACCGCTGTATGACGGCGAATGCCTGCAGGCTGAAGACGGCCGTGTCGTGCGCGTCTGCGCCCGCCCTGAACAACTGCTCCATGTCACTTGCGCCAATGCGTTCGAACTGACCCGCGCGGCCTATCACCTCGGCAACCGCCATGTCGCCCTGCAAGTCGGCGGTGGCTGGCTGCGCCTGCTCGACGATTACGTGCTCAAGGCGATGCTCGAACAGCTCGGCGCGCAGGTCGAGGCTATCGAAGCGCCGTTCCAGCCGGAACACGGCGCTTACGGCGGCGGCCATCATCATTCCCGCCACGGCGACGAAGACTTCAACTACGCGCCGAAACTCCACCAGTTCGGCGTGCGCCTGTGAATCCGGCCTGGGCGCTGCTGCGTCTGGCCAGTCCGCAATTGCCGATTGGCGGCTACAGCTATTCCCAGGGTCTGGAAATGGCGGTGGATAATGGCCGGGTCCACAACCCGGACGGCGCCCGCCGCTGGATCAGCGATCAACTGCTGCTCAACCTCGCGCGCTTCGAAGCGCCGCTGCTGTTGGTGCATTGCCAGGCCGCAGCAGATGAAAACTGGGCCGAATTACGACAACTCTGCGAGAGCCACCGCGCCAGTCGCGAAACCCGCGAGTTGCATCTGGAGAGCCGGCAGATGGGCTACTCCCTGCAGCAGTTGTTGAACGGTTTGCCGGAACTCGATGCGCCCGCCCGCGACTTTCTTGAACAGACCACAGAACCGCATCTCGCCCTGTGCTGGGCACTGGCGGCACGCGCCTGGGGCATCACCCCGCAGGACGCTCTTGCCGCGTGGCTGTGGAGCTGGCTGGAAAACCAGCTCGCCGTGCTGATGAAAACCCTGCCGCTGGGCCAGCAAGCCGCGCAGCGCCTGACCAGCGAACTGCTGCCGCTGCTGCAACAGGCGCAGCACGACGCGACCCACCTCAACCCCGAACACATCGGCAGCGCCGCGTTTGGCCTGTCCCTGGCGTGCATGGCCCACGAGCGCCAGTACAGCCGTCTCTTCCGCTCTTAGGGCTGTTTATTTTTGGAGAATGAAATGGATACACAACCTCTGCGCGTCGGCATCGGCGGCCCGGTCGGTTCCGGCAAGACCGCGTTGACCCTGGCCCTGTGCCTGGCCCTGCGCGAGCGCTACAACCTCGCCGTGGTCACCAACGATATCTACACCCGCGAAGACGCCGATTTCCTGGTGCGCAACGAAGCCCTCGCGCCGGAGCGGATCATCGGCGTGGAAACCGGCGGCTGCCCGCACACGGCGATCCGCGAAGACGCCTCGATCAACCTCGAGGCGGTCGATCAACTGAACCGGCGTTTTCCCGGGCTGGATCTGATTCTGGTGGAATCCGGCGGCGACAACCTCTCGGCGACCTTCAGCCCGGAGCTGTCGGACCTGACCATCTACGTGATCGACGTCTCCGCCGGCGACAAGCTGCCGCGCAAGGGCGGCCCGGGGATCTGCAAGTCCGACCTGCTGGTGATCAACAAAATCGACCTCGCGCCACTGGTGGGCGCCTCGCTGGAAATGATGGACAGCGACACCAAACGCATGCGCAACGGCAAGCCGTTCGTGTTCAGCAACCAGAAAACCGGTCAGGGCCTTGAAGAAATCATCGCCTTCATCGAACGCCAGGGCCTGCTGACCGCCGCCTGATCCACTTATCAACAAGGAAGCTTATCCATGACACTCAAACGCATTCTTGGCGCCGTGGCGCTGCTGCTGACACCGGCACTGGCCTTCGCGCACCCTGGGCATGGCGACAGCGGCCTCGTCGCGGGCATCAGCCACCCGATCGGCGGGCTCGACCACTTGCTGGCAATGCTCGCCGTCGGTTTGTGGGCGGCGCAGCAACAAGGCGCGGCGCGCTGGGCGCTGCCGTGCACGTTTGTCGGCACCATGCTGCTGGGCGGCCTGCTCGGTTTTGAAGGGCTGGAGTTGCCGGCGCTGGAAAGCGGGATTGCTGCTTCGGTATTGGCGCTGGGCCTGGCCGTGGCACTGGCCGTGCGTCCGCCGCTGGTGATGGCGGTGGCAGCGACGGCGCTGTTTGCGCTGTTCCATGGCGTGGCGCATGGGCTGGAGCTGCCGGAAATGAGCAGCCCGTGGGCGTATGCGGCCGGGTTTGTCGCGGCGACAGCGGTTTTGCATGCGCTCGGTTATGGCGTGGTGCGAGTTCTTCCGCAGGCAGCGGCGCCGCTGGTGCGGTTGGCGGGTGCGGCTTCGGCGGCGACTGGGGTGTGGTTGCTCGCAGGCTAATCTCTATCGCCTGAGCCGGCCTCATCGCTGGCAAGCCAGCTCCCACAGGTTATTGGGTAAGTCCACAATTGTGTGAACACTCAATTTCCTTGTGGGAGCTGGCTTGCCAGCGATGACGGCCGATCAGACACCAAACCTTTAAAGGCTGCCTCTCTGCTACCATGTCGCGCAATCGCCCCAGCCCGTGACGCCCGCCCATGCCCCACGCTTCCCGCTCCACCGCCCTGCCCGAATTGACCGCCCTGTTTGGCCAAGTGCAGCAGCACTTCCTCGACGTGATCGTGCCGCTGTGGCAAGGCCCGGGCTGGAATGCCGACATGGCGTTGCCGTACGAGGCGCTGGACGCCGCGCATCAACCGCTGCCAGTGCAGCGCTATCGGGCGATGGCCTGCGCACGGCAGCTGTATCTGTTCTCCAGCCTGATCGGGATTGTGGATAACGCCGAAGTCCGCGCCGCCGCGTTGTTCCGTTCGCTGCAACGGCATTTCCATGATGCCGAGCACGGCGGCTGGTTCTACAGCATCGATGCGCAAGGCAAGCCGCTGGACCAGCGCAAGGATCTCTACACCCACGCCTTCATCCTGTTCGCCTGCGCGCATTACTGGGACAAGTCCCGGGATTCGCTGGCCGAGTCGACATTGAGCGCCGCGCTGGAAATCATCGGCCGCCGATTCGCCACCGGCGACGGTTTATACGAAGCCTGCCTGGAGCGTGACTGGCTCACCCTGCAAACCGGGCCACTGCAAAATCCGCTGATGCACTTGGCCGAAGCCTTCCTCGCCACCCTGGCGGTGCGCGAAGACCCGCAAACGCAGAAGGCCCTGCTTGAGTTATGCACAGCCATGCACAAGCAGTTCGTCGATCCGCAATACGGCGTGTTGATGGAGAAGCCACTGGGTGCTGTGGATAACTGGTACGAGCCGGGGCACCAGTTCGAATGGTATTTCCTGCTCGAATCGTCGGCGCTGTTGCGCGATTCGAAACTGCACCGGGCGCTGGATCGGGCGTTTGCTTTTACCGAGCAGTACGGCGTGCTGGAGTCCTGCGGCGCGGTGCGGGCGATGCTTGATCTGGAAAGCAATGGTCGGCCCAGGGATTCCACCCAACGGATCTGGGCTCAGGCTGAATACCTGCGCGCGCTGACCTTGCGGGCGGACAGCGAAGCGGTGGTGCTGCGCCAGTTGCAGGCGTTGCAGCAGCGGTTTCTGCATGCCGGCGGCTGGCATGAGTGTCGCGATGAGAATGGAGAGGTCAGCCGCAAGGACATGCCTTCGACCACGCCTTATCATTTGGCGACTTGCTACCACGGCTTGGCTGCGTATCTTCGCTGACCGAACAATTGCTATCGCGAGCAGGCTCGCTCCCACATTTTGGAATGCATTCTCCTGTGGGAGCGAGCCTGCTCGCGAATGGCCTCAGCGCGGTATCAAGCCTTGTTACGCTCGATGGCAAACCCGGCCCAGGTCTGGCTCACCGGCATCAGCTCCAGGCTGTTGATGTTGATGTGCGCCGGGGTGTTCATCACCCAGAAAATCGTCTCGGCGATGTCCTGTGGCTGGATCGGCTCGGCGCCGGCGTAAGTGGCGTTGTAGCGTTCCTGGTCACCGGCAAAACGTACCAGCGAGAACTCGCTTTCGCACAGGCCGGGTTCGATGTTGCTGACCCGCACGCCAGTACCCTGCAGGTCGCAACGCAGGTTCAGCGAGAACTGTTTGACGAAGGCTTTGCTCGCGCCGTACACGTGGCTGCCCGGGTACGGGTAGTTACCGGCGATGGAACCGAGGTTGACGATACCGGCGCCACGGCCGTGGGCAATCAGCCGTGGCAGCAGCAGGCGAGTGGCGTACATCAGGCCTTTGACGTTGGTGTCGACCATGGTGTCCCAGTCATCCAGATCGCACTTGGGCGCCGGATCGACGCCGAGCGCCAGGCCGGCGTTGTTGATCAGGCCACGGAGTTTGGCGAACGACGGCGGCAGGTTGGCGATAGCCTCCTCCATCGCTTTGCGATCGCGCACATCGAGAACCAGACCATGCACTTCGGTCTGCTTCGACAGTTCGGCGCACAGGGCATTGAGGCGTTCTTCACGACGGCCGGTCAGTACCAGCTTCCAGCCAGCCTCGGCAAAACGCCGGGCACAGGCTTCACCAAAACCGGACGTCGCGCCGGTGATAAACAGGGTGTCGGACATCGTGTTCTCCTTGCTTCGGCCGCCACGGCAGCCCTTGGAATAGAAAATCAGCAGGCAGCATGCCCGCCCTCGCGAATACGGGCAACACTTGCCAGCTGTACAAAAATCAACCAAGTTCGCCAAGACCTTAGCCTGCGTGGCCTGCAGCCATGTGCACGCATGTTATCCACAATCTGCTCCACAGTTTCCGGGGGCAAGTGCCAACGTGCAAAGCCGCGCCACACAAGGCTTTGCGGGCGAAATGGAAAGTTTTTTGCTTGACCGTGAGGCGGGGGATGTGCGGGACAGGGCATTTTGCACGACGGACGGTATCACCGGGTGATTGCGCGAGGCCAGCAATTACGGTGCTCCGCGAGGTCTTTCCAGAGTTTAGTCACAGACTTATCCACAGGCTTGCGCACATGGAATTGCCATGTCTCTGCTCCCCAGAAAAAGGTTGACAACGACGCCGCGCGCTCCAGCAAAAATGCCTGATCAAAAAACAAACACATCCCTGCAAGCCACGTTTCATAAGGCTTGCAGCCAGATACACCCACGTTATTCACAGCCAGCTCCACAGTAACCGGGGACAAGTCAAAACTGTGGAAAAACAGCCATTTGCAGCGTCTATATGTCGCGCTTTGGCAGCTTGGGGAATTTGTTTTCCACAATTCTGAATTCCGCTTGATGTCATGCCTTGATTCCATGTAGGAGCTGCCGAAGGCTGCGATCTTCTGATTTTTTTAAGATCAAAAGATCGCAGCCTTCGGCAGCTCCTAAACAGTGAGTTTGAGGAATAAAAAAAGCCCCGGGACTCTCGTCGCCGGGGCTGTGTGCAACCGCGAGAAAATCAGTGCCCACCCAGATAGGCGTTACGCACCTCCTCATTCACCAAAAGCTCTTTGCCGGTGCCGGTCAGACGGATTTCGCCGTTGACCATCACATATGCCCGGTCCGACAGCTTCAGCGCATGGTTGGCGTTCTGCTCGACGAGGAAAATCGTCATCCCGGTTTTTGCCAACTCACGCAGCGTGGCGAAGATCTGCTTCACCACGATCGGCGCCAGACCCAGGCTCGGTTCATCGAGCAGCAACAGCTTCGGCCGGCTCATCAGCGCACGGGCGATGGCGAGCATCTGCTGTTCACCGCCAGACATGGTCATCGCCCGCTGATTGCGTCGCTCCTCAAGCCGTGGAAACAGCTCGAACATGCGCTGCATGTCCTCTTTGGCGTACTTGTCGCCAATCGGGATGGTGCCCATCAGCAGGTTTTCCTCGACGGTCATGTCGGGGAAAACCCGCCGCCCTTCCGGCGACTGCGCGATACCGTTGGAGGCGATGTAGTGCGAGGACTTCTGCGTGATGTCGACGCCCTGATAGAGAATCTGCCCGCCCGCCGCTCTGGGCTGGCCGAAGATCGACATCAGCAAGGTCGACTTGCCGGCGCCGTTGGAGCCGATCAGGCTGACGGTCTCGCCTTCGTTGATCTGCAATGAAACGCCCTTGAGCGCCTGAATCGGGCCGTAGAACACGTCCAGATTGCGCAGTTCGAGGATCGGTTGGCTCATACCAGCTCCTCTTCATCGGCGCCCAGGTAGGCCGCGATCACTTTTGGATCGTTACGGATCGCTTCAGGCCCGCCCTCAGCGATGACGATGCCGTGGTCCAGCACCACGATGTGGTCGGAAATGCTCATAACCATGCCCATGTCGTGTTCGATCAGCACCACGGTCAGATCGTGCTCGTCGCGCAGCAGCCGGATCATCGCGCTGAGCGCTTCGGTTTCCTGAGGATTGAGGCCGGCGGCCGGTTCGTCGAGGCAGATGATCTGCGGCCGCGTGCACATGGCCCGGGCAATTTCCAGACGCCGTTGTTGGCCGTACGAGAGCTCACCGGCCAGACGGTTGGCGCAGTCGACCAGATCGACCACTTCGAGCCAGTAGAACGCGACATCCAGCGCATCGCTCTCGGCCTTGCGATAGCCCTTGGTGTTGAGGATGCCGGCGAGCATGTTGCGGTTGACCCACATGTGCTGCGCCACCAGCAGGTTTTCCAGCACCGACATTTCCTTGAACAGGCGAATGTTCTGGAACGTACGGGCGAGACCGGCACGGTTCACCAGGTGAGTACCGCCGAACATTTTGTAGTACATGCGGCTGAGGAAGGATTTCGGCGAAACGAAATCGGTCGCTTTGAACGACTCGCCCAGCAACTGGATGACGTTGGTCTGCTGGCCGCGCACATTGAGTTCGATCTTGCCGCCCGTGGCCTTGTAGAAACCGGTCAGGCAGTTGAACACCGTGGTCTTGCCAGCACCGTTGGGGCCGATCAGGGCGAAGATCGAATTGCGTTTGACCTTCAGGCTGACATCGCTCAAAGCCTTGATGCCACCGAAATGCATCATCAGTTTTTCAACAGAGAGTACGACTTCACTCATGGCGCAGTCCTCTCGTAGTGAATGGCACCTTTGCGTGGTTTGACCCCGGTGCGGCTGATGCGGATCAACCCGCGTGGTCGCCAGATCATCATCAACACCATCAGGATGCCGAACAGCAGCACGCGGTATTCAGCGAAGCCGCGCAGCAGTTCCGGGGCGACGGTGAGCACGAATGCGGCGATGACCACGCCGATGGTCGAACCCATGCCGCCGAGCACGACGATGGCGAGGATCAGCGCCGACTCGAAGAAGGTGAACGAGGTCGGGTTGACGAAGCCTTGATAGGTGGCGAAGAACACCCCGGCCAGACCCGCCGTCGACGCACCGATGGTGAACGCCGAGAGCTTGACCAGTACGTGGTTCAGGCCCATCGAACGGCAGGCGATTTCATCTTCACGCAGGGCTTCCCAGGCGCGACCGACCGGCATCTTCACCAGCCGATGCTTGACGTACAACACCGCCAGCACCACCAGGAACAGCACCGCGTAAATGAAGTAATACTTTACGTCGGGGTTGTAGGTCAGACCGAAGAACTCATGGAACGGCACCCCGCCATCCTTCGCCCGCTTGCCGAACTCCAGACCGAAGAACGTCGGCAGTGGCGCCGGCATGCCGTTCGGGCCGCCGGTCAGCGACAGCCAGTTGTTCAGCACCAGACGAATGATTTCACCAAAACCCAGGGTCACGATCGCCAGATAGTCACCGTGCAGACGCAACACCGGGAAACCGAGAATGCAGCCAGCCAGGCCTGCGGTGATTGCCGCCAGCGGCAGCACGGTCCAGAAACCCAGACCGAGATACTGGTAACCCAATGCCAGACCGTAGGCGCCGATGGCGTAGAACGCCACGTAACCGAGATCGAGCAGCCCGGCCAGACCGACCACAATGTTCAGCCCCAGCCCCAGCAGCACGTAGATCAAACCAAGGATGACCACCCCCAGCAGATAGGAGTTGGAGACAAACGGCACGATGATCGCCAGCACGATAATCAGCGGGATGATCCAGCGCAGCCGTGATTTGTAATCCGCCGGCAGCACGTGCACACCGGAACCGCTGCTCTCGAATCCGTCGAGGATCTTCAAGCCTTTGGGTGTTTGCAGGAACAGGCTGAGGGCAAAGCGACCGGCCATGACGATGGCAATGATCCACGCCACGCGGTTTGCTTCGAGGTTGAAGCTGTAGCCGTCGAGGACCACGCCGACAATCGGCCCGAACACGATCAGCGCAATCAGGCCGGCAAGAATCGCCTCGACCAGACTTTTTTTGATATCGATGGATTTTTCAGTGGTTGCAGACATCGCTTACACCTTCGACACAAGAGGACGGCCCAACAGGCCCTGCGGCCGGAAGACCAGTACGAGGACGAGCAGCGAGAAACTGAACACGTCTTTGTAGTCGGAGTTGACCAGACCGGAGAACAGCGACTCGGAGATGCCGAGGATGATCCCGCCGAGCATCGCGCCGGGCAGTGAACCGATGCCGCCCAGAACCGCTGCGGTGAACGCCTTGATGCCGATGATGAAGCCGGCATAGAAGTCGAACGTGCCGTAGTTCATTGTGATCAGCACACCGGCCAGTGCCGCCATGGCTGCACCGATGATGAACACGTAGGAAATCACCCGGTCGGTGTTGATCCCCAGGATCGAGGCCATCTTGCGGTCTTGCTGGGTCGCACGGCACATGCGGCCGAGCTTGGTGTATTTGATGATGTAGGTCAGCAGCCCCATGCCGACAAACGCGGCGATCAGGATGAAGACTTTGGTGTAGGTCAGTTGCACGAAGCCGGTGCCGACTTCAACACGCCAGGCACCGGTCAGCAGCGTAGGCACGCCCTGTTGTTTGGCGCCCTGAGCGATCTGTGCGTAGTTCTGCAAAATCAGCGAAATACCGATAGCGCTGATCAGCGGCGCCAGGCGGGTCGAGTTACGCAGGGGTTTGTAGGCAACACGCTCGATGACCCAGCCATATACCGCCGTGACGACGATGGTGAAGATCAGCGTACCGAGCATCAGCAGCGGGAAGGATTCGATACCGAAGTAAGCCAGCAGAGCCAGACTGATTGCCGCCAGGTAAGCGGAAATCATGTAAACCTCGCCGTGGGCGAAGTTGATCATGCCGATGATGCCGTAGACCATTGTGTAGCCGATGGCGATCAGGCCATAGACCGACCCGAGGGTCAGGCCATTGACCAGTTGCTGCAGGAAAATACCATCCATAACGCAATCTCACGCAGTGAGAACCTGCGCGCCCATGACGCGCGGTTCTTCTAGGAAAAATACAGATGTACGTCGGAGCAATGTCGGAGCGTGATCAGCCCGATCGCCACTGAATCCTGTGGGAGCTGGCTTGCCAGCGATAGCGGTGGATCAGCCAACTTGTGTGTCGATTGACCTGACGCCATCGCGGGCAAGCCCGCTCCCACAGGGTTTCAAGTGAGTCGAGTGATCGCTTCAGCCCTTACTTCTGCTTTTCCAGCTGGTGGTATTTGCCGTCCTTGTCCCACTGGTAAACCACGTAGTCGGAGACTTTCAGGTCGCCTTTGGCGTCCCAGGTCTTCTCGCCCATCACGGTTTTCACCGGGTTGGCCTTCAGCCACTTGGCAGCGGCTTCGCCGTCGTTTTTCTTCGCGCCATTGAACGCTGCCGCCAGGGTCTGAACCGAGGCGTAAGCGTACAGGGTGTAGCCTTCAGGCTCGGTGCCGGCCTTGCGGAACGCGTCCACTACGGTCTTGCTTTCCGGCAACAGGCGCGGGTCGGCGCCGAAAGTCATCAGCACGCCATCGGTGAATTGCGGGCCGCCAGCGGTGGTCACCAGTTCGTCGGTCACGATGCCGTCGTCGGACATGAACTTGACGTCTTTCAGACCTTGTTCACGCAGCTGGCGAACCAGCGGACCGGCTTCCGGGTGCAGGCCGCCGAAATAGACGACATCGGCGCCGGCGCCACGGATCTTGGTGACGATGGTGCTGAAGTCTTTCTCGCCACGGGTCAGGCCTTCGTACAGCACAGGCTTGACGCCGCGTTTTTCCAGCTGAGCCTTGGTGGCGTCCGCCAGGCCTTGGCCGTAGGTGTCCTTGTCGTGCAGCACGACGACTTTCTTGCCCTTGAGCATGTCGACGATGTAGTCGCCGGCAACGATGCCTTGCTGGTCGTCACGTCCGCACATACGGAACATGGCGCTGAGGCCGCGTTCGGTAACTTGCGGGTTGGTCGAGCCCGGAGTGATCGCGATGATCCCGGCTTCGTCGTAGATTTCCGACGCTGGAATGGTCGAAGAGGAGCAGAAGTGACCGACCACGCCGGCGACTTTCTGGTTGGTGAGGTCCTTGGCGACCGTCACTGCCTGCTTCGGTTCGCAGGCGTCGTCGCCTTTGACCAGGACGATTTTTTCCCCGTTGACGCCACCCGCCGCGTTGACCGCATCGGCCGCCGCCTGTGCACCCTTCATGTACTGCTCGCCGAATGCAGCGTTGGCACCGGTCATAGGACCCGCTACACCGATCTTGATATCAGCTTGAGCAAACGCAGAAACACCCAGCGCAGTAGCGACTGCGAGGGCCAGAAAGCCTTTCTTGTAAAACGTCTGGGACATGAGGTGGTGCTCCAAGGTTTTTTTTAGTTGGCACTGCGACTTCACTTCACTCAAAGCTCAGAGCAAGGCCCGTGCCATCGGTTTTTTATTCTTCAAAAAGTCGCTGCATTGTTGTTATTTCGACTGTTTCGGTCCCATTTTCATTGGGCGTGCAACCGTCTAAACCGCGGAAGGTGAAACCATTTGTTTTTTCAGGCGCAACCCGCACGCGCCATCATTGCAACCGCAGCGACAAACGACGTGCAACCAGCCTGTAACAGCCCGCGTCACCGAACTGCACACTGCTGGTGCGGGACTGCTACAACCCGCACCATTACAGGCTAGTCGCTGGATGCAAAAGCGCCGCTTGCGGCAACAAATTTCAACACTCAAATAACGATGCGCAGGCACTGGCCCGCGTGATACAGGGAAAACCCGGCCTCGTACAGGCAACTGCGCAAGCCCACACCGGCCAGGGGCTGCATCGGTGCGAAGGGAATCGGCAGTGCCTGCGGATTGCCGTTGCACAGGTAATCGGCGAAGGCTTTGCCGACGACCGTGCCGGTGGTGACGCCGCGACCGTTATAACCGGTGACGGCCACCAGTCCCGGCGCCGGCTCGAACAGACGCATCAGGTGATCAGGGGTAAACGCAATGCGCCCGGTCCAGGTGCATTGCCACTCGACCGGCTTCAGATTGGGGAAGTAATGCTGCTGCACCCGATCAGCCCAGGCCTTGAGAAACCAGGTCGGTTTCTGATTGCCATTGCCGAGGCTGCCGAGCAACAGGCGCCCGTCCTTGTCACGGCGGATGCTGCTCAACACCTGACGGGTGTCCCACGAGCCCTGCCCGCCCGGGAGAATTTCTTGCGCAGCGTCTTCGGTAAGTGGCACCGAGGCGACCTGGTAGTAATAGCCGGGAAAGAAATTGCGCTTGAGTTCGGTCCAGTCGCCTTCGGTGTAAGCGTTGGAGGCGATGACCACTTGTTCGGCGAGTACCGAACCCTGGGCGGTTTGCACCGACCAGTTCTGCCCGATGCGCTCGAGGCGAGCCACTGGCGAATGATCGAACATCTGCCCGCCGAGCCCGCGCACGGCATTGGCCAGCCCGGTGACATAGGCCATCGGATTGAGCGTGCCGGCGCGGCGGTCAAGCAGCGCGGCGGCGATTTTCTGCGTGCCGGTGGCTTGCTCGCAGGCCTTGCCGGTCAGCAGTTCGACCGGCGCGCCACGACGTTTCCACTGCTGCTCGCGACTGCGCAGATCCGCCTCGCCCTTGGCGTTATGTGCCATGTGCAAAGTGCCTTCGCGGCGCAACTGGCAATCGATGTTGTATTTATCCACAAGGCTGAACACCAGCGCCGGCGCTGCACCAAGCATGCGGTTGAGCTGACTGCCGACCGCCTCGCCGAACCCGGCTTCGATCTCGTCCGGAGGAATCCACATGCCGGCGTTGACCAGCCCGACGTTGCGCCCGGACCCACCATGCCCTGCGCGATGCGCTTCCAGCACGCAGACGCTTTTGCCTTTTTCCAACAGATGCAGCGCCGCTGACAACCCGGTGAACCCGGCGCCGATCACGCAGACATCGACCTTGACCTCGCCACTGAGCGCGGCGTTATCCGGGCGTTGTGGCGTGAGCGTTTCCCACAGACATTCTTGGCGTAACGGCATTGCCAGACTCCAACAGAAACCCAACAAACACACAAACCTGAGTGAGCCCCCTGTGGCGAGGGGATTTAGCGAAACGTCGCACCGCCCCGCTGGGTCGCGGAGCGGCTCCAAAATTTCAAAAGCGACGACTGCTTCGCAGCCGAACGGGGATAAATCCCCTCGCCACAGTGCTCACTCCTACAGAGGATCTCCACCTGTCAGTCGAATGTAATGCCCTGCGCCAACGGCAATTCCAGCGAATAGTTGACGGTATTGGTCTGCCGCCGCATGTACGCGCGCCAGGCATCGGAGCCGGACTCACGGCCGCCGCCGGTTTCTTTCTCGCCACCAAACGCGCCGCCGATTTCCGCGCCGCTCGGGCCGATGTTGACGTTGGCGATGCCGCAGTCACTGCCGACCGCCGACATGAACCGCTCGGCCTCACGCACGTCGGTGGTGAAAATGCACGATGACAGGCCTTGCGGCACGGCATTGTTCAGGCGCAGCGCTTCCTCGAAATCGCTGTAGCCGACCACGTAGAGAATCGGCGCGAAGGTTTCGCTGCAGACCACATCGCTCTGCTCGGGCATTTCCACGATGGCCGGCGACACGTAATAAGCATTGGGGAATTGCTCTTCCAGTTGGCGCTTGCCACCGAACACCCGGCCGCCTTCGCTCAGCGCCTGTTCCAGCGCATCCTGCATGTTTTCGAAGCTGTGCTTGTCGATCAGCGGGCCGACCAGATTGCCTTGCAGCGGATGGCCGATGCGTACTTTCGAATAGGCAGCCTTGAGGCGGGTGACGATTTCTTCCTTGACCGACTCATGGGCAATCAGACGGCGCAAAGTCGTGCAGCGTTGCCCAGCGGTGCCGACGGCGCTGAACAGAATCGCGCGCACTGCCATGTCCAGATCGGCGCTCGGGCCGAGGATCATCGCGTTGTTGCCACCCAGTTCAAGAATGCTGCGGGCGAAACGCGCGGCGACTTTCGGCGCCACTTCGCGGCCCATGCGCGTGCTGCCGGTGGCGCTGATCAGCGCAACACGCGGATCATCGACCAGCGCTTCGCCGGCATCGCGACCGCCGATCACCACCTGGCACAGGCTCGCCGGGGCATCGCTGAAATTCTTCACTACGCGATCAAACAGCGCCTGACAGGCCAGCGCGGTCAGCGGGGTTTTCTCTGATGGCTTCCACACCACCGGGTTGCCGCAGACCAGCGCCAGGGTGGTGTTCCACGCCCACACTGCGACCGGGAAGTTGAACGCGCTGATGACGCCGACCACGCCGAGCGGATGCCAGGTTTCACGCATATGGTGGCCCGGGCGCTCGGAGGCGATGGTCAGACCGTACAACTGGCGCGACAGGCCAACGGCGAAATCGCAGATGTCGATCATCTCCTGTACTTCACCCAGGCCTTCCTGAGTGATCTTGCCAGCCTCCCACGACACCAGCTCGCCGAGATCGGCCTTGTACTCGCGCAACACTTCGCCGAACTGACGCACCAGCTCACCGCGACGCGGTGCCGGCACCTTGCGCCATTGCTCGAATGCATGATCTGCGCGACTGATGTGTTGCTCGACTTCGGCAGCGCCCTCCCAGTTCACCGAGGCAATTTCACCGCCATCGATGGGCGAATGCACCGGCACCTTGCCGTTCTGGTACAGGGCCGGGTTGACTCCCAGACGATCAAGCAATGCGGCTACCATCGGTCTCTCCTCAAGCAAAAACAGAATGTGTGCGGCCATCCTTTGCATGGCCGGGCAGGCCTTTAGTTGTAGCCTCACTGCGGCGATGCAACAAACGACCTTTACGCCAGATATCATTCCGTTTATTCATGCTGCCTAGCGAAAGACAAGAAAAAGGACTGGCCATGCTGAACAGACGCCACTTGCCCTCGATCACCGCGCTGCAATGCTTCGAGGCCGTGACCCGGCACCTGAGTTTTACCCGCGCCGCCGAAGAGCTGAACCTGACCCAGAGTGCGGTGAGCAAACAGGTCGCACAGCTTGAAGAACTGTTGCAGCACTTGCTGTTCCGCCGCGTGCGTCGGCGCTTGCAGATGACGCCGGCCGGGGATTTGTATCTGGTCGAGGTCAGAAAAATCCTCAGCCAAGTGGAGATGTCGACGCATTACCTGCGTTCCTACGGCGGCGAGACCGAAGTCCTGCGAGTCTCTACCCCTTCCACCTTCGGCGCCCGTTGGCTGGTGCCGCGCCTGAAAGGCTGGCGCCTGCGCCATCCGTCGATTCATCTGGATCTGTGTAACGAGCAGGAAGCCGACGATCTGTTGCAGGGGCGCAGCGATCTAGCCTTCTATTTCGGCCAGGCTTCGCGTCCGGGCACCGAATGCCTGAAATTGTTCGGCGAACAACTGGTGCCGGTCTGCGCCCCGGGCAGCCTGCCGGACACGCCATTCACTGACCCGACGCAACTCACCGACCTGGTACTGCTGCAAAATGCCTCGCGACCGCAGGCCTGGCACGACTGGTTCGACAGTCAGGGCTACCACACCGAACACAGCTACCACGGGCCGCGTTTCGAAACCTTTTACATGTGCATCCGCGCCGCCCAGGTCGGCTGTGGCGTGGCGCTGCTGCCGCGGTTTCTGGTGGAAGAGGAATTGGCCGAAGGCAAACTGGTCATACCCTGGCAGCATGCGATGCCCAGCAGCGATGCCTATTACCTGGCCTACCCGGAGCACGCGGCGGAAGTGCCGAAGGTGCGGGATTTTGTGAAATGGATGCTTGAACAAATCGATACCCCGGTGTGAGGTCAACCGGGATCCCTGTGGGAGCGAGCCTGCTCGCGAAAGCGTCGGGTCAGCCACATCATCTTTAACTGACACACCGCATTCGCGAGCAGGCTCGCTCCCACAGTGGATCTGCGGCGCTCTGAAAAAATGCTGGCAATCCCCACCGCCGATATGCGCCACTAGCGCCATCGATATAGACCGCGCCAGGCGCGGCGCAACTGGAGACCCGTTTATGAGCGAGAGTGTGTTTGCCGATCGCATCGTGCAGAACCTGCTCGACACCGACTTCTACAAGCTGACGATGATGCAGGCGGTGCTGCACAACTACCCCAACGTCGAAGTCGAATGGGAGTTCCGCTGCCGCAACGCCGAGGATCTGCGTCCGTATCTGGCCGAGATCCGCCACCAGATCGAGCGTCTGGCCGAGCTGAGCCTGAGTGCCGATCAGTTGAGTTTCCTTGAGCGCATCAGTTTTCTGAAACCAGATTTTCTGCGCTTCCTCGGCCTGTTCCGCTTCAACCTGCGCTACCTGCACACCGGCATCGAGAACGGAGAGTTGTTCATCCGCCTGCGCGGGCCGTGGCTGCATGTGATCCTCTACGAAGTGCCGCTGCTGGCGATCGTCAGCGAAGTGCGCAATCGCTATCGCTACCGGGAGACTTCGCTGGAGCAGGCACGCGAACAGCTGTATCGCAAGTTCGACTGGCTGACCGCCAATGCTTCGGCCGATGAGCTGTCGCAATTGCAGGTCGCCGATTTCGGCACGCGCCGGCGCTTTTCCTTTGGCGTGCAGGCCGAAGTGGTCAACGTGCTCAAGCATGATTTTCCCGGGCGTTTCGTCGGTACCAGCAACGTGCATCTGTCCCGCGAGCTGGACATGAAACCGCTGGGCACCATGGCCCACGAGTGGATCATGGCCCATCAGCAACTCGGCCCGCGCCTGATCGACAGCCAGATCGCCGCGCTCGATTGCTGGGTTCGCGAATACCGTGGCCTGCTCGGTATCGCCCTCACCGACTGCATTACCACCGATGCGTTTCTTGGCGATTTCGATCTGTTCTTTGCCAAGCTCTTCGACGGTCTGCGCCACGATTCCGGGGACCCGGTAGCGTGGGGTGAAAAGTGCATCGCGCACTACCACAAGCTCGGCATCGACCCGATGAGCAAGACCCTGGTGTTTTCCGACAGTCTGACCCTGCCCAAATCGCTGGAGATTTTCCGCGCGCTGCACGGTCGCATCAATGTGAGCTTCGGCATCGGTACCAACCTCACTTGTGATATCCCGGGTGTCGAACCGATGAGCATCGTGCTTAAAATGACCGCCTGCAACGGCCAGCCGGTGGCGAAGATCTCCGACGAGCCTGGCAAGACCCACTGCAAAGATCCGAATTTCGTCGCCTATTTGCGACATGTGTTCAAGGTTCCTGCCGAATCCAGTCTATCTAACAAGGAGTGAATTCATGCAAGCCGTACAGCGTGAGATTGCTGAGCAGCTCAAGGTGCAACCACCGTTCGCCGACGATCAGGCCCTGCAGGCCGAAGTCGCCCGGCGCCTGACGTTCATCCAGGAATGTCTGGTCAATTCCGGGCTCAAGACCCTGGTGCTGGGCATCAGCGGCGGCGTCGACTCACTGACCGCCGGCCTCCTGGCCCAGCGCGCGGTACGTGAACTGCGCGAAAAAACCGGCGACGACCGCTACAAATTCATCGCCGTGCGCCTGCCGTATGAAACCCAGTTCGACGAGCACGACGCCAAGGCCTCGCTCGACTGCATCGCCCCTGACGAAATCCACACCGTGAACATCGGCCCGGCGGTCAAGGCGCTGGCAGCTCAGGTGTCGGCGTTCGAAGGCAAACCGGCGGCGTCGGTGGACTTCGTGCTGGGTAATACCAAGGCGCGGATGCGCATGGTGGCGCAGTACACGATTGCCGGAGTGGCGGGCGGTCTGGTGATTGGCACCGACCATGCGGCAGAAGCGGTGATGGGCTTCTTCACCAAATTCGGCGATGGCGCCTGCGACCTCGCCCCGCTCAGCGGCCTGGTGAAAAATCAGGTGCGTGCGATTGCCCGCAGCTTTGGCGCGCCGGAATCGCTGGTCGAAAAAGTCCCGACCGCCGACCTCGAAGATCTTTCGCCAGGCAAACCGGACGAAGCGGCGCACGGCGTGACCTATGCCGAGATCGATGCGTTTCTGCACGGTGAAGCGGTGCGGGACGAGGCGGCGAAGATCATTGTCGACACGTACAACAAGACTCATCACAAGCGGGTCATGCCGTTTGCGCCTTGATTTTTCAAAGGCATGAAAAAGCCCGCTGAGGAGTGATCCTAAGCGGGCTTTTTCTTTGGCCATCAGTCTTTCGGTGAAGCAGATGGCCTCTTCGCGAGCAGGCTCGCTCCCACATTGGCCCTGATTACTTGACGACGATAGTGCCTTTCATCATCGAGATGTGCCCAGGGAACGAGCAGAAGAAGCCGTAGCTACCGTCAGCCACCTTGGCCACATCAAAGGTCACCGAATCGGTTTCCTTGGCGCCGATGATCTTGGTGTGGGCGATGATGCGGGCGTCGCCATCTTTCAGGTAGTTCTTGTCGATACCGGCTGCCAGGCCGTCGGTAGCGATTGGCTGCATGTCAGCTTCTTTGCTGATCACCAGGTTATGGCCCATGACGGTCTTCGGCAGGCTGCCGGAGTGGGTCAGTTCGACGGTGAAGGTCTTGCAGCTCTTGTCGATCACGATTTCCTTGGTGTTGAAGGTCATCTGATCGGTGGAATCAACGGTGGTTTTGCACTCGGCAGCCATCAATTGGCTGCTGGCCAGCGCCAGCAGGGATACCGCAACAACTTTGGAAAACATGGTGAATCTCCAAGGCAGGGTTAACAAAAACACTAGTGGTGGAAAGACTGCCTGAAATCATCGCAAGTTCATATGACTTGAGTCAAAAATTGTATACAACTTTCAGGCTATGACACTCATCGACACAATCTAACGGCCATTTTGTACGGCCAACCCTATGATCGGCCCACCTACTGAAACGGAGTGCAAGTCATGTTCTTTAACGGTCTGTTGTGCAGCTTGCTCGCCGCCTACGCCTGTGGCGCCAGCGGTACTTTTGAATCACCCGAACGCGAAGTCTAGTCCTTGGAGCGCAGCGTGCCAGCCGTTACCCTGTGCGCCTGATCGACTCAGGAGTAACGCATGTCGCTGAAATCCGTTTGTGTGTTTTGCGGTGCCAATGCCGGTACCGTGCCGGCCTACACTGAGGCTGCCGTGGCCCTTGGCCGGGCATTGGCCGAGCGAAATCTGACGCTGGTCTACGGCGGCGGCGCGGTCGGCTTGATGGGCATTGTGGCTGATGCCGCGCTGGCCGCTGGCGGCGAAGTGATCGGCATCATTCCGCAAAGCCTGATGGACAAGGAGATCGGCCACAAGAGCCTGACGCGCCTGGAAGTGGTCGACGGCATGCATGCGCGCAAGGCGCGGATGGCCGAACTCAGCGATGCATTCATCGCCCTGCCCGGCGGCCTTGGCACGCTGGAAGAGCTGTTCGAAGTCTGGACCTGGGGCCAGCTCGGCTACCACGGCAAGCCTTTGGGGCTGCTGGAAGTGAACGGTTTATACAGCAAACTCACGGCTTTTCTCGATCATATCGTCGGCGAAGGCTTCGTTCGCGCGCCACACCGTGACATGCTGCAAGTGAGCGAATCGCCAGATTCCCTGCTCGACGCCCTCGATCAGTGGCAGCCGACCGTCACGCCCAAGTGGGTCGACCAAAAACCCGGTTAACCCCCGGACACCGATACAGGGCAGAATACGCGCCGCTCAACCTCACCTTCGACCCCAGAGGATCGCCCATGGCCAAACCCAATTACTCCTTCGCCAAACGTCAACGAGACCTGGCAAAGGAACAGAAGAAAGAGGAAAAGCTTCAGCGCAAGAAGCAAACCGCTGAAGAAGCGGCACTGAACCCTGACGGTGAAGTGGCGACCGATGATGATGTTGATGCATCCGATGCACCGAAAGATCAGACGCCCGACGCCTGAGCCCCACCGGGTTTGATGATCGAATCAGACCCTGCGGATTTGTGACGGGGCTGGCAGTTCTGCTGCCGGCCCTCACAGCCCTGCTTTCCCTGAAACACCAAAATCCCCTGTGGGAGCGAGCCTGCTCGCGAATGCGATATATCTGTTACAAATCTATTGGCTGACCTGACGCTTTCGCGAGCAGGCTCGCTCCCACATTTGAAGACTCATCAATTCTGAGGCATCACCGTAACCCGCACTTCCGGGTCGTGATTACCGCCACCGAGAATCACCCCCCGCAACGGCGACACATCGGAGAAATCCCTCCCCCACGCCAACGTGATGTGTTCCAGCGCCGGCTGCACATTATTGGTCGGATCGAAATCCACCCAGCCCGATACCGGACAGAACACCGATACCCACGCATGCGAGGCGTCGGCGCCGATCAGGCGTGGCTGTCCCGGCGGCGGCTGGGTCAGCAGGTAGCCGCTGACATAACGCGCCGCCAGACCGCGCGAGCGCACACAGGCCAGCATCAGATGAGCGAAGTCCTGACACACGCCGCGTCGACGCTCCAGCACTTCCACCAGCGGCGTCGCCACCTGGGTGGCTTCGGCATCGAAGGTGAATTCGCTGAAGATCTTCTGCATCAGCGCCTGCACGCCGAGCAGCAACGGTCGCCCTGGCGGAAAACAGCTTTGCGAGAACTCGACGAAGCTGCGCTTCAAATGCACATAAGGTGACTGGAACCGGTAGCGACAGGCTTCGAGCAAGTCGGCGGACAACGGCTGACTGCTGTAGGTCAGCGCATCGCGGGTCTGCTCCCACGCCGGCGACTGATTGAAATCCAGCGCCGGTCGCGCCAGCACTTCGACCGTCAGCCGGGCGTTGACCTGCAATTGGTCATGGGGCCGCTCAAAGGCCAACCGCGTCAGCGGATTGCCGAAAACATCCAGCTCATCCCGGCGCATGGTCGGTTCGGGGCTGATCAGCAACTGCTGCTCGGTGCAGCGCTGCCAGCTGCATTCGCGCGGCCACAGGTGCGCCAGTTGCTGCGCGAGGGAGACCGGGCTGTCGTAGTGATAACAGGTGTCGTGAAAGATCTGGTACTGAGCGCTCATCACACGGACACCGTTCGCTGGCTGACATCATCGACATGGGCGAAATGGCGCAGGGCCAGACGATCCGATACCTGGCCGCTGGCTTCGGCAATTTCCTGCAACAGATCGGCCAGACCATCCAGCGCGGCACGTACGCTGGATTTGCCGAACAGCGGGTTCTCCAGACAACCGAGATCAAACCGCGAGAGGCGTTCGACCAGCTGCGGCAGCGCGGTTTCGCGAGGTGCGCCGAAGTCGTCGTTCAAGCGTTTCAGCGTGCGGGTGACCAGTTTCAGCTGAAACAGCACCGCGTGGGGGTTCTGCTCATCCAGCAACAGCAGATCGAGCACCGGAATCAATTGCGCCACCGCCAGATAGCGTGAGCGGTAGGTGATGCTGCTGTTACCCAACTCCAGCAACCACTCCAGCCCCGCCTGATCGAACGCACCCGCGCCGCGCAGAAACGCCGCCAGACTGCTGCTGAGAAATTGCAGGCGTTCGATGCGCCGGCCAATCATCAGAAAGCGCCAGCCTTCATCGCGGGTCATGTCATCCAGCGCAAACCCCGACAGCGCCGCCAGCGACATCACCAGACGGTTGAGGAAATCCAGCAGTTCGCCGAAGTCCGGTTCATCGACTTCCAGCTCCAGCGCCTCGCGCTGCAATTCGACCAGCGCCTGCCAGTTCTCCCGGGACAGCTTGCCGCGCACTTGCGAGGCGGCCCATTGCAGGCGTTGCAAGTTGGAGCGCAGGCTGAACGACCAATCCTCGCCCAGCAACGCAGCGAGCAGGCGCTCCGGCAGTTCGCCTTCATCGGGCAGCAAGGCCAGCCGCTCGCCGAGATCGACCGCTGCTTGCAGCGCCTGCGGATCATCGCCATCGACGTAACGCGTGAGCATGATGCGCAGCAGCCGCGCGCTGTCGTCGCAGCGTTCGCAGTAGCGGCCGAACCAGAACAGATTCTCCACTACCCGCGATGGCAGGTAAGGATCGCGCCGCACCAGATCGTGCACGCCGACATTGCGCTGCGCCTTCCACTGCTCGCCACTCGGCGCACGGTCGCTGAGCACCCAGGTGTCCTTGCTCGCCCCGCCGCGCTGCATCGACACCACTTCGGCATCAGCCTTGGCCGCCACTCGGGTCAGACCGCCCGGCAACACGCGGTAGCCATCGTGGCTGGCCACCGCATACATGCGCATGCCGATCGCGCGGGGTTGCAGATGACCGTCTTCGGCTTGCCACACCGGCGCCTGCGACAGTTGCGCAAGCTCTTGCGCGACGTAGGCATAAGGCCGTGCCTGCATACGCTGCGCCAGCTCGAGGCGCTGGCTTTCACTCAAATCACGGCCGAAAACAGGCGCGAAGCTCTGCGACGGGAACGCCGGTTTGATCAACAGCTCCGGAAGTTTTTCCAGCGCCTGCGCCAGCACCGGCGCTTCACCGCACCACCAGGTGGCGATCGACGGCAGGATCAGTTCCTCGCCGAACAGGTACTGATTGATCTTCGGCAAAAAACCCAGCAGGCCCGGCGATTCAAGCACGCCGCTGCCGAGCGCATTAGCCACCAGCACCCGCCCCTGCCGCACCGCCTCAAGCAGACCGGGGACGCCAAGCGCCGAGTCGGTACGCAGTTCCAGCGGGTCGCAGAAATCATCGTCGAGGCGGCGCATGATCGCGTGCACCCGGCGCAGGCCACTGAGGGTTTTCAAGTAAACGGTGGCATTGCGCACCGTCAGATCGCCGCCCTCGACCAGCGGATAGCCGAGCTGGCGCGCCAGATACAGATGTTCGAAATAACTTTCATTGAACCGCCCCGGTGTCAGCAGCACCACCAGCGGTGCGTCATCGCCCTCCGGTGCCTGACGGGCCAAAGTTTCCTGCAAGGTGCGGAAGAAACCGGCCAGATGCTGGACCTTAAGATCCCGGTACAAATCGGGAAAGGCGCGGGAGACGATGGTGCGGTTTTCCAGCGCATAGCCGGCCCCGGATGGCGCCTGGGTGCGATCGGCAGTGACCCACCAGCGACCATCCGGTGTGCGCGCCAGATCCACGGCATACAAATGCAAAAAGGCTGATTCGGGCGGGGCAATGCCCTGACAGGGCCAGAGAAAATTGTTGTGTCCGAATACCAGCTCGGCGGGCAGCAGGCCTTCGCTGATCAACCGCTGCGGACCGTACAGATCCGCCAGCACTGCATTGAGCAAGCGCGCACGCTGAGCGATGCCGGCGGACAATTGCTGCCATTCATCTGCCGCGATCACATGGGGCAGCAGATCCAGCTCCCACGGCCGGTCAGCGCCCTTGGGATCGGCATAGACGTTGTAGGTGACGCCGTTTTCCTGAATCTGCCGCGCCAGCAAGGCTTGGCGCTGCACCAGTTGCGCCGGACTGCTGCGCTGCAACTGATCGAACAGGCGCTGCCAATGCGAGCGCACCGCGCCGCTGCCGTCGAGCAGTTCGTGATAGGTGCCCGCGGTCAGCGGGTAGCGGTCTAGCAGGTCAGGCATGGAAAGCTCGGCAGACAGCAGGGAACGGTCAGACTAACGCAGGCACATGACACGCGGATATACGAAAAATCCGCGTGTTGCGTAGGCTCTAGAAACGGCGCAGATCGATGGTCATCGGTAGCTCGTCATTGATTTCTACTTTGGGTACGGGAAGTTTCCCCGGCGTGTGTCCGAGGCGGAAAAACCGCGCCATGCGCCGGCTCTCCGCTTCATTGGCGTTGACCGGCAAGGTTTCGTAATTGCGCCCGCCGGGATGGGCCACGTGATACTGGCAACCGCCCAGCGAACGCCCCATCCAGGTATCGAGCAGGTCGAATACCAACGGCGCGTGCACCGCTATGGTCGGATGCAGACAGTTGGCTGGTTGCCAGGCCCGAAAGCGCACCCCAGCGACAAACTCACCCACCCGCCCAGTCGAGTGCAACGGTACCGCGACGCCATTGCAAGTCAGCAGATAACGTTGTGGCGGCAAGCCGTTGAGTTTGACCTGCAAGCGCTCCAGCGAAGAATCGACGTAGCGCACCGTGCCGCCCGCCGAGCCCTCCTCGCCCAGCACATGCCAGGGTTCAAGCGCCTGACGCAGCTCCAGCTCGATGCCATTGACGGCGTAGTCGCCGACCTTGGGAAAACGAAATTCCAGATGCGCCGCGAACCACTCGGCGCGCAACGGGTAGCCAGCGTTGTTGAGTTCGACGATAACGTCGGCGAAATCCTCTTCGATAAAGTGCGGCAGCAGAAAGCGGTCGTGCAGCTCGGTGCCCCAGCGCGCCAGTTTCGCCGGCGCATAAGGCTCGCGCCAGAACCGCGCGACCAGCGCCCGCAGCAACAACTGCTGAGCCAGACTCATGCGAGCATGGGGCGGCATTTCAAAAGCGCGCAGTTCCAGCAAGCCAAGACGCCCGGTGGCGCCGTCCGGTGAATACAGTTTGTCGATGCAGAATTCGGCGCGATGGGTATTGCCGGTGACGTCGATCAGCAAATTGCGCAGCAGTCGATCGACCAGCCACGGTGCACATTCCTCGCCCGGTTCCGGCATTTGCGCAAAGGCGATTTCCAGTTCGTACAAGGCGTCATTGCGCGCCTCATCAACCCGTGGAGCCTGGGACGTCGGACCAATGAACAGCCCGGAAAACAGGTACGACAGCGAAGGATGGTTGTGCCAGTAACTGATCAGGCTGCGCAGCAGATCCGGCCGCCGCAGAAACGGTGAGTCCGCTGGTGTCGCGCCGCCGAGGACGAAATGATTGCCGCCGCCGGTGCCGGTGTGGCGCCCGTCGATCATGAACTTCTCGGTGGTCAGGCGGGTTTGCCGTGCCTGTTCATAGAGAAACTCGGTGCGCTCGACCAACTCGTCCCAGGTCGCCGATGGCTGCACGTTGACCTCGATCACGCCCGGGTCCGGAGTGACACGGAAGTTGCTCAGGCGCGGATCACTTGGTGGTTCATAGCCTTCCAGCAGCACCGGGCAGTGCAGTTCTTCGGCGGTGGCCTCAATGGCCGAGACCAGTTCCAGATAATCCTCGACCCGCTCCAGCGGCGGCATGAACAGATACAGCCGGCCTTCGCGGGCCTCGGCGCAGAATGCGGTTCGGGTCAGCCAGTCAGCGGACTCATCGATTTTCGGCACCCGCTCATCCAGCGCAGCAGGTTCGCCGTGCACACCGAGCTGCGCCGGATCCGGCAGTTCAGCGAAGTCCTGATTCGGATCGTTGGGATGGATGAACGGATATTCCGCCGCTTTCACCCACGGCTGCGAGGCCAGCGGCAAGCGGTAACCCAGCGGCGAATCCCCCGGCACCAGGCGACAGTGCTCGTCACGCAGATACCAGCGCCCGCTCTGCCATTGATCGCCCTTGGCCGTGCGCGCCAGCGGCAGCACCTGGCCGATCACCTTGTTCAGGCCCTGACTGAAGACCTTGCGCAATCGCGCGCGCTCCAATGGCTCTTCCAGACGCGAATCTTCGGCGCTGACGTTGCCGGGCAACGCACCCTCGCGCCACAGGTAGTAGAGATGATCCTCGTAGGCCGGGAACACAAAGCGCGCAGGCAACTTCAGCCGCTCGGCGACGCTGGCGAGAAAGCGTCCGGCCAGTGCGCCGTCGGCGCCATAGCCCTGCTGTTCGTCGGCGATCAATGCGTCGTTGTGCCAGATCGGCTGACCGTCGCGGCGCCAGTAACAATTGAGCGACCAGCGCGGCAACTGCTCGCCGGGATACCACTTGCCCTGGCCGAAATGCACCAGCCCCTGTGGTGCGTATTGCTTGCGCAGGCGCTGAAACAGTTCGGCGGACAGCCGGCGCTTGTCCGGCCCCAGCGCGGCGGTGTTCCATTCGGCGCCGTCCGGATCGTCGATGGAGACGAAGGTCGGCTCGCCGCCCATGGTCAGGCGCACATCGCCTTCGAGCAGGTCGGCATCGATCTGCCGGCCCAGTGCCTGGATCGCCCGCCACTGTTCATCGGTGTAAGGCTTGGTGACGCGCGGCGCTTCCCAGATTCGCTCGACCGACATTTCATGGCTGAACTGTGTCTCGCAAGGTTCGACCAGACCACTGATCGGCGCCGCCGAGGACGGATCGGGACTGCAGGCCAACGGAATATGCCCTTCCCCGGCGAACAGCCCGGACGTCGCATCAAGGCCAATCCAGCCGGCACCCGGCAAATACACCTCGCACCAGGCATGCAGGTCGGTGAAGTCGACTTCAGTGCCGGACGGGCCGTCGAGGCTTTTCACGTCGGCGGTCAGTTGAATCAGGTAACCGGAAACAAACCGTGCCGCCAGACCGAGATTGCGCAACATCTGCACCAGCAACCATGCCGAATCACGGCAGGAACCGGAGGCGTGTTGCAGTGTGTGCTCAGGAGTCTGCACGCCGGGCTCCATGCGGATCAGGTAGCCGATGTCTTCACTGAGGCGCTGATTGAGCGCCACCAGAAAATCCACCGCAGGCAGCGGCGTGCGGTCGATGCTGTCCAGGTAAGCCTTGAACGTTGGCGTCAGCGGCAGGGTTTCGAGGTACGGCGCCAGCTCCTTGCGTTCATCGGCGGCGTAGCTGAACGGAATTCTCTCGGCGTACGGTTCGAGGAAGAAGTCGAACGGATTGAACACCGCCATTTCCGCGACCAGATCGACTTCGATGCGCAGCTCTGCGGTTTTTTCGGGGAACACCAGACGTGCCAGGTAATTGCCCTGGGGGTCCTGCTGCCAGTTGATGAAATGCTGCTCGGGCGAGACTTTCAGCGCATAGGAAAGAATTCGCGTGCGGCTGTGGGGCGCCGGGCGCAGGCGGACGATCTGCGGGCCGAGTTCGACAGCGCGGTCGTAGCGATAATGCGTGACGTGATGCAATGCGACATGAATCGACACGGCGTGCCTCCTGCGAGCCTTGGGCGTATGGGAAAGCGCGCAAGACTTATGCCATGCACAGGCTTGCGCGCTTTCGCGAAATGCTCAAGGCAGTACAGCACCAAAACCGGGCGATGCGAGGAAATGCTTGGACTCAGTTGCACGCAAATGTTGCGGACGCTGATTCTTGCGGTGTTTGATCGGACGCTTTCGCGAGCAGGCTCGCTCCCACATTTGGAATGCGTTCCCCCGTGGGAGCGAGCCTGCTCGCGAAGAGGCCAGCGGCAACAACTTGATCATTCCCACGCTCTGCGTGGGAATGCAGCCCGTGACGCTCCGCGTCACAACCATGTTCGACAATACTGCGAGTAACGGCTGGAACGCGGAGCGTCCCGAGAGGCATTCCCACGCGGAGCGTGGGAACGATCAGCAAAACGCCAACCCGAAGGTTGGCGTTCTGTTCAGCTCAAGCAGTGTTTAGCGCGGCACGACCGGCTTGCGTGTCGGCTTCGGCCCTTTGCCTTTGGCCGCATCCTTGCGCTCCTTGGCCGCCTGCTGGTTGCGGGCGAATGCCGCAGCCTTGGCCTGTTCACGCTTGTCCCACGGATTACCGCCATCACTGGCACGCGGCGGCAGACCGGTGTGCTGAGTGAGAATCTTGGTGGTCTTCTCTTTGGCGACCTTGTGGCTGCCGGCTGGCGTCGAGTTCTTGCGACGGGCGCTCTGGTAGCTGTCGGTGGCAGGCTGATGCGCCGGGATCAGTTGATCCTTGCCCGGCCCGATCAGATCGGCGCGGCCCATGCGGACCAGCGCTTCACGCAGCATCGGCCAGCCTTTCGGGTCGTGATAACGCAAGAACGCCTTGTGCAGACGACGCTGATCTTCGCTCTTGACGATGGTCACGCCGTCGCTCTTGTACGTCACCTTGCGCAGCGGGTTCTTGCCCGAGTGGTACATCGCCGTGGCGGTGGCCATCGGCGACGGGTAGAACGCCTGCACCTGATCGGCGCGGAAGCCATTGCCCTTGAGCCACAAAGCAAGGTTCATCATGTCTTCGTCGGTGGTGCCCGGGTGGGCAGCGATGAAGTACGGAATCAGGTACTGCTCCTTGCCCGCTTCCTTGGTGTACTTCTCGAACATGCGCTTGAACTTGTCATAGCTGCCGATGCCCGGCTTCATCATCTGGTTGAGCGGACCTTCCTCGGTGTGCTCCGGGGCGATCTTCAGATAACCGCCGACATGGTGAGTCACCAGCTCCTTGACGTATTCCGGCGACTCGACGGCGAGGTCGTAACGCAAACCGGAGGCGATCAGGATCTTCTTCACACCCGGCAGGGCACGGGCGCTGCGATACAGCTGAATCAGCGACGAATGGTCGGTGTTCAGGTTCGGGCAGATACCGGGGAACACGCACGAAGGCTTGCGGCAGGCGGATTCGATTTCCGGGCTCTTGCAGGCGATGCGGTACATGTTTGCAGTCGGGCCGCCGAGGTCGGAAATCACGCCGGTGAAACCCGGCACCTTGTCGCGGATCTCTTCGATTTCGCGAATGATCGACTCTTCGGAACGGTTCTGGATGATGCGGCCTTCGTGCTCGGTGATCGAGCAGAAGGTGCAGCCACCAAAGCAGCCACGCATGATGTTCACCGAGAAACGGATCATGTCGTAGGCCGGGATCTTCTCCTTGCCGTACGCCGGGTGCGGCACACGGGCGTAAGGCATGCCGAACACGTAGTCCATTTCTTCGGTGGTCATCGGAATCGGCGGCGGGTTGAACCAGACATCGAGCTCGCCATGCTTCTGCACCAGCGCACGGGCGTTGCCCGGGTTGGTTTCCAGGTGCAACACGCGGTTGGCGTGGGCGTAAAGAACCGGGTCGTTGCGCACCTTCTCCATCGACGGCAGACGAATCACGGTCTTGTCACGGGTCATGCGCGGGCTGGCCAGGATCTGCACGACCTTGGCTTCCTGCGGATCTTCGACCGGGCCTTTTTCCTGCTCGATGGCGCAGGCCTGGGTGTCCTGGGTATTCACGTACGGGTTGATGATCTTGTCGACCTTGCCCGGACGGTCGATGCGCGTGGAGTCGACTTCGTACCAGCCCTGTGGCGTGTCGCGACGGATGAACGCGGTGCCGCGCACATCGGTGATGTCTTCGATCTTGTGGCCCCACGACAGGCGCTGGGCAACTTCGACAATGGCCCGCTCGGCGTTGCCGTACAGCAGAATGTCGGCGCTGGCGTCGATCAGGATCGAGTTGCGCACGCGATCCTGCCAATAGTCGTAGTGGGCGATGCGGCGCAGCGAGGCTTCAATGCCGCCGAGCACGATCGGCACATGCTTGTAGGCTTCCTTGCAGCGCTGGCTGTAGACCAGGCTGGCGCGATCCGGACGCTTGCCGGCCATGCCGCCGGGCGTATACGCGTCATCGGAACGGATTTTCTTGTCCGCGGTGTAACGATTGATCATCGAGTCCATGTTGCCCGCCGCGACGCCGAAGAACAGGTTCGGCTCGCCGAGCTTCATGAAGTCGTCTTTGGACTGCCAGTTCGGCTGCGCGATGATCCCGACGCGGAAGCCTTGCGACTCCAGCAGCCGGCCGATGATCGCCATGCCGAACGACGGATGATCGACGTAGGCATCACCGGTAACAATGATGATGTCGCACGAATCCCAGCCGAGCTGATCCATCTCCTCCCTGCTCATCGGCAGGAATGGCGCTGGCCCGAAACATTCGGCCCAATATTTTGGATAGTCAAATAACGGCTTGGCTGCTTGCATGTCGACGACCGGTGTTGAAGTGAAAAATCGCGGGCGCGGAATATAGCACAAATTTTGACCAATTCCGACGACGGTGGTCGGTTTCTCTGCGAGCTGGTCTCGCGCAGCCAGCCCGCGACACATCACGAGTTTTCGCTGAGCGTACGACGCACCAAAACGGCAAGGAAGCCGCCCGCCCGCAGCACTCCCCCGGGAGTAACGGGGCATTCAATGTAAAGGAAGACAGGCAATGTCACCCAAACCGCCAATCAGAGGCATCACTACCGTCTCGATCCATAATCCGCGACCCGATTATTCGCTAACCCGGCCTGGTTTCCCCCTGTCCTTCGATGGCACGTCGGGGCTCAGGATTCCCACGCGCCCGACGACAACGATCGCAACAGCGATCGATCACGTGCTCAACCACATTATCCCCATGCCTGCGCGGGCGGCGGTCAGAACGGCGGCGGTAGCGCAATCTGTTGCCTTTGTGCACGACCGCCCTTTGAAGGATTACTGGATCACTTCGCTGGTTGTGCTGCCGGCGGCCGATGCCGAAGGCATGTCGACGCTCAATGGACGCCAGTATGTCCAGGTACCGGAGGGTGGCACCGTACAGGTGAGTCTGGACTCGGCCAGCGGTTTCTACCGGGCAAAATTGCCCAGCGAATTGCACGCGTCGGGACCGCTATTGCGCTTCGATACCGACAGCCGTCTCTGGCAGCCCATCGACACCTCGGCGCCCTCCACCTACCCCTTGTCCACGACCCGGCTGGAGGCGTTTCGCACCGATCTGGATTTCAGCACGGTCGAGCCGGACGGCGATGGCCTGTTGCGCTTCAACGGCAAACTCTATGTGCAGATCGAGAGCTACGCCTATCAGGTTCTGCATGATCTCGAGGCCTCGACACCGCACAGAGCGGTGATGCGCATCGTTCGCCCTGAAGATCCGATCGCCGCCGATGCGACAAACGTTTACGTCGCATCACGTCCCGGCAGGTCGGAAGCAATTACTTTCAATGCTCAATCCGGCTGGCGCGGAACCTCCTTGACAGGTGTAGCCGGAATGCCGAGAGGCGCAGCGGCGCGACCCTCAGACTTATGGCTGCATCTGGAGGTGACAGTCGCACTCGAGGGTATCAACAAGCGGATCAAGCAGGATCAGGATAAACGTGAACAGCTGATAAACGCCTGGCTGGAGGCGAGTAACGCGCAGGGAGAGCATGCGCAAACCGTTCGACGCGAAACAATGGCGCTGCTTGATCGCGAGGTTCACTGCCACAAAGAACTGAAACACCTTGGAAAGGCGCTGAAATACTACGAGGAGCAAAAATCCTCGATCAAGCGCTTCATGAAGCAGGACGCTTACCTGAACAACATAATCAGGCTGCAAAAAAAACAGATGCTCGCCTATCAGCAACTGATCGAATGCGGCTTGACGCGCCACGCCCTGGAGGGTCCGATGATCGACCTCGACCCGGAGCGGCTGCCGCGAACAGTCAACGTTCTGGGCAGGATGCTGAGTCATCTGAAAGAGCGCCAGCAAATCGCCGACAATCTGGTGAACAAATGGCGGGTCTCTCCAGACGAGTTCAGCGCGGATGTTCTTTCACCAATGGACACCCATAACGTTGTTGCCTCCTGGGTCCTGACCAAAAGTCTGATGCTGGATACCCCACAATCGGCCGGCAACGCCCCTCTGGCATCGGAACTGGCCACCCGCTTTGGTCAGGTGACCTTTGTTTACGGAGCGCTTGGCGCAGTTCCCGAGGTTTCCCACCCTGCCGTATTGAATAACCTGTTCCAGGAATGCACAGCCATCCGCCACTGGTTCGAACGCCTTGATCTGGCACCGGGGGAGCAGCACGCCACTTCACGCAGGGAGATCACTGCGGAAATCGAAATATTCGAGCAGACGCTGGTAGGCCGCTTGAACCAGTTTCTCCATCAGGCTGACCGTCCGGTGCTGACGTTCGACCAGCAGAACATTGATTTCGAGTTCATTCCGGCCCAGGACAGAAGCGGTCTCCAACCGCCGCCCAAGCTCATCTTTCGGGCAAAGAAAAACGGCGTCTACAAGCTCAATGTCGGCGAGTCTCGACGCACCGCGCAAAACGAAGAGGTGATTGAGGTCCGCAACCTCCACAATCCCAGGCAGCCGTCACAGACCTATGACCGAGGACGCGGTGAATGGCGTTCGCCGCGGACAACGCCGCAGAGGAGCTTGCCGTCATTGGTTGCCGAAGCCACTCGGCACCTTGACCGTGTCGACGCGCATGTTCGCGCTGCCCTGCACGAAGAACGGCAAAGAAACCATCCGGACAACATTGTCGAGATGCTCGAAAGCAGCGCCGGGGCAATGGATGACACCGTATTGCAGTTGCAGCGGGCGGAACTGGCCCATGATGAGAGCGCCGCGCTGATTCGGCGCCTGCAGGACGCCAGTGAACGTCTGCGCAATGAGGGCGAAAACATCCGCCTGCGAATCTATAAGGACAAGCATGTTCTGAACGTCGACCGACTGCTGTACCTGATCGACAAGGGCCACGTGAACGCCCGGAAAATCGAGAGCCGATTGAAACGTGGCAAGGGTTCGGACCGGCAATATCTCGACATCTATCTAGTCACCGATGCACATACCCACGATCCCCTCTGGCACGCACATTTTCATTATGCGAGACAGGATTCCCCGGACTTGAATTTCAACGTGCGCGGCGCGCATCTGAAAACCCTTGAACAAAGCAGCAGGGGTATTCAATCGCAGCGCAGGGAAGAACTGGCGCAGCGGCCGCATCAACCTGTCTGGCGCGAATATCTCGATGGACGCACAGCGCAGAAAATCTTCGACCTCGCCGCCGCCTCCGCTCACCCGATGACACAGCCTCAGGCAATGACGCCGAACAGGCCGGCAGCTTCCGCTGAAGAAGCTACCGTGCAACGACTACAAGGAATGTAAGACATGCCAAGCAAACCGCCGTCGAAAGTGACGCTTCCCGGTCATTCACATATTCGACCGGACACATCCATGGATACGCCCCCGCCACGCCTCAACCTGACCCCGCGCCCCGGCCTGGATCCGACCACGTTGAGCGGCCCGTCAATCCGCGCGAACAGGCTCACAGACGGTATCGATCCTGATGCAATCGTTCCTGCTCCCAACGTCACAGTGCAGGCGATTGCTTCAATGCATGACGCCTTCGCTCATGTGGGCCACCCGCCTGAGCATTACCGGCTCAGTGCAACGATCGGCTTGCCCGATGCCGACGCTGAAGGCCTGAGAACATTCAAGGGCCGCCATTACGTGGAAATGATCGATGGTGGCTTCGTGCAGGTGGGCAAGGATGCGCAGAGCGGCCTCTGGCGCGCCAGGCTGGCCAGTGAATCGATCCCCTCCGGACCGCTGATGCTGCACGACCCCGAGAGTGGTCGATGGCATGCGCTGGAATTTTCGCAACCAAGCACCTTCGCTTTATCGGGGGCGCGTCTGCAGGCGTTTCGCACGCCGCTCGACTTCAGCACCAGCTCACCCGACAGCGACGGGCTGCACCGCCATGACGGCAAGCTCTATGCAGTGATCGATAATCACGGCTATCAGGTCTTGCACGATCCCGATGCATCGACGCCTCTGGCCGAAGTGATGCGCATCGTTCGCCCGCAAGATCCTGTCGCCGCCGACTTAGACAACATCTACAGCGCTACGCGCCCTGGCAGATCCGAGCCTGTGGTGTTCGATGCCCGTCAGGGCTGGCAAGGCATCTTAGTCGGCGGAGCCGGCGGAATGCAGCGTGGCAGTCCCGACCAACCGGCTTCACCGGGGCTGCGGGAACGGCTCAACACCGCGTTCAACCGACTGCGCACGCCACAATCGCGACTGCGAAAACTTTATCCCTCTCTGGACAGCGAGCAGATCCGCACGCTGCTGAGCCCCCACGGCGACGATGTACAAGGCTTCTTGACCCGCGTCGAGACTGAATACAAGACCTTGAAGCTGGAACTCGCGACGTGGCTGAAGACCAGTACGCTGGCCGGCGGGGCGGCCCATCCTTCGGTGGAGCGCGCCGCGCAAGAGATCAAGCGTTGCTGGAAACGGCAGACGGGAACAACGCTGCAGCTGGATCTTGGCGGCGCTGGCATCGCTGCGCTCTCGGCAGATTTCAGCCATGTACGCACGCTGCACTTGCAGGCGGTGGCATGGTCGGCGGGCTCCGAAACTATTCTCAAGCGGTTCACAGCCCTTGAGCGCTTGAAAATCAACGCTTCGGCGCTCGATACACCGCCGGCGAACCTCACGCAGATGCCCGGCCTGAAGGAACTGGACCTGCGAGCGAACCGCATTGAACTGAGCGAGCAAACCGCCGGCGAGCTGGCTTCGCTCAGCCAACTGGAAAGCCTTGATCTGTCGGACAACCCGCTGGGCAAGACCCTGGACTTCAGCGGCATGCTCCAGCTCAAGACCGTGAGTCTGCGCAACACCGGGCTGGATGAATGGCCAACGGGGCTGCGAGATCAGCTAGCGATAGAGTCAATCGATCTGCGCGACAACCGATTGCGCGAAATTCCACAGACAATCATCAACCCGGCGAGTGATCAGTTGCTCGCCATCGCCAATATCAACCGCGTCACCCTGATCGAAGGCAATCCCTTCGCCAGCGGTTATTGGCGGCGGCTGGAAGTCTATTGGCAGCGGGTTACGGCGCAATACCCGGCACTGATCACCAGCGCACGCACGGCTGCATTCCGGATTGATGGCGACATTCCAGAAGTCGCCATGCTGCTGCAGATGCATCCAGAGAGAACCCCGCAAACTGCCCGGGAATACCTGATCGGTCTGGGGGATGATGCAGAAGCCACGATCAGCCGGCGTTTCGAGGAGTTCAAGGTGCTCGACGCACAGCTGCAGGCTTACGTCGCCGACAGCACGTCGGCAGCATCCAGCGCCGCCGGCCAGGAAAAGCTTCGGGCAGAATACATTGCCCGGACTATCAAGGACTGCTGGCTCCAGGAATCGACGTCGCTCATGCTGCCAGCAGTGAACGGACCGCTACCGTCACTGACGGCCGACTTCAGTCGGTTGAAAATGCTCATCCTCAATAACGTCGTCTGGTCCGACACTGCCGACACGTTCCTGTCGCGGTTGCCTGATCTGGACATTCTGACGATCACCCGCTCCGGCCTGAAAAAATTGCCCGCAGCCATCAGCGGGATGAGCCGGCTCGCCCACCTCAATCTGACTGAAAACCAGATAAAACTCGATGAGCACAGCGCTGGTGCATTGAGTGCATTGCATCAGCTGGTTACCGTCAAGCTCTCTGACAACCCACTGCAGATACCGCCCGATTTCAGCGCGATGTCCGGACTGCAGACACTGGAGCTGAGGAACACCGGAATCAGCGAGTGGCCCCTCGGGCTGGCTGACAAGACCACCTTGACCGGCGTCGACCTCAGCAACAATAAACTGCGCATCGTCCCCGACGCGCATATCAACCCGCCTGCCGATCAATTGGCCGTGGTCGCGCGGATCAACAACCGCACGCTGATTGAGGGCAACGACTTCCCTTCGCCTTACTGGAGAAAGTTCGATGGCTACTGGAGAAGACTCAATGAACTGCATCCCGAGTTGATGACTCCAGCCCACCCCGCCGTATTCGATACTGAGAACTCGCGAGCGCAACGCTACCGAAGACTGTTTCCGGGCAAAAGCATCAAGGCCTGCCGGGATTTTATCTGGAGCCATGACAAGGGCACTGTCGCGACCAGGCTGTTGGCGCTCGAGCAGGATTTCGCCGTGCTGAAAAACCAGTTGGATGACTGGGTTTTTTCCGGAGGCAGCAATCGTCTGCGCTATATCCGCGTCAATCAATTGCACGCCAACACTCAAACCCGCAATGAGCGCATCGAGGCACGGGACCGGATCATCAGTTGCTGGCGACGTGAAACGCCCGAGCAACACGCCTTCGACGGCACGCCGATAGGTCTTGAACTGGATTTGAGCGGTTTGACACTGCCAACCCTGCCGGATCTGAGCAGCGACTTCAGCCATGTCGGCTCACTCAAACTCAACAACATGAATCTCACCGAATCCCCGGAAGGTTTCCTGACCCGCTTCCGGCATTTGCGCTGGCTGAACATGGCGAACAATCGACTCAGGGATCTCCCTCCGGCCATCGGCGAGATGCACGGGATGACGCGGTTGTTCCTGCAGGGCAATCAACTGGAACTCACCGCCGAGACCGCGCAGATACTGGCCGGCAGAACCACTCTGAGGGCCTTGTGGATTCACGACAACCCGCACTTGAGCGTGAGCCCGGATTTCAGTGCGATCACTGACATGCGCGAGGTCGACATGTCCAATACGGGCATCGAAAGCTGGCCAACCGGACTGTTCGATCAGCCCCTGCTGGGCAAGGTCCATCTGAACGACAACCGGATCACGAGTCTGCCCGACTTTGTCGTCGCACCGGCAGCGGATCGCCTGACGCACTCGATTCAGGTCAACAGTGGCACTCAGATAAGCGGTAATCCCCTGAGCGCATACACACGAGAACGCCTGGCCGGCTACGGTGAATGGCTGAACCGCTCCGCAGCATCGCTCTACAATCCATTGAACCTGCTGACGACTTCTCTTTCGGCAGCCCACCCGCAAGCAGTGGCAACGAACTCTGTTTCGGTCTATCCGCAGTTGACCGTCGGCATGACGGCAGACGAGGCGATGATTCGCGCCGAGCAATTGAACAGGCTCAAAGCACAGGTGGGCTCAGATGGCTTTTTCAACATCATTTCCAAGCTCGCCCACCATGCCGATTTCCGCCGACAGATCTGGGACGTGGTCGATGCGATCAGCGAGAACAGCGTGCAGACACGTGCGCTGCGCAGAGACGTTTTTGATCGCGCCTGCGAGGCTGGCTGCACTGACCTTGCCGCTGCCACGTTTACAGACATGCAAGTACTGACCATGACGCACAAGGCGCGAATGCAGGCGAGGCAAGACGGCGATGGTGCTCGATTGGTGGACCTGTCCAGAAGCCTGTTCAGACTCAGACAGGTCGATGATCTGGCCGCAGCCGAAATCGCTGCGAGCAGGGCAATCGTCGACGATCCGCAAACTTCAGCGAGGGAGCGCAATATCCATCAGCTGCGCTTGCGCGACCCGCACGAGATGACGATGGCCTACCGCTTTGGGCTCAAGGATCGGCTGCAGTTACCGTTTCAGCCGCAGACACTGTCCTTTATCGGCATGGCCGGCGTCACATCGCCGATGCTGGAAGTGGCCTACCGAAAGGTCATCGCCTTGAACGACTCCCCCGATGAGTTTCAGGCTCTGGTATCGATGGATTTCTGGCAGGACTTCATCACGCACAAATACTCGTCCCGGTTCGACGCCGCACGTCAGCCCTATCAACAGAAACAGGCCGCACTGGACGCGCAGTCTGCGACAAATGCCCTGACCGAAACCGAATATCAGGCGCAAACCAATGACGTCACAGCACAGCTGGCCATCAGCGAAGCGACGCTGATCCAGGCACTGACCCGCGAGGAAATTCGCCCCGGTGACGGAGTCGAAACAACTGCAAGCAGCGAGACGGCAGCTTCGGCCGATTGAAACCGACCACGACAGCAGGCCGGATGATCCGGTCTGCTGTTACTCGTCGTCGTCGAAGTTGTAACTGCCCGGCGCGAGGTTTTCGAAGCGCGTGTACTTGCCGATGAACGCCAGCCGAATAAACCCGATCGGGCCGTTACGCTGTTTGCCGATGATGATTTCGGCAATGCCCTTGTGCTCGGTTTCCGGGTGATACACCTCGTCGCGATAAACGAACATGATCACGTCGGCGTCCTGCTCGATCGCTCCGGATTCGCGCAAGTCGGAGTTGACCGGGCGTTTGTTCGGGCGCTGTTCGAGGGAACGATTGAGCTGCGACAGGGCGACTACCGGGCAGTTGAATTCCTTGGCCAGCGCTTTCAGCGATCGCGAGATCTCGGAAATCTCGTTGGTGCGGTTGTCACCGCTGGAACCGGGGATCTGCATCAGTTGCAGGTAGTCGATCATGATCAAGCCGACATCGCCGTGCTCACGCACCAGACGCCGGGTCCGCGCGCGCATTTCCGAAGGGCTGATACCGGCGGTGTCATCGATGAACAGTTTGCGATCGTTGAGCAGGTTCACCGCTGACGTCAGGCGCGGCCAGTCGTCATCTTCGAGCTGGCCGGAACGCACCTTGGTCTGGTCGATTCGGCCGAGCGAAGACAGCATACGCATGATCAGCGATTCGCCTGGCATCTCGAGGGAGTAAACCAGGACAGCCTTTTCGCTGCGCAACACGGCGTTTTCCACCAGGTTCATCGCGAAGGTGGTTTTACCCATCGATGGACGGCCGGCGACGATAATCAGGTCGGACGGCTGCAAGCCGCTGGTCTTTTCATCGAGGTCGGTGTAACCCGTAGACAGACCGGTGATGGCGTCGGCGGTGTTGAACAGGGTATCGATCCGGTCGATAGCCTTGGTCAGCAACTCATTGACGCCGACCGGGCCGCCGGTCTTCGGCCGCGCTTCGGCGATCTGGAAGATCTGCCGTTCGGCTTCATCGAGGATCTCTTCGGCGGTGCGGCCTTCGGGGTTGAAGGCGCTGTCGGCAATCTCGGTACTGATGCCGATCAGTTGGCGCAACGTCGCACGCTGGCGGACGATCTGCGCATAGGCCTTGATGTTGGCGACGGACGGGGTGTTTTTCGCCAGTTCGCCAAGATAGCCGAGGCCGCCGACTTGCGAAGTCTGACCTTCCTTGTCCAGCTGTTCGGCAAGGGTCACGACGTCGATCGGCGAGTTCTGATCAGCCAGTTTGGCGATCGCTCGGAAGATCAGACGGTGGTCATGTCGATAGAAATCGCCATCGGAGACTTGATCGAGCACGCGTTCCCAAGCGTTGTTGTCCAGCATCAGACCACCGAGTACGGCCTGTTCGGCCTCGATGGAATGCGGCGGCACCTTCAGGGCAGCGGTTTGCAGATCGTATTGCTCGGGAGCGGAGATATCGTTCATGGCCACTTGAGTATTAGTGAAAAGCAGGGAATTCAGAAAGACAAAGGGCACGACCTGTAAACAGGATCGTGCCCGATGTTAACCGTCTGACGGACAAGCCGCCAGCCGATCCGTGTTGCTTAAGCTGCTACCACGACAACGCGTACGGTGGCTTCAACTTCGGCGTGCAGGTGCACGGCCACGTCGAATTCACCCACGTTGCGGATGGTGCCGTTCGGCAGACGAACTTCGCTCTTCTGCACTTCAACGCCGGAGGCGGTCAGTGCGTCAGCGATGTCGTGAGTACCGATCGAACCGAACAGCTTGCCTTCGTCGCCAGCGGTGGCAGTGATGGTCACTTCCAGCTCGGCCAGTTGGGCAGCACGGCTTTCAGCCGATGCCTTACGGTCTGCGGCGGCTTTTTCCAGCTCGGCGCGACGCTCTTCGAACGCAGCCAGGTTGGCAGCGGTCGCAGCGGTAGCCTTGCCGAAAGGCAGCAGGTAGTTACGGCCGTAACCGGCCTTAACGTTTACTTTGTCGCCCAGGTTGCCCAGGTTGGCGATTTTTTCCAGAAGGATCAGTTGCATGTGAAAATCCTCTAACTTTTAACCTTCACCGTTCGCGCTGTCGGTGTCTTTCGACACGTGACGACCGCGAAAATCAATCAGGCTGTCGACAATGGCCAGAACCACGAGCAACGGATAGATCAGCTGCATGAACAACAGCAGCGTGACGTACAACCCCACCAGCCAGAAACCGGCCAGTCGCTTCTGCCCGACCAGCCCGTGAATCAGGGCCAGCCCGGCGAACACCAGCGGTACACTGCACAACGGCGTCAACATGGCCATCTGTGCACCGAGATTCGGGCCCAGAAGCATCAACGCCAGCAGTAACATCGCCGGCCCCAGCGGGATGCGGATGGCGCGAAACTCGCGACCGAAACCACCCGGGTTGTACAACAACGCCTGCCAATGCCGCCCGACAATCAGGCTCAGCACGCTGACGATCTGCAACAAGGCCGCAATCAGTCCGGTCAGGACCGGTGCAATCAGGGACGCGAAACGCGCTTGCTCATCGACCGACAATTGCTTGTAGGTCTCACCGAGAAGTGCCGGCATGACCTTTATGAGGGCCTGCGCGAGCATCTCGATCTGGGCCGCAAACGCGACCCCGAGCACCACTGAAAACACCACTCCGATCACTACGCTGACCAGCAGCGTGCGGACCCAGGATTCGCTTGCGCGCAAAACCAACGCAAGCCCCGAAGACCCCAGCAGCACCAGAAGTGCCCGTGGGTCGTCGGCATACAGCCACCAGATCAATGCCGGCAGCAGTCCCAGTGACAGAACGCCAAGGGCGTCCGTCAATCCGCGCCGCAGCAGCACAAGGCTCCCGGCGGCAGCACCCAACCAATACAACAACGGCAATGTTGCACATCCGGCCACCACGAGAGTGGCCTGCATTCGGCCTCGCATGATGAACTCAGCTAAGGCGCGCATGCATTCAATCCTTTGCTACTTGTCGACTGCCCGGTCTCAGCGGCCGTGGCTGTCGGTGTAGGCCAGCAGGGCCAGGAAGCGGGCGCGCTTGATAGCGGTGGCCAGCTGACGCTGATAACGAGCTTTGGTACCGGTGATGCGGCTTGGAACGATTTTGCCGGTCTCGGATACGTAGGCTTTCAGAGTGTTGAGATCTTTGTAATCGATCTCTTTCACGTCTTCAGCGGTGAAGCGGCAGAATTTACGACGACGGAAGAAACGTGCCATTTGATAGGCTCCTTAATAAGGTCCGTGGATTACTCGTCAGCGTTATCGCTGTTGTCGCTGTCATCACTGTCGGTGCCTTCGGCGCCTTCGTGCTCAGGACGGTCGCGACGCTCACGGCGCTCACTGCGGTTTTCTTCAGCCTTGAGCATCTCGGACTGGCCGGTAACGGCTTCGTCGCGACGGATGACCAGGTTACGGATCACTGCATCGTTGTAGCGGAAGTTGTCTTCCAGCTCGGCCAGGGCCTTGCCAGTGCACTCAACGTTCAGCATCACGTAGTGAGCCTTGTGAACATTGTTGATTGCGTAGGCCAGTTGACGACGGCCCCAGTCTTCCAGACGGTGGATTTTGCCGCCGTCTTCTTCGATCAGCTTGGTGTAACGCTCAACCATGCCGCCGACTTGCTCGCTCTGATCCGGGTGGACCAGAAAGATGATTTCGTAATGACGCATGAATGCTCCTTACGGGTTGTAGCCTGCCGCTCAAAAACGGTCAGACAAGGAGTGAATGACACTTATGGACTTGCTGGCGCGGGGCACATGCGTGCCTGCCGTCACAGCAAGGGGCGCAATTGTAGAGAAGGGACTGCGGGCGCGCAAGGCAATTGGTGAATATTTGAACAACCACCGATCTTCCAGACACCGTAAACGAATGTGGGAGCGAGCCTGCTCGCGAATGCAGCCTGCCAGGCAACAATGACGTCGACTGACACTCCCTCTTCGCGAGCAGGCTCGCTCCCACAGTTGATTGCGTGAAGCTTATTTCTTCGCGGCAGCCTTGGCTTTTGCACCGCGCTGGCGCTGGGCTTCGAACAGGCACACGCCGGTGGCGACCGAGACGTTGAGGCTGCTGACGCTGCCGGCCATCGGCAGGTTCACTAGATAGTCGCAATGCTCGCGGGTCAGGCGACGCATGCCTTTGCCTTCGGCGCCCATGATCAGAATGGTCGGGCCGGTCAGGTCCTGGTCATAAATGCTGACCTCGGCTTCACCAGCGGTGCCGACTACCCACAAACCGCGCTGCTGAAGTTTTTCCAACGTGCGCGCCAGGTTGGTCACGGCCACCAGCGGGATCACTTCCGCCGCGCCGCAGGCAACTTTACGCACCACCGGGGTCAGCGTGGCCGACTTGTCTTTCGGCACGATCACCGCCAGCGCACCGGCCGCATCGGCCGAACGCAGGCAGGCGCCGAGGTTGTGCGGATCGGTCACGCCGTCGAGCACCAGCAACAGCGGCGCGCCTTCGGTGCGATCGAGCAACTCGTCGAGCATCGCCTCGCCCCAGACCTGACTCGGGCTGACTTCAGCGACAACACCCTGATGCACGCCTTCAACCCAGGCGTCCATTTCGCGACGCTCGGCCTGGCCGACCTGAACACGGTTTTCATTGGCCAGCTCGACCAGCGTCTGCACGCGCGGATCGTTGCGGCTTTCCGCCAGCCAGATCTGCTTGACGCGCTTGGGGTGGTGACGCAGCAACGCTTCTACCGCGTGAACGCCGTAGATTTTTTCCAACTGACTCATGACTTCGCCTTCGGTTTACGCGCCCCGCCACTTTTGGCTGGAGCGGAACCCGCTTTTGGCGGGCCCTTACGGTGTTTGCTCGGTTTGGCTGGCTTGCCGTCGGTCGCCCTGTCAGGCGCCGACCGTCCGGTCTTTCCCCCGGACGCCGCTTTACCACCGTTTTTCGCATCGGCCAGCAAGGCCTTCTTCAATTCACGGCTTTTGCGCAGCTCGGCGTTTTTCGCCACGGCATCGCTCGGGCGATAGGCTTCGGCGACCTTTTCCTTGGCCGGACGACGGCTGGCGGTTTTCGCTGGAGCCTTTTCTTCCGCAGCCTTGGCAGCAGGCGCAGCGGTTTCGGCGCCACGTTTCTTGCGACCAATCGGCGCGCTGATGGTTTTCTCGGCCATCTCGAAGTCGATCTTGCGCTCATCGAGGTCGACGCGCATGACGCGTACTTCAACGGTGTCGCCAAGACGGAAACTGCGACCGGTGCGCTCGCCCGCCAAGCGGTGATGCACAGGATCGAAGTGGTAGTAATCGCCCGGCAGCGCGGTGACATGCACCAGGCCTTCGACGTAGATATCGGTCAGCTCGACGAACAGACCGAACCCGGTCACAGCGGTGATTACGCCCGGGAACGATTCGCCCACGCGATCCTTCATGAACTCGCACTTGAGCCAGTTCACCACGTCGCGGGTCGCCTCGTCGGCGCGGCGCTCGCTCATCGAGCACTGCTCGCCAAGCTGCTCCAGCGCCGCTTCGTCGTACGGATAGATGCGCGCTTTCGGAATGGTCATCGCACCGGCACGACGAACGTGCGGGGTGTCCTGTTTCGAATGGATCACGCTGCGGATCGCGCGGTGCGTGAGCAGGTCCGGGTAACGACGGATCGGCGAAGTGAAGTGGGTATAGGCTTCGTAATTCAGGCCGAAGTGGCCGTCGTTTTCAGCGCTGTACACCGCCTGACTCAACGAACGCAGCATCACAGTCTGGATCAGGTGGAAATCCGGACGATCCTTGATGCTCGCGAGCAAAGCCTGATAATCCTTCGGCGACGGACCGTCCTTGCCCTTGTGCAGGGACAGGCCGAGCTCACCAAGGAACGCGCGCAGCTTTTCCAGACGCTCTGGCGGCGGACCGGCGTGAACGCGATACAGCGCAGGGATTTCGTGCTTCTTGAGGAATTCGGCAGTGGCCACGTTGGCGGCCAGCATGCACTCCTCGATCAGCTTGTGCGCATCGTTGCGCACGGTCGGACGGATTTCCGCGATCTTGCGCTCGGAGCCGAAGATGATCCGGGTTTCCTGGGTTTCGAAATCGATCGCGCCACGCACGTGACGGGCGGCCAGCAATACCTTGTACAACGCGTAGAGCTGCTTGAGGTGCGGGACGACGTCGGTGTACTCGCCACGCAATTTGCGCGCTTCGGTAGCCTTCGGCGTTTCCAGCATCGCGCTGACCTTGTTGTAGGTCAGACGGGCGTGGGAATGGATCACCGCTTCATAGAAGCAGTAGTCGGTCATTTCGCCGGACTTGGAGATGGTCATCTCGCAAACCATGGCCAGACGATCGACTTGCGGGTTCAGCGAGCACAGGCCGTTGGACAGTTGCTCGGGCAGCATCGGAATCACGCGCTCGGGGAAGTACACCGAGTTGCCGCGAACCTGAGCTTCGTTGTCCAGCGCCGAGCCGATCTTCACGTAACTGGAAACGTCGGCAATCGCCACGTACAACTTCCAGCCACCGGAGAACAGACGCAGCTTGCCCGGTTTGGCTTCGCAGTAGACCGCATCGTCGAAGTCGCGGGCGTCTTCGCCGTCGATGGTGACGAACGGCAGATGACGCAGGTCGATGCGCTTTTCTTTGTCTTTTTCTTCGACTTCCGGCTTGAGCTTGGCGGCTTCTTTCACAACCGCCTCAGGCCAGACGTGCGGAATATCGTACGTGCGCAGAGCAACGTCGATTTCCATGCCCGGCGCCATATAGTTGCCGACCACTTCGACCACATCGCCTTGCGGCTGGAAACGCGGCGTTGGCCAGTGGGTGATTTTCACCTCGACGAACTGACCGATCTGCGCATTGGCGTTGCGGCCCGGGGTGACCAGCACTTCCTGCTGGATCTTCGGATTGTCGGCAACGACGAAACCGATGCCGCCTTCTTCGAAGTAGCGGCCGACGATGGTTTCGTGAGCGCGGGAAACCACTTCGACGATCACGCCTTCACGGCGACCACGACGGTCGAGCCCGGAAACCCTGGCCAGCGCGCGGTCACCGTCGAACACCAGACGCATTTGCGCCGGGCTCATGAACAGGTCGTCGCTGCCGTCGTCCGGCACCAGGAAGCCGAAACCGTCACGGTGACCGCTGATGCGGCCGAGGATCAGGTCGAGCTTGTCCACCGGCGCGTAAGTGCCACGGCGGGTGTAGATCAGTTGAGCGTCGCGCTCCATGGCGCGCAAGCGGCGGCGCAGGGCCTCGATCTGGTCTTCGGTGGTCAGACCAAACTCTTCGACCAGTTGCTCGCGGGCAGCAGGCGAACCCCGATCGGCGAGGTGCGCCAGGATCAGTTCGCGGCTGGGAATAGGGTTTTCGTATTTTTCCGCTTCACGAGCGGCCTCGGGATCGAGGGACTGCCAATCGGCCATTAGAGAGTTTTCACCTTGTCTATATGCGGGTTAGTTTGGCATAGGCGCCGGGAAACGGGAAATTTCCGCTTCTATAAGGCTTTGCATGGCCCTGTATCGACGCTCTGATAGGGTTTTGAACGCCGCTGGTAAAAAAATTCAGTTTTTTCTGCAGTAGGGGTTTACAGTTAAAAAGGCGCTCCGTATAGTGCGCGCCATCGACGACGCACAAGCGCTTTCGATGATGCCCAGGTGGTGAAATTGGTAGACACGCCAGCTTCAGGTGCTGGTGACCTTACGGTCGTGGAAGTTCGAGTCTTCTCCTGGGCACCAATTTCGAGTTTGAGACTAGATCAGTTTCAAGACTCACACAAAACCCGCGAAAGCGGGTTTTTTGCATTTGCGGGAAAGCTTTTGTTCACACTGATTTATTAAAACCAAATCAGGGGTTTACAGATCAAAAAGGCCTCCGTATAGTGCGCCACATCAACAGCGGCAACGCTTGCGATGATTGCCCAGATGGTGAAATTGGTAGACACGCCAGCTTCAGGTGCTGGTGACCTTACGGTCGTGGAAGTTCGAGTCTTCTTCTGGGCACCAATTCAAATTCAAGGTTCACGCCTTGGATTTCACAAAAACCCGCGAAAGCGGGTTTTTGCGTTTCTGGCTTCCTGAATTTCCGCAGGTCTTGTAGGAGCCGACGAGTGCAACGAGGCTGCGATCTCTTGATCTTGCTTTTCCCCGCAACTCGCAGGAGGCAGATCAAAAGATCGTCCGAACGCGGCCCGAGCCTTCGGCAGCTCCTACCCGATCCCCTTGTCCCGCACAAGGCGCACTTGAGAAACAATATCGTTTATCATTGTTGCAAGTTTTTGCAATGCGACAGTGAGGAACCCTGCGAATGACGTTTCGAAATACCCTGCGCCGAGGCCTGACCTTCACCCTCCTCGGCCTGGCACTCGCCACTCCCCTCACCCAGGCTGCCGATGCGGTTTCCCTGACTCTCTACAACGGCCAGCACAAGGAAGTCGGCGACGCGATTGCCAAGGCTTTCGAAGCCAAGACCGGCATCCACGTCAACGTGCGCAAAGGCAGCAGCAACCAGCTCGCCAGCCAGATCATCGAAGAAGGCGACCGCTCCCCCGCCGATGTGATCTACACCGAAGAGTCGCCGCCGCTGAATAACCTCGGCGAACAGGGTCTGCTGGCCAAGGCCGATGACGCCACGCTGGCAGTTCTGCCGGAAAAATACGTCGCCGCCAATGGCACCTGGATCGGCGTTACCGCCCGCGTACGCGTGGTCGCGTTCAATCCGAAACTGATCGATGAAAAAGACCTGCCGAAATCGGTGATGGAATTTTCCGAGCCGCAGTGGCAGGGCAAGGTCGGCTTCGTTCCGACCAGCGGCGCCTTCCAGGAGCAGGCCGTAGCGATCATCAAGCTGCACGGTCGTGACGCCGCCGAAGAATGGCTGACCGGCCTGCGCGCATTCGGCAAGACCTACAGTAACAACATGGTCGCGCTCAAGGCGGTGGAAAACGGTGAAGTCGCCACCGTACTGGTGAACAACTACTACTGGTTCGCCCTGCAACGCGAGAAAGGCAAGCTCGATTCCAAATTGCATTACTTCACCGGCGGCGACGCTGGCGGCTTGATCACCGTGTCCAGCGCTGCCGTGCTGAAATCCAGCAAACACCCAAAAGAAGCCCAGCAATTCCTCGCCTTCATGGCCAGCGAAGAAGGTCAGCGCGTGATCACTCAGACCACCGCCGAATACCCGCTGCACAAAGGCATGGAATCGGATCGCGGTCTCAAGCCGTTCAGCGAACTGGAAGCGCCGAACGTCACCCCGGCGGATCTGGGCAACGCTGAAGAAGCGCTGGAACTGGAACGCGAAGTTGGCCTGAACTGATGGCAGCATCGTTATCGCCCCCCGCCGCGCGCGGGGGTTATGTGCCAAGGCGCAAGCGGCCGTCGATCTGGCTGGTGCTGCCGGTATTGCTACTGGTGGTACTGAGCCTGTTGCCACTGGCCTACGTCGGGGTGAAAGCCTGGCAGGCCGGCTGGGCCGAGGCGCTGCATTTGCTGTGGCGCCCGTATGTGTTTGGCCTGTTGCGCAACACCTTGGCACTGATGGTCGGCGTGACGATCACCTGCGCCGTGATCGGCCTGTCGCTGGCATGGCTACTGGAACGCAGCAATCTGCCGGGTCGACGCCTGTGGGGCGTGATCCTGTGCCTGCCGTTTGCGGTGCCGGCGTTTGTCAGCAGCTTCACCTGGGTGTCGCTGAGTGCACAGTTCGAAGGCCTCGGCGGAGCGATTCTGGTGATGAGCCTGTCGAAGTATCCGCTGATCTTCCTGCCAGTCGCGGCGACCCTGCGCAATCTCGATCCCTCTCTCGAAGAATCCGCCCGCACGCTGGGACAGAATCGCTGGGGCGTGTTTTTCCGCGTCACCCTGCCGCTGTTGTGGCCATCGCTGTTGGCCGGCTCGCTGCTGATTGCCCTGCACATGCTGGTAGAATTCGGCGCGCTGTCGATCATCGGTTTGCATACCTTTACCACGGCGATCTACCAGCAATTCGAACTGGAATTCAGTAACGCCAACGCAGCGATGCTTTCGGCGGTGTTGCTGGCGCTGTGCCTGCTGCTGTTGTGGCTGGAACTGCGGGTGCGCGGCAAGGGCCGGCATGTGCGCACTGGCCAAGGTGCAGCGCGACAGGCTGAGCAAGTAAAGCTTGGGCCATGGGCTGCGGCAGGTCAGTTGTATTGCCTGTTGCTGGCGATTATCGGCAGCGGCGTTCCGCTGGGGATGTTGGCCTACTGGCTGGCGGTCGGTTCGTCGGCAGCGTTCCCGGTAGCAGCAATCACTGAGGCGCTGTTGTCATCGCTGGCATTGTCGTTGGGCGGCGCGGCGTTGTGCCTGGCGCTGGCAGTGCCGGTCGGGCTGCTGGTGGTGCGCTACAAAGGCCAATTGGCAATCTGGGCCGAACGCCTGCCTTATCTGCTGCACGCGCTGCCGGGCCTGGTGATTGCGTTGACGCTGGTGTATTTCGCCCTGCATTACGTGCCGGTGCTGTATCAGACGTCGGGCTTGCTGCTGATCGCCTATGCGCTGCTGTTTCTGCCATTGGCGCAGGCGCCGATTCGTACGGCACTGAACAAGGCTGCACCGCAGCTGGAAGAAGCGGCGCGGACCTTGGGCGCATCGTCGTTCACGGCGTTTTGCCGGGTGACATTACCGATCATTTTCCCGGCACTGGGCGCGGCGTTTGCGCTGGTGTTTCTCGATGCGATGAAGGAATTGACGGCGACGTTGCTGCTCAGCCCAACCGGACTCAATACATTGGCGACCGAAGTCTGGGCGCATACGGCGAATGTCGAGTTTGCGGCGGCGGCGCCTTATGCGGCGTTGTTGATTGTGGTCTCGGGGCTGCCGGTTTATCTGCTGACGACGCGAATGTATCTGAGCCGCTGATACCGTTTTCGCGAGCAGGCTCGCTCCCACAATGGATTGAGTTTCCCTGTGGGAGCGAGCCTGCTCGCGAAGATGCCAGCCCGGATAACATCAAGCGCGGAACTGTCCCAGGCTAGCCTTCAACTGCGCCGCCAGACCATCCAGCACCTTGCCACTGGCCGTGGTTTCCACCACTGCCTGCGCCGCTTTCTCGGCCTGTGCATGAATCGTTTCGACGCGCCCACGCACTGCCTGTGCACCCTGCGCCTGATGTGCTGCTGCTTGCGTCGCCAGACCGATCGCCGCATGCACCTGCTCGACCGAAGCCTGCACCGATTGCTGCAAGCGCGCACTGTCGCGCAAGACCAGCAAACCTTCGCTGGCCTGTCGTCCGGCCTGGCCAATCGCCTCGACTGCCTCACGTGCGCCCTGTTGCAGAGCGACGATGTGCGCTTGAATATCGCCCGTCGAGCTCTGCGTTTTGCTCGCCAGTGCCCGCACTTCATCCGCCACCACGGCAAACCCACGCCCGGTTTCACCGGCCCGCGCCGCCTCGATCGCAGCGTTCAACGCCAGCAGGTTGGTCTGTTCGGCGATGCCGTGAATCACCGTCAGCACCACCTCAATCTGCTCGCTCTGCTGCGCCAGTCGCTCGATAACCTTCGCCCCGGTATCGACCTGCCCGGCCAGCGCTTCGATCAGGCTGCCAACCTTCGCCGAAGTCCGGGTGTTCTCATCGGTGGCCTGACGAATATCGACAACCTGCTTGAGCGCCGCCTGCATCGCCTGACTTTCCGACTGCGCCTCGTCTGCCATTTGCGACAGCGCGCGCAGGCTTTCTGCAACTTCATCGCGCTGCATTCCGGCAGCCGCATCGGCGCCAGCGTTGCGCAAAGTCATCGCGCCGATTTCCACGCCAGTGCGCTGAGCGACATCACCCGCCTCGCGTACGATCGGCTGCAATTTATCCACGAAGCGATTGACCGCTGAGGCCATGTCGCCGATTTCATCCTTGCTGTTGATCTGCACACGCTTGGTCAGATCACCCTCGCCTGCTGCCAGATCGTCCATCGCTGCATTGAGCATTTTCAGACGATTGACCACCCGATGACCGAGCACCACGGCCAGCAACAGCAGCACGCCGCAACCGACCAGTGCCAGGCCAAGGCCAATGCGCCAGCGAAGAGTGGCGGCAGCTTCCTGAACGGTTTGTGCGGTGTTGGCTTTCATTTCACCAGCGGTGGCTTGCGCCGATTGCAGGCGCGCCTGCATCGCTTTGGCGCTGTCCGCCGCTGCGCCTTTAAGGCTGTCGCCGACCAGTTGATCGCTGCTGGCAATCAGCGCCAGGAAGCGCTTGTCGAGCTCGGCCAGATCGGTTTCCACCGAGGCTGTGGACACACCCATCAGCACTTTGCCGATTTCCACGCCGTTGGGATTGATCGAGGCCTCGAGGTAGTAGACCGAAGGATCATTCTTCGCCGCATCCAGCACTTTATCCAGCGCGCGCTCGCCCTGACCTTTTTCCAGCAAGGCCTTGTTGATCGGGTTTTCACGGTTGAGATAACGGGTCAGATGCTGGCCGGTGGCGTCGTCATACACCACGAACAGCACGTTGGGATTGCGCTGGGCGCGGCGGGCGAACTCCGAGAGCGTCGGCACGTCGCTGTCCCACATGGCACGCGGCGCTACGGATGCAAGCAACTGCGCCATGTCGTTGGCCGAATCCTTCAGATCCTTTTCCAGCGTCGCTCGCAGCTGCGCCTGCTCTTCTTTCAGACGCGCGGACAGGCCGACCGTCAGGCGCTGACGAGTGCTGGCCGATAACGCATCAAGACTCGAAGTGACTTCACGCCCGGCCTGCTCCAGCTCACCGGAGAGCTTCTGGCTGTCGGCACCCAGGCGCACGGCCAGATCGGCTTCCAGCGCGGTCACCGTGCTCCGCGTCAGGGCAACCGCCACCAACACCTGCACCAAAAGGGCGATACCAAGGGTAACGAACACTGGCCGCAACAAACGGCTTTGTAACAGTGAGAGAACGGCTGACACTTTAAATCCCTCTACTTCTGACGCCATTAATTTGATGGCACTCTTGTAGACAGATTCACAGCAAAGGTCATGCCGTCCAACAGGCATAAACGACAAAGGCCCCGATTAAGGAGCCTTTGTTTTTTACATCAACGACTTATCAAGCAAACGGATGACGCAGAACGATGGTTTCGTTGCGGTCCGGGCCCGTCGAAATAATGTCGATCGGCGCGCCGATCAACTCTTCAACGCGTTTGATGTAGGCACGAGCATTGGCCGGCAGCTCTTCCAGGGTTTTTGCACCCACGGTCGATTCGCTCCAGCCTGGCACTTCTTCGTACACAGGCTGCAGGCCTACGTAGCTGTCAGCATCGGTCGGGGCAACAGCATTGCCTTGCGCGTCTTTGTAGCCGACGCAGATGTTGATGGTTTCCAGACCGTCGAGTACGTCCAGCTTGGTCAGGCAGATGCCCGAGATGCTGTTCACATCGATAGCGCGACGCAGGATGACGGCGTCAAACCAGCCGCAGCGACGGGCACGGCCGGTGGTAGCGCCGAACTCGTGACCCTGCTTGGCCAGGTGTGCACCGACTTCGTCAAACAGCTCGGTCGGGAACGGGCCGGAACCGACGCGAGTGGTGTAAGCCTTGGTGATGCCCAGGATGTAGTCGAGGAACATCGGGCCAACGCCCGAACCGGTCGCCACGCCACCAGCGGTGGTGTTGGAGCTGGTCACGTACGGGTAGGTGCCGTGGTCGATGTCGAGCAACGAACCTTGCGCGCCTTCGAACATGATGTCCTTGCCGGCACGACGCAGATCGTGCAGCTCGGCAGTCACGTCGAGCATCAGCGGCTTGAGCAGCTCAGCGTATTCCTTGCACTCGGCCAGGGTCTTTTCGAATTCGATGGCTGGCTCTTTGTAGTAACCGACCAGCATGAAGTTGTGGTAATCCACCAGTTCACGCAGCTTGTCTTCGAAGCGTGGCATGTTCAGCAGGTCGCCGACACGCAGGCCACGACGGGCAACCTTGTCTTCGTAAGCCGGGCCGATGCCGCGACCGGTGGTACCGATCTTCAGCTCGCCACGGGCCTTTTCACGGGCCTGGTCCAGCGCGACGTGGAAGGACAGGATCAGCGGGCAGGACGGGCTGATACGCAAGCGCTCGCGCACCGGTACGCCTTTCTCTTCCAGCTTGGTGATCTCGCGCAGCAGGGCGTCAGGTGCAACCACCACGCCGTTGCCGATCAGGCATTGCACGCCTTCGCGCAGCACGCCCGACGGAATCAGGTGCAAGACGGTTTTCTCGCCGTCGATCACCAGCGTGTGACCCGCGTTGTGGCCACCCTGGTAGCGCACTACGGCGGCAGCATGTTCGGTCAGCAGATCAACGATCTTGCCTTTGCCCTCATCACCCCACTGGGTGCCCAGGACTACGACATTCTTACCCATAACACTTGTCCTCATTCGCGCAAACTTGGTGCCGGCGATGGCCGGCAGGAAAACTCAAGAAGCCAGTGGCGATACTTGCCAAAGCCCGTTCTGCTGAATCAATTGCCGGTCGCAGTCCGCATCACGGGCGGCGGCCAATGGTTGTCCAGGCAAGGCCTGAACGACACGCTGACCCTCACTGCGCAACTGGCAAACCTGCTGCCAGAGTGCCGCATCCGTACTGTCAGGCATCCAGATACCGCCAGACGGTAGCTCGATCTCAGCACGCCCCAGGGTCACCAGGGTTTTCAAATCGGTAGAGAAACCAGTCGCCGGACGCGCGCGGCCGAAGTCAGCGCCGATGTCATCGTAACGACCGCCCTGAGCGATGGACTGGCCAACGCCCGGCACGAACACCGCGAACACCACACCGGTGTGGTAGTGGTAGCCGCGCAACTCGCCGAGGTCGAAATACAGCGGCAGCTGCGGGAAGCGCACGGAAAGACGTTCGGCGATCGCCAGCAGATCTTCCAGCGCCGCCAGCACCGGCGCCGGCGCATTGGCCAGACGCTCGCGGGCAGCGCTCAATACTTCACGGCCGCCGCACAGATCAACCAAGGCACGCAGCATCCCCGACAGATCGGCCGGGAGACCTTCGGTCAGGGTAATCACTTCATCGATGGCCTTGCGCTGCAGGGCATCGAACAACTGCTGCTCGACTTCACCGGACAGACCGGCGGCGCGCGCCAGACCACGGTAGATGCCAACATGGCCGAGGTCCATGTGCACGTCCGGCACATCGGCCAGTTGCAGCATGGCCAGCATCAGACTGATGACTTCGACGTCACTGCTCGGGCTGGCGTCGCCGTACAGCTCGGCGCCCAGCTGGATCGGGCTGCGCGAGGACGACAATGCACGCGGCTGGGCATGCAGGACGCTGCCGGCGTAGCACAGACGGCTAGGGCCTTCACGACGCAGGGTGTGCGCATCGATGCGCGCCACCTGCGGCGTGATGTCGGCGCGGAAACCCATCTGCCGGCCCGATTGCGGGTCGATGACCTTGAAGGTACGCAGATCCAGGTCCTGGCCCGCGCCGGTCAGCAGGGATTCCAGGTACTCGATATGGGGAGTCACGACGAACTCGTAACCCCAGCTCTGGAACAGATCCAACACCTGACGACGCGCGACTTCAATGCGCGCCGCCTCCGGTGGCAGTACTTCTTCGATGCCATCTGGCAGCAGCCAGCGGTCTACCGTTGCCATTACGCCATTCCCCTTTGATCCGGGCGGCCAGCACTAGGCGAGCCTTGAGTGAAGCAGAAAATGACCGGAGCGTTCAAAACGCACGCGCATGAACGACGCAGCGAAAGGCCGGCTGGCGGCTTCGCCCATCACTTTCCTCGAAAAACGCTCGGGCTATTCAAACCCGATGCCTGCAACAAAAACAGCAATCAAACGTGCAGACGCAAAAAAGCCGGGAATTTCCCGGCTGCCGCATCATACACACGTTTTCCGAAAGGATCACCCCGCCCGAGGTTTTAGCCGCCGGGCGGAATGATTCAGGTCAACGTCGTATCAAGGTTTGGCTTTTTCCAGGTAACGGAAGAAGTCGCTGCTTGGGTCGAGGACCAGGACGTCGGATTTGTTCGCGAAGCTTTCACGGTAGGCACGCAGGCTACGGTAGAAACCGTAGAACTCCTGATCCTGACCGTAGGCCTTGGAGTAGATCGCAGCTGCCTGGGCGTCACCGTCACCGCGAACCTCTTCGGATTCACGATAAGCTTCGGCCAGCAGCACGCGGCGTTGACGATCGGCGTCGGCACGGATGCCTTCGGCCAGCTCGTTACCCTTGGCGCGGTGCTCGCGAGCTTCACGCTCACGCTCGGTGCTCATACGCTCGAACACACTGCGGTTCACTTCCTTCGGCAGATCAATGGCCTTGACCCGGACATCAACCACTTCGATACCCAGCTCTTTTTCCGCCATCTTGTTCAGCGATGCAGTGATGTCAGCCATCAGCGCATCACGCTCACCCGACACCACTTCGTGCAGGGTGCGCTTGCCGAACTGGTCACGCAGACCGGACTCCAGACGACGGGACAGACGTTCGTCGGCGATCTGCTTCAGACCCGAAGTCGCGGTGTAGAAGCGCTCGGCATCTTTCACCCGCCACTTGGCGTAGGCATCGACCATCACGGCTTTCTTTTCCAGGGTCAGGAAGCGCTGCGTCGGCGCATCCAGCGTCAGCAGACGCGCATCGAATTTGCGCACCTGGTTGACGTAAGGCACTTTCACATGCAGACCCGGCTGGACATCCGCCTGAACCACACGACCGAATTGCAGCAGCACCGCGCGCTCGGTCTGAGCGACGATGTAGAAGCAATTCCAGCCCACCAGTACCACGACGACGCCAACGATCAGGGCGATCAGCGATTTATTGCTCATCAGCGGGTCTCCCTTGTACGCGTCTGCGGCACGTCAGTGACATGCGGCGTGACGTCCGTGTTGTTGCTGGCGGCCGAACCGGTCACCGGTGCGTTGCCCGAGCTGTTCTGGATCATTTTGTCCAACGGCAGGTAAAGCAGATTGCTCTGGCCGTTCTTGTTGCCGGTCACGAGTACCTTGCTGGTGTTGCTGAAGACTTCCTGCATGGTGTCCAGGTACAGACGTTCGCGGGTGACTTCAGGTGCCTTGCGATACTCGGCGACCAGCTTGGTGAAGCGATCGGCCTCACCCTTGGCGCGCGAGATGGTCTCGTCGCGATAACCGTTGGCATCTTCGATGATGCGCTGGGCCTGACCACGGGCTTCCGGCACCACACCGTTGGCATAGGTTTCAGCCTGGTTGCGCGAACGCTGCTCGTCTTCACGGGCGCGGATCACGTCATCGAAGGCTTCCTGTACTTCACGCGGTGCCGCTGCGCTCTGTACGTTGACCTGGGTGACGGTGATACCGGTGCGATAGGTATCGAGGAAACGTTGCAGACGCTCCTTGATTTCGCTGGCCATCAATTCACGACCTTCGGTCAGCACCTGGTCCATGGCGGTGGAACCGACCACGTGACGCAGCGCACTTTCAGTCGCGTGCTGCAGGCTGATTTCCGGCTGATCGACGTTCAGCACGAAGTCCTGCAGGTTGCTGATCTTGTACTGCACGGTCAGCGGCACTTCGACGATGTTCTCGTCTTCAGTCAGCATCTGGCCCTGCTTGGTGTACGCACGCTCACGCGTCACGTTCTCCATGTACTTCTTGTCGATCGGCGGGAAGTAGATGTTCAGGCCCGGGCCGACAGTCTCGTAGTACTTGCCGAAGCGCAGCACAACGGCTTGCTCCTGCTCGTCCACCACGTAGACCGCGCTGTACAGCCAGACAGCCGCCAGCACGACCAGGCCGATGCCGAGCAGACCGCCGAAGCCGCCACTGCTGCGCCCCGACCCGCCGCCGTCATCACCGCGTTTCTTACCACCACCGAACAACCCGTTCAGGCTTTCCTGCAGCTTTCGGAAGGCCTCGTCGAGATCCGGTGGCCCCTTGCGGTCGCCGTTATTGCGGCGCTTGCCACCCCAGGGATCCTGATTATTCGAGTTGCCACCCGGCTCATTCCAAGCCATAGCGCTCTCCATCTGATAAAGCAAAGACGCACCCACGGCGCGCCGACCAATGCTACAGAATGCCTGCCGTTGCGGCACAACCGCTTTGTCAGGCTTTTATTGCAAAGTGTGTTGCTCGATGAATTCCATCGGCTGCAATCCTTCGCGGCTTACCAATCGATTCAGCTCGATCCGGGGCAAACGAACGGCCAGCAGGCTGACACCTTCATCATCGTATTCTTCTTTCTGCACCGCCCCGAGTTCGAAGAACTGCGCACGCAGCCGAGCGAATCGTTGCGGCAAGCGCAAGGTACCGACGAACAGATCACTGCCGAGCAACTCGGCGATGGCCTGTTCAAGCAATTCCAGACCGCTGCCATCACGCGCCGAGAGCCAGACCCGTTGCGGCTTGCCATCGGCATCGCGCTGGATCTGCGGCTCGACGCCTTCAAGCAAATCGAGTTTGTTATAGACCTCGAGGATCGGCAAGTCCTGGGCACCAATCTCGCCCAGCACCACCATCACCTGCTCGATCTGCAACATGCGATCCGGTTCGGCTGCATCGATCACGTGCAACAGCAGGTCGGAGTTGCTCGACTCTTCGAGCGTAGACCGAAATGCCTCGACCAGCTTGTGTGGCAGGTGACGAATGAACCCCACGGTGTCGGCGAGGACGATCGGACCGAGGTCGTCAAGCTCCAGCCGGCGCAGGGTCGGGTCGAGCGTGGCGAACAACTGATCGGCCGCGTACACCTCGGACTTCGTCACGTTGTTGAAGAGTGTCGATTTGCCCGCGTTGGTGTATCCCACCAGCGAAACGGTAGGGATGTCCGCACGGGATCGGCCACGGCGCGACTGCTCGCGCTGACTGCGCACCTTCTCCAGCCGCCCCTTGATCTGACGCAGGCGAACCCGCAGCAGACGGCGGTCGGTTTCCAGCTGGGTTTCACCCGGACCGCGCATACCGATACCGCCACCCTGACGCTCAAGGTGAGTCCAGCCGCGAACCAGCCGCGTGCTCATGTGGTCAAGCTGGGCCAGTTCGACCTGAAGCTTGCCCTCATGGGTGCGTGCGCGTTGGGCGAAAATATCGAGAATCAGCCCGGTGCGGTCGATCACGCGACACTCGAAGACACGTTCAAGGTTGCGTTCCTGACTGGGCGTGAGGATGTGATTGAAAATCACCAGATCGGCTTCTTCAGCCTTGACCAGGTCGCGCAGTTCCTCGACCTTGCCGCTGCCGATCAGATATTTGGCGGTTGCCCGATGACGCGGCACGTTAAAAAACGCGACGGTCTCGGCGCCAGCCGAATTTGCCAACTCCTGAAACTCCTGCGGATCTTCGCGCGCCTCAGGGTCCTGTCCATCCAAGTGAACGAGGATGACTCGTTCACCACCACCGTGGCGCTCAAAGAACAAAGGAGACTCCTATCAGGCGTTACCCGGCGCTGCATCGGCATCGCCCTGTTCGTTTTCGGTTGCGCTAGGCAGACGAATTGGACGAACCGGCACGACGGTCGAGATAGCGTGTTTGTAGACCATCTGGCTTACGGTGTTTTTCAGCAGGATCACGAACTGGTCGAACGACTCGATCGTCCCTTGCAGCTTGATACCGTTGACCAGATAGATGGAAACCCCGACTTTCTCTTTACGTAAAGTGTTCAGGTAAGGGTCTTGTAGCGAATGCCCTTTTGACATGTGCCGCACTCCTTTAAGGATTCAATAATAAAAACAGGTAAATTCAGATGGCTTCGGCCGTCACACCCCCAAGGATAGACGGCAATTGCAAGGACTCAGCTCAATATGGAGATGGTCCCAAGGTATTTCAAGGCGCGTGGCAGATTGTCGCAATCAAGACTGTCCAGCCAATGCAAATCGTCCCAGCTGCGCAGCCAGGTAAACTGGCGTTTGGCCAATTGGCGCGTGGCGATGATGCCCCGCTCCTGCATCTGGGCCAATGTCAGCTTGCCGTCCAGGTAATCCCAGACTTGGCGGTAGCCTACCGCACGTATAGACGGCAACCCCGAATGCAGGTCACTTCTTTTACGCAGGGCTACGACCTCGTCGATGAATCCCTGTTCCAACATATTTGTGAATCTTTGTTCAATTCGCTGGTGCAGAACCTGACGATTCGCCGGAGCAATGGCCAGGTTCGCGACAGTATAGGGCAATTGTTGCCGTCCCGAAGCGGCTGCTTCAGTACTTAGCGCAGATTGTTGCTCGCGCAGGGCGGTCATGCTCTGCCCGCTGACTCGATACACTTCCAGTGCCCGACTCAAGCGTTGCGGATCATTGGGATGGATGCGCGCCGCCGACACCGGATCGATTTGCGCCAATTGATCGTGCAGGGCTTGCCAGCCGAGGCGTGCAGCTTCTTCCTCGATCTGCGCGCGGACCTCGGGATCGGCTGCCGGCATGTCCGCCAGACCTTCGACCAGAGCCTTGTAATAGAGCATGGTGCCGCCGACCAGCAGCGGGATCTTTCCTCGCCCAGTGATTTCGGCCATGGCCTGCAACGCGTCGCGACGGAAATCGGCAGCGGAATACGCTTCAGCGGGGTCGAGAATGTCGATCAGCCGGTGTGGGTATTCGGCGAGCAGTTCTTGCGAAGGCTTGGCCGTGCCGATGTCCATGCCGCGGTAGACAAGCGCCGAATCGACACTGATCAACTCGCACGGCAGCACCTTGGTCAGCTCGATGGCCAGATCGGTCTTGCCCGCAGCGGTCGGGCCCATCAGGAAAATCGCTGGAGGCAGCTGGCTCATCAGCGACCGCGCAGGAACAGTTTGTCCAGATCGTCCAGGCCCAATTGGGTCCAGGTCGGTCGGCCATGGTTGCATTGACCGCTGCGCTCGGTGTTTTCCATATCGCGCAGCAGACCGTTCATTTCCGGCAGGGCCAGACGCCGGTTGGCGCGGATCGCGCCGTGGCAGGCCATGGTGCCGAGCAGTTCGTTGAGGTGCGCCTGGATACGGTCACTGGTGCCGTATTCCATCAGGTCAGAGAGTACGTCGCCGACCAGTCGATTGGCTTCGGCCTGCTTGAGCAAAGCGGGAATCTGCCGGATCGCCAGGGTTTCCGGACCCAGGCGCTGCAATTCAAAACCAAGGCGCTGAAACCAAGCAGCGTGCTCTTCAGCACAATCGGCCTCGCGCTGACTGACCGCCAGCGACTCCGGCACCAGCAACGGCTGGCCACTGAGACCTTCGCTGGCCATGGCGATTTTCAGGCGCTCGTACATGATCCGCTCGTGGGCGGCATGCATGTCCACCAGCACCAGGCCGTGGGCGTTTTCGGACAAGATATAGATGCCTTTTAGCTGCGCCAGTGCATAGCCGAGCGGCGGAATATCTTCCTGACCGGTCGGCAGTGCGCTGGCATTGGCTTCAGGCAGCGGCGCGAAAAATTCCTTGTAAGCGGCTTGCGCCTCGGCAGCAGGCACCGCCGATTGCGGACGCGGCGTGTATTGATACTGATAAGCGCCGCCAGCGCTGGCGCCGGATGACGTGTTGAACGCCGGTTGCGCCTGCGGCTGCTCCAGCAGCGCATTGGCGGCCAGACGCATCTCGCCCTGTGGGCCAAACTCGCCCGCCTCGATCCCGCTCGGCCGAACGATCGCCGTGGTGACCGAGCCGGCCAATTGATCTTCCGGACGCACATCGCCCAGCGCACGGTGCAGCGTGCCATACAGGAAATCGTGGACCATGCGCCCGTCACGGAAACGCACTTCGTGTTTGGTCGGGTGCACGTTGACGTCTACCGCTGCGGGATCGACCTCGAAAAACAGCGCGAAGGTCGGGTGCCGACCATTGAACAGCACGTCGCGATAAGCCTGGCGTACCGCGTGGGCCACCAGTTTGTCGCGCACCGCACGGCCGTTTACGAAGAAATACTGCAAATCCGCCTGACTGCGGTTGAAGGTCGGCAAACCGACCCAGCCCCACAGGTGCAAGCCATTGCGTTCGATCTCGATCGGCAACGCCTGCTCAAGGAAACCCGAACCGCAGATCGCCGCCACACGCCGGGCGCGGGCTGCATCATCGTGGGCCTCGTGCAGGCTGAGGATGGTCTTGCCGTTGTGGCGCAGATGAAAAGCCACGTCGAAGCGCGCCAGCGCCAGACGCTTGATCACTTCCTGCAGGTGATCGAATTCGGTTTTTTCGGTCTTGAGAAATTTGCGCCGGGCCGGGGTGTTGAAGAACAGGTCGCGGACTTCCACCGAAGTGCCGACCGGATGCGCCGCCGGCTGCACGCGCGGCGCCATATCCCGGCCTTCGGTCTCGACCTGCCAGGCCTGATCGGCATCGCGGGTGCGCGAGGTGAGGGTCAGACGCGCCACGGAGCTGATCGACGCCAGCGCCTCGCCACGGAAACCCAGGCTCATCACCTGTTCGAGGTCTTCGAGGTTGCGAATCTTGCTGGTGGCGTGACGGGCCAGGGCGAGCGGCAGGTCATCGGCGGAAATACCGCTGCCGTCATCGCGCACGCGCAGCAACTTGACGCCGCCCTGCTCGACATCGACGTCAATACGCCTGGCGCCGGAGTCGAGGCTGTTTTCCAGCAACTCCTTGATCACCGAAGCCGGGCGCTCAACCACCTCACCAGCGGCGATCTGGTTCGCCAGTCGTGGGCTGAGCAGCTCGATGCGCGCAGTGTTCAATACCTGGTTCATTCTTTCGACGCCAGTTCGGTGCCTGGAATGGTCAGGTGCTGACCGACTTTCAGCTCATCGCTTTTCAGATTGTTGGCGGCGCGCAAGGTGGCCGGCGAAACCTGATAGCGCACGCCGATCATCGCCAGGGTTTCCCCCGGGCCGACACGGTGGTCGCGCGGGCCTTGGGCAATCTTGCCGGAATCACGCAGCCAGGCGATGTAGGTGCCCGGCGGCGGATTCTGCTGGAAGAACTGGCGTACGCCGCTGCTGATCGAACGGGCCAGCGCTTGCTGATGGCTCGACGCGGACAGCTTGTTCGCTTCGTTGGCGTTGGAAATGAAGCCGGTTTCAACCAGGATCGACGGAATGTCCGGCGACTTCAGCACCATGAACCCGGCTTGTTCCACACGCTGTTTGTGCAGCGGCGTAACGCGACCGATATTGGTCAGCACCTTCTGGCCGACGTTGAGACTGGAGGTCAGCGACGCAGTCATCGACAGGTCGAGCAACACGCCGGCGAGCATGCGGTCCTTGTCGTCGAGGCTGACGTTGCCGGCACCACCGATCAGGTCGGATCGGTTTTCACTGTCGGCCAGCCAGCGGGCGGTCTCGGAGGTAGCGCCACGATCGGACAGGGCGAACACCGAAGCACCGAAAGCGGCCGCGGACGGCGCAGCGTCGGCGTGGATCGAGACGAACAGGTCGGCGCCCTTCTTGCGGGCGATTTCGGTACGCCCGCGCAATGGAATGAAGTAGTCGCCGGTACGGGTCAGCTCGGCGCGGAAGCCTTTCATGCCGTTGACCTGACGCTGCAATTCGCGGGCGATCTGCAGCACCACGTCTTTCTCACGCTGGCCGCGCGAGCCGGACGCGCCCGGGTCTTCCCCTCCGTGGCCGGCATCGATCACGACGATAATGTCGCGCTTGCCAGCAGGGGCTGGCGGCAGCTTGATCGCCGGTTCGGTCGGAGTCACCGGCACCGCCGGCACGGTCGCCACCGATGGCGTCGGGGCTGGCGGCGGCGCGGCATCGGCCGGGTTGTCGAACAGATCGACCACCAGACGGTTGCCGTATTGCGCGTTCGGCGCCAGCGAGAAGCTTTTCGGGGTGACGGCTTTTTTCAGGTCGATGACCACCCGCAGGTCGGTCGGCGTGCGCTGGGCTGAGCGCATCGCGGTGATAGGCGTGTTCGCGGTCTGCACGTTCAACGGCGCGCCGAGGGTGGCGCCGTTGATGTCGATCACCAGCCGATCAGGGGCTGTCAGGGTGAAAACGCTGTGCTGCACCGGGCCGCTGAGGTCAAAGACCAGTCGCGTATTGTCCGGCGCACGCCACAGGCGCACGCTGTTGACCTTTGAATCGGCCACAGCGTTGACGGTTACTGCCATCAACATCAGTCCAGCGGCAGCCACCAACGCGCGAAAGCGCATACCAAACCCCATCATTTAATTGGATTCCAATGCCAAAGCGGCACACCAGGCCTCGCCACGCGAGCCCTGGGCTAAAATTTTCAGCGAACGCCCGCTGTCTTGCGGGCTAATGGTAATGGTCAGGTCAGGCTTTGGCAAAAAGCCTGCACCTTTATCGGGCCATTCGATCAGGCACAGGGCATCGTCTTCGAAGTAGTCGCGGATGCCGAGAAACTCCAGCTCCTCGGGATCGACCAAACGATAGAGGTCGAAGTGGAAGGCACGTATGTCACCGATCTCGTAGGGCTCGACCAATGTGAAGGTCGGACTTTTTACCGCGCCGACATGCCCCAGCCCACGAATGATGCCCCGTGACAGGGTGGTTTTGCCCATACCCAGATTACCTTCAAGAAAAATCAGGCCATGGCCCTGGGTGACGCGGGCGATCCGTGCGCCAAAGTCGCTCATTGCCTGTTCATCGGCCAGGTACAGGGTTACTTCAGACACGGTGCTTGCTCCTCCAACAACTGACGAATGGCTGGAATCAGATCACTGGCCGCCAGCCCACGGCCGAATTTGCCTTGTTGCATACCCGCGTTGGCGTGCAGCCAGACGGCCAGGCATGCCGCATCGAACGCGTCCATGTCTTGGGCCAGCAATGCGCCGGTCAGACCGGCCAGCACATCCCCCAACCCGCCCGTGGCCATCGCCGGATGGCCCTGATGACATAGGGCCAGACGCCCATCGGGATGGGCGATCAGACTGCCGGCCCCTTTCAGAACCACTACCGCTGAATACTTTTTGCTCAACGCCAGAGCAGCGGCCGGGCGATCGGCCTGCACCTCGGTGGTGCTGACGCCAAGCAAGCGCGCCGCTTCACCCGGATGCGGGGTGATCACGCAATCCTTGGGCAACTGGACAAAATCGCTGGCCAGCAGGTTCAACGCGTCAGCGTCCCACACTTGCGGCAACGCAGCATTGGCGGCCGCCGACAACAGGGCACGGCCCCAACTGGCCTGACCGAGACCCGGTCCGACCACCAGCACCGAAACCTTTTCCAGCAGCCCCATCAGTTGATTGGCTGACGAGGTGCCGAGCGCCATCGCCTCCGGCACCCGAGTCAGCGCCGCCGGCACATGCTCTGGGCGAGTCGCCAGCGAAACCATGCCCGCGCCGCCGCGCAAGGCCATTTCAGTGCTGAGCAGAATCGCTCCGCCGAACCCGTGATCGCCGCCGATCAGCAACACATGACCAAAGCGCCCCTTGTGTGAGGTCGGCGCACGCGGTGCAAGTGCTGGAAGATTAGCGGCGCTCAGGCGCTGAGCGCAGACAGGAATGTCACTGGAAATTTCGTCGGTGGCTTGCAGGTCGTTGAAGACCAGCTCACCGATATGATCCGCAGCATCACCGGTCAACAGCCCGACCTTCATACCAATGAAGGTCACCGTTAGATCGGCGCATACCGCGACACCCAGTTCACACCCGGTATCGGCACACAGCCCGGAAGGAATATCGACCGCCGCTACCGGCAAGCCGCAGGCGTTGATCGCCTTGATCGCCGATGCATAGGGCTCACGCACTTCGCCGCTCAGGCCAGTGCCGAGCAACGCATCGAGGACGACACCACGCAGCTCGCTTTGCGCCTGCCAGCCTTGCACCACAACACCAGCAGCCACCGATTCGGCATGGGCCAGTGCGGCATCGCCCTGCAAACGTTGCGGATCGCCGACGGCGAGAACGCGCACTGTCCAACCGGCCCGCAGCGCCAACCCGGCCACCAGATAACCGTCACCGGCATTGTTGCCGTGCCCGGCGAGCACCGTCAGTTCGTTCGCTGCCGGCCACCTGCGCACCAATGCACGCCATGTCGCGCGGGCGGCACGTTGCATCAATTCGAAGCCCGGCGTGCCGGCGGCGATCAGCCGCGCGTCGAGTTCGCGCACCTGCGCGGCGCGGTACAGCGCGTCGGGTAATTCATCTTTCGTCTGCGGCATGCGTCTTCGGGCTCCGATGTCTGGCAGAATTATACGCACCTCAGCTCCGGTTTCTCTCGCCTCATGTCCGCCATCACCACAGACCTGCCCGCCCTCGCCCAATCGATCAAGGATTGGGGCCGCGAGCTGGGCTTCCAGCAAGTCGGCATCAGCGGTCTGGACCTGGCCGAACACGAGCAGCATCTGCAGCGCTGGCTCGAGGCCGGCTACCACGGCGACATGGACTACATGGGCGCCCATGGCAGCAAACGCTCGCATCCCGAAGAGCTGGTGCCGGGCACGTTGCGCGTGGTTTCCCTGCGCATGGACTACTTGCCAGGCGATACCGAAATGGCCAAACGCCTGGCTGAGCCGGAGAAGGCTTACGTGTCGCGTTATGCCTTGGGCCGCGATTACCACAAATTGATCCGTAAACGTGTTCAACAATTGGCCGACAAGATCCAGGCGGAGATCGGCCCGTTCGGCTTTCGTGCGTTTGTCGACAGCGCACCGGTGCTGGAAAAAGCCATCGCCGAACAGGCTGGACTGGGCTGGATCGGTAAAAATACCTTGGTGTTGAACCGCAAGGCCGGCAGTTATTTCTTCCTGAGCGAACTGTTCGTCGACCTGCCGCTACCGGTGGACGAACCGCACAGCAGCGAACATTGCGGGCGTTGCACCGCATGCCTGGATATCTGCCCGACCAACGCCTTTGTCGGCCCGTACGTGCTGGACGCCCGGCGCTGCATCTCCTATCTGACTATCGAACTGAAGACCGCCATCCCCGAAGACCTGCGTCCGCTGATCGGCAATCGGGTGTTTGGCTGCGATGACTGCCAGATCGTCTGCCCATGGAACCGCTTCGCTCGGCCGACTGGAGAAAGCGATTTCAAGCCACGGCACAATCTCGATAATGCCGAGCTGGCTGAACTGTTCATGTGGGATGAAGAAAAGTTCTTGAACAGCACCGAAGGTTCACCGTTGCGGCGTGCCGGGTACGAGCGCTGGTTACGCAATCTGGCGGTGGGACTGGGGAATGCGCCTTCATCGATTCCTGTGCTGGAAGCGTTGAAGGCGCGACGTGATTATCCGTCAGAGTTGGTCAGGGAACATGTCGAGTGGGCACTGGAACAGCACGCCCACCGCGCGCTCGCAAAACCGGCAAGCGCACTGTTCAAATCGTAGCCGGGCCTTGAGTGTTCCTGCTTTCGCTTTGTATCGTTTCGTTGCGTGCTCCGACTTACTTTTTTTCCTTTAAATGACCACCCAGCTGGTTGATGACCGCGATCCGCTCCTTGGCGTTTTCGGTCATATATATTCGGTCTCCTTGCGACAGATAAAGATGCATCGGCTTTGATGCTGAGCCGGATGGACCATGCATGGGCGTGTATTTGGCATGAATCAGCGCTGCAGAAGACGTCGGGGAGTTACCCGCCTCAATGTGCTGCATGAAAGTTTCGGCCTTTTCAAGCAAGCCGGTAAGGCCCTCTTTCTCAAGGATGTTCTTTTTGGGGTCGACCCTGACGAGTGACCATGGTTTCTCGGCCTCTTCCTGAACGGCCGCGCTGGCCTTCGCCTTCGCCTTGGCCGCCGCCTTGTTTCCCTTACCCTTGATCATGCCTCGGGCCATCTCTTGACCCGCTGCCTTGGAGCCTTTACTACTCAGGCCCTGCTTGAAGGCGCCAGCCAGTTTCCTGCCAGCATTGATGCCCGCTTTGGCACCAGCTGCCAGCCCTGCCCCCACCGAAGCCAGCCCAAGACCAAAACTGATCCAGCCCAATATCTCGCCCGCTTGAGAACCCGGTGCGAGTTCATTGACCACCTCGCTGGCAATACCCGCCAGGCCTGAAGCAACCGCCAGCCCCAATGCCGCCACTGCCCATGGCGTCGCCGCGCCCATCGTCACCACGCTGGCAACAATTCCGAGAACACTGAGGCCGATGCCCAGGATCGATTGCCAGGAGATATGCCCGGTAGGGTCGACACGATTGACAGGGTCGCCCAGGCAATAACTGTAGGCATTCAATCCGCCCGCGCCAAATGGACTCATGCTGTCGGGGGCGAGAAAGCGCATCAGTGTCGGACTATAAGCCCTGTAACCGTTGCCCAGCAGATACAGCCCGGTAACCGGATCCAGCTGTTCGCCGTTGAACCCTGCCACGCTGAACAATCCACCTTCGGCGGGACGATGCCCATAAGGGCTGTAGGCGCAATCGGTGAGCTGCTCCTTGCCCAGCGTTGCCAGCACACTTTGCTGCTGATCGGTGGCGTATAGCTGCGCGTCGGGGTTCAACCCCGATTGCTGTTGCCCCACGAGCGCTCCACCGTGACGCACAACACTGGTTGAACTTTCACCACTCACCTCGTTGGCAACCCGGCCTGCGTAGTAGTAACGCTGCACAATTGTTTTTTCGGCTTGCGACAGCTCCACCAGATCGTCGAAACCGTCGTAATGGTAGCCACGAATCACTGATCCCCCTGCGCTGGACAACTGCTCGAGACGTCCGAACGCGTCATAGGCCAGCGTTCGCGCCTGGTCGTCCTTGATCATCCTGCCGTTGGCGTCGTATTCCAGCGTCACTGCCGAGGGATAGTCGACGTGGGAATGTTTGACGGCGCTGAGCTGTGCAGGATCAGGATTGTCGTAACTGAAGGTGGTCAGATTCACCCCCAGCGGGAACTTCGTCTGCACGGTGAGGATGTTATCCAATGCATCGAAGGTGAATGTCTGGCGGACAATTTCCTTGCCATACGGATCGCGCGGCTTTTGCGTGCCGGCACAGTCGTACTGGATCAAGCGCCCGCGCACATCGTAGGTGAACTGTTCATCACGTAAAAGTTGAGTGCCACGTCTGGACACTTTCTGCGCCAGTTTGCCAGCCAGCGTGTAAGTCGATTCCAGGGTCTGGTCTGGCTGACCCTGAATCTCGAAAGTACGGCGGGTTTCACGCCCGATATCGTCATAGGCAAACCGGGTGATCATTTGACGCTTGATGGACGTTTCTTCGGTTTGCGTCCAGTCCAGCATCCCCGTCTGCGCGTCGTAGTGGAATTCGGTTTTAAGCGAGCCTTGAGAGGTGGATAGCAGGCGGCCGTGCTTATCGTATTCGGATGTGCTTTCGACTCCGAGCACATCGACATGGGCGATCGGTCGCCCCTGCAGGGACCAGGTACTGGAGGTTGCTTTGGTGATAGCGCCGAGGGTCGTCGTTTCGGTTTTCACACGCCCGGAGGGGTGATAGGCGAAATTGCGCTCTCTGCCGTTTTCGGTACAGGTCAAGGGATTGCCACTGAGGGGGTCATACGTCATGGTCGTGACCAGATCCCCTGCCTTGCGCTCAGTCAGCAGGCCGCCCAGTTCCCGCAAATAAGTGAATTCGGTTTTTTTGCCATCAGCACTCCTGTACCACTGCGGCTGGGTGAAGCCCGCTTCATAACCAGCCTCGGACTTACGTCCGCCCACGGTACTTCGGATCAAGCGACCCAGACCGTCATAAGTTTGCTGCCCCAACACTTTGTCAGCGACCTTGATGTTGATCGGCAGACCTTCATCACTATGCCCGGCGTAGTCGGTCACGACCGCAGTGGCGTCGGGCAGGACACTGCGGGTTATCCGGTCAAAAACGTCGTACTCATATCGACTGGTATTGCCGACAGGGTCTGTCTGACTGGTTGTGCGCCCGTAACCGTCATAGGTGTAAACGGTTTTGCCGAGACTCTTGTTCTTCAGATTGAAGCTCTCGACGCTCAGCGGTTTACCGAAATCATTGACGAGGGTGATCGTCTTGCCCATCCCCTGGAACCAATGGGTCTGCCGGCGAAGAACCGGGTCCGCCTCGCTGTGTTCGATACGCCCATCATCGTGCAGCGTCTTGCTGACCTGGCCCCAGGAATCGAATTCGTAGCCGGTGCTGACCGGATAAGGCTTGCCATCACGCCAATCAGTCAGCGTCACTTTCACCTTGTGGCCGACCGAATCATGCAGCGCAGAATAAAGCGTGCGTGTCTGAATCAGACCGTCCTTGTCGGGATGGTCGCAGTCCTTTTCATGAACGGTGATCACCCGTTCCATCCCGTCATAAGTCACTTTTTGCTCGCCGCCAGCAGGATCCGTGGTCACCATTGTCGCCGGATGCTGTTTGCTGGCAGCCAGATAGGTCCACCGGGTAACGGCCGCATATGGGGTGCCGCCAGCAACCGTTTTGCCCACTGCCCGACCGATTGCGTCGTACTCATGCTCGATGTGCTCGCCATCGACACCGACTTCAGAGACCTGTAATCCGGTCAGCGTCGACAGCACTTTCTCACTGGTCTGCAGCGTGCCGTCAAATCCGCGCGTGCTGGACCTGACTCGCAAACTGTCACCCTCAAGCTCATAGGAAAATTCGATAGCGGTTTTTTTATCATTCAGAACGACACTTTGCTCTTTCGTGGCTCCATGCTTGAGTGGATCCCCGGGCGTATTCAAATAACTGCGTGCGGTTTTCGAACGCAATACCTCAACGCCTTCCAACACTTCACAAAAACGCTCCTCGACCGGTAACACGGATGCCAGTTCCGCACCGTCCAGCGCCGGATGCAGCGCGTAGTCGTAGTAGGTGACTGTCGAAGCACCATCGGATGCGGCAGCAGTCACCGTCCTCTTTTTCGGAAATCTGGAAAAGCCCAGCGGATCCTCTGGGCAGTTATCTCCACCACTGGCCGGATAAAATTCCGTGGTCGTCGTCACCCCAGTGGGCTCGACCTGCTTGAGCAAGTTACCTTCGTCATCGAACTCGGTGACGGTGATTTCCACACGCTGCTGTTGGGTGCGCCGATCGAGGTACGTCACCGTGTGGACCTTAGGCATGCGGAACTGAGCAACCTGCTCACTGAATGGCTTGGTAATGGAACAGTGATACTCCGTGGTGGTGGCGATCTGAGCGTCACCACAGGTTGTAACCTCAGCCACCAACAGATGGAATTTGTTGTAGGTGCGTTTGATGCGGGTATGTACTTTGCCGCTGACCAGCAAGTGCTCGTCCGAGGTGTAGACGTAGTGGCCGGGCGCAAGATAGAGAGGATCCAGGTCACTATCCTTGGCAGGAAGGAGGCCCTGCCCAAGGAAGTTATGGTCGGAGTACGTGTAAGTCTTGCAAAGTCGGGGCTGGCCGCGCCCTGGGTAGACATCGTGAGCAATCACAAACGGCAGTGTCCGTTCCACACCGCTGATGAAGCGGTGGCCGTGCCGCTTGTAGCGAATGATTTCGACCCCGCGCAGCGGATTGACGATGCGATGAACATAGCTGGCCCCGGCGATGACTTCATACTCAAGGTCCCAACCCTTACCAACCGGCAGCTCGATGGCCGTCACTCGAGAGTTTTTCAAGATCAGCTTGTAGTTGGAACTGGAAGTAGTATCGGGATGCCGGGACAGCGTCACCTGACCTGCCGCGCGGGTGATTTTCAACAGGCAGCGCTTGGCATCACGGACTTCGGCCAATCGGGGAAACTGGTTGAACAACTCATGCTTCAGGGTAATGCTCACACCGTTCGCCGCTATTATTTTTTCCGCGACGGCGACCTGAGTGCCGGCCAGGACTTTGAGCAGTTCACGCCGGCCATCCTTGTATCGAACTTCATAGCGTCCTGCTCCAGCGACTGACACTTTCGCCGTTTGCAGTTTCATTTCCTTGAACTTCAGACCGGTAGACGTCTCGACAGCCTTGTAGCGCTCACCGTTGGACAAGGTCATCACTTTGCTGCGCAAGTCATAATTGGTCAGTGTCAAAGACCAGCCAACGCCGAACCCGCTATCCGCCTGATTGAGCGGATTAAAGCCCACTGAAAGTGCAAGCTCCGGACCATTGAGATCCGCCGAGTGCACCTTGCCAAGCGAAAATGCGCAGGTGTACATGCCCGTGCGGGGATCAACGCCTCCTGAAACAAATTCACCAAAGTTGAAAGCGTTGGAGTGAACAGCGGAAGATGAATTACTTTCCATAGAAAAATATCCTTTATTCCAGGTGCAAATTTAAACAGGTCAAGCTGGCCAACGAAAATTCGCTGAATCACGCAAATGAAATCAGGCAAATTGTTTTGTTGACCGTTTCGACTCATCCAGAATAAAAGTTCGCTGTTCTGTATCACCTTTGATAGCAAGCCAGTGCTCCGTACCGAACTCATCAATCACGGCGAATTCGAACGCACCTCTCGTCGCCGGCTTCTCCTCCGCCTGTAGAGTCGTGCGCTGCACCAGCGTCAATACACCAGATACATCGTTAATCGGGAAAGTAATAAAACCAAGAGGTGTATTGACCGAAGCCGATCGCCCATAGATTGGCGCCAGATAGCCATAAAAACTCCTGCCGCCACCACTGTAGTGGTTTATCGTGCCTGACGAGTACACCATTACCGCGTCCTCAGCATCATACGGATTAAGTCTTATATCGGTGCTATACCAGTCAAGAATGTTGATCTGGCGACCGTCAGCGTGAAGCCCGAGATGAAAATACTGAATGCGCTCCTCGTACACTCTTTCGCTGAAAGTACCGTACTTATAAAGAGAGAAACTGTTCTGATTGTATTTTTTCGGAGGAATCGCCTCCAGCGTAACACTGCTGTCGAAACCAACCCCATTACTTCGCAATACCACGCCATTCAAGGAGATCTCGGCAGCCACTTCCATAATTCCAGGTCGGGAAGCCGAGACCCAGAACTGGAAAATCTGTACCGGATCCGCGGCGTTGCTTATCTGGTTGTCACTGACCCGCGGGACTTCTGTCAGGCGCGTTGCCCCACCCGACATTTCGTGAGCGTAACGATTTTCCTGAATCGAAACACTCCAGTCTCCCTCCAGAGGCCGAGCACCGTTGTAGGCAATCAGCCGCAATGACGGCAATGCAGGATGTCCATGCAGCGATACCCCGTCGCCATTGTTATCGATACCGTGCAGAAGCACCAATACACGCACCTGCATGCGACCGTTGGCATAAAGCACTTTGTGCTGGCCATGATTTGTGGCGTCGAGCTTTACCTCGATACGGGAAATACCAACTTGCTCATCAAACATCTGATAACACCTCAGCCGATTAATATATTTCGCCCTTCAAGGGCTCGGCAAAGTATTAACGTCGAATTTAAATATAAACAGCCGCGACATTTGACATTTTGTGAAAAAGCAAACTTTCAACATCATCTTTAATAATTCACACAGATGCTAATAACTTCAAAAAATGCGATCTGCATGTTACGAGATTCAACACTAAGCCTTTCGCCCCTATGATTCTGGCCCACGAAGGCCTGTTACCCCTTCCGAATTCAATCAACCCGAACCGGAAGGGGAGTCAGCGAGTAGCTTATGTTTGCCAAATCATGTTGGCAGCGTGATCGATCCGTTACTTTCGACAACACTCAGTCGCTATCTGGACCTGTCGAAAATCCGCTCTCCGATGACTCACTATCGGAATCAAAATCTGAAACTGCTTCTTCCGTTTGGATTTCCACTTTCCGGTCCATACTGGAATTTTCAAGGTATTGATTAATCCGCCGCATCGACTCGTCACTCAGCGGATTGTTCAATAAACCAACATATAGATCTTGAGTATCCGGAATATCGAACAAATCGCCCCCTACGTCTGAGATATTATTATCCTGTAACGCCATGACCCGAAGATCTCCCAGCCTGTCTATACCGGAAGGCAGGCTGGAGAGATTGGCGTTATATAGCATCAACTCGGTTAAACCTGTCATGAAGCCTACATGCGGAGCAACTGTCAGAGGGTTGTTGGCCAGATTCAACAAAGTGAGCGTCTCGATCCTGGACACACCTTCAGCCGTCGCTTCAGATAATTCAAGCGAGCAATCGTCCAGTACCAGTTGACGCAACTGGCGCATTTGGAATATTCCTGACGGGAAGTCCTCCATTTTTATGCCAGTGACCATCAAATATTGAACATTGGGAAAACTGTCAAAAAAAGCGCCGATGCGTGCGCCTGGCGTTTCCACAGTCAATATCAACTCTGTTACATAGTCGAACCTGGCGGATAATCTTGGTAACTCACCAGTAAAATCGACATGATGGGAAAAATGATAGTCACCGTAACCCCACCTGGAAACCGACTTGCGTCGCCAGATATCTTGCAGTTTTGCGCTAAATTGCTCGCGAGCCTGGCGCTGTTCTGCGATCTGCATTGCGTCCTGCGAAGAGTCCGCTTGGGTCGATAATCCTTCCGCACTCCAGATCGCCAATTCATTGCGCAATATTGCGAGGTCTGTCTCCAGGCGCGCTAAAACTGTGGACGGCTCAGATCCCAGGCGCTCGGAAACGAACGCGGCCAACTCCTTGTCATCAAGCTGCGGATAGAGGCTACGGACACGTTCCACAACGGATCCTGTCAACATCGGGTTGACATCGCCGCCGCCTCGCAGCCCCGCTTGCGCGTATTGGGCGCTGGCCGGAACAGCCGTTACCTGCACCGGTGCCAGTCCCAACAATTCGCTCACGCGTTGGCGCGACGGCAATGGCTGTGCGCGTACCAGTTGCCGCAGCGCCGCACCACCGCCCTGCGCTACACCGAGCAACTGGCGCTGCCCGGGCAGTAAAAGGCGCCAGACGGCGGCATACAGATCCATCCGATCCTGGGGGGACGCGATGCCGCTGCGTTGGATAACGTAGCCTTCATGCTGACGAATCAATATGTGACGCACTGGCGATCGAGCATCGCCAATAGCACTCAATGACTCACCCTCTGACGCTTGCAGACGAATCTCGATACGAATCTGTCGCGGCCACTGATCAAGCTGCCCGAGCATCTGCAAAGCCAGTTGGTCAGTGTCCAGGCTGGCTACCGCATCCAGATAGATTCCTTCGCACGCCCTGGCGAGACGCACCTCGCGTAGCGCCACCAGCGTTTTTTCTGCCATGTGCCTCGGCATTCCCGGCCGCAGGCGCAAATGCCTATGGTCGGCGGCACTGGCCTCTCGCCACAACGCTTGGGCAATCGTCTTGGGCAGATGAGGAAAAATCCGTCGCATCTGCAATGTGTTGTCATCGCAATCGAACTCGAACGCCCGCTCGCTCTGCTCAAAGAGCAAAGCGCGGGACTGTTCGATAACGCGCTCGCTCAGATCAGTTGCCTGTAGCGTTAACAAAGCCTGCAGTTGTGAATCGGCTTGCGCACGCACGGTCGGATCGGAATGTTGCACTTGGGTGATGAACTGGCGGATCTTTTGATCGAGGGCGAAGCGCCTCGCAGTGTCCTGCAGCAATGCCAGCGAAGCGGGATGAATGTCGGACCTGTGCGCCATCATCGCGTCGACGCCGCTCACGGCAAATATGCGTTGGGTCATCAGTGGAGGGAAATCCTTTATTGAATACTCCGTGCCGGGAAGCTCTGTCGTGCGATTTTGTCCGGTAAAGACAGTTGCAACTGGATTGGCCGACTCAGGATCATCCAGCGGATGCCACAAACGGCCCTCGCTGTCAGGCCTCAACAGCGGACCGGAAGGATGCAGTTCTCTGGCATGTGTGGCGCGAAACAGGCCGCTCTCGGGGTCTAGGACCACTTGTACGATGTGATTGTCAGCGACGGCAACATACTGACGCTGCTTCATGATTGCGATGCCCCATGCATCGGTCTCGTCGAGACGCTCTTGCGTGGGTATCCAGTAGTTCTCCAGCGAATTCCTTGCGGACACACTTGCGAACTCGTCGATCGTGGAATATTTCGGCCTCGTGCTCACACTGATGACAGGCATCACTGCAAGCGAATCTGAAGAAGATGGCGAAGGCAAGGGTCCCTGATGATGTGCAACAGTCGAATGCGGCATTGTCGAAGACGGGTTCAGAGCCCGGGGCAGGCCATCCCCGCTGGACTCGATGGGTCTGGTTGGGGCAGATACAGGTTTGATTTTCGGCGGTTTGCCAGTCATGAATGCTCATCCTTGAGGAGTGGTGACGCTGGCCACACATCGCTGCGGGCCAGCGCAAGGCATCAGATAAAGCACTTTCGTGCATATGCCTGATCATCGAACATGGCAGCTTATCTGCAGCCGCGATGCCAAACGCATATACAGCTACTACATCCCAGGACATTGCATCAATGGATGATGAAACTCAGCCTCGCTGAAGAGACAAATTGCGCTCATAAAAACTCACGCGAATCGCCAACTTATGCCCGGTACCATATTCATCGATAGCGATAAAGTAGAGGACACTTCCATATTTTTGCGCACCGGTATTTTCCGAGTATTCGGATAACGCCTGCACAATAGTGAGTTCTCCGTCGCTTTGCGTATTTACTTTGTAATGCTTGTGATTCCATGTTTGCGCATCGCCGGTGAAAGCATATACAAACGGATCACCCCTATCAGGCAAGGTGACGGTCACACTGGTTTTTTCGGGACGGACGAAAATGCACTTCATATAATTTGTTTTGATTTCGTTAAGCCTGTTCCCGCCCGCAAAATCGAGGTTTTCGCCCTCTTCAGCCCCCTCGACCATCCAATCGACCAGGCGGATTTGCTTCCCGTCCGGGTACAGCCCCAGATGGTACTTCCAGATACGATTACCAGGCGACTCATTACCAATCCTGTTCTGATACAACTGAAAGACTCCATATGTCGCGGGCTTTTCAGCCTCCAGAGTCACGCTGCTGTAATGAACACTGACAGGGGTGGTTCCGTTGCTCAAAATCCTCTCCCCGTTGAGAGACAGGCGCGCACCGACCTCAGTCGTTCCGGCGCTCGACGAGGAAACCCAGAACGTACGCACCTGTGGATGAACGCTGTCATTCTCAAGATCATCATCGTGCCTGTCCAAGGCATCCGGTGCAGGCCGTGCCTCACGCGTAAACCGCCCTTGGACCGCGCTCGCGACCCAACCATCGCGCAAGGTCTTGCCGGTCGCGTAATGAATAAGCTGGATGCTTTCCATTACATCTTCCGGTACATGCACAGCGTTGCCGTCGGCGTCTACTCCGGCAACCAGCACCTGAACTTTGACTTGCATCCGGCCATTAGCGAAAAGTGCCCTGCTTTGAGTGTTATCACTGGCGTCAAACTTGACCTTCAGACTGGACAACCCCACAAGAACGGGCGAAGTGTTTTGTTGATTACCTGTAGCATCCATGCTTTCACTCATAATACAGCTCCTCTGTGAGAATATAACTTGATAGTGACATCGAAAACATGTCAGCAAAAAAAGTTACATACCCACCAAGAAAATATCAAAGTGAAAAGTGTAAGAAATATGCGTGCACCAGCCGCCGGCAACTCATATGCCTTTAAACCAGCCTCCAATACACCAACGCAAGAATGATCAATGTTCGTCGTTATAGACGAACTTCGGCATTTCCCAATGGAAACGGATGGCCAGCAGACGTAACAGGAACCCGCCAAACAAAGTGATCAGGATGGCTTGTTCGCCCGGCACATTTATATAAAGACAAAACATGTAGCACCATGCCGCAGCGAATGAAACACTGGCATAAAGTTCGCGGCGAAATATCAGCGGAATGTCATTGCAGAAAATGTCGCGCAGGATGCCGCCGAACACACCGGTGATGACGCCGCTGACCGAGGCCACCAGCATGCCGTGGCCCATTTCCAGCGCTGTCATGCAACCGATCAAGGTAAATGCCACCAGCCCCACCGCGTCGAGCACCAGAAACAGCGAGCGCAGGTGACGCATCCAGCGTGCGGCAAACACCGTAAACATCGCCGCCACCGAGGTCAGCACCAGATATTCCGGGTGTTTGACCCAGGTCAGCGGGTAGTGCCCGAGCAACACATCGCGCACTGAACCGCCACCGAGCGCGGTGATGCAGGCGATCAGCACCACGCCGAACCAGTCCATGCCTCGTCGTCCGGCGGACAGCGCGCCGGTCATGGCTTCGGCAGTGATGGCGATCAGATAGAGCATCAGCAACATGATGGCAGTCCAGGCAGGAAGGCGCGCAGTCTAGCCATTTCGGCGCCGCACCAGAAGAGGGCGCGCCTCTCGCGAGCCGGCTCGCGTCCACATAAGCCGCATTCCATGTGGGAGCGAGCCTGCTCGCGAAAGCGTCAGGGCTGATGCCGCCGCATCAGAATTTGATGAAATGCTTGCGGTAGTGCTGCAGCTCGGCGATCGATTCGCGGATGTCATCCAGCGCCAGGTGGGTGCTGCCCTTCTTGAAGCTGTCGCGTACGTCCGGCGCCCAGCGCGCGGCCAGTTCCTTGAGCGTGGAGACGTCGAGGTTGCGATAGTGGAAGTAGCTTTCCAGCGCCTTCATGTGGGTATAAAGGAAGCGACGATCCTGGCAGATGCTATTGCCGCAGATCGGCGACTTGCCCTTCGGCACCCACTTTTCCAGAAAGGCGATGGTCTCAGCTTCTGCCTCAGCCATGCTGATGCGGCTGTCGCGCACACGCTGGGTCAGACCGGAGTTGCCATGGGTGCGGGTATTCCACTCGTCCATGCGCGCGAGCACTTCGTCGCTATGGTGGATGGCAATCACCGGACCTTCAGCCAATGTGTTCAGCTCACTGTCGGTAACGATAGTGGCCATTTCGATGATGACATCGTTGTCCGGGTCCAGACCGGTCATTTCCAGGTCGATCCAGATCAGGTTCTGCGGATTTTGCATATTCGGGCTCCTAGGCAATGCTGCGCAGTTTAGCCTAGGCCGGTGGCCGGGCGTGCTAAACTCGCGGCCGTTTTACCTAATCGCTGCATTCTTCAGACGGAACACCCATGGCCAAACGCCAACTCAATCGTCGTCAAAACTGGCGCATCGAAAAGATCCAGGGCGAGCGCGCCGCACGCGCCGCCAAACGCGAGTCCTCGGCGGTCGAAGCCCTCGAGGGCGGCGACCTTGGCCCAGAGCAACACGGCCTGGTGATCGCCCACTTCGGCGTGCAGGTCGAAGTCGAAGCCGTCGACGGCGAACTCGCCGGTCAAGTGTTCCGCTGCCACTTGCGCGCCAACCTGCCAGCGCTGGTCACTGGCGACAAAGTGGTCTGGCGCGCCGGCAACCAAGGCATTGGCGTGATCGTCGCGCAACTGCCGCGCAGCACCGAACTGTGCCGCCCCGACAGTCGTGGCCAGCTCAAGCCGGTTGCCGCCAACGTCGACATGATCGTCATCGTTTTCGCGCCGCTGCCCGAGCCGCACGCCAACCTGATCGACCGCTATCTGGTCGCCGCCGAACATGCCGGTATCCGCCCGCTTCTGCTGCTGAACAAATTCGACCTGATCGACGAGCAGAACGCCCCGGCGCTGAACGCGTTGCTGGCGGTGTACCGCACGCTGGGTTATCCGGTGCTGGAAGTCTCGGCCCACCACGGCGACGGCATGGAGCAACTGCAAAAGCAGCTCGACGGGCGCATCAGCGTGTTCGTAGGTCAGTCCGGCGTCGGCAAGTCGTCGCTGGTCAACAGCCTGCTGCCGGAAGTCGAAACCCGCGTCGGGCCGTTGTCGGAATTGTCCGGTCAGGGCACGCACACCACCACCACCGCGCGCCTGTTCCACTTCCCTGGCGGCGGCGAACTGATCGACTCCCCGGGCATCCGTGAATTCGGTCTGGGCCACGTCAGCCGCGCCGATGTCGAAGCCGGTTTCATCGAGTTCGATGACCTGCTCGGCACTTGCCGTTTCCGCGACTGCAAGCACGACCGCGAACCGGGTTGCGCGCTGCTCAAGGCGCTGGAAGATGGCCGCATCCAGCAGCAACGGATGAACAGCTATCGCTCGATCATCGCCAGCCTGCCCGAAAACGGTTATTAAGCAGTCGCGCCGGCAGCCCCGCACCACGGGCTGCCGGTTGTCGGACTGCATCTGACTCACCTCTCTCCTCTTAAACGTCAGCTTCTTCTGTAGGCACTTGCGCGACTGCTTGCAGGACCTTTCTGTTTTGCCGCGCAGACCTTGTAGGCCTGAGCCAGCGGCCTACATTTCTTTCCTCCTTCGCTCACAGCGATCATCGAGGAAAGCCATGCCAACCTGTGTTTTATTCATCCGCCATTCGTCTCGCTACATCCACGCGTGCAGTGCCCACAGCATCGTCGGCGCGATCCGCCTGCACACGGTGGTGTGATCATGCGCAAGGCACTGTTCATCGGCATCAACGATTACACGCATATCGGCGGCCTAAGCGGCTGTTGCAACGACGCCATGGCCATGGCGTCGGTGCTGAAAACCAATGCCAACGGCGACCCCAACTTCAAGAATGTCGTGTTGACGTCCGCCGAGGATTATTTGAGCCGGCAAAAACTCGAAGACCAGATCCGCGAGTTGTTTTCCGGTGACTGCAACGTCGCTCTGCTGTATTTCGCCGGCCATGGCGGTTTCGACGCCGACACTGACGAAGGCATGTTGATCGCGCAGGACTACCGCAACGCCAAGGACGGCATCCGCATCAGCGACATCCTCAACTGGGCGGACAAAGCCACGCGGATCAAAAACAAAGTGATCATCCTCGACTGCTGCGAGAGCGGTTCGGCCGGCGAAGTGCGCGCCTTGCGCAGCGAGAGCAGCATGGTCAGCGAGGGTATGACGATCCTCACCGCCTGCAAAAAAGCCGAGCCGGCAATGGAGGGCGCGCAGCACGGCGTGTTCACCGGCCTGCTCCTGCAAGCGCTGCACGGCGGCGCGGCGAATATCCTCGGCAAAATCACCCCCGGCAGTCTGTATTCCTTTGTCGACAACGCCCTCGGCGCCTGGGAACAGCGTCCGGTGTTCAAGACCAATGTGTCGCAGTTCATTTCCCTGCGCGAAGTCTCGCCGCTGATCCCCAAGGAGATCCTGCGCAAATTGCCCGACTGGTTTGCCGAAGCCGAATCGGTCTACCCGCTCGACCCCAGCCATGAGCCCACCGAAAAGGCGTTCGTGCCTGAGCACGGCGAGGTCTTCGCCCAGTTGCAGAAGTGCAACCGCCACAGCCTGATCGAGCCGGTCGACGCCGAGCACATGTACTACGCCGCCCTCAACTCCACCGGCTGCCGCCTGACGGCACTCGGCGCCTATTACCGCGAACTCGCCCTCAAAGGACATTTCTGATGCCAGTCTTTATCAGCTATCGCCACATGGATCGCGCCCATGCGATCGCCATCAACACCCGCCTGACCCAAGCGAAGATCAGGACATATCTCGATGTCCTCGATCCGGAATCGCAGACCACGGACGACATCACCGGGGTCATTACCCGCAACATCACCGAGTGCACGCATCTGCTGGCGGTGGTGTCGGAGACAACTGCACTGTCGTGGTGGGTGCCGTTCGAAATTGGCGAGGCGACGATCAGCAATCGGCGGATCTGTACGTTCAAGACCGGACCTGCGCAACTGCCGATCTATCTGGACAAATGGCCGAAGCTGAGCACGGCCAGCGATCTGGATTTCTTTATCGATGCGTATCGTGATGAGGTGTCGAACAAGCGCTCGATAACCCTGGATTCGTTCAGCGACTCGGTGAAAGGGGCGTACAAGCGCGATGCAGAGATGTTTCATGAACAGCTGAAGAACCGGATTCGTCGGGGATTCTGAGACAGTGCCGGCCTGTGATAGCCACAAAAAAGCCGACATCACTGTCGGCTTTTTTTCACTTACTGCTTCGGCGCAGGCGCCGGCGCCGCCCCACCCGGCTCAGCCGGTTTCGGCGCCGCATCGTCAAACAGATTCAACCGCTCGCGCAACTCGTGAGCCGGCACTGGCTGTTTGTCCGCCGGCAACGCATTCGGATCAACCGGGGCTGCCGGAGCAGCACCGTTCTGCCCCTGATCCGCCGGTTTCGCTGCCTCAGGCCCCTGCGCACCTTCGATGGCGGCCTGGGCTTTTTTGGTCAGTACGACAATGTCGATCCGGCGATTGACCGGGTTGAACGGGTTTTCCCGGTCGAACAACGCCGACGAGGCATAACCGACCACCCGCGCCACCTGCGCATCCGGATAGCTGCCCGCGACCAGGGCACGGCGAGCCGCGTTGGCGCGGTTGGCCGAAAGCTCCCAGTTGCCGTAATCGCCAGTGCCAATGTACGGCTTGGCGTCGGTGTGGCCGCTGATGCTGATCTTGTTCGGCACCGCTTTGATGGTGTCGGCCATGGCCAGCAGGATGTCTTCAAAGTACGGTTTCAGGCGTGCGGACCCGGAGTCGAACATCGGCCGGTTCTCGGCGTCCATGATCTGGATGCGCAAGCCGTTCGGGGTGATCTCGAAAAGGATCTGATCCTTGAATTTCTGCAGTTGCGGGTTCTCGTCGACCTTGTTCTGCAGTTCTTGCAGGAGCAGTTCGAGACGCTCCTTCTCGACCTGCTCGGCCATGCCTTCAACCTGATCGGTATCGACCGTAACCTTGTCCGGTTGCGGCTGCGACTTCACTTCCGGGTTGAGGGTGTTTTCCGGCGCCAGGGTCGGTGTACCGCCGAGGTCGATGATGTACGGCGTGCCGCTTTCGGAGAAGCCGACCGGGTCCTTGAAATAACCGGCGATGGCGATCTTCTGTTCCGGCGTAGCGGTGGACAGCAGCCACAGCACGAGGAAGAACGCCATCATCGCCGTGGCAAAGTCGGCGAAGGCGATTTTCCACGCCCCGCCGTGGTGCCCGGCGGCAATGCGCTTGACGCGCTTGACGATGATCGGCTGATTATTTTCCATGACTTAGCGACCGCGAACCGCTTGTTCCAGCTCGGCGAAGCTTGGACGGTGCGCCGGGTACAGAACCTTGCGCCCGAACTCGACCGCCAGCGACGGCGGCATGCCGGACGCCGAAGCCACCAGCGAGGCCTTGATGGCTTCGTAGACGTTGAGCTCTTCCTTGGCATCGTGGGCCAGGGAATGCGCCAGCGGACCGAAGAAACCGTATGCCGCGAGAATACCGAAGAAGGTACCGACCAGTGCCGCACCCACGTGCAGACCGATCGACGCCTGGTCGCCCTCGCCCAGCGAGGCCATGGTCACCACGATACCGAGTACCGCCGCAACGATACCGAAACCGGGCATGCCGTCGGCGATGCCGTTGACTGCGTGCGATGGGTGCTCGAGGTCTTCCTTGAGGCTGTACAGCTCCATGTCGAACAGGCCTTCCAGTTCGTGCGGAGCCATGTTGCCGGAGGACATGATGCGCAGGTAATCGCAGACGAACGCGGTCATGCGTTCATCCTTGAGCACCGCCGGGTACTTGGCGAAGATCGGGCTCGCGGCGGCATCTTCGATGTCGCCTTCGATCGCCATCATGCCTTCACGGCGGCTCTTGTTGAGGATTTCGTAGATCAGCCCGAGCACTTCAAGGTAGAAGGTGTGGGTGAAGCGCGAACCGAACATGCTCAGGGATTTCTTGAGCACGTGCATCGTCATGTAACCGGGGTTGGCCTGGAGAAATGCGCCGAGGGCCGCACCGCCGATGATCATCACCTCGAAGGGCTGGATCAGAGCGGCAATCTTGCCGTGGGAGAGCACGTATCCGCCGAGCACGCTCGCGAATACGACGATGATGCCGATAATTTTAGCCATAGGTAGAAGGTACTTGTTTAAGTCGGGTTCAAGGTCATATTCGGAAGTTAAAAAATCTCTTCTTCTACTTATCGGCAAAACTGCGCCAGACTATAGCCAGTTCAGGCGAAAAGCCAATTTAGCCCATGCCGGGCGCGTCTACAGTCAGTGAAGATCTCGTCCAGACATGGCTAATGAAACGAACATTCCATCGGTAATACCGACCACGCTCCAGGCTTGGGTCAAGCTGCTCGACAGCGTCCGCCTGCCCGTACCACAAGAGGCTCACGACAAAGTCTGCCGGGCGATCCGCGACAATCGCAGCTCGCTGCGCGACATCGCCGATCTGATGCAGGACAGCCCGGCGCTGGCCTTGAGCGTCATCCGTGAGGCGAATCGTCACACCCACGGCACCATGGCCGCGCCGGCGGAAAATCTTGAGGTGGCAATCAATCGCCTGGGCCTTGCCCGCACCGAAGAATTGCTCGCGCGCCTGCCCGCCGAACCGCACCGGCAAATCCCCAAGGGTTTGCGCCAATTGCAACTGATCAGCCAACACGCGACACAACAGGCCAACGGTTTTTTTGCCAGTCGCCTCGCGCGGCTGTGGCAGGACATTCATTGGGGCAGCTTGCTGTTTTTGTCGCCGCTGTGGCCCTTGGCACTGACGTATCCGCAGTTGCTCGAGGAGTGGGAACTGCGCGTGATCCACAAGGGCGAGTCGGCACGTGTGGTCGAAAAGCAATTGCTCGGCGTGCGCCTGTTGAAGATCGCCGAGGCACTGGTCCACGCCTGGCATCTGCCGATCTGGGTCGAGCAAGGCTACAAATTGCTGCTCAGCGAACAACGCGAACTGGTCAAAGTGCTGCGCATCGCCCGCGACAGTGAACACCCGCTGCGCCAGCAGAATCGCCTCGACGATGACCCGACATTGCGCCGCTGGCTCAACCAGCCGGCGAATACCGTGCTGCTGGCCAATGGGCTGGCGCTGTCGGCGCAACAGGCCTGGGACAGTCCGCACAGCAAGCGCTGGCAGTACCTGACCAGCCTGTATCTGCAGATTTCCATGGACGAAGTGCAGCAACAGTTGCACCAGCAAGCGGCGAACAGCGCGCGTCAGCATGCGATGCCCGATTTGTGGCACCCGGCGGTTTCGCTGATCTGGCCGTGGGGCACTCGTCGCTTGCCGGCCGGCATGCTCCCGGCAGCAGCGCCGAATGCGGATGACTTGGGCCAGTGGCGTCGGCAATGCGCCGAACTGCTCGCCGAACCCAGCCGCTTCACCAATGCCATGAGCCTGACCGTCGCCGCCCGCGAGGCACTGGTGGCTAGCGGCATGCGTCGGGTGATGATTCTGATAGCCGACCGCACACACACGACCCTGCGCGTGCACCAGACCGCCGGTTTGCCGAAGGATGCGGCGGCGCTGAGTTTTGCCGTCGGCCAAAGCAAAGTCCTGCAACGCCTGCTCGCTCAGCAGGCGCAGGTGCGGATCACGCCGGAGAACAACGGGCAATTCTCCGCCTTATTGCCAGCGAGCCTGCGCACGTTGTTTCGCGGTGAGCATCTGTTCCTGCGTTCGCTGGTGAATAACGGCCGGGTGATCATGATCGTCGTTGCCGATCAGGGCGGCGGCCCCTTCGCCGACATCACTGTGCAAGCCTTCGGCAAAACCGCGCAGTGCATCGAAAAAGCCCTGCACAGCTTTAGCAGCCGTGGCCAATGAGCCTGCGCTACAATCCTCCCCTTTGTGCTCTGGAGACCTCACATGTCTGACTTCTCTGGCTTGCCGCTTGTCATCGAGCCGAGCGACCTGCTGCCGCGTCTGGAGTCCCCGGAACTGATTCTGGTGGACCTGACCAGCCCTGCCCGGTATGCCGAAGGTCACTTGCCCGGCGCACGTTTTGTCGACCCGAAACGCACCCAGCTCGGCCAGCCACCGGCGCCGGGGCTGATGCCGGCGAAGGCCGATCTGGAAGCGTTGTTTGGTGAGCTCGGTCATCGCAAAGATGCGGTCTACGTCGTGTATGACGATGAAGGCGGCGGCTGGGCCGGGCGTTTCATCTGGCTGCTCGATGTCATTGGCCACGACAAATACCACTATATAGACGGTGGTCTGCCGGCCTGGCTGGCGGACGGTATGCCCATGTCGATTCAAGTGCCGGCCGCCGTCGGTGGCCCAGTGTCGCTGACCCTGCACGACGAACCGACCGCCACCCGCGAATACCTGCAAAGCCGTCTCGGCGCCGCCGATCTGGCGATCTGGGACGCGCGTGGGCCGCTGGAATATTCCGGCGCGAAAGTCCTCGCCGCCAAGGGTGGCCACATCCCCGGTGCGGTCAATTTCGAATGGACTGCCGGCATGGACCAGACGCGTCAGTTGCGTATCCGCAGCGACATGCCGCAGATCCTCGAAAACCTCGGGATCACCAAGGACAAGGAAATCATTACCCACTGCCAGACCCATCACCGGTCGGGCTTCACTTATCTGGTGGCCAAAGCCCTCGGTTATCCGCGGGTCAAGGGCTACGCCGGTTCCTGGGGCGAATGGGGCAACCACCCTGACACGCCAGTCGAGATTTAAGGTTTTTAAGGACAACTAATGAAAGAGCGTCTGTTTATCCTCAGCCAGTACCTGCTGCCGCATCACCTGCTGTCGCGCCTGGCCGGCTGCATCGCCGAATGCCGCGTGCGCTGGTTCAAGAATGCCTTCACGCAATGGTTTGCCAAGCGTTATCAAGTGGACATGTCGCAAGCACTGGTCGAAGACCTGACCGCTTACGAGCACTTCAACGCCTTCTTCACGCGTGCCCTGAAAGACGGCGCGCGTCCACTGGACGAGACCCCGGGCGCAATCCTCAGCCCGGCCGACGGTGCGGTCAGCCAGCTCGGCCCGATCGAGCACGGTCGTGTGTTCCAGGCCAAGGGCCACAGCTTCAGCGTGCTGGAGTTGCTCGGCGGGGATGCGGCCAACGCAGCGCCGTTCATGGGCGGCGACTTCGCTACCATTTACCTGTCGCCTAAGGACTACCACCGCGTGCACATGCCGCTGGCCGGCACCCTGCGCGAAATGGTCTACATCCCGGGCCGCATTTTTTCGGTGAACCAGACCACTGCCGAAAACGTCCCGGAGCTGTTCGCCCGCAACGAGCGCGTGGCGTGCATTTTCGATACAGAACGCGGGCCGATGGCCGTGGTGCTGGTCGGTGCGATGATTGTCGCTTCGATCGAAACCGTGTGGGCCGGTCTGGTCACGCCACCGAAGCGCGAGCTGAAAACCTTCCGCTACGACGAAGCCGCACGCGCACCGATTCATCTGGAAAAAGGCGCGGAACTTGGGCGCTTCAAGCTCGGTTCGACGGCGATCGTGCTGTTTGGCCCGGATCAGGTGAAGTGGGCCGAAGAGCTGGTGGCCGGTTCACCCGTGCAGATGGGCCAAGGCCTGGCACTGCCAAAAGCGTGACCCTGTTCGCGGAAGCAGCCGAGGCTGCTTCCGCAAACCGCGGCATTTGCTGCTATGGTTTTGCTCATGAGCCAGACCAACTTTTCTCCCAAGCTGCGCGCTCCGACTCCTACGCAAACGCGCCTGTCGTTCTGCGAGGCCAGCCCGCGCGACCTCAAGCGCTGGATCGCCGGCCTGCCCAAGGCCAACATCGGCGAAACCGCCCGCTTGCTGTATCAAGGCCTCGGCGAACTGAACCTGTTGCTCACCCCCAGCGACAATCGCCTGCAATTGCTTGAGCTGCTGCGGCCCGAGGTGTATTTCGTCTGCCAGCATCTGGAACGGCATTTTCTGCATCAGGCGATCATGCTCGACGAGCGTTCGCGAAAAGTCAGCAACCTGTGTCAGGCGCTGCAAGCTCAGTTGGCCATCGGCTATAAACAGATTGTTCTGCGCATCCTGCCCAAATACAGCAAGGATCGCGCGACATTGGTCGGCACCGCCTTGCAACGCGCCGCGCATGCCCTCAAGGCGCAACTGGTGCGCGCCACGCAGCTGTACAGTTCACCGCCGGAACACGTGTGGTTGGAATTGCATCAGCTGTATCGCAGCGCTGCGCAATTACAGCTGCAACAACGGCGGCTGCGCGATGATCTGGCGTTTTTGACCAGCGAACTGAGCGTCGAACAGACCTACATCGCCGCGCTGCTATTGGGCAGTGCCCGTTGCAATCAATTACGCCAGAGTCAGATTGCTCGGCTGGCCGAGGTGATCGAGCCGTGGAGCGCCCTGCTCAAACTGCATCCCGGCAGCGCCGACGACGGTTTGTTCGCCATCAGCCCGGAACTGGATGTTGGTCCACGCTACCGCAAGATGTTTCGCAGCGAACAACAGAGCGGGCTGCTGGGCTTCGACCCGCAGCCCTTGGTCAAGCAGCTCGAAACGCACCTGCTGCAGCAGCCGACTTCAACCCCCCTGCCTGTTTCCGCCGGTCTCAGCATCGATACCCTGCAACATCTGCACGCCACTTGGGGCCAGGCTGCCGAACGCAGTTTTCAGCGCAGCGCCGGCCAGGGCACATTGACCGTGTGCGTCGGCATGAGCGCCCTGCACTTCTACCTCGGCGGCGAGCGCACCTTCAGCGAGTTGCTCAAACATCCCGGTGCCCGCACGGCAAATTTCAGCAGCGTCGTGGCCAACGGCGAAAAGGACAGCTGGAGTCAGGCGTTCGACGCTGCCCCGCAAAGTAACGATGAGCTGTTGCCGTACGAGGAAATCCAGTACGACCAGTTGAGCGAGGATGAAGGCCCCGGCAACTCGCCGAACTATCCGACTTACGCCTTGCCGGTGATCAACCATAGCCCCGGCGGCTATTGCCTGGCCTGGCCGAGCGAGGTGCCGGCGGAATTGCAGGCCGGGGAAATGCTCGGCATTCAGGACAGCGAGGGCAAAGGCTGGAGCATTGCGGTGATTCGCTGGATCCGCCAGGTGCGCGGTAGCGGCACGCAGATGGGCATTGAACTGGTCGCGCCACACGCGCAGCCGTGCGGGCTGCAACTGGTTCGTTCCAAGGACGATCACAGCCATTATCTGCGCGGTTTGCTGTTGCCGGAGATCAGTGCGATCGATGTGCCGGCCACTGTACTTGCGCCGCGCCTGCCGTTTCAGGAAGGCAACAAGGTATTGATCAACACCCAGGGCGAAGAACACCGCGCCGGGCTGGATCGGCGGGTGGCGAGTACGCACAGCTTCAACCAGTTCGCCTATCGCTCGCTGGATCCTGCGCAGAATGGCGGGGGTGAGGAGGATTTTGATTCGTTGTGGAATTCGCTCTAGACCGAGGCACGGCCTTCGCGAGCAGGCTCGCTCCCACACTGGAATGAGATTTCCTGTGGGAGCGAGCCTGCTCGCGAAGAGGCCAGATCAGCTTATGGAGATCTCAGAGCTGCCCGTCGCGATCCCGGAAACCCAGCAGATACAACACACCATCCAGCCCCAGCGTTGAAATCGCCTGCTTCGCCGACTGCTTGACCAACGGTTTGGCGCGGAACGCCACGCCCAGCCCGGCAATCGCCAGCATCGGCAAGTCGTTGGCGCCGTCGCCGACAGCAATGGTCTGCTCCAGACGCAGGCCTTCCTTGTGCGCCAGCTCCTTGAGCAGATCTGCCTTGCGCTGCGCATCGACAATCGGCTCGATCGCCACGCCGGTGCACTTGCCGTCGACCACTTCCAGCTCGTTGGCAAACACGTAATCGATGCCAAGCTTGGCCTGCAGTTGCTTGGCGAAATAAGTGAAGCCGCCGGACAGGATGGCGGTTTTGTAGCCGAGGCGTTTGAGTTCGGCGAACAGGGTTTCGGCGCCTTCGGTCAGGCGCAGCGAGGCGCCGATCGAGTCGAGCACGCTGACGTCGAGGCCCTTGAGCAGCGCCAGACGCTCCTTGAAGCTGGCGCGGAAATCCAGTTCACCGGCCATGGCGCGCTCGGTGATTTCCGAAACCCGGTCACCCACGCCGGCCGCTTTGGCCAGCTCATCGATGACTTCCGCTTCGATCAGCGTCGAGTCCATGTCGAACACCGCCAGACGCCGGTTGCGGCGAAACAGCGAGTCTTCCTGGAAGGCGATGTCGACGTTCAATTCCTGGGCAACGCTGAGGAATTCGGCGCGCAGGGCCTGCGGATCGGCGGCTTCACCGCGCACGGAAAACTCGATGCAACCCTTGCCCTTGTCGGCCGGCGTGTCCAGCGGCATGCGCCCCGACAGACGGTCGATATGGTCGATGTTCAAGCCATATTTGGCGGTGATCGCGCTGACCGCCTGCAATTGGCCGGCGGTGACTTTGCGCGTCAGCAGGGTAACGATATGGCGTTTCTTGCCCTGATTGCCCACCCACTGCTGGTAATCCTCTTCGGACACCGGGGTGAAACGCACTTGCTGATCCAGTTCGTAGCCCTTGAACAGGATGTCCTTGAGCACTGACTTGCCCTGTTCGGAATCGGGAATTTCAACTAGGATGCCGAACGACAGGGTGTCGTGGATCACCGCCTGACCGATGTCGAGAATGTTCACACCACCTTGTGCCAGAACACCGGTGATGGCCGCTGTCAGACCGGGACGGTCGACTCCCGTGATGTTAATCAGGACGATTTCGCGCAACGCGCACCCCCGCAACTGGAAAAAAACCGCATTCTACCCACTTTCAGTGACCATCGGGCACCGCGAGCGCTTTGCCGGTCTGGGGCCTGTCGCTATACTGCGCGTCAACTTCACGGACAAAGAGCCGAGCTCAAGTGAACCGGCCCACGCCAGTCAAAACCGATAACTTCTTCCTGCTGATCTTCCGTGCACTGCGCCATCGCCGTGTACCGATTGCATTGCGCATTGCCAGCCACAACGTGATCCTGGTCGCTCTGGCCCTGGTGATCTATGCCGGGGTGATGGGGCTGCAATTCAAGCAGGCCATGCACGAGCAGGCCGATGCGCTGGGCGAAAGCCTGACCACGCAGACCGCCACCTCCGCCACCGAGCTGCTGGTGTCCAACGACATCCTCAGCCTCAACGTGCTGCTCAACAACCTGACCAAGAACAAACTGGTCGCCCACGCGGCAATCTACAGTGTGGACAACCGCATCCTCGCCGAGTCCGGTCAGCGTCCCAAGCACAGCCTGCTGGGCGAAGCCGAGGGCATGTACGAGAGCAAGATCACTTTCCAGGACGTGACTGCCGGGCAACTGCGCATCAGCCTGGACATGGATCAGTTCCAGCAGCCGATGACCATCAGCCTGCAAAGCATGGGCATTCTGAGCGCAATTCTGCTGGCGCTGTCATTGGCTCTGAGTCTGCGCATGGGCCGCTACCTGTCGACGCCGTTGCTGCAATTGCGCGTGTGGCTGCGCCGCATCGACGCGCACACCCCGGGCATCGACCGCCAGGATGAAATCGGCGATCTGGCGCGCCAGCTGCATGCCAGCTACGCCCCGGAACCGGAGCCTGAGCCCGAACCCGAGCCGGAATTCGCCGAGGAAGAAGACGAGCCTGAATTCGAGGTGCGTAACCTGCGCGATCCGAGCTTCGACGAAAGCCGCCCGCTGGCCGCGAAGAAACCGGCGCCGCGTCACCTGGTCAGCACCGTCGAAGACGATGATGACGATGACGCTTTCGCCGACCTGCGCGACGAATCGCTCAACGACGGCGCCCAACCGCTGACGCGCAAACCGAGCCCTGACGTGCCACAGCACACCGCCGTACTGGCCGTGCAACTGGGCTCGCAGGAACAATTGCGTCGTTTGCCTCGCGCACGTCTGGAAGAATTGCAGGAACGCTATCGCGACTGCCTCGAGCAGGCCGCGTCGCTGTATCAGGGCGAAATCGAAACCCTCAACGATGGCAGCACGCTGTTGCTGTTCCACACCGAAGACTGCGGCGACGATTACCTGACCAATGCCATCTGCTGCGGCGAACTGCTGCGTGCACTCGGCCACCAATTGCAGATTGAGGTCGCAGACAGCGGCATCACCCTGCAATTGCAGCTGGGCCTGACCTTGGGCGATGAGTTGTTCGGTCTGAGCCAGATTGATCTGCTGCTGACCGATTCGGCCCAGGATGCACTGGCCTTGTCGCAACACAGCCGCAATCTGCTGCTGGTCGAGCGCAAGATCAGCGATGACACCTTGATCCGCCAGCGTGCGCGGATCCGGCCGATCGCCAGCCCTGAAGGCGCTTGCTGTGTGGAGCGGTTGATGGAGCCATATCCGTCGATGCTCGAACGGCAACTGGCGCGGATGCATGAGCGCCGGGCGTAAGGCTTAGGCCCGATACGCAAAAGCCCGCAGACAATTAATTGTCTGCGGGCTTTTTTGTGCGCGGTGTTATTGGATTCGAGAGCATCCCTGAAAAGCCCCTCACCCTAGCCCTCTCCCAGAGGGAGAGGGAACAGATTGGGGGATATTCGAGAGTTACATCGACATGCACGTTTGGCTGTGAATCCATAATCGCCAAGATCTCTCAGGTCGACGTAAGACGCCCGACACCTCAGTCGGTCCCCTCTCCCTCCGGGAGAGGGCTAGGGTGAGGGGCTTTTGATCTTCCACCTCACCTCCAGACATAACAAAGCCCGCACAAGGCGGGCTCTGTTCTGACGCGTTCCAGCCTCAGAAGCGAAACACTTCCATATCGGTACGAATAGGCGAGGCCATCGGAATCTTTGGCTGCTTCTCGGCATCCGCCGCCGGCGCTGCGGGTTTCGGCGCGGCTTTACGCGGTGCCTCGGCCACGGGCGGCTGGTTGGCCAGTGGCTTGAGCGCCACCGACAACTGCTCGGCCAGACGCTGCAACAGAACCCCTTGTGCCTGCACCTGGGACGCGGTGCTGCCGGCGTGCGTTTCCTGCAGGTGAATGATGCGGTTATCGCGCACCTTGCCGCGACGATCGATCAAACGCCATTGCGCATCGAGAATCGCCGGTTGTTTCGCCCCGGAATCCAGACGGGTGATGGTCAGCAGAACCTGCACATCCGGCGTGAATCCGGCAGTAGCAGGCGCCAGCACCACACGCTGACTGTCCAGGTGACCAGCCACCTGACGCATCAGCAGTTGATCGATATCCGACGAAAGGCTGCCAGCCCAACGACCGTCGGTCGCCGCTTGCAGGCTGCCGTCGGGTTGACGTTGCAGCAGGGTTTCGCGTTGCAGGTAATCGGCAACAACTACCGGCCCCAGCAAAACCGCCATGCCCGCGCTTTGCGCAGGCTGAACCGGACTTCCGCTGTCCAGTTGGTACAGCGACACCGGCTGGTGAACGCTGCAACCCGCCAGGCCAAGAACGCCGGCGAGCAACAAAATAAGGGGGCGTAGAGCAGTCATCATCCCGTCCAGGTGGCCGCCACAAGGCTGACCACAGTGAAAATACTCAATAAATATGAAGAACGCTCGGCCACGCCGGCGCTTGAAAGGCCATATCATCCGTGAATATGCGTTCCGACTCCAGCGCCAAAGCGTCGATCTACGCGTTTAATCGCAGATCGAACGCTCTAGGAAGGCGTTCTCGCCTAATTGAGGTTTTCGACGAGCAGCGCATCCACCCTCTGGAAGCCCCGCGGAAGTTTGTTTCCGCGCCGTCCCCGCTCACCTTTGTAGTGCTCGAGGTCGTCGGCTTTCAGCGACAGGGTCCGTTTGCCAGCCTGCAATACCAGGGTGGCGCCTTCCGGCAGGACGGCGATGTCCGTGACATATTCTTCGCGACTGGCCACGCGTTCACCGGATATACCGATGATCTTGTTGCCTTTGCCCTTACCTAATTGTGGCAGATCGCTGATTTTGAAGATCAGCAGGCGACCTTCGGTCGTGACCGAGGCCAGCCAGTTCTGCTCACGATCGGCCACAGGGCGCGGCGCGATGACCTTGGCGTTGTTCGGCAGGCTCAACAGGGCCTTGCCGGCCTTGTTCTTCGCTTGCAGGTCTTCGCCTTTGACCACGAAGCCGTAACCGGCATCGGACGCAATCACGTACAGCGCATCGTCTTCGGGCATCAGCACGCATTCGAACGAAGCGCCCGGTGGCGGCGTCAGACGGCCGGTCAAGGGTTCGCCCTGGCCACGGGCCGACGGCAAGGTATGCGCGGCGACCGAGTAGCTGCGACCGGTGGAATCGATGAACACGGCAAACTGGTTGGAGCGCCCCGCCGCCGAGGTCTTGAAGCCATCGCCGGCCTTGTACGACAGACCGGTAGCGTCGATGTCATGGCCCTTGGCCGAACGCACCCAGCCTTTTTCCGACAGCACGACAGTGACTTTCTCGTTCGGCAGCAGATCGTGCTCGCTCAACGCCTTGGCTTCGGCGCGCTCGACGATTGGCGAACGGCGGTCGTCGCCGTAGGTTTCGGCGTCTTTGAGCAGCTCGGTGCGCACCAGTTTCTTCAGCTTCGCTTCGCTGCCCAGCAGGGCTTGCAGCTTGGCTTGTTCCTTGAGCAGTTCGTCCTGCTCGTCGCGCAGCTTCATCTCTTCCAGTCGCGCCAACTGACGCAAGCGGGTGTCGAGGATGTAGTCGGCCTGAATCTCGCTGAGGGCGAAACGCTCAATGAGCTTGGCTTTCGGATGCTCCTCGGTACGGATGATGTGAATTACTTCATCCAGGTTGAGGTAGGCGATCAGCAAACCGTCCAACAGGTGCAGGCGACGCTCGACCTTGTCGAGGCGAAATTGCAGGCGGCGACGCACGGTCAGCACGCGGAATTCCAGCCATTCGACCAGCAGCGCACGGAGGTTTTTCAGCTGCGGCTTGCCGTCCAGACCGATGATGTTGACGTTGACCCGGTAGGTCGACTCCAGCTCGGTGCTGGCGAACAGGTGCTGCATCAGCGCTTCGTGATCGACGCGGCTGTTGACCGGGATGATCACGATGCGGCACGGGTTTTCGTGGTCGGATTCGTCACGCAGATCGGCGATCTGCGGCGCTTTCGACGGTTTGGCCTGCATCAGCGCGGCGATCTGCTCCAGCACCTTGGCGCCGGAGACCTGATGCGGCAGCGCGGTGACGATGATGTCGCCGTCCTCGACGTGGTACACGGCGCGCATACGCACCGAGCCCTTGCCGGTTTCGTACATCTTCAGCAGGTCGGCACGCGGCGTGATGATTTCCGCTTCGGTCGGATAATCCGGACCCTGGATGTGTTCGCAGAGCTGTTCGACCGTGGCTTTCGGCTCATCCAGCAAGCGTACGCAGGCGGTGGCGACTTCGCGCAGGTTGTGCGGCGGTACGTCGGTGGCCATGCCCACGGCGATACCGGTGGTGCCGTTGAGCAGAATGTTCGGCAGGCGCGCCGGCAACACCAGCGGCTCCTGCAGGGTGCCGTCGAAGTTCGGCCCCCAGTCCGCGGTGCCCTGGCCCAGTTCGCTGAGCAGCACTTCGGAATAGCGCGACAGCCGCGCTTCGGTGTAACGCATGGCGGCGAAGGACTTCGGATCGTCCGGCGCACCCCAGTTGCCCTGGCCGTCGACCAGCGTGTAGCGATAGCTGAACGGCTGCGCCATCAGCACCATCGCTTCGTAGCACGCCGAATCGCCGTGGGGGTGGAACTTGCCGAGCACGTCACCGACGGTACGCGCCGATTTCTTGTGCTTGGAATCAGCGTCCAGCCCCAGTTCGCTCATGGCGTAGACGATACGCCGCTGTACCGGCTTCAGGCCGTCGCCGATATGCGGCAAGGCGCGGTCCATGATCACGTACATGGAGTAGTTGAGGTAGGCATTTTCGGTGAAGTCAGCCAGCGAGCGGCGTTCTACACCATCCAGGCTGAGATCAAGGGAGTCGCTCATGCGGGCCTCATCGGTTCGTTGTCTGGCGCAGCAGCATGGTGCCACCGCGCTGGGTAAATTCAAGTCTGTTCAGGGCGCTCATGCCGAGCAGCACCTGGTCGCCATGCAGCCCCGGCGCCACCAGTGCGCGGACATCCCGCAGCACGATGTCGCCCAGTTGCAGGCGGGCAATCTTCGTTCGATAGCCCTGGCTCAGGCCATTGGCCGTGCTCAGGGTCACGCCGAAACCTTCTTGCAGCTTCAAACGCTTGGCCAGATCCGCCGGGATCGCGACATCGGTCGCGCCGGTGTCGAGCATGAACTCCACCGGCTCGCCGTTGATCTGGCCGCTGGCGACAAAATGCCCTTGGGCATTGCTCGCCAGTTTCACTTCGATAAAACCTTCGCCCTGCTCCGACGTGACCACGATGTTCGGATTCTGCTGGCGCTGCTCCCACTGCCCAAAAAACTTCGTCGCGAGAAACAGTGCCGCGCACCAGGCGAGGACCATTAGCACCCGACCGGCACGCTTGCCCGGCGGTTGCTGGCTCATGGCCTGGCACTCCAGCCACCGTCCGGCGCGGCGAAGCGCCAGACCACCGGGCGGACTTCGCCGTCGGCACGCGGGCCAAAATTGTTGTCGACGCCGATCCACGCGCCTTCGGCATCAATGATCAGCGCTTCCTCCAGTCCGTAGTTCTGCGAATACCGACGTTGTTCCTGCAACAGTTCGCCGGCATACGACCAGCACTGCTCGACCTTGGCCGTCTGCGCATCGCGACGGCAGATCTCGAAAGCGTTGCGTTCAAGGGTAAACAGCTTGCCGTTGAACAAGGAAATGTCGGAGAAGTCGCGATGAACCGCTTTCGCCTTGGGAAACTGTGGCGGCTGCATCTCCTTGCCGCCCTCACTGAGCAGCACGCAGCGACCGTCACAATCCCACACCGTCTGCTGGCGTTTGATCAGCAGCAAACCACGTTTTTGCCGTTCGGCGGCCAGCCATATCTGATCACCGGCCGGGTTGATCGCCAGGCCCTCGAAGATCGAATTGAACTTGAGCAGCAGGCCGCTCGCCCGCGCTTCGCGAACCAGCAGCGGCGAGATTTTCAGCCAGTTAGCCGGGCCACTGACCGGCACCTGCAACACCGCCGCATGGGCCTCACTGACGATGTAGCGATTGCCTACGCTGTCGCAACTGATGCCTTCGAAATCCAGATCGCCCCCACGAATGAACGACGCCGCCCAGGTGCGCGAACTCAAGCCCCACGGCAGGCCGCTCTCCGGCACAGGCGGCACGTCGATGTGCACAGTTTGCGCCTGCCAGACCGGATCGTGGGTATCGAGCCGATAGATCTGCTCGTCATCGCGATCGGAAACCGTCCACAGCTCGTTGCCGCACATGGCCAGACCTGACAGGTTACCGCCGCGGATGCCTTCGACCGGGTGTTCGGAAAGCAGCTGCAACTCTTGCAGCGGCTCGGCCGACACGCTCAGCGCACTCAGCAGCAACGCACCCGCCAAGGCCCAGCCAAACTGCATCAGGCCAGCACCTCGGCGAGGTTGCCTTTGGATTCCAGCCAGGATTTGCGGTCACCGGCGCGTTTCTTCGCCAGCAGCATGTCCATCATTTCCGAGGTTTCGGCGAAGTCTTCGCCCAGCGTCAACTGCACCAGACGCCGAGTGTTCGGGTCCATGGTGGTTTCACGCAACTGCGGCGGGTTCATTTCACCCAGACCTTTGAATCGGGTGACCTGGGGTTTGCCGCGTTTCTTTTCGGCCACCAGGCGATCGAGAATGCCGTCGCGCTCGGCTTCGTCGAGGGCGTAGTAGATCTCTTTGCCGAGGTCGATGCGGTACAGCGGCGGCATCGCCACGTAGACGTGACCGGCATCCACCAACGGGCGGAAATGCTGGACGAACAGCGCACACAGCAAAGTCGCAATGTGCAGACCGTCGGAGTCGGCGTCGGCGAGGATGCAGATCTTGCCGTAGCGCAGCTGGCTCATGTCCGCGGCGCCCGGATCGACGCCGATCGCCACGGCGATGTTATGCACTTCCTGGCTGGCGAGCACTTCGCTGCCGTCGACTTCCCAAGTGTTGAGGATCTTGCCGCGCAACGGCAGGATCGCCTGGAACTCCTTGTCCCGCGCCTGTTTGGCCGAACCGCCGGCGGAGTCACCCTCGACCAGGAACAGCTCGGAACGCATCGGGTCCTGCCCGGCGCAGTCAGCCAGTTTGCCCGGCAGCGCCGGACCTTGGGTGACGCGTTTGCGCTCGACTTTCTTGCTCGCCTTGAGACGGCGGCCGGCGTTGTTGATCGCCAATTCGGCCAGGGCCAGACCGGTTTCCGGGTTGGCGTTGAGCCACAGGCTGAAAGCGTCTTTAACCACACCGGAGACGAACGCCGCTGCCTCACGGGAAGACAGACGCTCTTTGGTCTGGCCGGAGAATTGCGGCTCCTGCATTTTCATCGACAGGACGAAAGCGATGCGCTCCCAGACGTCTTCCGGCGCGAGTTTCACGCCGCGTGGCAGCAGGCTGCGGAACTCGCAGAACTCGCGCATCGCGTCGAGCAGACCCTGACGCAGGCCGTTGACGTGCGTACCGCCTTGGGCGGTCGGGATCAGGTTGACGTAGCTTTCCTGCACCGCGTCGCCACCTTCCGGCAGCCACAACAGTGCCCAGTCGACCGCTTCCTTATTACCGGCGAAAGCGCCGCAGAACGGCTCGTTGGGCAGACGTTCGAATTCGCTGACCGCATCGACCAGGTAGGAGCGCAGGCCATCTTCGTAATGCCACTCGACTTTCTCGCCGGTGCCTTTGTCTTCGAAGCTGACCAGCAAGCCCGGGCACAACACAGCCTTGGCCTTGAGCACATGCTTGAGGCGGCTGATGGAGAATTTCGGTGAGTCGAAGTATTTCGGGTCCGGCGCGAAGTACACGCTGGTGCCGGTGTTGCGCTTGCCGACGGTGCCGACGATTTCCAGCTCGGAGGCCTTGAAGCCGTCCTTGAAGGTCATCTGGTATTCGTTGCCGTCACGTTTGACCCGTACGCGCACTTCGGTCGACAGCGCGTTGACCACGGAAATACCCACACCGTGCAAGCCGCCGGAGAACTGGTAGTTCTTGTTGGAGAACTTGCCGCCCGCATGCAGCTTGGTGAGGATCAGTTCGACGCCGGACACACCCTCTTCCGGGTGAATGTCGACCGGCATGCCACGGCCGTCGTCGCTGACTTCCAGCGAATGGTCGGCATGCAGGATGACCTGCACCGATTTGGCGTGGCCGGCCAGGGCTTCGTCGACGCTGTTGTCGATGACTTCCTGGGCGAGGTGGTTCGGCCGACTGGTGTCGGTGTACATGCCGGGGCGTTTGCGCACCGGGTCGAGGCCCGAGAGGACTTCGATGGCGTCGGCGTTATAAGAACTAGCGCTGGGAGTGGCCATAAGGTCTCGTCGTCAGTCATTCATGAAAGAGGGGCAAGACTTCACAGCGTGGTGAAATCGATTGCCTGATACATATCGGCAGCCATGCCGGCAAAACTCAGCAACGCCGGCAATTGCCCGGCAAAGCCCTGGAAACTGTGGTCGCCGCCCGCCTGGATGCGCAAGGCACAGGCGCGGTAATACTGTTGGGCGAGGCGATAATCCAGCGTTTCGTCGCCGATTTGCAACCAGACCTGATAACGCTGCGGATCCTGCGGTGGTGGCACTTCCAGTTCGGCCAGCGCCGTGACGTGGTCGTGAGTCAGTTCCCAGGTTTCATCGGTGTAGAGGTTCTGCTGCGTGCCCAGATAACCATCGAACATCCGGTGCGGGCTGACCGCCGGGTTGACCAGCAGGGCTTTCAGGCCATGGCGCTCGGCCAGGTGAGTCGCATAGTAGCCGCCGAGCGAACTTCCCACCAGCAACGGCCGGCCCAGCTCGGCGATTGCCTGCTCGAGCTGACCGATGGCTTCACGCGGATGGTGATGCAGCGCCGGCACGCGCAATTGCCCGCTCAAACCCAGCTGCTCCATGACCGCGACCAGCTGACAGGCCTTCTTCGAGGCCGGCGCGCTGTTGAAACCGTGGATATAGAGGATCGAACCGGACATTTGAGCTCCCTGGCTGTCGGCGAAAGATAGCGGAGTTTACAGGGAGAAGGACCGGGATTGGGGGTGGGTTCAATAAATTGGTGTGACAGCACAAGCTGCCCTCACCCTAACCCTCTCCCGGAGGGAGAGGGAACCGACTGGGGGATATTCGAGAGCTACACCGACCTGAGCGTTTTGCTGCGAATCCATAATCGATATCGCTGTTTCAGGTCGATGCACAGCCAAAGACACCGCGGTCGGCCCCCTCTCCCTCTGGGAGAGGGCTGGGGTGAGGGTCTTTGATTGTCAGTTCAGTAACCGTTGGAGCCGTAATCGACTGTGAACTCGAAGTCGGTGACTCTTTCGACGCCCGTTTCCAATTTCCCGTCCGGCAACAATCGCAACCAGCGATACCCCGGCGCCTGCTCGCCCACTTTGAAATCCGCACTCCCCGGCTCGAACTGGATACACGTCGAGGGCGAGGCCATCAAGCGCACGCCATTGCGGTCGCGATCGATTTCCTGATGCACATGCCCCCACAGCACCGCGCGAACCTGTGGAAAGCGATCCAGCACTTCAAAGAACGCTTCCGGGTTGCGCAAGCCGATCGGCTCCATCCACGCGCAGCCGATCGACACCGGGTGATGATGCAGGCACACCAGATGATGGCGCTCAGGCGCCTCGCTCAGCGCGCGCGCGAGCAGTTGCAATTGATCATCCTGCAGATAGCCCGGCACCGAACCCGGCACCGCCGAATCCAGCATCGTCACCCGCCAATTGCCAATATCGACCACCGGCTCCAGCAGCGTGCTTTGCACCGCCGCCTCGGCCATGACCATCGGCTCGTCGTGATTGCCGGGAATCCAGCGCGCGGGTGCACTGATCTGCGCGCTCAGTTGGCGGAATGCCTGATACGACTGCAGCGTGCCGTCCTGGGAAATATCGCCGGTGGCCAGCACCAGGTCGATCTGCGCCTGTTGCGCCAACACCAGGTCGATGACCCTTTGCAGGCTCTCGCGGGTCTTCATGCCCAGCAGCGTGCCGTCCGCCTCGGCGAACAAGTGGCTGTCGGACAACTGCACCAGCAGCGCCGGGTCGGCGCTGGTCAATGTCGATACGCTGGGCAAGGCGCTCTCCCGGGGCTAAGCACGCAATGGATGGGTGCGGCAATTATGCTGGGGGATGACAAAAAGGGGAAACCGCCGAAGCGGACGCAGTTCACAACTAGCGAACGACTTCGTACTCGTGCCCCAACGCCAGGCAATGACTCAGCCATTCGCCCAGAAACACATTGAGCTGGGCCTTTTCATCGGGCTGATGCATGGCGGCGTTCGGATAAGGATAGATGCCGCGAAAGCGTCGTGCATGCTCGGCGCTGACCACTTCGGCCATGCGCGCGTCGTGGTAGACCTGCACTTCCAGTTGCGGCACCGGCAACCACGGCAGACTGTGCTCCTGGCGCACCTGCAAGGTCGTGGTGTACGGGCAGGTCTGCAACACCTCGAGAGCGAGCACGCCAAGCATCTGCTCGCCCTGGGTCACAGCGATACGCCGCGCCTCGGGTTCGTTGCGCATGTCCGGCAGCAGTCGCATCAGGCGCGCGTAGTTGGCCTCGCAGGCGGCTTGCAGCCCTACGAGGTCAACCCGATAACGATCGCGCAGCTTGTTTACGACCATAGCCCCCTCACTTCGGCGCGGTTGAGCGCCAGCCACTGCAAGGCGATGATGCTCGCCGCGTTGGCAATACGTCCGTCACGCACGGCCTGCAAGGCATCTTCAAATGCCCAGACCGTTACGCGAATGTCTTCGGCCTCTTCTTCCAGCCCGTGCAGACCGCCGACACCGTCGGTGCTGCAACGTCCCAGATACAAATGCACGAACTCGTTGCTGCCACCCGGCGAGGGGAAATACTTGGTCATCGGCCACAGCGCCTTGATGTCCAGCCCAGCTTCCTCCTGCGCCTCGCGGTGAGCAACTTCTTCCGGTTGCTCATCCTTGTCGATCAGACCGGCGACCAGTTCGACCAGCCATGGGTTGTCGGCCTTGCCCATGGCGCCGACACGAAACTGCTCGATCAACACCACTTCATCGCGCTGCGGATCGTAAGGCAGGACGCACACGGCATCGTGGCGCACGAAGATTTCACGATTGATTTCGCGGCTCATGCCACCGGCGAACAGCTCATGGCGCAGGTGCACACGGTCAAGCTTGTAAAAGCCCTCGTAGCATTTTTCGCGCCGCACGATATCCACGGCGGTCGGAATGGCGTTGGCAAAGTCAGTCATAATCTTCCTCTTTACTGCACATCCATTACGAGGTTGCTGTGTACAACCGGCAACCTCGACTTCGCGCCATCCTAACGCGCCCGCACCGTTTGATGCAGCCCCTTTACCGTCAGCGGGATGGACGGTGAAGCTGAAACACACTCTAATCAGCTTAGTGGCGAACTGACTGCTCCGTTGAGAGTCGAAGCGGTATCTTTTTGCCTTCCCCTGCTTTCGAAAGGACGCCCATGTCGCTTTTCAAAATTGCCTCCGTGGCCGCTATTGCCCTGACTCTGGGCGCCTGTGCCAGCCTGTTCCAGCCCAACTATCGCACGCCGCTGGAAACCACCCGCGACGCCTCGGAACAACTCAAACCCGGCTGTTCCAACCCCGATTGCCCGCTGGTGAACATCGACACCCTGCGCTTCCCGGATGAGCCGGCGCTGGATGGCATCATCGAAAAACGTTTGCTGCAAATGACCCGTACCGAGAAGAACGCGCCGGTAGCGCCAACCCTGGCCGCCTACCGCGAGCAGTTCCTCGCCAGCGCCGGCCCGCGCAACAGCAGCTATCTGCAAGCGAAAGTACGCGAGCAGCATGACGGACTGGTGATCATCGAGCTGTCGAGCTACCTCGACACCGGCGGCGCTCACGGCACGCCGGGTCGCGGTTTCATCAACTATTCGCGCCAGCAGCACAAGGTGCTGAACCTGTCCGACATGTTGCTGCCGGGTCAGGAAGAAGCATTCTGGAAAGCCGCACAAGTGGCGCACAACAGTTGGCTGATCAGTACCAAGCTCGATCAGGAGGCGGAATTCGTCGCGAACTGGCCGTTCGTGAAAACCCCACACGTGGCGCTGACCTACGGCGGCGTGATCCTCAAGTACGACGTGACCACCATCGCGCCTTATGCGCTGGGCCACGTCGAACTGAAGATCCCTTACCCGCGCCTGAACGGCATTCTCAAGCCTGAGCTGTTTCCCGGCCGTAACTGAAGGCCCGGCCCAGCACCAGTTGAAGCAATCCTGCCAGCACCAGCGCCGGCAGGGTTGCGCCGACATCCGGATACAGATTCGCCAGCAAGTGGTAGGTGCTCACACCACCCAGCCACGCCAGCAACGCCGGCCAGCGCAATGCGGCTGACGCGACCTGAGCACTGCGTTTGCGCAGAATGAAGTGATCCACCAGCACCACGCCGAACAGCGGCGCGAACACCGAGCCGATCAACAGCAGGAAATTCTGGTACTGCGCCAACGGCGCCAGCAGTGCGATCAGCGTGCAGATCACGCCGATGGCCAAGGCCAGATGCTCGACTTTCAGACGCAACAGAATCCCGCTCGATACCGCCGCCGAGTGAATGTCGGCAAAAGCGTTTTCCGACTCGTCGAGCAGAATCAGCAACAGCGGAATGCCCAGACCGGCGCCTGCCAAGGCCAGCAGCAACGCATTGACTTCACCGCTCGGCGCGAACGCCAGGGTGTAGGCCACCCCAAGGCTCATCAGCCAGAAGTTACCGATGAAAAAACCCACAGCCGTGCCACCGAAAACATTCTTCGCGCGTTTGCCGAAACGCGAGTAGTCGGCAATCAGCGGCAGCCATGACAGCGGCATGGCGATGGCAATGTCGAAGCCCACGGCGAACGGCATCGAACCGTCACCGGCGCGCGCCCACAGCGCCGCGAGGTCGGCTTTGGCGAACAGGTTCCAGGTCAGCCACAGGCACGCGGCGAGCAACAGCCAGATGCCCCACTTGCGCAGAATCTGCCGCACGAACGTCAACGGCCCGCTCACCGCGAGCAAGGTCGCCAGCGCGCCGAAGAACAGCGTCCACAGAATCGGATTGGCCCACAGCGAACCTTCGCTGAAGGCGCGGCTGCCGAGCAGACTGGCGGCGTCGCGCATGACGATGATTTCGAACGAGCCCCAGCCGATCAGTTGCAGCAGATTGAGCAGCGCCGGCAGGCTCGCGCCTTTGCTGCCGAGGCTGAGCTTCAGCGCCGCCATCGATGACAGGCCGGTGTCGCTGCCGATCACGCCGACAGCAGCCAGCAACAGCACGCCGACCAGCGTGCCGAGGAAGATGGCCAGCAAAGAACCGGACAGACCCAGACCCGGCGCGAGCAATGCGCCGGTCTGCAAAACCATCAGGCCGATGCCGAGGGAGAACCACAGGGAAAACAGATCGCGCCCGCCGAACACACGCTTTGCAGCGGGGACGGCGAGATCGGGGGAATAGGTGCCGGGTTGAATGCTCAAGGGTGTTATCTCAAAGGGACATTTGTTGTGATCGTTCCCACGCTCTGCGTGGGAATGCCTCTCGGGACGCTCCGCGTCCAGTGACGCGGAGCGTCACGGGCTGCATTCCCACGCGGAGCGTGGGAACGATCAGTACGGGGTCAAACTTTCTTGTACAGCTGACTGCCTTCCTTCTTGAACCGCTCGGCCTGTTCCGCGAGTCCTTTGGCGACGTCCACGTCGACCGCATCGATGCGTTGGTTGGCTGCGTATTCACGGACTTCCTGGGTGATCTTCATCGAGCAGAATTTCGGCCCGCACATTGAGCAGAAGTGCGCGACCTTGGCCGAGTCCTTCGGCAGGGTTTCGTCGTGATAGGAGCGCGCGGTGTCCGGATCCAGGCCGAGGTTGAACTGGTCTTCCCAGCGGAATTCGAAACGCGCCTTGCTCAGTGCGTTATCACGAATCTGCGCGCCCGGGTGTCCCTTGGCCAGGTCCGCTGCGTGGGCGGCGATCTTGTAAGTGATGATCCCGGTCTTCACGTCATCCTTGTTCGGCAGGCCCAAGTGCTCCTTCGGCGTCACGTAGCAGAGCATCGCGCAACCGAACCAGCCGATCATCGCCGCGCCGATACCCGAGGTGATGTGGTCGTAGCCCGGCGCAATGTCGGTAGTCAGCGGGCCGAGGGTGTAGAACGGCGCCTCATCGCAGCATTCGAGCTGCTTGTCCATGTTCTCTTTGATCAATTGCATCGGCACGTGGCCCGGGCCTTCGATCATGCATTGCACGTCATGTTTCCAGGCGATTTTGGTCAGCTCGCCGAGGGTTTCCAGTTCGCCGAATTGCGCTTCGTCGTTGGCGTCGGCAATCGAGCCCGGACGCAGGCCATCGCCCAGCGAGAAGCTGACGTCGTAGGCCTTCATGATTTCGCAGATTTCGTCGAAGTGGGTGTAGAGGAAGTTCTCTTTGTGGTGCGCCAGGCACCACTTGGCCATGATCGAACCACCACGGGAGACGATGCCGGTGACGCGTTTGGCGGTCAGCGGCACGTAACGCAGGAGCACGCCGGCGTGAATGGTGAAGTAGTCGACGCCCTGCTCGGCCTGTTCGATCAGGGTGTCGCGGAACAACTCCCAGGTCAGGTCTTCAGCGATGCCGTTGACCTTCTCCAGCGCCTGATAGATCGGCACGGTACCGATCGGCACCGGCGAGTTGCGGATGATCCACTCGCGGGTTTCGTGAATGTGTTTGCCGGTGGACAGGTCCATCACCGTGTCCGAGCCCCAGCGAATGCCCCAGGTGAGCTTCGCCACTTCTTCTTCGATCGAAGAACCCAGGGCACTGTTGCCGATGTTGCCGTTGATCTTCACCAGGAAGTTACGGCCGATGATCATCGGTTCCAGTTCGACGTGGTTGATGTTGGCGGGAATGATCGCGCGACCGCGAGCGATTTCTTCGCGGACGAATTCAGGGGTGATTTCTTGCGGAATGCTTGCGCCGAAGCTGTGGCCGGCATGTTGCTGCTTGAGCAAACCGGCCGCACGGGCCTCTTGCAGCTTCATGTTTTCGCGGATGGCGACGTATTCCATCTCGGCGGTGATGATGCCTTTGCGCGCGTAGTGCATCTGGCTGACGTTGGCCCCGGCCTTGGCGCGGCGCGGGTTGTTGACGTGAGCGAAGCGCAGTTTGGTCAGTTCGGCATCGGCCAGACGCTGCTGGCCGAAGTTCGAGCTCAGGCCCGGCAGGCGCTCGGTATCGCCACGGTCATCGATCCACGCTGAACGCACATCGCCAAGGCCTTTGCGCACATCGATGACCACGTTCGGATCGGTGTACGGGCCGGAAGTGTCGTAGACCGTGACCGGCGCATTGATCTCGCCGCCGAAATCGGTCGGGGTTACATCGAGGCTGATTTCGCGCATCGGCACGCGGATGTCCGGGCGCGAGCCCTGAACGTAGATTTTTTGCGAACGGGTGAACGGCTTGACCGATTGCTCGTCGACCTTGGCCGAGTCACTCAGGTTGATCGCGTTTTTTTCTTTTGTTGTCATCACGGGCTCTCCAGACAGCATCCAGCAGTGGATTGTCGGAGCAGAACCTGAAAGGCACGGACGCACCAGGACCGGTGCTGTGCATTCGTCATGAGCGTTCGATTGTCGAACAATATCCCGGACGAAGCACAAGAGGACTCGCCGGGTGACGAGAAATCTTGTTCCCTACGCAGGCGCTAACCTGATCAGGTTCAACGGGATCCGAAATTATTCGATCTCAGCCTCATAGCAAGGCACCCCGACAAGAACCCGGCCAGTCTAGACACAACCATCAAGGAACGCCAACACCGCAGCGAACGCCATGATGAATGGCGTAAATACCCAGGCTGGCCGATTGTTGCCGGAGCAATGCGCAACTACACTCGCTTGGCCTGCCCAGCCTTGACGCTGTGTGGGCTGCGCCTTACCTTTGGCGCCCGGATTACTTCCATAATATTCATGCTAGGGATCGCCTCATGCTGCGCAAACTTTCATTGGCTGTTGCCGTGTCCTGTGCGTCCAACACAATGGCCTGGGCAGCGGAAGCACCCTTGTCGACCAAAACCGATCTGGTCAGCGTCTATCAGGAAGCGGTCGACAACAACGCCGACCTCGCCGCGGCCCGCGCCCAGTATGGCGCGCAGAAAGAAGTGGTGCCGCAGGCCCGCGCCGGTCTGCTGCCGAACCTGTCCGGTGGCGCCGAAGTTGCTGACGTGCGCACCTCGATCGACCAGCCTTCGGCCATCGCCAACCGCAGCGCGCATTCCTACCAGGCGACCCTCGCGCAGCCGCTGTTCCGCGCCGATCGCTGGTTCCAGTATCAAGCAGCCAAAGACGTCAACGAACAGGCCGCGCTGCAGCTCTCGGCCACCGAGCAGAACCTGATCCTGCAGAGCGCCGAAAGCTACTTCAACGTGCTGCGCAGCCAGGACAATCTGGCCTCGACCAAGGCTGAAGAAGCGGCGTTCAAACGTCAGCTCGATCAGTCCAACGAGCGCTTCGATGTCGGCCTTTCGGACAAGACCGACGTGCTGCAATCGCAAGCCAGTTACGACACCGCGCGAGCCAACCGCATCGTCGCCCAGCGTCAGGTCGATGATGCGTTCCAGGCGTTGATCACCCTGACCAACCGTCAGTACAACTCGATTCAGGGCATCGTCCACACGCTGCCGATTCTGCCGCCCTCGCCCAACGATGCGAAATCCTGGGTCGACACGGCGGCGCGGCAGAACCTCAATCTGCTCGCCAGCAACTACGCGGTCAGCTCCGCCGAGCAGACGCTCAGGCAGCGCAAGGCCGGCCATTTGCCGACCCTCGATGCCGTGGCGAAATACGAGAAAGGCGACAACGACGCCCTCGGCTTCGCCAACCCCAACTCGTTCGGCGCGCCCTACGGCGGCAACGTCGAGCAGAGCACGCTGGGCCTGCAACTGAACATCCCGATCTACAGCGGCGGGCTGACCAGTTCGCAAGTGCGTCAGTCCTATGCGCAACTGGATCAGAGCGAACAGCAGCGCGAATCCCTGCGCCGGCAAGTAGTTGAAAACACCCGCAATCTGCACCGCGCGGTGAACACCGACGTCGAGCAGGTGCAGGCGCGCCGCCAGTCGATCATCTCCAACCAGAGTGCGGTGGAAGCCACGGAAATCGGTTATCAGGTCGGCACGCGCAACATCGTCGACGTGCTCGACGCGCAACGCCAGCTGTACACCTCGGTGCGCAACTACAACAACACCCGCTACGACTACATCCTCGACAACCTGCGCCTGAAGCAGGCAGCGGGGACGCTGAACCCGGGTGATCTGGAAGATCTGCGGCGCTATCTGAAAGCCGATTACAACCCGGACAAGGATTTCCTGCCGCCGGATCTGGCGTCGGCGGCTGAGGCGCAGCTCAAGGCCCGGCCTTAAGCGTTAAAAACAAAAGATCGCAGCCTTCGGCAGCTCCTACAGGGAAATGCATTCCAACTGTAGGAGCTGCCGAAGGCTGCGATCTTTTTGCTTACTTGATCAATCTGCCCAAGCTATCCAGCAGCCGCTGCAACGCGCCCTGATTGCGCCGCATCACCGCCAGCCCGGCCTCCGCCATGCGCTGCGCATCACGCGGCAGTTCGAACAAGCGCTGCACCTCGACTGCGAGGCCTTCGGCATCATCCACTTCGGCCAATGCCCCGGCTTCGCGCAATTGCGCGGCGATGTCGAGGAAGTTGAACAGGTGCGGGCCGCTGAGTACCGGTTTCGCCAGCGCGGCGGGTTCGAGCAGGTTGTGCCCGCCGTTCGGCACCAGACTGCCGCCGACAAATGCGCTGTCGGCCAGGGCATAGAGAAACAGCAACTCGCCCATGGTGTCGCCAAGCAGCACGCTCGTCTGCGCATCGACATTGGCCCCGGTCGAGCGACGTACCGTGGCGAAACCTTCGCGCTGGCACAGGTCGAACACCGAATTGAAACGCTCGGGATGACGCGGCACCAGAATCAGCAACGCATCGGGATGACTGCCCAGCAAACGACGATGGGCGTCGAGCACCACTTCGTCTTCGCCTTCGTGGGTGCTCGCAGCGATCCATACCGGGCGATCCTGCGCCTGCCACCGGCTGCGCAGTTCGGCTGCACGCTGCAACAGTTGCGGGTCGATGGTCAGGTCGAACTTGATCGAACCGGTGACCTCGACAGTTTCCGGACGTGCGCCAAGATCGCGGAAGCGCTGGGCCTCGGCTGCGGTCTGCACGGCCAGCAAACTCATCTCGGCGAGCATCGGCGCAGTGAGTTTGCTGAAGCGGCCATAGCCTTTGGCGGAACGCTGCGACAACCGCCCATTGGCCAACGCCACCGGAATCCCGCGCTTGGCACATTGATGAATATGGTTAGGCCACAGCTCGGTCTCCATGATCACTGCAAGCCTGGGCTGTACGCGATCAAGAAAACGCGCCGCCGCACAAGGCAAGTCATACGGCAGATAGCAGTGTTGAATGTGCGGCTCGTTGGAAAACAGTGCCTGAATCCGCTCCGAACCGGTCGGGGTCATGCAGGTCACGGTGATCGGCAGCGTCGGATAGCGTTCCAGCAGCGCGCGGATCATCGGCGCGGCGGCAATGCTTTCGCCCACCGACACCGCGTGCACCCAGATGCCACCGGGCTGCAACGTCGGCATGCCATAAGTAAAGCGCTCGCCAATGCGTTTGGCATACGCCGGCGCCTTGCGCGCGCGCAGCCACAGCCGAATCGCCACCAATGGCAGCCCCAGGTAAAACAACGCGGTGTAGAGAGTTCTATTCATGGCGGCGGAGTTTATCGGCTTTTGTCGCCGATCGCCCGCAAGTGCACAGCAAAACGTTCCGCCAGCCAGCGCGCGGCCGGGCCGAGCGGTTCGTCGCGGCGCCAGACCAGTTCCACCACCAGCGCTGGCGGCGTCCATTCGCTGTCGAGCTCAATCATCTGGCCTTGATACGCCGAGTACTGCACAACGTGGCGCGGCAACCAAGCCCAGCCGAGATCGCGCACCAGCCATTCGGACATTACGTAAAAGCTGTCGGCGCGCCACACCTGTGGGCTGGCCGGCTCGTTGCCGGGATAGACGCTGGTCTGCGTCGACATCAGCAATTGCCGGTGCTGCGCCAGTTGCTGGCAGGTCACATAGGAATGCTGCGCCAGCGGATGATTGACGCCACAGACCGTGACCATTTCCACTCGACCCAGTACGCGGCGCTCAAGGGCTTCGGGGATTTCATCGTGATAGAACAGCAGGCCGAGGTCGGCGCGACGTTCGACCAGTTTGCGCGCGACTTCGCCTTGGGCGGCGCTGGTCAGTTGCACTTCCAGGCTGGGAAACTGCTCGGCCAGTTCGCCGAAACTTTCCACCAGCGCCTGATAGGGCATCGCCTCGTCCTGGGCCACCCGCAACTGCGCCTCCTGGCCGCGCAGCATGGCCATGGCGCGGCCGTTGAGGCGCTCGCACTGGCGCAATACTTCGCGGGCTTCTTCCAGCAACGCCTCGCCCGCCTCGGTGAGACGGGGCTGACGGCCACTGCTGCGCTCGAACAGGCTCACGCGCAAATCCTCTTCGAGCATCGCAACAGCGCTGCTGATCGCCGACTGCGCCTTGCGTTGTCGACGCGCCACGGCGGAGAACGAACGCTGTTCTGCAACGTCGACAAATACCCGCAACTGCTCGAGATTCCATTGCATGCTGAGCCACCAACCCATCTTCAAAACAGATAGGTAATGACTTTACCCCATCTGGCGAATCTCTAAAATGCCGCCTCAGCAAGCAACGTTTCACATTGAGGATTTGAACATGAACGCCTACGCCTACCTGGCCATTGCCATCTGCGCCGAAGTGATCGCCACCGTGTCGATGAAAGCCGTCAGAGGCTTCAGCACGCCGCTGCCATTGGTACTGGTGATCGTCGGCTATGCGATTGCGTTCTGGATGCTGACGCTGGTGGTGCGCACCGTTCCGGTCGGCGTAGCCTACGCGGTCTGGGCCGGTATGGGCATTGTGATGGTCAGCGTGGCGGCACTGTTTATCTATGGGCAGAAGCTGGATATCCCGGCGATGCTGGGGATGGCGTTGATCGTGCTGGGCGTGGTGGTGATTCAATTGTTCTCGAAAACCGCCGGCCATTAACTGCCAGACACAATCCCCTGTGGGAGCGAGCCTGCTCGCGAATGCGGTACATCAGTCAACACATATGTCGACTGGCATTCCCTCTTCGCGAGCAGGCTCGCTCCCACATTGGCCCATATGTTCGGCATGTTGATCATCGACAAATCCGCCCCTTTCCCGAGTCTGTATACTGCGCCCTCGTCTTGAGCACTGAGGTCGCTGCATGCCATCCGTTATTTCCACCGACGTTCTGATTGTCGGCGCTGGTGTCGCCGGCCTCTGGCTGAATGCGCGCCTGCGCGGTCAGGGTTTCTCGACCGTGCTGGTGGAAAGCGCCAGCCTCGGTGGCGGGCAGAGCGTGAAGTCCCAGGGCATCATCCACGGCGGCGCCAAGTACGCGCTGCACGGCGCGCTGACCGGGGCCTCGGAAGCCATCGCCGACATGCCGCGCCGCTGGCGCGAGGCGCTGGCCGGTAATGGTGAGCTGGATCTGTCCGGCGTACGTCTGCTGTCCGAAGCCCATTACCTGTGGTCGCCAGGCACTTTGGCCGGCAACCTGACCAGTTTCTTCGCCAGCAAAGCCGTGCGTGGCCGGGTCGATCAGGTCAAGGGCGATGAACTGCCGCTGGCCCTGCAAGACAAGCGTTTCAAGGGCAAGGTCTATCGCCTCGCCGAACTGGTAGTGGATGTCCCGAGCCTGATCCAGCGCCTGGCCGAGCTGGCCGGTGACGGTCTGCTCGCCGGGCAGGTCATCGAACCGTTGCTGGAAGCCGGCGTGCTGGTCGGCCTGAAAGTCGATGGCCGTGAGATCCGCGCCCAGCGCATCGTCCTCAGCGCCGGCGCCGGCACGGCCGAACTGCTTGAAGCCCTGGGCCTGAGCCGTCCGGCCATGCAGCGCCGCCCCCTGCACATGATCCTCGCCAAGGGCCCCGGTTTGAAACCGCTGTACGCGCACTGCCTGGGCGGCGGCACCAAGCCGCGCATCACCGTGACCACGCATCCGGCGGCTGATGGCCAGTGGGTCTGGTACATGGGCGGCGACATCGCCGAAAGCGAAGGCGTGGCCCGCGAACCAGCCGAACAGATCGCCACCGCGCAAAAGGAAATCGCCCAATTGCTGCCGTGGATCGACCTCAGCACCACGCAATGGGCCACCCTGCGCGTCGACCGCGCGGAGCCGCTGCAAACCGGCCTGACCCGTCCGGACAACGCATTCCTCGCCGAGGAAGGTCGCTTGCTCGTCGGCTGGCCGACCAAACTGGCACTGGCGCCGGACTTCGCCGACCGCGTTATCGCCTCGCTGCAACGCGACGGCATCCAGCCGCAGGCGACTGATCCGCTGCCGCCGCTGCCGAAACCACCGCTAGGTGTACCCGCGTGGGAGCAACTGCTGCCATGAGCATCGCCACTCTGCACGAACTTCATCGCCCACTGGGTAGCACCGGCCTGACGGTTTCGCCGCTGGGCCTGGGCACGGTCAAACTCGGCCGCGATCAAGGGGTGAAATACCCCAACGGCTTTCAGATTCCCGGCGATGACGAAGCGCGCATGCTGCTGCGCCAGGCGCGCGATCTGGGCATCAACCTGATCGACACCGCACCGGCCTATGGGCGCAGCGAAGAACGCCTCGGCCCGCTGCTGCGCGGTCAGCGTCAGGACTGGGTGATCGTCAGCAAGGTCGGTGAAGAGTTTGCCGATGGCCTGTCGCGTCACGATTTCAGCGCCGCGCACACGCGAATGTCGGTCGAGCGCAGCCTGCAACGTCTGGAAACGGATTTTATCGATCTGCTCCTCGTGCACTCGGACGGCAACGACATGGCCATCCTCGAGCACGAAGAGGTCTACGCCACCCTCGCGGCGCTGAAGGCCGAGGGCAAGATTCGCGGCTTCGGGTTTTCCGGCAAAACCGTCGAAGGCGGCTTGAAAGCGCTGGAGCAAGGCGACTGCGCGATGGTCACCTACAATCTGAACGAACAAAACGAAAAGGCGGTCATTGACTATGCTGCTGCCCACGGCAAAGCCATTCTGGTGAAAAAAGCCCTGGCCAGCGGTCATGTCTGTCTGAGTCCGGGAGTCGATCCGGTGCGCGCCAGCTTCGAGTTGCTGTTCACTCATCCCGGCGTTGCCAGTGCTATTGTCGGCACGATCAATCCGCTGCACCTCGCCCATAACGTAGCGACCGTTGCCCAGGTCCTGCGTAGTCACTGACGCCGCCCCGCGGCCTTAAGCCAGGAGCCGATATGCCGCGCACGCTCATCCGCAAGAACCCGAGCAACTTCAAGACACTGCCGCTGTTCGTCGAAGCCACGCCCGAAGGCCTGAGCTATCAGAGCGTCGGCATGCCGCTGAACTTCGCCCAGACCCTGCAACGGCGCAAACCGGTCAGTGTTGCCGACAGCGAGCGCTTTGCCCTGGAGCTGGCCAACCTCGGCGTGTCCGTGCGCCTGACCCTGCACTGGCAGAATCGCGATTACTGGGTGCTGGTGCGCCAGCGTCGGCAGGATCGCGGCGACGTGGTATTGAAGCTGATTTCCGGCTACGTGCCGGCCCATGAGCTGAACATTCCGCTGCACACGGCGATTCAGGAGATTGCCGAAGAGTGCCTGCTGGAAACCCCGGAAGGCTGGCTCGGCGGGCGCTTCAACGAGACTTGGTTGCCGGCGCCCTACTCCGCTGCGCTGCATTACCGTGAGGCGTTGCCGTTTCGCCTGACGCCGTTGTCCGGTTCGGCGCGTCCGGTGCGCTGCGCCAACCTGCAATTGCTGGAGCGACCAAGGGCGTACGTGCATCTGCCGACGGCGTCCCTGCAATTGATCTATGACTTGCGCCTGGACGTGCCCAAGGAGGCGAAGTCCTTGAGCCTGTTTCATGTCGACGAGCGTCTGGAAGGCGATCAACTGGTGGCGCGACTCGATCGCAAACGGCCAGACCTGTACTTGATGCCATTGCACGACGGTCAGCCGCTGCCTGAGTTGTACACCCTGAAAAAGGATCAACTGTATCCGGCGAGTACGCGCGGTCTGTATCTGGCCGAAAGCTTCGCGCGACAGGATGGCTGGTTGGTGCGCGATGAGCGGATTCGCTGGAAAGACTGGTTGCGCCAACAGGGCCTGACGCCAGCGGAGAAAGCCACTGGACTGGCACGCCTGCGCGGCAAGGCCAGGCAGCTGCTGAAGAAAATCGTACCGCGCAAGAAAGTGAATTCCTGAAAGCAAAAAATCGCAGCCTTCGACGGCTCCTGCATTGGAATGTATTCCCCTGTAGGAGCTGCCGCAGGCTGCGATCTTTTGATCTTATTGGCCGCGGATCTTTTCCACGATCGCTGTCGTCGAGCTGTTTTCCACCAGACCCAAAACTTTCACGGTACCGCCGTAAGCGGTAACGATATCCGCGCCGACCACCTGATCGATACCGTAATCGCCGCCCTTGACCAGCACGTCCGGCTTGACCTCGCGCAGCAGGTTTTCCGGTGTGCCTTCAGAGAAACTGATCACCCAGTCCACCGCGCCGAGACCGGCGAGTACCGCCATGCGGCGATCCACGCTGTTGATCGGCCGGCCCGGGCCTTTCAGGCGGCTGACCGAGGCGTCATCGTTGACCGCCACGATCAGACGGTCGCCCTGAGCGCGGGCCTGTTCCAGATAGGTCACGTGGCCGGCATGCAGGATATCGAAGCAGCCATTGGTGAAGACAATCCGCTCGTTGTGCGCACGGGCATCGTCAACCGCCAGCAGCAGCTGCTCAAGTCCCAGCACGCCTCGCTCCGAACCTTCTTCGCGCTGAATGGCGCGGCGCAGTTCCGGGGCGCTGATCGCGGCGGTACCCAACTTGCCGACGACGATGCCTGCTGCCAGATTGGCCAGCGCCACGGCGTGCGGCAGTTCTTCGCCTGCGGCAATGGCCGCGGCCAGGGTCGAAATCACCGTATCGCCGGCACCGGTCACGTCGAACACTTCGCGGGCGCGGGCCGGCAGATGCAACGCCGGATGATCCGGACGCAGCAAGGTCATGCCGTGTTCACCACGGGTCACCAGCAGCGCGCCGAGGTCGAGCTCCTGCATCAGGACGGCGCCCTTGCTCACCAGTTCGTGCTCATCGGCGCAACCACCGACGATGGTTTCGAACTCGCTGAGATTCGGTGTGATCAGGCTGGCACCGCGGTAGATCGAAAAGTCCTTGCCCTTCGGATCAGCCAATACCGGTATACCTTTGGCACGGGCGGCCTGGATCAGGGCCTGGTGATTTTTCAGTGCGCCTTTACCGTAATCCGACAACACCAGCACCTTGATGCCTTCAAGCAACCCGTCAACCTGCGCGGCCAGTGCCAGAGCATCGGTGGCGAACACTTCTTCGAAATCGATACGCAGCAACTGCTGGTGCCGGCTCATGACCCGCAGCTTGACGATGGTCGGCTGGTGCGCGATGCGCTGAAACAAGGCGCGCACGCCCGCGCCCTTGAGACTGTTGCTCAGGCTGTCGGCGGCTTCGTCATCGCCGGTCACGCCCACCAGCGATGCCGGTGCACCCAGCGCGGCAATGTTCAGCGCCACGTTGGCGGCACCGCCCGGGCGATCTTCGATCTGCTCGACCTTGACCACCGGCACCGGTGCCTCAGGGGAGATCCGTGAGGTTCCGCCATGCCAGTAACGGTCGAGCATGACATCGCCGACCACCAAGACAGGGGCTTGATCGAATCGCGGCATCGACAATTTCATGGAGCAACCCACATACAAAATGAACAGGGGCGCGATATTAACAGGATCGCGCGCGCCGGGAATACACGAGGGTGAGGCTGGCCCACCCTCATCTGCAGATCAGGCAATGTCTTCAGCCGGGGCATCCAGCCCCATCGCATGCAGACGCGCGTAGTAGCCATTATGAGCAAGCAGTTGGGCATGAGTGCCGCGTTCGACGATCTCGCCCTGATCCATGACGAGGATCAGATCGGCCTTCTCGATGGTCGACAAACGGTGGGCAATCACCAGCGTGGTGCGGCCTTTCATGACATGGTCGAGTGCCGCCTGAATGTGCCGCTCGGACTCGGTATCAAGGGCCGACGTCGCTTCGTCGAGGATCAGCAGCGGGGCGTTTTTCAGCAAGGCCCGGGCAATCGCCAGGCGCTGACGCTGTCCGCCAGACAACAGCACACCGTTCTCGCCGACCTGGGTATCCAGGCCTTGAGGCATCTGCGCGATGAAGTCCATGGCAAATGCATCCCTGGCGGCTTTCTCGATATCTTCGCGAGGCGCGCCTGCCAGATCGCCGTAAGCGATGTTGTTGGCGATGGTGTCGTTGAACAGCGTCACGTGCTGGGTCACTTGCGCTACATGGCGACGCAGATTGCGCAGACGATAGTCCTCGATTTCGACATCATCGAGCAGGATTTCGCCGGTCTCGTGGTGATAGAAGCGCGGAATGAGACTGGCCAGCGTCGATTTGCCGCTGCCGGAACGCCCAACCAAGGCGATCATCTGACCTGGCGAAGCGGTGAAGCTGATGTTTTTCAGCACTTCCCGTTCAGTGCCCGGGTAAGTGAAGCTGAGGTTGTTCACCGCCAGATGGCCACTGACCCGATCACGCTCGATCGTACCGGTGTCGATTTCCGGTTCAACATCGAGTTGCTCGAAAATGCTTTCGGCGCCGGCCACGCCTTTCTGGATGGTCGAGCTGACTTCAGACAATTGCCGGATCGGTTTGGGCAGCAACCCGGCAGCCGTGATGTAGGCAACCAGATCACCGGCCGTTGCATCACCGCGCAGGAACAGTACGAGGAACATCAGTACGGCCATGGCGGTGTAGATCACCAGCTGCAGCATCGGCGTATACACCGCGCCGGTCTTGGTCATGCGCAACTGTTTGTCGGTGTTGCTCTGGCTGGCCGCCGCAAAACGCTGCTGCTCATAAGCTTCGCCACCAAAACTGCGCACGACGCGATAGCCTTGAATGGTTTCGGAAGCCACATGGGTGACGTCGCCCATGGCCACTTGAATCTTCTTGCTCTGCTTGCGGAATTTCTTGCTGGTGTTGCCGACCATGAACGCGATCACCGGCAGAATGGCCAGCATCACCAGAGTCAGTTTCCAGTTCATCCACAGCAGATAGGCGAACAGGAAAACCACGGTCAGGCCTTCGCGGATCACCACTTTGATGGCATCTGTGGCGGCACCGGTGACCATGGTCACGTTGAAGGTGATGCGCGAGATCAGATGACCCGAGTTATGGGTATCGAAATAGCGATTGGGCAGTACCAACAGCTTGTTGAACAGTTCGATACGCAGGTCATGCACCAGCCCCAACGAAACTCTCGCCAGGTAATAGTTGCCGAGAAACGAGCCGAGGCCTTGCCACGCTGCGATCAGGATGATCAGCAACGGCACAGCCATCAGCAATTGCACGTCTCGCAGATAGGGAACGTTGGGGAAGAGCACCGCTTCCGGGTTGCTCAGGCCATCGACAAAATACTTGAGAATCCCGGCCAGCATTGGTTGCGTGGAAGCAAAGATCACGAAGCCCACGATACTCAGCAGGAAAAGACCGATATAGGGTTTTACGTACCCCAACAGCCGAAAGTAGATTTTCAGGCTGGATTCCTGTTCCGCTTTGGGCGGTGCGTCAGTCATCGTAGAGCTCACTGGTTAAGAAGAACGCGAAATTTTATCACAAGCGCCGCCATTGGCCCGCGCCCATACCAAAACGCTGGCAAGCCCCAACGGCAGCCAGCTGATGAACCACTCGGCGCGCGGGGTGCCGGTGAGGCTGGCAGCGTCGAACTGCATCGCCAGTGTCGAGAACAGCCAGATACCGATGATCCCCCGGGCATACAGCGTTTCCCGAACTTTCCACGCCTGGAAAATAACGGCGAACCAGACGGCAGACCACAACAGCAGTCCCGGCAGACCCAGCACGATCGCAACGTGGGTGAACAGATTGTGGGCGTGATCGAAGGTCATGCCCGACCAGAAAACCCTGTAGTCCCCACCCAGGCCCAACCCACCCCAGGGATGTTGGGCAATCATATCCAGAGAGGCCATCAGAATCTGCGGACGAAAGGAAACTCCGCGCGCCAGCACCAACGGTTCGAACAGCCACAGCGCCACAATCGCCACCACCAGGGCCACGGCTGCGACGATTCGGCTGTGGCGGTCACGACACCAGATCGGCATGGCCAGGATGGTCAGAAACAACGCCAGCGCCGCGCCTCGACTCTGACTCATCAGTACAAAGATACCCAGCACCGCCAACGCCAGTGTCCAGACCCCTTGCCACATCACGCCACGCGGCGCCCACAGGGCCAGCCACACCGCCGCCAGGCCGATGACATAGCCGCCGAGGATCGGATGCGCCAGCTCACCCAGCCCTTCCACCCGGGCAGACCAGGCGTTACCTTCGATGACGTAAAACCTGACGATGGCCACCAGCGCAGTTACTGCCAATCCCAGCCCGCCCCACTGCATGAGACGAATCAATCGCTCGGGGCGTCCGCTGGCGAACACCGGAAAAAACAGCAGGAACACCACGATATACAACAGACGCTTGGCCTCGCGCCCCGTTTCCGGTGCGTTTGTCCATGCCAGACTGATCAGCGACCAGACCAGCAATCCGAGCAATGGCAGGTAGATCCAGCGTTGTTCATGGAGCACTTCTCTGACGCGGTGCCGCGCAGCCCAGCCCAGCACTAGCGCCGGCAACCAGACGAGAGCCACCAGCCCCTGCTGGTAGACCTTGTTGGTGGGCGCTACGGCAATAGCCAGTAAAAACCACAAGAGCCCCATCGCCATCCATAGTTGCGCCCAGCGTGTTTCCTGCATCAATCTGCTCCTGACAAGGGTTCGCCCATGCGACGCGGCATGGTTAAAATCGAAACTTTTCGGCATCATTGCCCGCTACTACACCCCGCACTTTCGACAAGGCTTCCTACGATGCGATGCTCCCGGCTCTCACAAGCCGCTCTAGACCAAATGATCGACGCCGCCAAAGTTCTGGAAGCGGACAGCTATGGCCCGAAAGTCTACCTGCTGCAGGATGGGAAAATTCTCAAACTGTTTCGTCGCAAAAGGTTTTTTTCATCCGCCTTGTTTCGCCCCTACTCGAAGCGATTCATCGACAACGCCGTCGAGCTGCACAAACTCGGCGTACCGACGCTGCAGATCCTCCAGTTCTTTCGCCTTGAGAAACCAGGCATGACCGCCGTGCTGTATGAGCCTCTGCCCGGGCAAACGCTGCGCCAGATCGCCGCAAAACAAGGTTTCAACTGGACTCAGGCATTGCCGGATCTGGCCGAACTGATACGCAGCCTGCACCGCTCGGGCATCTATTTCCGCTCCCTGCATCTTGGCAACATCGTGGTCACACCAGACAACCGCATGGGCCTGATCGATGTCGCCGACATGCGCTTCACCCGCGGACCGTTGCCAAAGCGCTTGATCAAACGCAACCTGCAACACTTCGCACGCTATATTGCGCGCGAAAAGCTGAACGACAGCTTTCCGATGCAGGCACTTGAGCGCGCGGTCTTGTCGTCATGAAAACAATGCGCGGGCAGCCTGGCTGAAGTTCGCCCAGGCCTCGTCCGGTGAAAGCATCCGGTACTGCTCGGCATTGATCGCTTGAGATGAGGCACCGAAGGCGCGGTCGATGGTCTCGGACCAGGCCTTTGTGTCATTGACCGGGGCATACCAGCCAGCGCTGCCCAGTTGTTCGCTGAACACCTCCAGATCGCTGCACAACACCGGTACGCCGGCCATCACCGCTTCCTGCATGACCAGACCGAGGCCCTCTTCCAGCGAAGGGATCGCAACCCAGTCGAACGCACGATAAAGCTGCGCTGCTTCGTTCAGATGCCCGGTCAGCAAGACCTTGTCGTGCAAGCCAAGCGCGTCGATGCGCTGCTCCAGCGCCGCGCGTTTGGAGCCTTCGCCGATAATGACCAGGCGCAAGTCCGGGCGGCTGTCGAGTGCTGCGGCAAAGGCATCCAGCAAATAACCGAACCCCTTCTCGGAGACCAGCCGCCCTACCGCGCCCAATACCGGCGTATCGCCTTGCGGCAACCCCAACCGTGTCCGGGCTTGCTCGCGGGTGAACAGGTCAGCACGAAACGCTTCCGGATCGAACGCACTTCGCAACGGGGTGACAGGCATTTGCAGATCGCGGGCCAGTGAATCGGCGAGAGTGCTGGAAACGGCAACCAGTTTCAGCTGGGACGCAGGGATTGCCTGGAATAGAGCCTGGTCGCCGGCATTCAATCGCGCCGAACCGTGGAAAATCACTACCGCGCGGATATGCGGCAGCTTCTTGAGGACCGGCAATAACGTGCGGGCAACGCCCATGCCGTCCAGCAGCAGCAATCGAGCGTCACTGTCCACGAGCGCCTGGCGAAACCTCGCCCGCATCACGGGTTTGGCCAAACGCCAGAAATGCCGGCCCTTCAGGCGCGCTGACGATAACTGCCACTCACGCACCTCACCGACATCCACGCCGCACTCGGCTCCCTGCCCCTGGAGCAGCCAGGTCTTGACCACCGCCGACGGCGCAGCCTGAGAGAGTATTTGCTGGTGCACTTTGTGAATTGATGCGAACGGAGCGCCACCGGCCCACATGATATTGAGAATATTCATCGGGCAGAAAGCCGTTGCACGGATTTGCGGGGACAAGCTGCGGCGTACTCGAACTCAGTTGATGAACCAGCCAATGCAGACTCCCAGCAACAGAAACAAGGCAAATTTAATCTGCTCGCGGCGATTGCGGCGCGCTTTGCGTTCACGCTCGACATCCGTTTGCACATGCAGACCAAAACCGGTGTGCATGACCGCGTCTGCCTCGAGTATCAAGGCCTCCCTGTTCAGTTGCGAGTAGCGCTGTGACAAGGCCTTCTCGCCACCGTGTCCGGCGAAAGGCGCACACAACCGATAATCCTCGAGCCGGCGCAACCCCGGGTTCAGCGAGAACCCTTGCCACTCCGGCTTGTCGGAAATCAGCGGATAACAGGCGACGCCATCGACAATCTCGCGCGCGCCCAAGTGGATGTATGGGCTGTGAACCCGCAGATCGTGATTATAGCTGCGCAACCAGATCTGCAGAATTTCCGGCCGCGCTTGCAGAATGGTCATCGAGTCTTCGACGAACCCCGGACGATAGAACTCCCAATCATCTTCGCAATGAAAAATGTAGGGGGTGCTGACGTGTCCGTAGGCCAGGTCGATCGAAGCCAACTGGCCCAGCTTCGGACGATTGACGAAAACCGTGCAATGCTCTTTCCAGTGGGCGGGCAGAATCCCGGCAACGCCTTCGTCGCCGGCATCTTCGGTGATGAACACTTCACGAATGGGTGCCGTGTTGTACCGGTCGAAGCTATCGAGAGTGGCCTTGAGCAGATCGAGTCGACCGCAGCTGGTAACCACCAATGTAATCTGGCTTTCTTTGGAAAATTGCACCGATATCTCGTTAATCAGAAGTCGCCAGCAATATCACTGGCTATATGACACTTGTCAAATGCCCGCTTTCAGGCGGATTTTTTCCAGCAGGCTCAGCGGCGCCCGATCACGCAACGGCGGCTCAAGTTCTTCAACGATGCGCTGACCGATCCGCGCGAAGCTGAACTGCTCCACCGCCAGTTCGCGACCGTTGTCAGCGATGCGTTGCGCCAGTTGCGGATCCTCGCGCAGCGTGGCCAGCTTTTCCTGCAACTGCGCGATCGTCTGATAGAACACCACGTTGTGCATGTCCTGCAAACCCAGCGCCGCAGCTTCGGCGGCGCCTTGATCATAGGCCAGCAGGACGCAGCCGCAAGCCATGGCTTCGAAGTTCTTGATCATGAACTCGCCCATGCCCACGTCCGCGCTGACAAAAAAACGGATACGGTTGAGCGTTTCCAGGTATTCAGCCCCGGACTTGGTCCGCGTCACCAGCAGCGGCTCGACCTGGCCCAGTTCATCCAGCAGCGCCTTGCGGCCACTGTAGGCCACACTGTTGGTGCTGCCGACGAAGGCGAGTTCGATATCCCGCTCGCGCCCCTGGTCCTGCAATTGCGTCTGATCGTAGCCCTTGGGCACGAACACGGCGTCGAAGCCCTCCGAGCGCAGGCGCTCGGCCACCACGAAACCGGAACTGATCACCCGTGCCCACGGCAAACGCCGATAGTGCGCACTGAACTTGCCGGTGTACTTGCAGGGGATGTAATTCTGATAGGCATCGTGCTCCAGAATCACCAGATTGGGGATGGTGCGGATAAACCCGACCTGCCGGATCTCCTGCTTGAAGCGCAGGAAAAATACGATGCGGTCATAGCGGGAAACGTCGACTTCGCGGCGGAAATATCGCCGCAGATTGCGCTGCTCCTCGCCGCTCAACCAGCGCAGGTCGCAATCACAATGGGCGGCGACACCCTCATACAAGTGATCGAGGATGGCCCGCTGATCTTTCTGCACCAGAAATAGAACTTTCATTGTCTTCCTTGCCGCAACAGCAACCCGAGCAAACCTGAACATGCCCGCCTGCAAGACAGTCTTGCGCGGGCGCCTGTGTCGCTACAAACGCCAGAACAGTTCGTGTCGCCGAACCGCCTTGCGGAAAAATTCGTTTTCGCCATAAGGCGAACCGGCGCGCCCAGCCAGCAATCGCTGCAGGCTTCGACGCAAGCGACGCTTGAACGGCGCGGGCGGCTGCAGGTCATGCATCATGCCCAGGGCCATTGCCTTGTCACGCTGCTGATCCACGGACAACGTCAGGCATACAGGCTGCACCGGCACGCCAGCATCAAAGGCTGGCGGCAGCGCCACGCCATCGCCACTATTGCCCATCGGCCACCGGTCGTTATCGTGCAGATGGTTGGCATAACCGAGCAGCGTCGGCTGCCAGTCCAGCCCCCCCAACACTTCAAGTACAGCCTGCTGCGCACAGATGTGGTCGGGGTGCGGGTCCAGCGTCGGATGCGGCAGCACGATAACGTCCGGACGCGCGCGCAGCATTGTTTCGCGCAGATCAGCCAGCAGATTGTTCCAGGTCGGCGCGCCATCGGCGTCACTTGGCAGAACAAACCGGTTGAATTGACGGAACAGACGGGTATCGCTCAAATCCGCCTCGCGCGAGCCCACCGGTTGCTCCGGGTGGTCGCGCATCGCTGCCAGTTGCAGACAGAAATACCCCAACTGCACGCAGCGTTCCTGGGGGACACCGGCCCATTGCGGCACGGTCAGGCTGTCCCAAGCGCGCAAACGTCCCTTCAGCCGCGCGGCGTCGACCTTGCTCATGCACATCTGCTGATAATGTTCGGCCTCGATTTCGCCAGCGGTCAGGGTGACGATCCAGGCTTCATCGGCCTGACAGTACAACCCGAACGCCGCCAGCTCCGCATCGTCGGCGTGAGGGGCAATGACCATGACCCGCTGGCGACGATAATCAGCGTGTTCCAGCGCCCACAGTACCGGTTCTCCCGATATACGACAGAAGCGTCCACGCAGGCGCAACACGCCTTCGGACAACGCTTGCGCCTGACCGCTCAGGTTCAGATAGCGCAGGCCGCCGACACCGCGTTCAAAGGTCTGCACGTCAGGATTGGCGCCACCCGACAACTCGATGAAAGGGTCAAGAAAACGTCCCAGCCAAGTGCTTTTGACCTTTACAGCCAGAATCAGCACGGCTTCGTCAGCCAGCATCACCCCTTCATCCAGACGCAACTGCTCGCCGTTCAGATGCACCTTAGGCTGCGGCGTATACGCCGGGAAGCTGTATTGGTAATCGTCGCCGGGCGCGTAGAAAAGATGATCGGCAAACCACGCCTCATGGGCGATCCAGCCGCCAATCAGCAACACCGGCGCCAGCCACCAGGCGACCAGCACGCTCAGCGCGATGATGGCGGCCAGCGCGACCAACATGGCCACGCGCTTGTTGCGTCGATGGCGTCTGAGCAATTGCTGTTTGCGGCTCATGGTCTGACTCATACGGTGAACACCGGCACAGGGTTGCACCAGCGGTCCTTGTATTCACGGTCAGCGCGACCGAACGAAAAACGCAACGGCTTGCCGAGTGCCCGTGCGTGTTCCCAGGCGCTTTGCGTATTGAGAAAGCTCAGCACGCTGCCGGGGCTGAACTCGCGGGTTTCGGGATCCACGCCGCCATTCACGTATTCGACACTGATCCATTCTGCCGCCTCAACGCGGTAGACCAATTGAATCGCAATCGGCGCATCGTTGAGGAAAATGACCGAGCCGATCAACAGCTCGCGCAGCAACTCGATGACCTCGGCCATGCGCGCCGCGCCGGTCGCCGGAAAGCCCCAGCGGCGCTGAAACAGATCGCAGTACATCGCGGCCAGCTCAACGCTGGAAAACTCGCTGACCGCTCGCACCACACCGCCCGCTTCTTCCAGCAGACGCAATTCGCGACGCTGGTTGTAGCGGAACTTTTTCGACAATTCTTCCGGCGTGCGGGCCATGGCCAGTTGTTCAGCCTGCAACTTCAGGCCACTGAAACGGCCTTCGTTGAGTGCCGACAGATAGCGCGCCCGATGCCGCAGCGGTGCCTGAGCATCGACGGCGGCCGGCAGAATCAGCTCGGCATTGCCGAGGTCGAACAGGCCTTTCTTGCCGTTGCGTTTGAGCACGTCCTTGGACAACGCCAGGTCGCGTCCCCAGGTAGCGATGGCGGCTTCAACCTCGCCCTGCTGCTGCCAGGCCAGATAACGCACCGGGATCCCGGCCAAGTCGGCCAGGCGCTCGATGACCAGCGGATGTGTCGCGACACTGCCGCCATAACGTTGCCAGGCAGTGGCGTAGGTCGAGGCGTCAACGGGCGACCAGCCACGTTCGCGCCAGCCTTGAAATCGGTTGAGCATCAGCCCCTCGTTGCCAGATCGGTAACTGGCGGCAGGCGCCAGAAGGTCTCGCGCACCGCACGGTCGGAGAAACGCTCATGCAGTCGCTCGAGCATCATCTGCGCACATTGACGACGCTGCGGCTCATCCATCGCGGCCAGATGTTGCAGCCCCTGAGCCAGATGTTCGGCATCGCCCAATGGAAACAGGATGCCCACACCCTCCACCACTTCCTTCGCCCCGCCGCACGCGGTGGCCAGCAACGGTAAGCCGGCGGCCATGGCCTCCAGCAAGACCATGCCGAACGGTTCATGATCGGAGCTCAAGGCGAACACATCGAAGGCGCGGAAATAATTGCGCGCATCAGGCACCTGACCGAGAAACAGCACTCGGTCGGCAATGCCCAGCTCACGGGCCAGCCCCTTGAGATCCTGCTCCAGGCGACCACTGCCGAGAATGACCAACTGACTGTGGTCCGGCAGGCCTGGCAGCGCCTGGGCAAACCCGCGCAGCAACGTGGCCTGATCCTTGTCCGGGTGCAGGCGGCCGACGTTACCGACAATCCAGGCATCCGGCGACAGCCCGAGGATCTGCCGCGCTTCTTCGGAAGGTACCTGACGGGCTTGCAGTGCAGGCACATCGATGCGGTTGTACAACGTCTGGATTCGGCTTGCCGGCCATTTCGGCAGGCAGCGCCGCATGTCGTCACGCACTGCATCCGACACGCCGAGAAGGCTCAGGCGCTGGCGGAAAATATGCGCGAACAACTTGCGCGTCCCACGCTGGTAATCGCCGAACGCGTGGTGCACACCAATGACCGGCAGCGATGTGCCGAGCAAGGCGATATAGATCGGCTTGAAGCGATGGGCGATGCAAAGACTGAAATTGCGTGAGGCGACGATCTTGCGCAGATCGCCGATAGCCCCCAGTTTCAGGCCACGAATGGCCTTGGAGCTGTACTCCATGAACAACACTTCATCGGAAGCACACGCTGCGGCCACCTCGCTATCGGCGGCCCCGGTCAGAAACACCGTGGTCACCCGATAGCCGGTGCCGGCAAACAGGCTGGCGTACTGCCGCGCGCAGTCCAGGAACGGCCCGTCATAGCCGTGACAGAACTGCAGCACATGGCGTTCAGCCGAGCGAGTCATAAGCGTTGGCGCCCTCTTTGACCACCAGAATGTCTTCCATGATCAGGTACTGCAGGTCCGAGCCGAAAAACATGTTCAGCGCGTCGGTCGGCGAGCAGATCATCGGTTCGCCACGACGGTTGAGCGAAGTGTTCAGCGACACGCCGTTACCGGTGAGGTTTTCCAGCGCCTTCATCATGTCGTAGTAGCGCGGGTTGTATTCGCGCTTGAGCACCTGGGCACGGGAAGTACCGTCCTCATGAACGACTTCCGGCACGCGGGTTTTCCATTCTTCGGCGACTTCGAAGGTGAAGGTCATGAACGGCGCCGGGTGATCGATCTTGATCATCTGTGGAGCGACTGTGTCGAGCATCGACGGGCAGAAAGGCCTCCAGCGCTCGCGGAACTTGATCTGATGATTGATGCGGTCGGCGACACCGGCCACGCTCGGGCAACCGATGATCGAACGACCACCCAACGCGCGCGGGCCGAACTCCATACGGCCCTGGAACCAGGCGACCGGATTGCCATCGACCATGATCTGAGCGATCTGCTCCGGCATGTTGTCGAGCTTGCGCCAGGTCGGCTTGTTCTCGTGGCGGGCACACGCAGCAATCACGTCTTCGTTGCTATAAGACGGGCCGAGGTAGACGTGTTCCATCTTCTCGACCGGCACGCCACGGGCGTGCGACACGTAAGCAGCAGCGCCGACTGCGGTGCCGGCATCGCCGGACGCCGGTTGTACGAACAGCTCTTTGATGTCGTCGCGAGCGATGATTTTCTGGTTCAGCTTGACGTTCAACGCACAGCCACCAGCGAAAGCCAGTTTGCCGGTTTCCTTGAGCACGTCGCCCAAGTAGTAGTCGATCATCTGCAACGCCAGCTTCTCGAACAGCGCTTGCATGCTCGCGGCGTAGTGAATGTAAGGTTCATCGGCGATGTCGCCTTCACGCTTCGGACCCAGCCACTCGATCAGCTTCGGCGAGAAGTAGAAACCCTTGCCCTTCTCTTTATAGCGACGCAGGCCGATCACGTTGGCGTAGTCGGTGTTGATCACCAGTTCGCCATTCTCGAACGAGGCCAGACGCGAGAAATCGTACTTGCTGGCATCGCCGTATGGCGCCATGCCCATGACCTTGAATTCGCCGTCGAGCATCTCGAAACCGAGGAATTCAGTGATCGCACCGTACAAACCACCGAGGGAATCCGGGTCGAAGAATTCCTTGATCTTGTGGATCTTGCCGTTTTCGCCATAACCGAAAAAGGTCGTGGCGTATTCACCTTTACCGTCGATGCCGAGGATCGCGGTTTTCTCTTTGAAACCCGAGCAGTGATAGGCGCTGGAGGCGTGTGCGAGGTGATGCTCGACCGGCTCGATCTTGATTTTCTTCGGATCAAAGCCCAGTTGCTCGAGGCACCAGACGATCTTGTTGCGATAGCGCTTGTAGCGACGGTTGCCCATCAGGATGGCATCGAGTGCGCGATCAGGGGCATACCAGTAGCGCTTGGCGTAGTGCCAGCGGGCCTTGCCGAACAGGCTGATCGGAGCGAAAGGAATCGCCACCACATCAACGTCGGACGGTTTGATGCCGGCTTGCTCGAGGCAGAATTTCGCCGATTCGTAGGGCATGCGGTTCTTTGCATGTTTATCGCGTACGAAGCGCTCTTCCTCAGCCGCCGCGACCAGCTTGCCGTCGATGTACAAGGCTGCGGAAGGATCATGGCTAAGGGCGCCGGACAGGCCAAGAATCGTCAATGCCACAGGGGTCTAGCCTCTTTAGTCTGCATGCAGGCGCGATGCGCCTTGAAAATTGATGTGCCCTCGCACAGGGCGAGCGGCAGCTAAAGGGCGGGATTATAGCGTAAAAGCGCCCGCAAGCCTCTAGCAGGAACAGGCAGTCGCCACGTTGACAGGCTTTGGACGTCGCAATAGACTCCAACTCAAATGGACTGGGGGATCCCGGTCGGCGCTAACGCCTCGGTGAGATCACCGGGGCTTTTCGCTTTTTGGAGGCGGGAAAATCTTCAAGCCCCAATTTTCGAAACCTTCTCCAGCGTTTATGCGCCCACCGCTGCAATAAAACTTGCGTTTGAGCACCTCGAAAGCGCGATTTTCCTGACCCGCTCTCAAAACACTCATACCAATGGGTCTCGCAACAAGATCAGCCAGCTGTAAGCCGGTGGAATTGACCTGCTTTGTGGCGAAGACTATTTCGAACGGCAGTTGCACGCCCATTCGATTGGCACCACCGCACATTCTGCGAAACTCTAGCTCCAACTCGTTATCTTCCCGCTTTCCTCGGCGTTCAAAAATCACATGTGTTGATGCGCGGTGCTGACCCTTCTCAGATAAAAAATCGTACAAAGTTTCAAGACAGAAGCCGAGCGCCAGAGCTGAGGCTCTACGCCTTCAAGAACCTCGCGCACCTCGCCCCGATTTTCAAAACGAGAAAACTGCACAACGTCACCCGCGATTGGGACGCCAATAGATACTGAGATTGCCATCCTCGATTTGCCGGTAAATCGTATAGGGCAAGGAAACGGTATCGAACACGGCGGACAGCGGAAGATCAAGCAACACAAAGGGCGCCAGCATGCCCGTAGGATCAGGCGGCGCATTCAGAGTGCAAAAATCGAAGGCCAGACCACTGTAGATGCGCGGAATCGATTGGCAGTAGGTCTTCTTTTTGCGCAGGTCACGGGCAGCATCGGCGTCGCCCTGTAAAACGGTCGAGACACTGCCACAGCCTGAGAGCACCACAGAAATTACGCCCAGCATCAGAATTTTTTTCATGCTCAAGATTCGCCCTCCGAGATCGTCAGGCAAATTAGCATCGAGCCCGAGCAGGGCACAGTTCATGGCTTCTGGAGAAGTTGTAGGACAGATCGCTGTATTTTGTCCGCTACTGCCCACAGACTCCGTTTCGCAGTGGACCAGGTCCTTTGCAAGAACGAGTCTGCTCGTGAGAAGGAATCACCCTGCGCTGGAGACTTCTTTCGGCAACCGCTGATCAATGACCTGGTACAACGCGCTGCTTTCAGGCCAGTTGCGCATGAACCGCGCGCGATCGCGGGCGTAAGCTGGGGCAAAACTGCCGACCGATGAGTGCTGACACATGGAGTCGAGGTCGATCAGCGCCCAGCGATCAGTCTGCCAGAATAGGTTGTGGCCTTTGAAGTCGCCATGACTGATGCGCTCGGCGATCAATCGGGCAAACAATTGATCAAGCGCCAGCAACTCGGCTTCCGGTGCCTGGCCATTTTCCACGTACGGCGCAAAGCGCTCGATGATGTCCGGCCCGGGCAGGTATTCGGTGACCAGATAGGCACTGCGGCGCAGCCACAAAAAACGCTTTTCCAGTACCGCCAGCGGTTTCGGCGTGGCGATGCCCAGGAACGCCAGGCGATTGCCTTCACGCCACGAATGCCAGGCCCGGCTCGGGCGCCAGAAGCGCTTGAGCCAATGGGCGAAATTCTTGATGTTGTAGCGCTTGATAACCAGAGCTCGCCCGGCCACCTCGACTCTGCCGACGCTGGCCGCGCCGCCGGTCTTGTACAGATGCCCCTGATCAAGCAAGGCGTCGGCCTGATCAAGCACCGGCAGCATGGCCGCTGCTTCTTCACGGCGAACGGCGCGCAGGGCAAATGCACCGCGCTGTACGGCAAACAGCGTGCATTCACGGCCGACCTTGTTCAGGTAGTCCCTGAGCCGCCAACTGCGCACCTTGTCGATCTGTTTCTGCAGAGCCTCCAGCGGCAAAGCATGTTCGCTGTTGCTCAACAGATAATAGACCAGCAACTCTTCGGTGAACGGCTCAAGTGACTTCGGAAGCTGAGCGAAAAACACCCCGAGGTTTTCCAGCACTTTTTGTCGGGACAGTGGCTGGCCCGCCGCTTCCGCACGAACTCCGGCGCCATCGATCAGGTACAACTGACCGCCGTGACGCAGCAGATTGTCCAGGTGCAGATCCTCCTGCCAGAGTCCTTTGCCATGCATCCGACCGATAGCGTCAAGCGCTTCGGCCAGAACGGCGGTCTGCTCATCGGCCAGTGCCGGCAGAGACTCGACCTCGGCCCAGGCATCACCGAGGCTCTCGGCACCCTCGAGGAATTCGAACAGCAGCCAGCCACCCTCACCGTCTTTCAGTCCATCGGCCAACAGCAGCGGCGTGGTCAGGCCTTGCGCCGCGAGAAGGCGCACACCGTCCAGCTCACGCTGAAAATGCCGGGCGGCCTTGCTGCCTACCAGCAATTTGGCCAATACCGGCCGACCGCGCCAGACGCCGGCGCCAACATAGCGCTGCCCGGGCAACACCCGCAGCAGGCTCAGCAACTGTAAATCCGCAGCACCGGCGGCGTCCGCCAGGGTCACGGTAAGCGGCAGTGAAGGTGCGCGCCCGGAGCGGGCCAGCTCGGACAATTGCATCAGCGGGTCTCCTTGTGGCTGCGCCGCGCTGTCAGTCGGCTCAGCCAGCTGTCGAGCAGCGAGCTGTCAGTCGGCTGATCGAGATAAGCCGCGAGCAACTGGCGCAAGTCTGCCTCGCTCCATTGCGGCGCTCGCCGTTGCAACGGTTCCAGATCCTTGACCCGATCACGCATGCCGAACAGCAACGGCCGGGTTTTCTCCAGATCGATCAGCTGCGCCTCATAGCCGTCGCCGGTGGCGCGCAGGAAAATATGTTTGGGATAGAAACAGCCATGCACCTGACGCGCGCCGTGCAGCCGCCGCGCCAGCAGCCCGCAAGCCTTGAGAATCGCCGAATGCTGAGCGGCACTGAGCTGCGCCCAGCACGCCAGCAACGAATCCAGGTCGCTCCAGCCATCCAGTGCACGGGTGAGCAGAATGGCGCGCACTTCCCCGGCGACCTTGCGCTCACCGAAAAACGCCGCCTGCAACGCCGGAATGCCCAACTTGCGGTAACGGCTGATGTTGCGAAATTCGCGGGCAAAGCTTGGCTCGCCAAACGGCGCCTGCAAGGTGCGGGTCAGATAATTGCTCTGGCGCTTGAGGTAATAGCCCTGGCCCTCAAGATCGAGACGGAACACGCTGCTCCAGCCGCCACCGGCAGTGTTGGGCTCATCCACAGCTTCAAGCTGTTTGGCCCACAGTGCATCGAAATTGCCGAGACCGTGGCGCTCCAGCAGTGCGCGGTCCTGTTCGGCAAGAAAATCAGTCATTCGCGCCCCTCAAAAAATCTCACCACGTGGCGAATCCGCTTCTTGTCGGCGACATCGAGCCGATCACACTGGCGATACTGCTTGTAGAAGCGCAGGCGCTGGGTGTTGGACAGGTGATATTTGGCCAGTTTGTCGAGACAGGCGAGGTCCTTGGTGATCCGGTACTTGAGCCAGAAGCCGCGCCAGAATTCGCCGTTGGGGCAGTCGATGAGGAAGATGCGCGCCTGATCGTCGATCAGCAGATTGCGCCATTTCAAATCGTTATGCGTAAACCGATGGTCGTGCATGGTCCGGGTGTAACCGGCCAATTGCTGGCTGACACCGTCGACCCAGGCGCGATCCTTGAGCCTGGGATCCTTGCGCTCGGCCAGTGCCGAAAGGTCTTCGGTATTGGGCAGCTCACGGGTGATCATCGCACCCCGATCATAGGCCGCGCCCCGCCGCTCCAGCCCCCAGGCCACCACCTCGGCCGTGGGGATACCCCACTTGGCGAAGCGCTTGAGGTTCTGCCATTCCATTTTTACGCGCGGCTTGCCGAGGTAACGGCGCAGGCCCTTACCGGCGCCGACGTAGCGTTTGACGTAATAATTGACGCCGTCGCGCTGCACCCGAACCACCTCCGACAGCGGATCGCGGGTCAGGCGTTCGCCCTGCAAGGCAAATACGGCTTCGAGGCTGCCGAAATCTTCGGCGAGTTCGCCGTACTGCGGCTCAAGTGTCCAGCCCGCCATCAGAGCGCATCCCCGTAACGCTGTTTACGCTCGTAGAGCTTGTCGGCCTTGCCTTGCAGCCAGCTCAGCAAAGGCGCTTCTTCTGCCAGAATCTGCCGCAGCGGTTGCTGGAAATAGCCTTTGAGGAAACGCAGTTTGTCGCGGCGGGTCAGGCCGATGTCCAGCGCCGAGAAGTACAGCGCCGCCAGATCCTTGTTGCGCCAGCGCTGAGTGATCTTTGCGCGGGTCTGGGCTCGATGCAGGTCAATCACCGAGAGTTTGAAATCCTGCGGTGTGACCGGTTTGTCGGTGTGCAGCAGAAAATGGCAAATGTAGCAGTCACGGTGATTGACCCCGGCGCGGTGCATCATCCCGGTCATCCGCGCGACTTCGGCAATCAGCGCGCGCTTGAGTGTTGGCTCCGGCGGCTGCTTGACCCAGTCAATGCTGAAGTCTTCGAGGCTGATGGTCGGCGCGAGTTCTTCGGTGACGATGAACGAATGCTGATCCGCCGGGTTGCTGCCTTTCTCGCCGTAGGCGACGGCAGTCATGGTCGGCACGCCGGCTTCCTGCAGACGCTGAATGGCTTTCCACTCCTGACCCGCGCCGAGCACCGGCAGCTTGGCGGTCAGCAGGTTCTTGAAGATCTCGCCCCAGCCGATGCCACGGTGGATTTTCACAAAAAACCCGTTGCCGTCGACTTCCGTGCGCAATGTCCGGCGCGCTTCCAGCTCGCGGTACACCTCGCCCTGCAAGCCTTCGACTTCGGCGAACGGGTCGCGTCCGGCCCAAAGGCTTTTGAACGGTTCAGCCAGCATCAACTTCATTAAGCGTGCTCCGCCAGAATCACATCCGCCGCGTGCTGCGGCATGCTGTAGAGGTCGGCCGTCTCGGCGAAGGCCAGACCGTTGCGGCTCCAGGCCGCCCGTGCAGCGTCGTCGCTCAACATCTCGGTCAGGTATCGGGTCAGCTGCGCCTGCTCGAATGGCTCGTCCAGCACTCGCCCGGCATCGGCTTCGGCGATGTAATGGGCGTAACCGCAGACCGCACTGACCAGCACCGGCAAACCGGCCACCAGTGCTTCAAGCAGCACGGTGCCGGTGTTTTCGTTGTAGGCCGGGTGGATCAACAGGTCGGCACCGAGCAGGAAACGCGGGATATCGCTGCGCCCTTTGAGGAAGGTCACATTGTCGCCCAGGCCCAGCGTCGCACTCTGCATCTGGAACAATTTGGGGTCATCCTGGCCGATTACAAACAGCCGGGTGCGTTTTCTCAACTCGGCCGGCAGCGCGGCCAGCGCCTTGAGGCTGCGATCAACACCCTTGGTCTTGAAGCCGGAGCCGATCTGCACCAGCAGCAACTCGTCGTCCTTGAGATTGAATTCAGCGCGGAAACCGGCGCGAATCTCATCGGCATCCGCCGGCCGCCGACGATCCTGGGCAATGCCCGGCGGCAGCAGGTGGAAGCGCTCGAGCGGCGTGTCGTAATACTTGATGAACAGCGGCTGCTGCACTTCGGAAATCATCAGCACTTCGGTCTTCGCGTCTTTGGCGAACACCGCGCGCTCGTACTCGGCGAAGTGGCGATAGCGACCCCAGCGGCGATAAAGCGAGTTGCGCAGATTTTGCGCCTTGTCTTCGAAGCAGCCGTCGGCGGCGTAGTAGACGTCCAGGCCCGGCATCTTGTTGAAGCCGATCAAGCGATCGACCGGACGCTTGGCCAGATCCGCTGCCATCCACGCGCTGAGCTTTTCGTTGCGACGGTGGTTGAAGAAGGCCTTGACCGGCGCCACCAGCACTTCGAAACCCGGCGGCACGTCGCCTTCCCAGATCAGCGTGTAGACGCGAATCTGATGGCCGCGCTTCTGGCATTCGAGAGCGATGCGCATGAAGTCGCGCTGCAAGCCACCGAACGGGAAATATTTGTACAGGACAAATGCCAATTGCATCAGCGCAGCTCCTCAGCCATTAACAACGTGCTCAGTCGGCTGGCGACACGCTCGGGGTTCACACGCGTGAAGCACAAAGGCTGCTCGCGTTTCAGGTCAAACTGACGGGCATCCTGCGCGGTCGGTTGATAGGTACATTTTTTCTGCATGCAGGGCGCGCACGGGAAGTCGCTGGCCAGATGAATCTGCAGCTTGCCGTAAGCGCCGGTCAGGCCCGGGTTGGTCGGGCCGAACAACGAGATGGTCGGCACATCCAGCGCAGCGGCCAGATGGCCGAGCCCGGTGTCCACCGCCACGCAAGCCTGCGCGCCGGCGAGCACTTTGCCAACGCCAGCCAGATTGAGTTTCGGCAGCACCTCAGCGTGCTTGAAGCCGGCAGCGATGCGTTCGGCGCGGGCCTTTTCCTGAGGGTTGCCCCATGGCAGCCTGACGCCAACGCCGAGGTAGCCGACCCGCTCGGTCAGCTCGCGCCAGTAGATTTCCGGCCAGTGCTTGGTGTCCCAAGTGGTGCCGTGGAGGAACACCACGTAGGCGTTCTTGCGCGGCAACTCGACCAGTCGTTCAACGTTGAGGCCGTAATCGCCGAGGCCTTTGGGCAGGTCGTAACCCAAGGCAATGGCGAACAACTGGCGCACGCGTTCGACGGCGTGCTGACCACGGGCGACGGCGAGCTTGCGATCGTAGAAGCGCGCAGCCATCGGCTCGCGGGCCGAGGTTTTATCGAGGCCGGCCACCGGGGCTTTGACGTAGCGGGTCAGCCAGGCACTTTTCAGCAGGCCTTGGGCATCGATCACCAGATCGTATTTATTGGCGCGCACGCTTTGCTTGAAGCGTTTCCACTCGCCGCTGGTGATGGTTTTCCAAAGATTCTTGCGCCAGCGGCGGATCGCCACCGGAATCACTTTATCGACCGCCGGGTGCCAGCTCGGAATCTCGGCGAAGCCCTCTTCCACCACCCAGTCGAACTTGATCCCCGGGATCGCGCGTGCAGCATCGGTCAGCGCCGGCAACGCGTGAATCACGTCGCCCAGCGATGAGGTCTTGATCAACAATACCCGCAAGTTAATGAACCTCGACCACGGAGCCCTGCAACTTCTGCAAGGCATCGTTGACCGCTTCCGGCATCAACTGACGCAGGCAGTTGTAATGGCCGAACCGGCAAGTGCGATCGAAGCACGGGCTGCATTCGATGCCCAGGCGCACGATCTCGACCTGCTCAGCCAGCGGCGGGGTGAAGCCCGGCGAGGTCGAGCCGTATACCGCGACCAGCGGACGATTCAATGCCGCAGCTACGTGCATCAGGCCGGAGTCATTGGACACAACGGAATCGGCGCAGGACAGCAGGTCAATGGCCTCGGCCAGCGAGGTGCCGCCGCTGAGGTTGACCGATTCTTCGCGCAGGCCCGGGATCAAACGTGCGCGGATATCTTCACCGACCGCGTGATCGTTTTTCGAGCCGAACAGCCACACCTGCCAGCCTTCGCGGATGCGCGCTTCGGCGACCTTGGCGTAATGCTCGGACGGCCAGCGCTTGGATTCGCCGAACTCGGCGCCGGGGCACAGGGCCAGGACCGGGCGATCGAGGCTCAGGCCGAACTTGGCCAGTGCCGCCTCGCGGGTCACCGGGTCGATTTGCAGACTCGGGCGCGGGTACGGCTTCGGCAGTTCGGCGTTCGCTTCATAGGCCAAGGCCATGAAGCGCTCGATCATCAGCGGGTAGCGTTCTTTGTCGAGGGTACGCACGTCGTTGAGCAGGCCATAGCGGAATTCACCGCGCCAACCGGTGCGTTTCGGGATGCCGGCGAAAAACGGCACCAGCGCCGACTTCAGCGAGTTGGGCAGCAGGATCGCCTGATCGTACTGACCGCGCAGGGACTTGCCGATGCGTCGGCGTGTCGCCAGTTCCAGCGCGCCGTGGCCGAGCGGGAAGCTCAAGGCCTTGCGCACTTCGGGCATGCGCTCAAGGATCGGCCGGCTCCATTCGGGCGCCAGCACGTCGATTGCGCATTGCGGGTGGCGCTGCTTGAGACACTGAAACAGTGTCTGCGCCATCACCATGTCACCGACCCAACTGGGCCCAACGATCAGAATATTCATGTGGTTTCCAAAAACGAACCGGGGAGGCATTTACGCCTCCCCGCCTCGATAATCATTGTGGAAGCGGCGCTGCTGGCGATGGGTCATTTCCTTCAACATGACTGTCGACTGTCACTCCACTATCGCGAGCAGGCTCACTCCTACATTGTTTTGCATCTGTTCACATTACTGCGCTCAGCGCAGATCACTGTGGGAGCGAGCCTGCTCGCGAAGGGGCCGGCACGTTCAACATTGCTGTTGACTGACACTCCGCGTTCGCGAGCAGGCTCGCTCCCACCTTTTGAATCTCATTGTCTTCATTGGCGCTTTTTCAGCTTAGCCCCATCTCTTTCCAGATCCGCAAAACCTGCCGGCGTTCGTCGGCAAACTGGTCGCCCGGTATCACCCCGGCGTCCTTCTGCAAGGCCTGCCGGTGGGCGGCGGAGCGATAGGCTTTGTAGGCCTCGCGCAACAGACTGGCATCTTCTGCGGGCATCAGCCCTTCGTGTTCCAGCTCTTCCAGAATGCGGATGTTATCGGTCCAGCGCAGCAGCGGCGGATGGCTGTGCGACCACGCCAGGGCCGCGTATTGCACCATAAATTCAATATCGACGATACCTCCGGCGTCCTGCTTGAGGTCGAACGGCACGCCCGCGTCGAACGCATTCGCCGCCGTGCCGGCTGCGGTGCTGCGGGTGCCGAGGTTATCGCGCATCTTGGCGCGCATCTCGCTGACTTCCTGTTGCAGTTTGGCCAGATCCCGTGGTTTGCCCAACACCTGCGCGCGGACTTTTTCAAAAGCCTGGCCAACATCCTGACTGCCCACCAGCACGCGCGCGCGCACCAAGGCCTGATGCTCCCACGTCCAGGCTTCGTTTTCCTGATAGCGCGCGAATGCGCCGAGGGAGCTCACCAACAGCCCGGAAGCGCCGGACGGCCGCAGGCGCATATCCACTTCATACAGCTGGCCGGAATTGGTCTGCGCTGTGAGCAGATGAATGATCCGTTGCCCCAGGCGCGTGAAGAACTGCGCGCCGTCGATGGATTTCGGCCCGTCGGTTTCCGCCTGCGGATCGCCGTCATGGATGAACACCAGATCCAGATCGGAACCATGCCCCAATTCGATACCGCCGACTTTGCCATAACCGACAATGATGAAGCCGGGATCGCACAGCGTGCCGTCGGTGCGCAGCGGCGTGCCGTACTTGGCCACGGTCTGCCGCCAGGCCAGGGCCAGCACTTGTTCGAGAATCGCCTCGGCCAGCCAGGTCAGGTAATCGCTGACTTTCATCAACGGCAGACTGCCGGCGATTTCCGAGGCGGCGACGCGCAAGCGGTGCGCCAGTTTGAAATGGCGCAGGGCTTCCATTTGCTGCTCGAGGTCGTCTTCGGGAATTCGCGTCAGGCGTTCGCGCAACTCGGCCGCCAGTTCCGGCGCCAGCGGCGGCTTGAACAGCCGGCCCTCGTTAAGCAATTCGTCGAGCAGCAGCGGGAAGCGCGTGATCTGCTCGGCAATCCACGGGCTCGCCGCACACAAAGTCAGCAGGCGGCGCAGCGCGCCGGGGTTTTCCGTGAGCAAAACCAGATACGCCGAACGCCGCGCCACCGCCTCCACCAGCGGCAGCACGCGCTCGAGTACCAGATCGGGATTTTCATGCTCCACCGCTTGCGCGAGCAGTCGCGGAATAAAAGCATCGAGACGCTCGCGCCCCAGCCGCTGCATCGCGCGCAATTGCGGACTGCCACGCAAACCGGCCAGCGCTTTCAGGGCTTTGCCGGCATCGACGAAACCTCCCTCCTGCAACTGTCGGCACGCGGCCTCTTCGTCCTGTTCTTCCTCCCACAGCGGCAGCCATTCGCCACCGACCACCACTTCGCTTTCGCCGCCCTCTTCTTCGTCGGGATCGGCGATCACCTGGGCGAAATGCCAGGCTACGCGCCCGCGCCAGTACATCAGCTGTTGGTGGAACGCCGGCCAATCGGCGAAACCCAGCATGAAGGCGATCCGCGCCTGATCCTGCGCGCTGTCCGGCAGCATCTGCGTCTGACGGTCGGCAATCGCTTGAATGGCATGTTCGGTGTAACGCAGAAACTCGTAACCCTCGCGCAGTTCACTGACCACCGCCGGCGGCAGATAGCCCTGCCCTTCCAGCGTGCTCAACACCTTTAATAGAGGACGCTGTTGCAGGCTCAGATCGCGGCCCCCGTGGATCAACTGAAAGGCCTGAGCGATGAACTCGACTTCACGAATGCCGCCGGAGCCGAGCTTGATGTTGTCGGCCATGCCTTTGCGCCGCACTTCCTGCTGGATCAGCTGCTTCATGGTGCGCAGCGCTTCGATCGCCGAAAAATCCAGGTAACGGCGGTAGACGAACGGCCGCAGCATGTCGAGCAACTGCGCGCCGGCAACCTGATCGCCAGCCACCACCCGCGCCTTGATCATCGCGTAGCGTTCCCAGTCGCGGCCCTGATCCTGGTAATACTGCTCCAGCGCATTGAAGCTGAGCACCAGCGCACCAGACGATCCGTAGGGGCGCAGGCGCATGTCGACGCGGAACACGAAGCCGTCGACAGTCATCGGATCGAGGGCCTTGATCAGACGCTGGCCGAGGCGGATGAAGAATTCCTGATTATCCAGCGAGCGTTTCACGCCGACGGTTTCGCCGCCTTCGGGGTAGGCGAAGATCAGGTCGATATCGGAAGACAGATTCAGCTCGACCGCGCCGAGCTTGCCCATGCCAAGGATGACCATTTGCTGCGGCTCACCGCTGCGGCGGCCGGTAGGCCTGCCGAACTGTTCGCAATGGCGGCTGTACAACCATTGATAGGCTTGATCGATGGTGGCGTCGGCCATGTCCGATAGATCACGGCAGGTCTGCACCAGATCGGCCTGACGGGTCAGGTCGCGCCAGATGATCCGCACCTGATGCCGTGCACGCTGGCGGCGCAAGGCGCGGCCGAGTTCGTCTTCGCTCTGCGCGCTGTTCACGGCGGCGGCGATCTGCGCGCACAGTTCGCCGGGCGCGAACGCCCGATCAAGTTCGCCGGACGCCACCAGCGACAGCAACATCAAAGGGTCACGAATGCTCTGTTCAATGACAAATTCGCTGGCGGCGCTGACGCGGGCGAATTGCGCCCAGCGCTCCGGCGTCCAGTTCGACAGGCCGTGATCGTCTTCAAGGGCGGCGACGGACGTACGGAACGACTGCTCGGATCGGCTGACCAACGGCAGGAGAATGGCGGGCAGTTCGGCAAGCACGGGCAGGGTCATGGTCTATCCTTGATCGGCGTAATAAGGGCCGCTTGTAGTGAATGATGAAAACCCGCTACGTGAAGGACTGTCGAACAAAAGTTAGAAATAGCTGAAATTTCTTTTTCTTTGGCATCCAGCATCAAACTTTCACCTTATTCGGATGGAAATCGACCCGCCTTAACGATTATTCTCACAACGCAGTCGGAGGCCACAAGCCTTTCATCTGTAGTTTTACTACTCGTCTATACATTCGAAAGGCTGAAATGCCGGAAGATTTGTAGTAAAACTACACGCCGCCGGAACAACCTGTCGGCAATCCAAGAATTTTAAATCGTCTGCCCACAAGGCCAGTCGCAAACTCAGGCAACCGATTCTGGAAGCCTTTCCGCCCTGGAGCAAGCCATGCAAGACCTCGATCCCGTCGAAACCCAGGAATGGCTGGACGCCCTGGAATCGGTTCTCGACAAAGAAGGCGAAGACCGTGCTCACTATCTGATGACCCGTATGGGCGAACTCGCGACCCGCAGCGGCTCGCAGCTCCCTTACGCGATCACCACGCCTTACCGCAACACGATCCCAGTTACCCACGAAGCACGCATGCCTGGCGACCTGTTCATGGAACGCCGCATTCGCTCGCTGGTACGCTGGAACGCGATGGCCATGGTAATGCGCACGAACCTGCGAGATTCGGACCTGGGTGGTCACATCTCCAGCTTCGCTTCCAGTGCGACCCTGTATGACATCGGCTTCAACTATTTCTTCCAGGCCCCGACCGACGAACATGGCGGCGACCTGATCTACTTCCAGGGCCACACCTCGCCAGGCGTTTACGCCCGCGCATTCATGGAAGGCCGCATCACCGAAGACCAGATGAACAACTTCCGTCAGGAAGTCGATGGTCAAGGCCTGTCGTCCTATCCGCACCCTTGGCTGATGCCTGACTTCTGGCAGTTCCCGACCGTATCGATGGGTCTGGGTCCGATCCAGGCGATCTACCAGGCGCGCTTCATGAAGTACCTGGAGCATCGCGGTTTCATCCAGCCGGGCAAACAGAAAGTCTGGTGCTTCCTGGGCGACGGCGAGTGCGACGAGCCGGAATCCCTGGGCGCGATCTCCCTGGCCGGCCGCGAGAAGCTGGACAACCTGATCTTCGTCATCAACTGCAACCTGCAGCGCCTCGACGGCCCGGTTCGCGGCAACGGCAAGATCATCCAGGAACTCGAAGGCGTGTTCCGCGGCGCTCAGTGGAACGTGACCAAAGTCATCTGGGGCCGTTTCTGGGATCCGCTGCTGGCCAAAGACGTCGACGGCATCCTGCAACGCCGCATGGACGAAGTCATCGACGGCGAATACCAGAACTACAAAGCCAAAGACGGCGCGTTCGTTCGCGAGCACTTCTTCAACACGCCTGAACTCAAGGCAATGGTTGCCGATCTGTCCGACGACGAGATCTGGAAACTCAATCGTGGCGGCCACGACCCGTACAAGGTCTACGCGGCGTACCACGAAGCGGTCAACCACAAGGAACAACCGACCGTCATCCTCGCCAAGACCATCAAGGGTTATGGCACCGGTGCCGGCGAAGCGAAAAACACTGCGCACAACACCAAGAAAGTCGACGTCGACAGCCTGAAGCTGTTCCGCGACCGCTTCGACATCCCGGTCAAGGACGAGGAGCTGGAGAACCTGCCGTTCTTCAAGCCAGAGCCAAACAGCGCCGAAGCCCGCTACCTCGCCGAGCGCCGTGCCGCACTGGGCGGTTTCGTGCCACAGCGCCGCGCGCAGAGCTTCAGCGTACCGACCCCGGATCTGGACACCCTCAAAGCCATCCTCGATGGCTCGGGCGACCGTGAAATTTCCACCACCATGGCTTTCGTGCGGATCCTCGCGCAACTGGTCAAGGACAAGGAAATCGGCCCGCGCATCGTCCCGATCATCCCGGACGAAGCCCGTACCTTCGGTATGGAAGGCATGTTCCGTCAGCTGGGTATCTATTCCTCCGTCGGCCAGCTCTACGAGCCAGTCGATAAGGACCAGGTGATGTTCTACAAGGAAGACCAGAAAGGTCAGATCCTTGAAGAAGGCATCAACGAAGCAGGCGCCATGAGCTCGTTCATCGCTGCCGGTACTTCGTACTCCAGCCACAACCAGCCGATGCTGCCGTTCTACATCTTCTACTCGATGTTCGGCTTCCAGCGTATCGGCGACCTGGCCTGGGCCGCTGGCGACAGCCGTACCCGTGGCTTCCTGATCGGCGGCACCGCTGGCCGCACCACCCTGAACGGTGAAGGTCTGCAGCACGAAGACGGTCACAGCCACCTGCTGGCCGCGACCATCCCGAACTGCCGCACCTACGATCCGACCTACGGCTACGAGCTGGCGGTGATCATTCAGGACGGCATGAAGAAGATGACCGAAGAGCAACAGGACATCTTCTACTACATCACCGTGATGAACGAGTCGTACCAGCAGCCAGCCATGCCGGCCGGTGCCGAAGAAGGCATCAAGAAAGGCATGTACCTGCTCGAGGAAGACACTCGCGATGCGGCGCACCACGTTCAGCTGATGGGCTCCGGCACCATCCTGCGTGAAGTGCGTGAAGCGGCGAAGATCCTGCGTGAAGAGTTCAACATCGGCGCTGACGTCTGGAGCGTTACCAGCTTCAACGAACTGCGTCGCGACGGCCTCGCCGTAGAGCGCAGCAACCGTCTCAAGCCTGGCCAGAAGCCTAAGCTGAGCTACGTCGAAGAGTGCCTGAACGGCCGTAAAGGTCCGGTCATTGCTTCTACCGACTACATGAAGCTGTTCGCCGAGCAGATCCGTCAGTGGGTACCGTCCAAGGAATTCAAAGTCCTGGGCACCGACGGTTTCGGCCGCAGCGACAGCCGCAAGAAACTGCGTCATTTCTTCGAAGTCGACCGTCATTTCGTGGTGTTGGCAGCCCTGGAAGCACTGGCTGACCGTGGTGATATCGAACCTAAGGTTGTGGCCGAAGCCATCGCCAAGTTCGGCATCGACCCGGAAAAACGCAACCCACTGGACTGCTGAGGAGACATTTTGTGAGCGAACTCATTCGCGTACCTGACATCGGCAGCGGTGAAGGTGAAGTAATTGAACTGTTTGTGAAGGTCGGCGACCGCATCGAAGCCGACCAGAGCATCCTTACCCTGGAATCGGACAAGGCCAGCATGGAAGTGCCGGCCCCGAAAGCCGGCGTCATCAAGAGCCTGAAAGTGAAGCTGGGCGACCGTCTGAAAGAAGGCGACGAACTGCTTGAGCTGGAAGTCGAGGGCGCCGCTGAAGCGGCACCTGCGCCTGCCGCTGCTCCTGCCAAAGCCGAAGAGAAACCGGCTGCGACACCTGCTGCTGCCGCGCCTGCCGCTGCTCCTGCTGCCGCTTCGGTACAGCAAGTGCACGTGCCGGACATCGGTTCGTCGGGCAAGGCACAGATCATCGAGATCCAGGTCAAGGTCGGCGACAGCGTCGAAGCTGATCAGTCGTTGATCACCTTGGAATCCGACAAGGCCAGCATGGAAATCCCGTCGCCTGCCGCTGGCGTGGTCAAGGCCATCAGCGTCAAGCTCAACGACGAAGTCGGCACTGGCGACCTGATTCTGGATCTGGAAGTGGCGGGTGCTGCGGCCCCTGCGGCTGCCGCTCCGGCCCAGGCTGCTGCACCGGCCGCTGCCGCTGCGCCTGCTCCGGCAGCCGCGCCAGCAGCACCGGTTGCCGACAGCGTTCAGGACATCCACGTTCCGGACATCGGCTCGGCTGGCAAAGCCAAGATCATCGAAGTGTTGGTCAAGGCGGGCGATACCGTTGAAGCCGACCAGTCGCTGATCACCCTGGAATCCGACAAGGCAAGCATGGAAATCCCATCGCCTGCCGCTGGCGTGGTGGAAAGCGTTTCCATCAAGCTGGATGACGAAGTCGGTACCGGCGACCTGATCCTCAAGCTGAAAGTCAAAGGCGCGGCCCCTGCTGCTGCCCCGGCTCCAGCTGCCGCAGCTCCGAGCGCTCCGGCACCTGCCGCTGCTGCTCCGGCTGCCGCTGCACCTGCTGCCGCCGCTCCAGCCGCCGCACCGGCCAAGCCGGGCGCGAAAGTTCACGCCGGCCCTGCCGTGCGTCAACTGGCCCGTGAGTTCGGCGTCGAGCTGAGCGCCGTTGGCGCCAGCGGTCCGCACGGTCGCATCCTCAAGGAAGACGTGCAGGTTTACGTCAAGGCGATGATGCAGAAGGCCAAGGAAGCCCCGGCCGCTGCTGGCGGCGCTACCGGTGGTGCGGGCATTCCGCCGATTCCGGTGGTCGATTTCAGCCGTTTCGGCGAAATCGAAGAAGTGCCGATGACCCGCCTGATGCAGGTCGGCGCCGCCAACCTGCACCGCAGCTGGCTGAACGTGCCACACGTGACGCAATTCGACTCGGCGGACATCACCGAGCTGGAAGCTTTCCGTGTTGCGCAGAAAGCCGTGGCCGAGAAGGCTGGCGTCAAGCTGACCATCCTGCCGCTGCTGCTCAAGACCTGCGCGCACTTGCTCAAGGAGCTGCCGGACTTCAACAGTTCGCTGGCGCCAAGCGGCAAGGCGATCATCCGCAAGAAATACGTGAACATCGGCTTCGCCGTCGACACTCCGGATGGCCTGCTGGTGCCGGTGATCAAGAACGTCGACCAGAAGAGCCTGCTGCAATTGGCAGCCGAAGCGGCTTCGCTGGCTGAAAAAGCGCGCACCAAGAAGCTGTCCTCGGACGAGATGCAGGGTGCCTGCTTCACCATTTCCAGCCTCGGTCATATTGGCGGCACCGGCTTCACGCCGATCGTCAACGCGCCGGAAGTGGCGATCCTCGGTGTTTCCAAGGCAACCATCCAGCCAGTCTGGGACGGCAAAGCCTTCCAGCCGAAGCTGATGCTGCCACTGTCGCTGTCCTACGATCACCGCGTGATCAACGGCGCTGCAGCGGCACGCTTCACTCAGCGTCTGGGCAGTCTGTTGGGCGACATCCGCACCATCCTGCTGTAACTCAAACGGCCCTCCGGCGACGGAGGGCCGCTTGCTGCACCCTTTCGAGCGCCACACGCTCGTACCTCAACCCCGTCAATTGACGGGGCTTTTTTTGCCTGAAATAAACCGGATCGCGCCTCTTTCCTACAACCTGCGCTGACATCGGCCACAGGTCTGGTCCACTTAACGCCAATATTTTCCGCCGCCGGCCAACTAACCTCTGCTCAGGAAAGTTGCTTCAACGCGCTCCGCTTATTTAATTCTTGTTTAGTAAAATCTCGAACGGAATCGATCATGTTCAAACCGACTATCGGCCCCATCGTGGGCCACACCACAACTAACCAAGTGCGCATTTTCATGCGCGGCGAACAACAGGACAAAAAACGTGTATTTGCCGGAGTTCGCGCTCGCAAGGCCGGCACGGAAAAATGGTCGAACAGCGTATTTGCACTTTTGAACCCGGCCAATGACATGTCGGGTGTACTGGTATTGCAGGATCTCGAAGCTGATTGTGAATACGAATATCAAGCCGGCTGGTTAAGCCCGATGAATCCGGTGCATACCATCGACACGGTCATTGAGTTTCCATTGCAATGGCCGCGACAGCTCTACCGCTTTCGCACCCGCACCGCGAAAGCCAGCCAGCCTCGGGGGTTTGTCGTCGGTTCGTGCCGTTATCTGCGGATTACCGCTGGCGTCGCTTCCTTGCCGCAACTGGGCGACCGCATCTTTGGCTCGATCAATCGACTGGTCGAGAACAGTCATCTACCCGTCAGCGCGGTGATCATGACCGGAGATCAAGTGTATGTAGATGATTTGAATGTCATTGCTCCGGATCGCGAAGCCAAAGACATCCTGAAGAAATATCGAACGGCATTTTCGCAACCGAATATTCAGCGACTGATGTCCAATACATCGACTTACATGATGCTCGACGATCATGAAATAGAAGATAACTGGCCTGCCAATGCCACCGCAGCGGACGAGGACTTATATCGCAACGCCATGGCCGCTTATGAACTTTATCAAGCCAGCCACAGCCCGGTTTATGCATGTAATGAGAAGGGTCAGATAGACCGGGATACGTTGAAGCATTACTGGTATCAGTTTGGCGACAGCGATATCGCCTGGTTCGTCACCGACAGCCGCACCCGACGCAACTTGTCGAAGGATGACCGGCGCATTCTCGACATCGAGCAAGAACAGGCCCTGCTGCGATGGCTGATCCATAGCCCGGCGCGAGTGAAGTTCGTGATGACCAGCGTGATGTTCTATCCCGATCGCAAGTTCAACGGTGACGATGCCTGGAAAGCATTTCCCGAACAGCGTCTGCGCCTGCTGGAAACCATCCGCACTCACCGGATCAAGAACGTGGTGTTCGTCTCCGGCGACGTTCATGGCTCTCTGACAAGTCGCCTGTCTCACAGCGAGGACGCCGATTTCGAAGTGCACACCATCGTGTCCTCGCCGCTGCACAACAGCAAATTGCTGCCGTATGCCAAGGCCTCGACGTTTATCCTCGATCAACCGCTGGTGCGCACGGCGGCAGGGGATTATCGGCACGAGCTGACCAGTGCAGTGGTGAGCCAAGACAATTTTGCGCATGTGGTCGTTGAGGCTGATCAGATATTGGTCAATTACCATGACCGCGATGGCAAGAAGTTGCAGTCGATCAGTATGAAATTGTGTTGAAACACCCAAAGATCGCAGCCTTCGGCAGCTTCTACACAAGGCGCATTACCCTGTTGGGGCTGCGTGAAGCTGCGATCTTGTGCTCATTTCAGTTGTGCACTGGAGAAATGTTCACTGCAGCCGACATATTCTTATAGCACTTGGCCTTCATCTCTCTTGTCAGTCGGTGCCGCAATGATGCAACCTTGCCGCAGCCAACAGACAAGAGGGCGAGAGCCCGGCGCATTCAGCATATTTCCAAGCGAGTTTCCTTCATGAAGAGCCAGCCCGATGCCGCCAGCCGTATGGCGGCCGAGGTAGTGACGCAGTTGCCTGTGCCCTCGCGGCTCGGCATGCTGCGTTTCGAGCGCTTGAATGAAGCGAGTTGGGCAATGCTGTTCCTCGATCCCAACTGCGAACGCCAGTTTGGCCAGCCGGCCGTCGAGCTCTGCGCACTGGTCGGCTCGCCTTACGCCAGCCTGATGGAGCCCGAGGCGCGCTATCAACTGCACGATGCGATCCAGCAGCAACTGAGCAAAAGCGCACATTACGTCGTGCGCTACACCCTGCACACCGCCGCCGGCGCGTTGAACATCCTCGAGCTGGGTGAAGCCTACAAACAGCACAACCGGCATTTGCTGCGCGGCTACCTGCTGGCGGTCGACGAGGTGTTCGACGAAACCCAGGCGCTGCCTTCGGTGGATCTGGAAACCCAGAACTCGCGCCTGCAAATCGCCCTTGAGCTGAACCAGCGTGCCCAGCAGGAACAACTGCAGCATCTGGAGCGCGTGCGTGCCCAGCAGGATCTGATTCTGCTGCTCGCACGCCAGCGCTACAGCACGCACAACTCGCTGCAGGAAGCCGCTGAACTGATCACCCGCTGCGCCTGCGATATCTACGAGATCGACTGCGCCAGCCTGTGGAACCTCGAAGGCCAGCGCTTGCTGCCGATCTCCGCTTACCATCGCGCGACCCAGGAATACATCCTGCCGGAGCCGATCGATATCAGCGGCTTCCCCGACTACATGGAAGCCCTGCACAGCAGCCGCGCCATCGATGCCCATAACGCCATGCACGACCCGCGTACCCGCGAGATGGCCGAGGCGATGCGTCCGCGTGACGTCAACGCCATGCTCGATGCCAGCATTCGCGTCGACGGCCAGGTAGTCGGCGTGTTGTGCCTGGAACAGACCGGCGTCACCCGCGCCTGGCAGTCCGACGAAATCGCCTTTGCCGGCGAACTGGCCGACCAGTTCGCACAAGTGATCAACAACCATAACCGACGCACTGCCACCAGCGCCCTGCACCTGTTTCAGCGCGCGGTCGAGCAAAGCGCCAACGCCTTCTTGCTGGTCAACTGCGACGGCGTGGTCGAGTACGTCAACCCGAGCTTCACCGCGATCACCCAGTACACAACCGAGGAGGTCCACGGTCAGCGCTTGTCGGAATTGCCGGCGCTGGAAAATCTCAGCGAACTGCTGTTCGACGCACCTTCGGCGCTGGCCCAGAGCAACAGCTGGCAGGGCGAATTCAAGAGCCGACGCAAGAACCTCGAACCGTACTGGGGCCAGCTGTCGATCTCCAAGGTCTATGGCGATAACCGTGAGCTGACGCATTACATCGGCATCTACGAAGACATCACCCAGACCAAATTGGCCCAGCAACGCATCGAGCGCCTGGCCTACACCGACAACCTGACCAACCTCGGCAACCGTCCGGCATTCATCCGCAATCTCGATGAGCGCTTCGCCCGCGACAGCGATACGCCGATCAGCCTGTTGCTGGTGGACATCGACAACTTCAAGCGGATCAACGACAGCCTCGGCCACCAGACCGGCGACAAACTGTTGATAAGTCTCGCCCGGCGCCTGCGCAACAGCCTCAGCCCGAGTGGCAGTCTGGCGCGTTTTGCCAGTAACGAGTTCGCCGTGTTGCTCGACGACACCGATCTTGAAGCCGGGCAGCAGATCGCCAGTCAATTGCTGATGACCCTCGACAAGCCGATGTTCGTCGACAACCAGCTGATCAGCGTCACCGGCTCCGTGGGCCTGGCCTGCGCGCCACTGCACGGGCGCGATCCGCAAACCCTGATGCGCAACGCCGGTCTGGCACTGCACAAGGCCAAGGCCAACGGCAAACACCAGTTGCAGGTGTTCACTGAGGCGCTGAACGCCGAGGCCAGTTACAAACTGTTCGTCGAGAACAACCTGCGCCGCGCCCTGACGCAGAACGAGCTGGACGTGTTCTACCAGCCGAAACTGTGCCTGCGCAGCGGTCGTCTGCTGGGGATGGAAGCGCTGTTGCGCTGGAACCACCCGGAGCGCGGCATGATTCGCCCGGATCAGTTCATCAGCGTCGCCGAGGAAACCGGCCTGATCATTCCGATCGGCAAGTGGATCGCCCGTCAGGCCTGCCGCATGAGCAAATCCCTGACCGCTGCCGGCCTGGGCAACCTGCAAGTGGCAATCAATCTGTCACCGAAACAGTTCTCCGATCCGGATCTGGTCGCCTCGATCGCCAACATCCTCAGGGAAGAAGCGCTGCCGGCCAATCTGCTCGAACTCGAGCTGACCGAAGGCCTGCTGCTGGAAGCCACCGAAGACACGCATTTGCAACTCGACCAGCTCAAGCGCCTGGGCCTGACCCTGGCCATGGATGACTTCGGCACCGGGTACTCGTCGCTGAGCTATCTGAAGAAATTCCCGATCGACATCATCAAGATCGATCGCAGCTTCATCCACGAAATCCCCGACAACCAGGACGATATGGAAATCACCTCGGCGGTGATCGCCATGGCCCACAACCTGAAACTCAAGGTTGTGGCTGAAGGCATCGAAACCGCCGAGCAACTGGCCTTCCTGCGGCGGCATCGTTGCGACGTCGGCCAGGGTTATCTGTTCGACCGGCCGATTCCGGGTGATGAGCTGATCAAAGCGCTCAAGCGCTATCCGCGTGGGCCGCTGTGCCTCTAAAGCCTGCCTCTATGAAGATCCCTTGTGGGAGCGAGCCTGCTCGCGAAGGCGATAAAACCGTCGACATCTTCGTCGCCTGACACCCCGCTTTCGCGAGCAGGCTCGCTCCCACAGTTTTGATAGTGCGAATTCCGGCATCATTCGGCACACTGGCGGTCTGACCTTTTACCTCCAACCTGACTGAGAGGAACGCTCATGGTTCTGCGCTCGGAAATTCTGGTGAACAAAAACGTGCTTCCAACCAAAGAACAAGCCCTGCCCGGCCGCGAAACCGCGATGACCCTGCCGGAAAAACACTTTGTCTTCGAAGACACCCCGCTGCTCGGTCCATTCTTTCAGGACGTCGACTTTGCGATTTTCGGTCTGGGCTGCTTCTGGGGCGCGGAACGACGTTTCTGGCAGCGCGAAGGTGTGGTCAGCACCGTGGTCGGTTACGCCGGCGGCTTCACGCCGAACCCGACGTACGAAGAAGTCTGCTCGGGCCTGACCGGCCACGCCGAAGTGGTCTTGGTGGTGTATGACAAGGCCCAAGTCAGTTACGAGGAACTGCTGGCGATGTTCTGGGAACTGCACAACCCGACTCAGGGTATGCGTCAGGGCAACGACATCGGCACTCAGTACCGCTCAGTGATCTACGCCACCTCGCCTGAGCATCTGGACGCGGCGCTGAAGAGCAAGGCTGTGTATCAGGCGGAACTGTCGAAGGCGGGTCTGGGCGAAATCAGCACCGAGATCGAACAGGCGCCGACCGTGTACTTCGCCGAGACGTATCACCAGCAATATCTGGCGAAGAACCCTGAGGGTTATTGCGGGATTGGGGGCACCGGCGTGTGCATGCCTGCGAGCCTGGCGGGCAACTAACCCCACCGACCGATCGTTCCCACGCTCTGCGTGGGAATGCCTCAATGGACGCTCTGCGTCCGCTGTTGGGACGCGGAGCGTCCCGGGCTGCATTCCCACGCGGAGCGTGGGAACGATAAGTCAGTGATCAGCTCTCGGCAATCAACCAATCCATCTGCCAGCCACCTTGGGTCTGCCCCAGCTTCTTCGACAACCACGGCAGCAGCTCACGCAATTCTTCTTCCAGCCCCCACGGCGGATTGGCGATCGCCAGCCCGGAACCGTTCAGGCTGTTCGGCGTGTCCAGTGGATGCACCAGCAGCTCCACACGCAGCAACTTCGGCGCACCCGTGCCCGCCAGGTCTTGGTAGAAACGCCGCAATGCACGCTGATCCTTCACCGGATACCAGATCGCTGCCACGGTCTGGCGCATGCGGCCGATGGCTTCTTTCATCGACGCCGCGCAGCGCTGCATCTCGTCCAGTTGCTCGAACGGCGGATCGATCAGCATCACCGCGCGCTTCTCCTGCACCGGCAACATCGCCCGCGCCACGTGCCAGCCCTCGCCCAGATGCACTTTTACCCGACGATCGCCGGCCATGTTGTCCTTGAGCAACACGCCATCTTCGGGATGCTTCTCGTTGAGCATCACCCGATCCTGCGGCCGCGTCAGACGCCGTGCCAGCTCCGGCGAACCCGGGTAATAGCGCAACTGGCCATCCGGGTTCATCTCGTGCAGCACCTTCATATAGTCGGCAGTCAGCGCCGGCAGGTCCGGCTGATCCCACAACCGCGCAATGCCTTCCAGATACTCGCCGGTGCGATTGGCCTGATCGCCCTGCAAGTCATACAGACCGATGCCGGCGTGCGTGTCGAGATAGGCAAACGGCTGCTCCTTGCGCGACATCAGAGCGATGAGGCGGGTCAAGGTCAGGTGTTTGAACACATCGGCGTGATTGCCGGCATGGAAGGCGTGACGATAATTCATGGCTGCTCCTGCGAGGGCCGCAAAGTTTACCTTTTACCGGGCGGCAAGTCAGGGGTTCGCAGCCGAGCGGGCCTCAACATCAAAAGATCGCAGCCTTCGGCAGCTCCTACACGGGATACGCGTTCACTCTGTACGAGCTGCCGAAGGCTGCGATCTTCTGATCTTCAGGCGGGCATGCTGCGCAAGCGTCTGCCGATGACATCGAGCACATCACAGCCATCGCGCAATGGGATGGCGCACAGCAGGGCGAAGTCGCTGAGGATCACGGAGTCGCATTCGATCGAGCCGCGCATGCACATGTTTTCCAGGACCTGGACCACGGCGCGGATGCGATGGTTGGCGGCGTCCATGAGGATGTCGAGGGGCACGTGGGTGTCGACGAACAGGCTGGGCATGTCACTGCAATTGCCGGTGAGGGCCATGAAGCGGTTGTCGGGGTGAGGAGTGATTTTTTCGTAGGGTGAATCAGTATGCATATTGGTCATTTTCCGGGTCCCATGATTGATAAACGTGAGCCGCCATCACACCTTCCTACGGGTTAGGGTGGCAGCTGTGCGCGGGAGTAGGAACCGAGCAATCATGGACCTCGGCCACGCCGAAGCGTGCCCCACGCACAGCCGCCGCGAACGATCTTACGGACTTGAACCAAGTGCCGCAAAAAGCCAACGAACTGTAACGTCATGAATGCGGGAATCCTTCATCCTGCCAACGCTCTCGCGGCGACAACGAAAAGACTATCCCTGCAACCCACCGCGCACCAGTTCATGAAAGCCGCCGCGATTCGAAGGAAACGTCCGAAGCGTTTGCCCCGAAATTTCACTCTGCCTCTGCCAGCAAAAACTCCAGAAGGGACGATCGTGACGAATCTTCCGACATCGATAATTTGAAAAACTGCCCGACCTTGCAGCGCAAAACAGCCTCGGGAAACGCCTCGAACACGGCCGGTTGCTCCTCGCTCAGCCATTGCAAAGCATTGGCGATGCGTACGCTTGCATCTGTCTGCGCCAAGAGCGATTGCGGCACGCTCCACCACGGAAAGACCCGCCCCGAAACCAGCGCACGGCCCGCGATTTCGATGGCTTGGCCATTGATCAAGGCTCGTGAAACGACTGGCAGCAATTGCGCGGAATTGACCTCCTCAGAGTGCAAAAGAGGCAGCAGAAACCGACCATCCCAAAAGCGGAAAAACACGGTTTTACCGTCCGGCATCAGCACTTGAGTGAGGCTGCGGAAATGTTCGACCAGCACGTCAAGATCCGCCGAAGACACCGCCAACCATCCCCAATCCCGGGATTCTGTTTCCGCCACCCAACGTAAAAACTCACTGTCTGCAGCGACAATTCCCACGTAGGGCATCACCGCGTCCCACTCGGCATAAATGGTTTCGGCCCAGACCGGATTCGCCGTGCCCTGCCAGGCTTTGAAGGCATCGGCGTCGCTGGCGCGGCTGAAAATGGCGAACAGTTGTTCCGACGCATGCAGCGGCTGCCGCGCCAGCCATTGTTCGGGCGTCAATTCCTCACGCTGCACAAACACCATCCTTACAACGCTCACACTCCTCGCAGAATGGCGCATCACCTTTGAGACTCATGATCTGTGCGGCGGTGAGAATCGCCGCCGGCGCAGCGGCCAGTTTCTCCGGCAATCCCGGCACCACCGGCGCAGCGCTGGTCGCCGCCATCGGCGCGCCGCCCACAACAATTGGCACGCTGCTGAAAATTCCGCCGGGACCAATGTTGATCCACTGTCCCCCGGCCTGAATCGTCGCGCTCGCGCCGCCATCAATGACCACTTGCTGGCCTGCGCTGATATGGATCTGCGCCGAGGCGCTGGTGGCCTGGCTGTTCACCCGCACCTGCCGGTCGCCGAGCACGGACAAATGGTCATCCTGCCTGACTTCGGTCTGGCGCTGGCCGTAGGTGATGCGTTGCTCGTCGGCCTTGAGTTCATGGCGGGCGATGCCGGTGACCACCACACTGCGCTGGTTGTCGACCTGCAACTGCTGGTCGTTGAGCACATGCTGGGTCCAGTTGCGCTGGGCACGCAGGTAGATTTCCTCGGCGCCTTTTTTGTCCTCGATGCGCAGTTCGTTATAACCACCACCGCCAGGGCTGCTCTGGCTGCGGAAGATACTGCGGGTCTTGTCTGCCGGCAGATCCAGCGGCACCGGGGTCGCCGCATTCGGCAGGCAACCCATGACCAGCGGCTTGTCGGCATCGCCATCAATGAAGCCGACCAAAACTTCCATGCCGACGCGCGGAATCAATACGCTGCCGTAGTGATCGTGAGCCCAGCCGGTCGCAACGCGCAGCCAGCAACTGGAGTGCTCGCTCAATTCGCCATCGCGGTCCCAAGCCAGTTGCACTTTGACCCGGCCGTATTCATCGCAATGGATCTCAAGGTCTTTCGGGCCGGTGACCACGGCAGGTTGGTAGCCCGACATGCGCGGTTTTTCCGGGCACAGCGCCGGACGAAAGACCACGTCCCACGGCGTGGCGACGAAAGTATTGCGGTAGCCCTGGAAGGATTCGCCATCGCTGGTCACCGATTCCTCAAGCACCTGCGGCTGACGGCCGCGATGCTCGACACAGGTGAGCAACCACAGATCATTCCAGTCGCTGCGCGGATGCCCGGTGAGTTGCAGGAAATGTCCGCAGACCAGCGAGGATTCGTCGCTGGTGCCTTCGGCTTGACGGTAATCGGCGACATGACGTTCAAGCGCGCGGCGCGTCAGGCCTTTGCCGGTTTCGCGATCGTTGAATTGACCGGGAAAGTGATAGTCCTCCAGCACCGGACGCTGCTCGCCGTCGCTGCGACTTTCCAGCGACAGGCGTGGTTTTTCGAAATTGTAGTCGCGCCGGGTGACGACGCTGGTGCGGGTTTCCACACGCACATTGAAACGCTGAATCGCCGGCGCGCCCGCCGACATGCCGCTGCCCGGCAGATACAGCGTCGGCTCGGGCAGCTTGGGGAACACGGTCTGGTCGTCGCCGAATACCAGCAAATGGCCTTCGGGGCTGTGTTGAAAGTGGTAATGAATGCCGACTTCGGCACACAGACGCTGGATGAAGGCCAGATCGCTTTCGGCGTATTGCACGCAGTATTCGCGCTCCGGGTATTCGCTGCCCAGGCGAAATTCAAAGGCATCGCGCAGGATCGAATGGTCCTTGAGGATCTGCGTGACAATTTGCGGCACGTTCTGATGCTGAAAAATCCGCTGGTTGATGCGATGCCCCAGATACGTCAGACGCGGGACAAGGCTGAGGTGATAGCGTGTCAGACGTTTCCCGGAATCGCCCTGCCCGACCTGATAAATCTGACCATGAATACCGCAACCCTGAGCATCGAAACTCAGAAACGCCTGACCATGCAGCAGGCTTTCCAGATCCAGGTCCGGCCGCTCGCTGACCAGTTCCAGCTCGAAGCGAAAGGGTTGGCTGATGGCTTCCCTGCCCGTGAACTCAAGGACCTTGAGGTCATGCTGGGCGCCTTCGAGGGTCAACGTGAAACGCGGTTGATTGGCAGGCGCGAACATCCGATGTCTCTCTGCAGTGTGAGGGCGGGCGATTCTGCATGAGGGGCAAGGGGTGATGAGCAGGTGACGGGAAATTCAGATTTGCCCTACGTGGTTTGCTGAAAGGACCTTTAGAAATTAGCACTTTGACTACAGACATTCCTTCAAGCCGGTCAGTGTCCCTGTGGGAGCTGGCTTGCCAGCGATGAGGTCGGCACATTCAACTTATCGCTGACTGACACACCGTCATCGCTGGCAAGCCAGCTCCCACAGGGTTCTCCAGTGTTGTTGAAGAATCACAGGCAACAAAAAACGGCCCGCCTCCGGTAGGAAACGAGCCGTTTTCATGTGAGCCGAAGCTCAGTCCATCACTTGTTCAAATGGAAATCTTTTTCCGCTGCCTCGAAGCGCTCAACCATGCCGCGAGTCGGTTCACCCGCCTTGCTGACAAAGTAGATGGCCAGGCTGGCGAAGATGAAGCCAGGAATGATTTCGTACAGACCCAGCAGTTCGAAGTGCTTCCAGACCACCACGGTGATCGCGCCGACCAGAATGCCGGCCAGTGCGCCGTTGCGGGTCATGTCTTTCCAGACGACCGAGATCAGCACCACCGGTCCGAACGCAGCACCGAAACCGGCCCAGGCGTAGGACACCAGACCCAGTACACGGTTTTCCGGGTTGGCAGCCAATGCGATCGCGATCAGGGCTACCAGCAGCACCATGGCACGACCGACCCAGACCAGCTCAAGCTGGGAGGCCGACTTGCGCAGGAAGGTCTTGTAGAAGTCTTCGGTCAGGGCGCTCGAGCACACCAGCAACTGGCAGCTCAGGGTGCTCATTACCGCAGCCAGAATGGCCGACAGCAGCACACCGGCAACCCATGGGTTGAAGAGGATTTTCGCCAGTTCGATGAACACGCGCTCCGGGTTCTCGGTGACCGGACCGGCCACTTCCGGGTGCGCCGAGAAGTAAGCGATACCGAAGAAGCCCACCGCCACGGTGCCGCCCAGGCACAGGATCATCCAGGCCATGGAAATGCGACGCGCCTTGGCGATCGACTTCACCGAATCCGCCGCCATGAAACGCGCGAGGATGTGCGGCTGGCCGAAGTAGCCCAGACCCCAACCCATCAGCGAGATGATGCCAATGAAGGTGGTGCCTTTGAGCATGTCGAAGTTGCTCGGATCCTGCGCTTCGATGGCCAGGAACGTGGTGTCGACGCCGCCGGTGGCCAGCAGGACGATGATCGGCGTAAGGATCAGCGCGAAGATCATCAGGGTCGCTTGTACGGTGTCGGTCCAGCTCACCGCGAGAAAACCGCCGACGAAGGTGTAAGCAATGGTCGCCGCAGCACCGGCCCACAGCGCCGTCTCGTAGGACATGCCAAAGGTGCTTTCGAACAGACGCGCACCGGCGACGATGCCGGAAGCGCAGTAGATGGTGAAGAACACCAGAATCACCACCGCCGAGATAATCCGCAGCAAGCCGCTTTTATCTTCGAAACGGCTGGAGAAGTAGTCCGGCAGAGTCAGTGCATCGCCGTTGTGCTCGGTCTGCACCCGCAGACGGCCGGCGACGAACAGCCAGTTCAGGTAGGCACCGACGATCAGGCCGATGGCGATCCAGCTTTCGGACAGACCGGACATGTAGATGGCGCCCGGCAGGCCCATCAGCAACCAGCCGCTCATGTCGGAGGCACCGGCAGACAGCGCGGTGACGACGCTGCCGAGGCTGCGACCGCCGAGAATATAGTCAGAAAGGTTGTTGGTGGAGCGATAGGCCATGAAGCCGATCAGCACCATTGCTGCGATGTAGATCACGAACGTGATCAGGGTTGGATTGCTTACGCTCATTGAGTTACGCCCTGGCTTTGTTTTTATGTAGCGGCGGTGGTGAACCGCTCGCAAACGACGACGTTTGGCAGACGATCCGGGATCCCGCGCATTTAAGACTGATGTTTCCCCAGGAAAGCCATCAGCCGGTACACCGGGTTATTCCCGGTTGCACCTTGGCGGCGAATGCTATGCAACAAAGCAAATAAGGTGCAACCAGTTTCGCGAGAATTAGTTGCACCCAGTCGAATTAATCGACGATCACCCCGTTTTTGCTCCCTTTTGTGGCAGTCACGCCTCTTTACTAGAAGTAAAAGCACCAAGCAGGAGCAGCACTTTCGTACCAGAAATTATTTCCTGACGAGCTGCGTATTATTCCGGCAAAAAAAGGGTTGCACCCGGTTGCACCTCATTCAGCGCAAGGCTAATCTTGCGGCCAGCTGATGCCACGCAACTGTGGCAACCATGAGGATAAAAATATGGCTACCACCACCCTTGGGGTCAAACTCGATGACCCGACCCGCGAGCGCCTGAAGGCTGCCGCAACCTCGATTGATCGCACGCCGCACTGGCTGATCAAGCAGGCAATTTTCAATTACCTGGAAAAACTCGAGGGTGGTGCAACCCTGACCGAGTTGAACGGTTTGACCGCCAAAGACGCCGATGACGCAGGCGAAGTGCAGACCGATCACGCTCACCAATGCTTCCTCGAATTCGCTGAAAGCATCCTCCCGCAATCGGTACTGCGCGCTTCGATCACCGCTGCTTACCGCCGTCCTGAGCCGGAAGTGGTGCCAATGCTGATCGAGCAGGCGCGCCTGCCGGCCCCGATGGCCGAAGCCACCAACAAGCTCGCGGCGACCATCGCCGAAAAACTGCGTAACCAGAAAAGTGCCGGCGGTCGTGCCGGTATTGTTCAGGGCCTGCTGCAGGAATTCTCCCTGTCGTCCCAGGAAGGCGTGGCGCTGATGTGCCTGGCCGAAGCGCTGCTGCGCATCCCGGACAAAGGCACCCGCGATGCGCTGATCCGCGACAAGATCAGCACCGGCAACTGGCATCCGCACCTGGGCAACAGCCCTTCGCTGTTCGTCAACGCTGCGACCTGGGGTCTGCTGCTGACTGGCAAACTGGTTTCCACCCACAACGAAGCCGGCCTGACTTCGTCGCTGAGCCGCATCATCGGCAAGAGCGGCGAGCCGATGATCCGCAAGGGCGTCGACATGGCCATGCGCCTGATGGGCGAGCAGTTCGTTACCGGCGAAACCATCGCCGAAGCACTGGCCAATGCGAGCAAGTTCGAAGCCAAGGGCTTCCGTTACTCCTACGACATGCTCGGTGAAGCGGCACTCACCGAAGTCGACGCGCAGAAATACCTGGCCTCGTACGAACAAGCGATCCATTCGATCGGCAAAGCGTCCCACGGCCGTGGGATTTATGAAGGACCGGGCATCTCCATCAAGCTCTCGGCGCTGCACCCGCGCTACAGCCGTGCGCAGTACGAGCGCGTGATGGACGAGCTGTACCCGCGCCTGCTGTCGCTGACCCTGCTGGCCAAGCAATACGACATCGGCCTGAACATCGACGCCGAAGAAGCCGACCGCCTCGAGCTGTCGCTGGATCTGCTCGAACGTCTGTGCTTCGAGCCGCAACTGACTGGCTGGAACGGCATCGGTTTCGTCATCCAGGCTTACCAGAAGCGTTGCCCGTACGTGATCGACTACGTGATCGATCTGGCCCGCCGCAGCCGTCATCGCCTGATGATCCGTCTGGTAAAAGGCGCGTACTGGGACAGCGAAATCAAGCGCGCCCAGGTCGAAGGTCTGGAAGGCTATCCGGTCTACACCCGCAAGGTTTACACCGACGTTTCCTACATTGCGTGCGCACGCAAACTGCTGTCGGTACCGGAAGTCATCTACCCGCAATTCGCTACGCACAACGCCCACACCCTGTCGGCGATCTACCACATCGCCGGTCAGAACTATTACCCGGGCCAGTACGAGTTCCAGTGCCTGCACGGCATGGGCGAACCGCTCTACGAGCAGGTTGTCGGCAAGGTTGCCGAAGGCAAGCTGAACCGTCCGTGCCGTGTGTACGCACCGGTCGGCACCCACGAAACCCTGCTGGCGTACCTGGTGCGTCGTCTGCTGGAAAACGGTGCCAACACTTCGTTCGTCAACCGTATCGCCGACCAGTCGATTTCGATTCAGGAACTGGTGGCCGATCCGGTGGCGCAGATCGAGCAGATGGCCACCGTGGAAGGTGGTTTCGGCCTGCCGCACCCGCGCATTCCGCTGCCGCGTGACCTGTACGGTGCCGAGCGCGCCAACTCGAGCGGCATCGACATGGCCAACGAACATCGTCTGGCCTCGCTGTCCTGCGCCCTGCTCGCCACCGCGCACAACGACTGGAAAGCCGCGCCGATGCTCGGTTGCGCGTCCAGCAACGAAACGCCGGTCGCCGTGCTGAACCCGTCCGATCACCGCGATGTGGTCGGTCATGTTCAAGAAGCTACCGTTGAAGATGTCGACAGCGCCATTCAATGCGCGCTGAACGCCGCGCCGATCTGGCAGGCCACCCCGCCGGCCGAACGTGCGGCGATCCTGGAACGTGCCGCTGACCTGATGGAAGGCGAGATCCAGCCGCTGATGGGCCTGCTGGCTCGCGAAGCCGGCAAGACCTACGCCAACGCCATCGCCGAAGTCCGCGAAGCCGTCGACTTCCTGCGTTATTACGCGGTGCAGGCGCGCAACGATTTCAGCAACGACGCCCACCGCCCACTGGGCCCGGTGGTGTGCATCAGCCCGTGGAACTTCCCGCTGGCAATCTTCAGCGGCCAGGTCGCTGCGGCATTGGCTGCCGGTAATCCGGTACTGGCCAAACCGGCCGAGCAGACTCCGCTGGTAGCGGCTCAGGCTGTGCGCCTGATGCTCGAAGCCGGCATCCCGGAAGGCGTGCTGCAACTGCTGCCGGGGCGCGGTGAAACCGTCGGCGCCGGTCTGGTCGGTGACGAGCGCGTCAAAGGCGTGATGTTCACCGGTTCCACCGAAGTCGCGCGCTTGCTGCAACGCAACATCGCTGGCCGTCTCGACAGCCAGGGCCGTCCGATTCCGCTGATCGCCGAAACCGGTGGCCAGAACGCGATGATCGTCGATTCCTCGGCTTTGACTGAACAAGTCGTGATCGACGTAGTGTCGTCGGCCTTCGACAGCGCCGGTCAGCGCTGCTCGGCGTTGCGCGTGCTGTGCCTGCAGGAAGATTCCGCCGATCGCGTCATCGAAATGCTCAAGGGTGCCATGGCCGAAAGCCGTCTCGGCAACCCCGAGCGTCTGTCCGTGGACATCGGCCCGGTGATCGACGCCGAAGCCAAGGCGGGCATCGACAAGCACATCCAGGGCATGCGCGACAAAGGTCGCAATGTTTACCAGGTTGCGATTGCCGACAGCGAAGAGATCAAGCGCGGCACCTTCGTCATGCCGACCCTGATCGAGCTGGAAAGCTTCGACGAACTGCAACGCGAGATCTTCGGCCCGGTACTGCACGTGGTGCGCTACAAGCGCAAAGAGCTGGATCAACTGATCGGTCAGATCAACGCCTCCGGTTACGGCCTGACGCTGGGCGTGCACACGCGCATCGACGAGACCATCGCCAAGGTGATCGACAACGTCAACGCCGGTAACGTCTACGTCAACCGCAACATCGTCGGTGCCGTGGTCGGCGTGCAGCCATTCGGCGGCGAAGGCCTGTCGGGTACTGGCCCGAAAGCCGGCGGCCCGCTGTATCTGTACCGTTTGCTGTCGACGCGTCCTAGCGACGCCATCGAGCAATCCTTCGCTCGCGGTGACGCCATCGTCGCCCCGGACGTGCGTTTGCGCGATGCCATGAGCCAATCGTTGAACGCCCTGAAAGCCTGGGCCGACAACAACAAGTTCGCTGACCTGAGCACCCTGTGCGTTCAGTACGCTGCGCAATCGCAGAGCGGCATCACCCGCGTGCTGGCAGGTCCCACCGGCGAGAAAAACAGCTACGCCATCCTGCCGCGCGAACACGTGCTGTGCCTGGCGGAAGTTGAAGGTGATCTGCTGACGCAACTGGCGGCGGTGCTGGCGGTTGGCGGTTCGGCGGTGTGGCCGGAAACCGAGCTGACCAAGGCGTTGCTCGCCCGTCTGCCGAAGGAAGTCCAGGCGCGGATCAAACGCGTTGCCGACTGGAACAAGGACGAAGTGGTGTTCGATGCCGTGCTGCATCACGGCCACTCCGACCAGTTGCGCGGCGTCTGCCAGCAGATCGCCCAGCGTGGCGGCGCGATCGTTGGCGTTCAGGGACTGTCCCAAGGCGAGACCAACATTGCCCTGGAGCGCCTGGTGATCGAGCGGGCATTGAGCGTGAACACCGCTGCGGCGGGGGGTAACGCCAGCTTGATGACGATCGGTTAAACCGCTGTAAATCCAGGCGACCGCAATGGTCGCCTGGTACGCAATACTCTGTGGGAGCGAGCCTGCTCGCGAAGACGGCGTTTCAGTCGACATCAATGTTGCCTGACCCACCGCTTTCGCGAGCAGGCTCGCTTCCACAGAAGATCAAAAGATCGCAGCCTTCGTCAGCTCCTACAGGGAAACGCAATCCAAATGTAGGAGCTGCCGAAGGCTGCGATCTTTTGCTTCTGCATCACTCTCATCAATCATCCTATCCAGCCTCTATTCCACCGCCTTAGACTCGGTCCACCCCCAATTTCCAGGTAGGCCGCCATGTCCGAGACGCTGCTCAGTTCCCGCAATCTGGCTTTCGAGCTGTATGAAGTCCTTGATGCCGAGGGCCTGACCCGGCGCGAGCGCTTTGCCGAGCACAATCGCGAGACCTTCGACGCCGCCATCGGCACCGCGCGCAACATCGCCGAGAAGTACTTTGCGCCGCACAACCGCAAGGGCGACGAGAACGAGCCGCGCTACGAGGATGGTAAGGCGATCCTGATTCCTGAAGTCAAACCGGCGGTGGATGCCTTCCTTGAGGCCGGATTCCTTAACGCAGCGCGCAGTTTCGAGGCCGGCGGTATGCAATTGCCGACCCTGCTGTCGCAAGCCTGCTTCGCGCATTTCCAGTCCGCCAATGCAGCTTCGACGTCCTACCCGTTCCTGACCATGGGCGCGGCCAACCTGATCGAGAGCTTTGGCAGCGAAGAGCAGAAACAGCGCTTCCTGCAACCGATGATCGACGGACGTTTCTTCGGCACCATGGCCCTGACCGAGCCCCATGCCGGTTCATCGCTGTCGGACATTCGTACCCGCGCCGAGCCTGCGTCCGACGGCACCTATCGCCTGAAGGGCAACAAGATCTTCATTTCCGGCGGCGATCATCCGCTGTCGGAAAACATCGTGCACATGGTCCTGGCCAAACTGCCGGACGCACCACCGGGGGTGAAAGGTATTTCGCTGTTTATCGTGCCGAAGTTTCTGGTCAACGACGACGGCAGCCTCGGCCAGCGCAACGACGTGCTGCTCGCCGGCCTGTTCCACAAGATGGGCTGGCGCGGCACCACCTCCACAGCGCTGAACTTCGGCGATAACGGTGAGTGCGTCGGCTATCTGGTGGGCAAACCGCACCATGGTTTGAGCTACATGTTCCAGATGATGAACGAAGCGCGAATCGGCGTCGGCATGGGCGCGGTGATGCTCGGCTATGCCGGTTACCTGTATTCGCTGGAATATGCGCGTGAGCGGCCGCAGGGCCGGGTGCCGGACAGCAAGGATCCGACCACCGCGCCGGTGGCGATCATTCAGCACGCCGATGTCAGACGCATGTTGCTGACGCAGAAATCCTACGTCGAAGGGGCATTTGACCTCGGTCTGTACGCCGCGCGGTTGTTCGATGACACCACCACGCTGGAAACCGAAGCCGAACGCAAACAGGCTCATGAACTGTTGGACTTGCTGACACCGATCGTCAAATCCTGGCCTTCGGAGTTTTGCCTGAAGGCCAACGAACTGGCGATCCAGATTCTTGGCGGCCACGGCTACACCCGTGAGTACCCGGTGGAGCAGTACTATCGCGACAACCGCTTGAATCCGATCCACGAAGGCACCCACGGCATCCAGTCGCTGGATCTGCTTGGGCGCAAACTGGGGCAGAACGGTGGGGCCGGTCTCAAGCAGTTGATTCGATTGATCGCCAACACGGCCGAACGTGCCACTGCATACGACTCGCTGAGCGCACTGCGCGAACCACTGGAAAAACTCGTGGCCCGCCTGCAAACCGTGACCATCGGCCTGCTCACCGATCTGGCCCAAGGCAAGGTCAACAGCAGCCTGGCGAACTCGGCGCTGTACCTGAAAGTGTTCGGCCACGCAGTGATCGGCTGGCGCTGGCTGGAGCAGGCGATCCGCGCTGAAGAAGGCCTGGCCAAAGGGAATGCTGCAGATGTCGACTTCTATAAGGGCAAGTTGCAGGCGGCGCGGTATTTCCTGACATGGGAAGTGCCAGGTTGCCAGCATGAGCTGGACTTGCTGGAGGCGCGGGATGATACGTGTCTGGGGATGCTGGAGGAGTGGTTCTGATCTGCAAGTTGTTTTGCGACTGAAACCATTCGCGAGCAGGCTCGCTCCCACAGGACAGGTGGTGTTCACAGGATGCGTGAACATGCCGAATCCAATGTGGGAGCGAGCCTGCTCGCGAAGGCGTCAGCCCAGGCGATACAGCTTCAACTCAACTTGAACCCACCCATCTGCCGCGCCAGATCATCCGCCAGCCGCTGCAACATCTGACAATCCTCACGACACGCACGAACCTCCCCCGCCGTCGCCCGCGCCAGATCGGAAATCCCCTGCACGTTGCGGTTGATCTCTTCAGTCACCGCCGACTGCTCTTCGGTTGCCGTCGCCACCTGATGGTTCATATCGCTGATGCGCTCGACCTGACCGGTGATCGCCGTCAGCGACGCGCCGGTGCGCTGGCTCGATTCAACCCCGGTGCCGGTAGCGGCCTGGCCGGTGCGCATCGATGACACGGCGTTTTCCGCGCCTTGCTTGAGGCTGCCGATCATCAATTGAATTTCGTCGGTCGAGGCCTGGGTCCTGCGCGCGAGGGTGCGCACTTCATCGGCGACCACCGCGAAGCCACGGCCCATATCGCCGGCGCGGGCAGCTTCGATGGCGGCGTTGAGTGCGAGCAGATTGGTCTGTTCGGAAACGCCACGAATCACCGCCAGCACCGAATCGATCGACGCCACTTGCTGCGCCAGCTCACCCACTGCGCCCGCCGCTAAGCCGATCTCATCGGACATGCTTTCGATATGACGGATCGAGCCACCGACCACCTCCCGTGCCTGCAACGCCTCATCGCGCGCGGTTTGCGAGGCAAGCGCGGCGTTGCCAGCGTTCTGCGCGATTTCCTGCACGGTCAGGCCCATTTCGTGGACGGCGGTGGCTACCATGTCGGTCATTTCCTGCTGCCGGCCCGAACGCTCGGCGGTGTTGTCCACCACCTTCGCCACTTGCCCCACGGCCGTGCGCAGGCGCTCGCTGGTGGTCAGCACTTCGCCGATCATCGCGCGCTGGCTGTCGAGGAAACGATTGAAGCCGCGCGCCAGGTCACCCAGCTCATCGGCACGGCTGGAATCTAACCGATGGGTCAAATCTCCACCACCGCTACCGATGGCCACCAGCGCCCGTGTTACTTGTCGAATCGGTCGCACCAGCCCCTGCGCCAGCCACACCACCAACGCCAGGCAGACCAGCGCCACCACCAGACCGATGCCGCCACTCATCCACATCGCTTTCCGTGCTTCGGCGTAGATCTGCGACTGCGGCACTTCGGCCACCAGGGTCCAGCCGAGATCGCGCAGCGGCAGGCTGAAAGCGAGGAAGTCTTCACCCTCGCGCTGGAAGCTGCTGTTCACTGCGGATTTGTGCCCCATCAGCGCTTGCGCCGCGTTGGCACCGATCTGCTCGGTCAAGGTGCGTTTGCCGCTGAACTGCGCCTCAGGATGGACCTGAATCAGACCGTCGGAACGCACGAGATAGACCTTGCCGCGCTCGCCGAAATTGAAGTTGTGAATCAGCTCCGACAGCTCTTTCATGCTCAGCCCAAGCCCGGCGACACCGACAACTTTACCGGCCTGCTCGACCTTCAGATCGATGAACAGGGCCAGCTCGCCAGTGGCGCCGTCGTTGTCGATATTGAGGGTGCGCGGCTGATTGCTGTCGAGGAAGGAATAGAACCAGGCGTCGGCCGGTTTCGCGCGACTGAGGGTGCGATCGAGGCCTTTTTCGGTGATGTAGTGATTGGATTCGATGCCGATGATCAGCGCAGTGAAGGCCTTGTGTTCGGCGCGGATGCCTTCCAGATACTGCGCAAAGAGCGCGGTTTTGCTGCTGTCCTCGCCTGTCGCCAGCCAGTCACGCACCATGGTGTTGCTGGCGATGTCCTTGGCGGCGGTGAGCGGTTGCACGAGGATGCGTTCGATATCGTTGCGCGTCGCTTCAATGCTCGACGGCAGCGCTTGTTCGACCAGATAGCTCTGGGCGAGGCGGTTGACCACCAGGGTATAAATGCCAACCACGATCACGATGCTGATCAGCAGGGCCGTGCCCATGCCGAGAATCAACTGCCACTGAATACTGCGTCGCCACCACTGCATGGAGCACCCCCGAAGAATAAGAGCCTGAACCACTGCAACAGCCGTGCCGATTGTATACAAAGAGCATCAGAATAAAACACAACCTTCGGTACAGCCGTATCCTTACAAGCAAGAAGCTGGCCGTTATATCGAGGGATTCACTGTCAAGTCTGACAGGTTACAACTTGCATCGGGTGGCTTAGATTCGCGGTTTCACGTCTGTGACAAGCATCCGCGTCGCAGATCCAAGCCGTCCATCGCAGGAGAAAGAACATGACTGACACCGGTCCACGAGAGAATTTTGTTCAGGCAATGGCTGACAACGATACGTTTGTTAAATCGGCGCTCATTGGCGACTTTGTCGGGAGCTCGACTTCTCAATCGATGATTATTCGCAGGCACTTCACCGAGGTCATGGTTTTCCCGGTAATCCATTACAAAATTACGATCACCACCCTCGCAGGCACGACGTACAGCACAGTTCAGCCAATTCCGTCGGCAGAATATATCTACCTGCTTTCCAAGGGTGATGAAGTGACGATCGAAAATACTACCTATAGAGTTTCCCACTCAGAGTTCATCAAGCAATCCGATGGAGAATGGACAACAAAAGTCTACTGGCAGCCAATACTCCAAGCCTCATAGCAACAAGACCTCAGCATGTTCAGCGCCTCAATGTACCGAGGCGCTGCGAAAAGCGAGTCAACCCTGACTGATCGTCTTGGCAATGGTGTCGACCGTGGCGCTGACTTGCTCTTGATAACGGTCGAGTTCTTCCTGGTGCTGTTTCTTCATTTCGATCTGCTGCGAGCACAGATTCATCGCCGCCAGCACCAGCAAACGGTCACCGATCAGCGTCGGGTATTTGCGCTTGGTGTCTTCCAGCGCGGCCTTGAGCATCATCGCCGCGTCCAACAGGGTCTGTTCTTCCCCGGCCGGTGCCTTGATCGAATAGTCCTCGCCAAGAATGGAGATGACTTTTACCCCTGCTGTGCCGTGGTTCATGCGCTGACAGGACCGGCATTGACGCGATCAACCAGCGCCTGGATGCGCGCGGCGGTGGCGCCGTGTTTTTCTTCCTGCTCCATCAGGTTCAGTTGCAGGTTTTCGTTTTCATCCTTGGCCTGGGCCAGTTCCGTGGACAGGGTCTGGTTGGTCTGCAGCAAGGTCTGGTTCTGTTGCACCAGGTCGCTGACGAGCTGTTCCAATTGGCTGAGGGATGCTTCCAACATTTTGATCTTCCAAGCGTTTTTCAAAGGGCGCGTACGATAAAGAAAAGTCACCACGGATGCCAGGGTTAAACCGGCGCAAGGCCTTGATTTTCCTGGGTGGCGAAGCTTCTCGCGAGTTTAAAAGACTGTGATTGGTCGATCTGGTTCCTGCACTTCGTCGCTCAAGCCTGTCTGCGACAAATACGCACACCACCTCAAGACTTTAGTCGTATGACCGATAAGTCACCCATACAGCAGTCTCAGCCCGCATGGATGCGGCCCTTTTCGGTATCCGCCCATGTCCCTTCGCAATATGAATATCGCCCCACGGGCGTTCACCGGTTTCGCCCTGATCGGCGGCCTGATGTTGATCCTCGGCGTGTTTGCGCTGAACCAGATGAGCAAGATCCGCGCGGCCGGCGAAGACATCGCCACCGCCAGCGTGCCGTCGATCAAGGCTCTGGACGAATTCACCCAACTGACCCTGCGCCTGCGCGTGCTCTCCTATCGTTTGCTGATCAACCGCGAACCCGACGTGCAGCAGAAAACCATCGAACTGTTCGACCTGCGCAATCGCCAGATCGCCGATGCGCAACGCGCATACGAGCCACTGATCGAAGGCCCGCAGGAACGTGCGGCGTACGATCAGTACGTGCAATTGCTGGCGCAGTACCGTCAGCTCGAAGAGCGGATGAAAACCCTGTCGCGCAACAATCAGATCGACGAGTTGCGGCAGATGCTCAACAGCGATTTGCTGAGCAATTCGGAAGCGGTGAATACCGCGCTGGCGCGCTTGCTGGAGATCAACACCCAGCAGATCGCCGAAACCGACCAGGGCGCGAAGGATCAGTATTCGATGTCGTTCAATCTGGTGGTGACCTTGCTGGTGATCGCCAGCGGCCTGACCCTGCTGTTCGCCTGGTTGCTGACCGTGAGCATTACCAAGCCGATTTCCAAGGCACTGGAGGCGGCGGAAACCATCGCCGAAGGCAACCTGACCCAGCCGATCCATGTCGATGGCGAAGATGAAGCCGGGCGCTTGCTGGCGGCCATGGCGAAGATGCAATCGAAGCTGCGCGATACCCTGCAGCGCATCTCCGGTTCGGCCACACAGCTTGCGTCTGCTGCGGAAGAGCTGAACAGCGTCACCGATGAAAGTGCTCGCGGCCTGACCCAGCAGAACAACGAAATCGAGCAGGCCGCCACTGCGGTCAATGAGATGACCAGCGCTGTCGAAGAAGTCGCGCGCAACGCGGTCAGCACTTCGGAAGCCTCGAAAAACGCCACCACTTCGGCGGGCGACGGTCGTGATCTGGTGCAGGAAACCGTCAGCGCCATCGAACGCATGAGCGCCGATGTGCAGAGCACCGCTTCGCTGATCGGCGACCTGGCCAATGAATCCCGCGACATCGGCAAGGTGCTCGACGTGATCCGTGGCCTCGCCGACCAGACCAACCTGCTGGCATTGAACGCAGCGATCGAAGCGGCCCGTGCCGGTGAGGCCGGTCGTGGTTTTGCCGTGGTGGCGGACGAAGTGCGCGCCCTGGCCCATCGCACCCAGCAGTCGACCAGCGAAATCGAGCGCATGATCGGCAGCATCCAGAGCGGCACCGAACACGCCGTGGATTCGATGCGCAACAGCACCGAGCGCGCCGAGTCGACGCTCAACATCGCCCGTGGCGCCGGGATGTCGCTGGACACGATCAACAGCGCCATCGTCGAAATCAACGAGCGCAACCTGGTCATCGCCAGCGCTGCCGAAGAGCAGGCGCAGGTAGCGCGGGAAGTCGATCGCAATCTGGTCAACATCCGCGATCTGTCGGTGCAGTCGGCGACCGGCGCCAATCAGACCAGCGCGGCGAGCAATGAGCTGTCGCGCCTGGCGCTGGATCTGAACAACATGGTTGGGCGGTTCAGCCTCTAAGATCAAAGGCTACCCCCTCACCCCAGCCCTCTCCCCCAAGGGGGCGAGGGGGAAAGGGAGCAGATTGAGGGCCTTTCAGATTTTGAGTTCGGCTCGATATTGCAAGTCGGTGTAACCTTTACAAACACCTCGGTCAGTCCCCTCTCCCTCCGGGAGAGGGCTAGGGTGAGGGCCGCAATCCTCCGCCTGCCGCAAAACCTGATGCACCCTGAAAACCTTTTTGACAGCATCACATTTCAACAGGTTAGAATCGCTGGCACGCAGACTGCATGGTCAGTTTGTGCCCCCGTCTTTACGCTTCTGGAGTACTGCCTTTGAATGCGACGACCATCAACAGCCTGTTCTTGATCGGCGCGTTGCTGGTAGGCGCAAGCATTCTTGTCAGTTCTCTTTCTTCACGTCTCGGCATTCCGATTCTGGTCATCATCCTCGCGGTCGGCATGGCGGCAGGGGTCGATGGTGGCGGGATCATTTTCGATAACTACCCGACGGCCTATCTGGTCGGCAACCTCGCCCTGGCAGTGATCCTGCTCGACGGCGGCTTGCGTACGCGGGTGTCGAGTTTCCGCGTGGCGTTATGGCCGGCGCTGTCGCTGGCCACGGTCGGGGTGTTGATCACCACCGGGCTGACCGGCATGGCCGCTGCGTGGCTGTTCGACCTCAATCTGATTCAGGGCCTGCTGATCGGCGCCATCGTCGGTTCGACCGACGCCGCTGCGGTGTTCTCGCTGCTCGGCGGTAAAGGCCTAAACGAACGGGTCAGCGCCAGTCTGGAAATCGAATCCGGCAGCAACGACCCGATGGCGGTGTTTCTCACCGTCACCCTGATCGACATGCTCGCCAGCGGCGAAACCGGCCTGCACTGGAGCCTGCTGACCCACCTGATCCGCGAGTTCGGCATCGGTGGTGTGATCGGCCTGGGCGGCGGCTGGGTGATGCTGCAACTGGTCAATCGCATCAATCTCGCCGCCGGGCTCTATCCGATTCTGATCATCGCTGGCGGTCTGGTGGTGTTCGCGCTGACCAACGCCTTGCATGGCAGTGGTTTCCTCGCCGTGTACCTGTGCGGTCTGGTGATCGGCAACCGCCCGGTGCGTAGCCGCCACGGCATTCTGCACATGCTCGACGGCATGGCCTGGCTGGCGCAGATCGGCATGTTCCTGGTGCTGGGCCTGCTGGTCACGCCCCACGATCTGCTGCCGATCGCCCTGCCCGCCCTCGGTCTGGCGCTCTGGATGATCCTGTTCGCGCGGCCGCTGTCGGTGATGGTCGGCCTGCTGCCGTTCAAGGCTTTCCATGGTCGTGAAAAAGCCTTTATTTCTTGGGTCGGCCTGCGCGGCGCGGTGCCAATCATTCTGGCGGTGTTCCCGCTGATGGCCGGGCTGCCGCAAGCGCAGCTGTATTTCAACCTGGCCTTCTTCATCGTACTGGTGTCGCTGCTGGTGCAGGGCACGAGCCTGCCGTGGGTGGCCAAATTGCTCAAGGTGACCGTTCCGCCAGAACCCGCGCCGATATCCCGGGCGGCACTGGAAGTGCACGTCACCAGCGAGTGGGAGCTGTTCGTTTACAAGCTCGGCGCGGAGAAATGGTGCATCGGTTCGCCCCTGCGTGAGCTGAAAATGCCCGAGGGCACACGCATCGCGGCGCTGTTTCGTGGCCAGCAACTGCTCCATCCGTCGGGTAGTACGGTGCTGGAAGTCGATGATTTGCTGTGTGTTATTGGCCATGAACACAACTTGTCGGCCCTCGGCAAACTGTTCAGCCAGGCGCCGCAACGTGGCCTCGATCTGCGCTTCTTCGGCGACTTCGTGCTTGAAGGAGACGCCCAGCTTAAAGCGGTTGCAGCGCTGTATGGCTTGCCGGCCGAAGGCATCGATCCGGACATGACCCTGGGCGTGTTCATCGCGCAAAAAGTCGGGGGCGCCCCCATCGTCGGCGACCAGGTGGAGTGGAACAACACCCACTGGACGGTTGCGGTCATGGACGGGAACAAGATCGGCAAAGTGGGCGTCAGATTCCCCGAAGGAAGTCGCCCGGGCCCCGGACTCTTCCTCTAAACTGCTTCCACTCTCACTTGCTTGACCGGTCTCTATGCCTACCCTGCGCTCCTTTTTCGCCGCGGCCCTGCTGGGCCTCAGTCTTGTCGTCGGCCCGCTGCATGCTGCCGAACCACCGTCCAGCGATGCCGTGCAGGCCAGCCTCGACAAGCTGGCTGACAGCAAACTGCCGGACGCCGACAAGAAGACCCTGCAGACCGTCCTGCAGAACACCCTCAATCAACTGAACAACCAGCGTGATTACGAGCAGAAGCTGATCGATCTCAAGCGTCAGCTGGCCAACGCGCCGAAGCAGACGATTGAAAATACCCGCGAACTGAGCCGCCTCAAGGCCACCGCACCGGTGCCGGTAGCGCAACGTTTTCCGAAAGAGTCGATCCAGCAACTGGAGCAGATCCTCACCGATCGCTCGACCCAGCAAAGCGATCTGCAAAACGCCCTGGCCGAAGCCAACAGTCTGATCATCACCGCGCAGACTCGCCCCGAGCGTGCGCAGGCGGAGATTTCCGCCAGCCAGACGCGCATCCAGCAGATCAACACCATCCTCAAATCCGGCAAGGACACGGGCAAAACGGTCACCGCCGAACAGCGCGACCAGTTGAACGCCGAACTGGCCGCACTCAATGCACTGATTCCATTGCGCCGCCAGGAACTGGCAGGCAACACCCAGTTGCAGGATCTGGGCAACGCTCAGCATGACTTGCTCTCGGAGAAATCCGATCGCCTCGACCGCGAGATCCAGGAACTGCAAACCCTGATCAACCAGAAGCGTCTGGCGCAGTCGCAGGAAACCGTTACCCAGCAATCGATCGAAGCGCAGAAGGCCGGCGGCAGCAGCCTGCTGGCGAGCGAGAGCGCGACCAATCTCAAGCTTTCCGACTATTTGCTCAAGAGCACCGACCGTCTCAACGAAGTCACGCAGCAGAACCTGCAGACCAAACAGCAACTCGACACCCTGACCCAGAGCGATTCGGCACTGGACGAACAGATCAGCGTGCTCAAGGGCAGCCTGCTGCTGTCGAAAATTCTCTACAAACAGAAGCAGGCGCTGCCGCACTTGAAGGTCGACCGCGACCTCGCCGACCAGATTGCCGATATTCGCCTGTATCAGTTCGATGTCAGCCAGCAGCGGGAGCTGTTGAGCAATCCGGCGACCTATGTCGACAATCTGCTGGCCACGCAGCCGCCAGAGCAGGTCACCCCGCAACTGCGCAAAAGCCTGCTCGATCTGGCCAACACCCGTGCTGATCTGCTCGAGCGCCTGAACCGCGAATTGAGCGCGATGCTCAATGAATCGATCACCCTGCAGCTCAACCAGAAACAATTGCTGAGCACCGCGCAAAGCCTGCGCGCGACCCTCGACGAACAGATGTTCTGGATCCCCAGCAACAAGCCGCTGGACGTGGAATGGATGCGCGGCGTGCCCGAGCGTCTCGAGCGACAGGTCAACACCCTGCCCTGGGCGTCGAGTCTGAGCGAACTGACTGACGGCCTGACCCAGCGGCCATTGCTGTTTCTGCCATTGGCGCTGCTGATCGGCGCCCTGTTGTGGCGACGCAAAGCGCTGTACGGAAGACTCAACAAGGTTCACCAGGACATCGGCCACTTCAAGCGCGATAGCCAGTGGCACACGCCGCAGGCGATTCTGATCAACATTCTGTTGGCGATGCCGGTGGCGTTGGGTCTGGCGCTGTGCGGTCTGGCCCTGCAGATTGACGCGCGCGGGCAGAACGCCAACATGGGCGCGGCGCTGTTGCAGATGGGCCAGGCCTGGCTGGTGTTCTACACCGCGTACCGGATTCTTGCGCCGGGTGGCGTGGCGGAATTGCACTTCCGCTGGGAAAAACCGCAGGTCGAGTTCCTTCAGGGCTGGGTACGTCGATTGGGCCTTGTGGTCATGGCGCTGGTGGCCGTGGTGGCCGTCGCCGAGTTGCAACCGGCGGCGCTGGCCGATGACGTGCTCGGCATGCCGGTGGTACTGACCTGCTACGCCTTGATGGCATGGCTACTCAGTCGCCTGCTGATCAGCAGCCCGACGCACCAGAACGCTTCGCTGTTCCGCAAAGCCGTCGGAGTGATGTTCACCCTGCTGCCGATCGCCCTGTTTGTCGCGGTGTGCTTCGGCTACTACTACACCGCACTGAAACTCAGCGACCGCTTGATCAATACCCTGTACCTGTTGATGTTCTGGCTGGTGATCGAGGCCACCTTCGTACGAGGCCTGAGCGTTGCCGCGCGGCGTCTGGCTTACCAGCGCGCGCTGGCCAAGCGGCAGGCGGCGAAAGAGGCCGGCGACGGCGAAGCGGTGATCGAAGAGCCGACCCTGGACATCGAAAAGGTCAACGAACAGTCCCTGCGTCTGATCCGCTTGGCCCTGCTCGGCGGCTTCATTGCGGCGCTGTACTGGGTCTGGTCGGACCTGATTTCGGTGTTCTCGTATCTGGACAACATCACCCTTTACGAATACACCAGCGGCACCGGCGCCAACATGAGCATGGTGCCGATCAGCATCGGCGACATGCTCGGCGCGCTGATCATCATCGGCATCACCTTCGCTCTGGCGCGCAACTTGCCCGGCCTGCTCGAAGTGTTCGTGCTGTCCAAACTCAATCTGGCCCAGGGTAGCGCTTATGCGACAACCACGCTGCTGTCCTACGTGATTGCCGGCGTTGGTTTTGTCACCACCCTGTCGACCCTCGGCGTCAGTTGGGACAAGTTGCAATGGCTGGTGGCAGCGCTGTCGGTGGGCCTCGGTTTCGGTATGCAGGAGATCTTCGCCAACTTCATCTCCGGCATCATGATCCTCTTCGAACGCCCGGTGCGGATCGGTGACACCATCACCATCGGCAACCTGTCGGGCACGGTGAGCAAGATCCGCATCCGCGCCACGACCATCACCGACTTCGACCGCAAGGACATCATTGTCCCGAACAAAACGTTCATCACCGGGCAATTGATCAACTGGTCGCTGACCGACACCATCACCCGCGTCACGCTGAAACTCGGCGTCGATTACGGTTCGGATCTGGACCTGGTCAAGGAACTGCTGCTCAAAGCGGCCCGGGAGAACCCGCGCGTGCTCAAAGAACCTGAGCCACACGTGTACTTCCTCAACTTCGGCGAAAGCACGCTCGACCACGAACTGCGCATGCATGTGCGCGATCTCGGTGACCGCAACCCGGTGCTGGATGAGGTCAACCGCTTCATCAATCGCGAGTTCAAGAAGCAGCACATCAACATTTCGTTCCGGCAGATGGAGGTTTATCTGAAGAACCTGCACGGTCAGGAATACAAGATGGTGCCTGTGGAACCCGAGAACAAAACCATCGTGCCGGTCGTCGACGGGCAGAAACCGTTGCCGGAACCGCCACCGAGCAAACTCGACTAACCGACATGGTCCCAGCAGAATGCTCGGACATTCTGCTGGAGCCGGCCCGTGAAAGCCCTCGACGAACTGACTTTCGACAATCGCTTCGCCCGCCTGGGCGACGCGTTCTCCGCGCACGTGCTGCCCGAACCGATCGACAATCCGCGTCTGGTGGTCGCCAGCCCGGCCGCTCTGGCCTTGCTCGATCTCGATGCGGCCAGCGCCGAAACCGAAGAATTCGCGCAACTGTTTGGCGGCCACAAGCTGTGGGCCGATGCCGAGCCACGGGCGATGGTGTATTCCGGGCATCAGTTCGGCGGTTATACCCCGCAACTGGGCGACGGGCGCGGTCTGCTGCTGGGCGAGGTGTACAACAACGCTGGTGAGCACTGGGACCTGCACCTCAAGGGCGCCGGGCAAACGCCCTTTTCACGCATGGGCGATGGCCGCGCGGTGCTGCGCTCATCGATTCGCGAGTTTCTCGCCTCCGAAGCGCTGCAAGCGCTGAACATTCCCTCCTCGCGCGCCGCCTGCGTGATCGGCTCCGACACGCCGGTCTGGCGGGAAAAGCAGGAACGCGCGGCGATGGTGCTGCGTCTGGCGCCGAGCCACATCCGCTTCGGCCACTTCGAATATTTCTACTACACCAAACGCCCCGAGCAGCAGAAACAGCTTGGCGAGCATGTGCTGGCGATGCACTTCCCTGAGTGCCTGGAGCAACCGGAACCGTATCTGGCGATGTTCCGCGAGATCGTCGAGCGCAACGCCGAACTGATCGCCAAGTGGCAGGCTTATGGCTTCTGCCACGGGGTGATGAACACCGACAACATGTCGATCCTCGGCATCACCTTCGACTTCGGCCCGTTCGCCTTCCTCGATGACTTCGACGCGCATTTCATCTGCAATCACTCCGATGATCAGGGTCGCTACTCGTTCAGCAATCAGGTGCCGGTGGGCCAGTGGAACCTCAGCGCGCTCGCCCAGGCGCTGACGCCGTTCATCAGCGTCGAGGCCCTGCGCGAAACCCTCGGCTTGTACCTGCCGCTGTTCCAGGCGCACTACCTCGACCTGATGCGCCGCCGCTTCGGCTTCACCACCGCCGAGGACGACGATCAGCAACTGCTGGAAAACCTGCTGCAACTGATGCAGAACAGCGGCGTCGACTACACGCTGTTCTTCCGCCGCCTCGGTGAAGAGTCAGCCGAACAGGCCATCGCCCGCCTGCGCGACGATTTTGTCGATATCAAAGGTTTCGATGCCTGGAGCAAACGCTACGTCGCCCGGGTCGGCCGCGACGGCAATGCCGATCAGGCACAACGCCGCGCACGGATGCATGCAGTCAATCCGCTGTACATCCTGCGCAATTATCTGGCGCAAAAGGCTATTGATGCGGCGGAACAAGGGGATTATGCCGAGGTACGCCGACTGCATGCGGTGCTGAGCAAACCGTTTGAGGAGCAGCCGGGGATGGAGGGTTACGCCGAGCGGCCACCGGAGTGGGGAAAGCATTTGGAGATCAGTTGTTCTTCGTAGGCGCTTCAGCTTAGCGGGTCGATTGCACTGATTACACGGTCGACGATGTCAGACATTGTCACGTCATCCAGTCGCTCGATGAATTTGGCCGTGCCGTCTCGTACCCGTTGTTCTATGTCAAAACTGCGAACCTGATTACACACCGCTACACCATTGGTTTCGTGGCCAGTAATGGCGACCGCCAAACCCATATACCGGCTGAAATTCCCACCGCTAGTAACAGGCACCGTCATGCTCACGCCCAATGCGTTGATCTCTCTGGGCGTGATCACCACAAAGCGATGTCTGTTCATCATCTCCCGCCCCGCCACTGGGTTTGGATCAATCCAGTAAACGTCACCCCGCTGAGGGGGCTGTCGGCGCACCATCAACCCAGCTCCCGGCCGACAGAATCACCTTCAAGGGTCTCGCTAGTCTGGGCGTTAAGTTTCTGCAATTCTTCTGCGCCTTCGAGTAGCTCTGACAAACTATAACGCTTACGCGTAGCGGCTACGGCTGGACGAGCAATCAGTTCGCCATCGACCACATTCAGCTCTAGCTGTGCGCCAACCTCCAGATGCAACAACTTTAAAAGCGTGGGCGGAATCGTAATGACGGCAGCGCCGCCTTGGCGGCGTATCTTGGAAGTTACGGACATTATGTCGCTCCGATTTGATGCATAGGAATCATCGATTCCTGGATTAGTGCAACAAAAGTAGCACGCGGATAAAGACAAAGCGATCTCCTCACGACAAGCGTAAAACGCCGAATTGGTCTTCAGACTAGCCATCGATCCCGGAACTGTTTTGAGAAAAATGTGAGCAGTTGCGACATTGATAATGTTGGCAGATCGACTCCAAATCAGTTCTATAGACTGCCTATCAGAGAACCAATCATGACCACCCCACTCCTCATCCCCTGCCCCTCCTGCAATGGCGTCAACCGCATTCCAGCCGAGCGTCTCGCCGATCAACCCAAGTGCGGACGCTGCAAGTCTGCGGTGATGGTGAGCAAACCCTTCGAACTCAAACAAGGCGATTACGCCAGTCAGATCAAGGGCGATCTGCCGTTACTGGTGGATGTCTGGGCGGACTGGTGCGGGCCGTGCAAGTCGTTTGCGCCGGTGTTCGAACAGGCTGCGGCGCAGCTGGCGGGCAAGTGCCGGCTGGCCAAGCTCGACAGCGAAGCGAATCAGCAGTTGTCGGCGCAGTTGGGGATTCGCTCGATTCCGAGTCTGATTCTGTTTAAAAACGGCAGGGAAGTGGCGCGGCAGAGCGGTGCGTTGCCATTGCCGCAGTTGATGGCGTGGCTGCGTAGCCAAGGCATCTGACCCAACACAGACCACCCTGTGGGAGCGAGCCTGCTCGCGAAGGCGGCCGATCATTCAACGCTGATGTTGAATGTGCCGGCCTCTTCGCGAGCAGGCTCGCTCCCACAGGATTTGCGTGTGAGTCGGGGAATCAGTGGCCTTCCAGCAGATTGTGCAGTTCAACAAACTGCTGCGTCAGTTTGTGCCGTGGATCGAGGTGGATCAGCGGCATGCTGGCCTGGTGCGACTCGCGCATGCGCACCGAACTGCTCAGGTACACCGGTAATACCGGCAAGCCTTCGGCGATCAACTCATCGAGCATCTGCTGTGGCAGGCTGGCCCGCGCCTGAAACTGATTGACCACAATGCCTTCGACTTCCAATCCTTCGTTGTGGTCATCCTTCAACTCTTCGATCTCGGCGATCAGCCCATACAGGGCCTGACGTGAAAAGCTGTCGCAGTCAAAGGGGATCAACACTCGATCTGCGGCAATCAGCGCCGATACCGCGTAGAAATTCAGTGCCGGCGGGGTATCCAGATAAATCCGGTCGTAATCCTCGGACAATTCGTCGAGCAACTTGCGCAGCTTGTTGATCTTGTGTTTCGCCTCGAGCTTGGGCTGCAGGTCAGCCAGCTCGGCGGTGGCGGTAATGATGTGCAGGTTGTCGAACGGCGTTTCGTAGATGTCCGCCTGATTCTTTTTCGAGAACGGCCCGGAGGACAGGGTCTGTTTGAAGAAGTCAGCGATACCCATCGGGATATCGTCGCCGGTGAGCCCGGTCAGATACTGAGTGGAATTGGCCTGGGCATCGAGGTCGACCAACAACGTGCGATAACCCTCGCTGGCGCTGACCGCCGCCAGATTGCAGGCGATGCTGGATTTGCCCACGCCACCTTTCTGATTGAACACCACGCGCCGCATGACCAAACCTCCGTGTATCAAAGAATGACCGAGTGTAGTTGGCGGTGACCGCGCTTCGCTACCTTCACCGACATGGACTACGTCGTCAGGTGTAAAAATCGACGCCCAGGCATGGAAAAAACCGCCAGCCATTACGGAGACACCTGACAGACACGCCGCGTCAAATCTGGATAATGGCCAAGTGATAGCCATACAGCGAACCGCTCGGTACATTTTGTTGGGCAAAATGTAACCAACATTTGCTACACACCCGTCGCACCGGGATAATGCGCGCCACCCGGCGCCCTGCGCCAAGCCAAGCCTGCTGCGGCGCTGGCGACTCAACGCGTCAACGAAAGCCCGCAGGGGCGGGATGAATGTCCGTGATCAACTTCAACATCGCCCAATGGCGCGCGTGGGCCCCGGGGCTCGACAGCGTGGACGCCTGGCAGGCCTGGAGCCGACAACCGGTCGTGCTGCAGAGCAGTGATGCCGCGCCCGATGTGTCGTTTCTGCCGGCCATGCAGCGCCGCCGCCTCAGCCGCCTGGCGCGGATGGCCTTCAGCGTTGGCTGGCCGCTGGCCGACGGCCGGGACAACCTGCCGCTGGTGTTCGTCTCCCGGCACGGCGAAACCCCGCGCACGTTTGAAATACTCCGCGACCTGGCCACCGAACAGCCATTGTCGCCGACCCAGTTCAGCCTGTCGGTGCATAACGCGATCATCGGTTTGTGGTCGATCATGCGCGGTGAAACCAGCGAAATGACCGCCCTCGCCGCTGCTGGCGACGGCCTCGAACACGGCATGCTCGAAGCGGCGGCACTGCTTGATGAAGGCGCCCCGGCGGTGCTGCTGGTGATCACCGAAGAGCAGCCGCCCGAGGCGTATTCGCAGTGGGTCGATGATGTGCCGTTCCCTTATGCGCTGGGCTTGTTGCTCACGCCCGGTACCGACTGGCGGCTGACCCTGAACAGCAGCACCGAAACCCGGTCAAAGGCGCACTGGCCGCACGCGCTCAACCTGCTGCGAACCCTGCTCGGCCAGCAACCTGACTGCCAACATGCGTGGAAAAATCGTGTATGGACCTGGCATCGCAACCCGTGACCGCCAAACACCGCGACGCCTACTACTGGCGCCTGCTGGCCACTGCTGCGAGCTTCGCCTTGTTCGGGCTCGGCGGGCTGTGTCTGCGCCTGCTGGTATTTCCGCTGCTCGGCTGCCTGCCCGGTGACGCGCTGGTCCATCGCCTGCGCGCGCGGCGTACGGTCAGTCGCTTGTTCTGGTTTTTCGTGCGTTTCATGGCCCGCACCGGCGTGCTCACCTACGACATCGAGGGTGCCGAGCGCCTTGGCCGACCGGGGCAGATGATCATTGCCAACCACCCGTCGCTGATTGATGTGGTGTTTCTCATCGGTCTGGTGCGCCACGCCAATTGCGTGGTGAAAAAAACCCTCTGGGAAAACCCGTTCACCCGTGGCCCGCTGCGCCGCACCGAGTACATCAGCAACGACGGCAGCATGGACATGCTCGACGCCGCCGCGCAGTCATTGCAGGACGGCCAGACCCTGATCATTTTCCCCGAAGGCACCCGCACCCAGCCGGGGCAGGCGCCGGCCTTTCATCGGGGGGCGGCGGCAATTGCCCTGCGCGGTGCGAAAATCGTTACCCCGGTGATCATCAAGGTCAGCCCGACCACCCTGACCAAAGCCGAGCCGTGGTATCGCATCCCCCATCGCCGCGTGCACTTCAGTTTTCGCGTGGGGGCCGATATAGACCCACAGACCTTCGCCGCGCAAGGCCCCGCACCGCAGGCCTCGCGCAAGCTCAACGATTATTTGCATGACTATTTCATTAAGGAGCTCGCCGCAGATGAGCGAACTGAACACCGCTAGCCTGGTGCGTGACATCAAACTGCTGATCATCGACGCCTTGGGCCTGGAAGACATCAGCCCCGAGGACATCGGCGACGAGCAGACATTGTTCGGCGAAGGCCTCGGCCTGGACTCCGTGGACGCGCTGGAACTGGGCCTGGCGATCCAGAAAAAATACGGCATCAAGATCGACGCCGATGCCAAGGACACCCGCAACCATTTCACCAACGTGGCCAGCCTTGCGGCGTTCGTCACGGCAAAAAAGACAGCTTGAGACCGGACCATGCAAACTCGTGACGATATTTTCAACACCCTGCGCGATGCCCTGGTCGAGCTGTTCGAGCTGGATCCGGCCCGTGTGAACCTGGAGTCCAATCTGTATCAGGATCTGGAAATCGACAGCATCGATGCGGTCGACCTGATCGATCACATCAAACGCCAGACCGGCAAGAAAATCGCCGCCGAAGAGTTCAAATCGGTGCGCACCGTCGGTGACGTGGTCGAGGCGGTGTTCCGTCTGGTTCAACCGGCCGCATGAGCCGACTGATCGGCCTGGGCCTGCTGCTGGCCGGTCTGCTGTACCCCTTTGCGGTGTATTTCGGCATGGAGCATTTCGCCCCGTGGCAATTTGCGCTGCTGTTGGGCAGCCTGTGGCTGGCGCGAGCCCTGACCGGCGAACGCAAGCCGGGCAGCCTGTGGATGGCGTGCGTGGCGATGGTGTTCTGCCTGCTGCTCGCGGTGTTCGACAGCCCGCAGCTGCTGCGCTGGTACCCGGTGCTGATCAGCGCATTCATGCTGGTGCTGTTCGGCGCAAGCCTGAAATTCGGCCCGCCGATGGTCGAGCGTCTGGCGCGCTTGCGTGAGCCGGAGCTGCCGCAGGTTGCCATTCGCTACACGCGCAAGGTCACGCTGGCCTGGAGCGTGTTTTTCTTCTGCAACGGTTTGTGCGCCGCCCTCCTCACCCTGTGGGCGCCGCTGGATTGGTGGATGTTGTACACCGGCCTGATCTCCTACGGATTGATCGGCCTGATGTTTGCCATTGAATGGCTGATACGACAACGGGTAAGAGGCCGTACATGAATTGGATAAAACTTGAGCAGCTGTTGCTCAAGGCACTGCCGGCACGGGCGATCTGCCAGGCGCCGGCACTCGATCACACGCAACTGCGAGCGCAGGCCCTGAGCGTCGCCGCGGGTCTGCAAAGCCAAGGCGTGAAAAGGCTGGCCGTGCATCTGGAAGATGCCGCCGACCTCGCCATCGCCCTGCTCGGCGCGTGGCGTGCCGGCGTCAGCGTGTTGCTGCCGGCGGATCTGCAAGCGCAGACGCGTCAGCGCTGGTCGCAGGAAGTCGATCTATGGCTGACCGATCAATCAGGCGATGCACAGCTGGACGACTTCACTCAGCCCGAACTGCCCGGTGCACAACTGGATCTCGATCAATGCCGACTGAGCCTGTGCACTTCCGGCTCCAGCGGCGAACCCAAGCGCATCGACAAGACCCTGCGCCAATTGGCCAACGAGGTCGAAGCGCTGGAACAGTTGTGGGGCGCTGATCTCGATGAAGCCTGCATCATCGGCAGTGTCGCCACCCAACACATCTATGGCCTGCTGTTTCGCGTGTTGTGGCCCTTGTGCGCCGGGCGTCCGTTCGTGCGCCGGCAACTGGCCTTTTCCGAAGACCTGCAACGCGCCAGCCGCGAGCATCCGGCCTTTGCCTGGGTCGCCAGCCCAGCGCTGCTCAAGCGCATGGGCGACAACCTCGACTGGCCGGCCCTGAGCGCGGTGCGCCGGGTGTTTTCCTCCGGGGGCGCGTTACCGCCGGAAGCGGCGCAAAGTCTGCAACAGCGCTTGCAGCAATGGCCGACAGAAATCCTCGGCAGCTCGGAAACCGGCGGCATCGCCTGGCGTCAGGGCGATTCGTTGTGGCGGCCGTTTGCTGGCGTCGAACTGAGCCAGGACAGCGACGGCGCCCTGCTGATCGCCTCGCCTTACCTGCCTGCCGGCCATGTTGAACACAGCGCCGATGCCGCGCGCATTGCCGCCGATGGTCGCTTCGAACTGCTGGGACGGCTCGACCGCATCGTCAAACTGGAAGAAAAACGCATCTCGTTGCCGATGCTCGAGCAGGCCTTGGCAGCCCATGACTGGGTCGCCGAAGCGCGCCTCGGTGTCGTGCAGGAAAACCGCGCTTCGCTCGGTGCGCTGCTGGTGCTCAGCGAATCGGGCCTGTTCGCCCTGCGCGAGCACGGTCGCCGCGACCTGACCGAAACCCTGCGCAAACATTTGAGCCAGCATTGCGAAGCCCTCGCCCTGCCCCGGCGCTGGCGCCTGCTGCGGCAGATGCCGTTGAACAGCCAGGGCAAACTGGCGCAAGCCGACGTCGAAGCATTGCTGCTGGCCGCACGGCCGAAAGTCCCCGAAGTGCTGGAGCAAAGCGCAAGCGACGGCGAGTGGAGCCTGCAACTCAGCGTGCCGCCGGACCTGGCCTACTTCAGCGGACACTTTCCCAAGGCACCGGTGTTGCCCGGTGTGGTGCAGGTGGAATGGGCGCTGAATCTGGGTCGGCAGTTGCTGAAGCTGGACGGCGCATTTGCCGGAATGGAAGTGCTGAAATTCCAGCAACTGGTGCGCCCGGGTGATGAAATCCAGCTGCATCTGCGTTTCGATGCCGAGCGCGGCAAGTTGTATTTCGCTTATCGCAACGACACGGCGACGTGTTCCAGCGGACGCATTCTCCTGGGGCCTGCCCATGCATAACCCCTGCGCCGTAATCCCGGTATACAACCACGAAACCGCGATCACCACCGTGGTCGATGCCCTGCTTGCACAAGGTCTGCCGTGCATTCTGGTGGACGATGCCAGCGAGCCGTCCTGCGCGCGGGTGCTCGACACCCTGGCCGAGCGCGACAGGGTTTTTCTGGTGCGCCTGACGGCCAATCAGGGCAAGGGCGGCGCGGTGATGACCGGTCTGCGTGAAGCCTCGCGTCTGGGTTACAGCCATGCCTTGCAGGTCGATGCCGACGGCCAGCACGATTTGCACGACGTCGCGCGCTTCGTCGGCGAATCCCGCGGCCATCCCGAGGCGATGATCTGCGGCTATCCGCTGTTCGACGAGAGCGTGCCGAAAGGGCGTTTGTACGCGCGCTACCTGACCCACGTGATGGTCTGGATCAACACCCTGTCGTTGCAGATTCGCGATTCGATGTGCGGCTTCCGCGTCTACCCGCTGGCGCCAACTCTGGCCGTGATCGACTCGGCCAAAGTCGGCAAGCGCATGGATTTCGACTCGGACATTCTCGTGCGGCTGGCCTGGCGCAATCAGCCGATGCGCTGGCTGCAGACCAGCGTGCATTACCCGTTGGACGGCGTGTCGCACTTCCGCCTGTTCCACGACAACGCGCTGATTTCCAGCATGCACACGCGGCTGTTCTTCGGCATGTTGCTGCGTTGGCCGGTGATCCTCTGGCGGCGGTGGAAACCATGAGCGAAGAAGTCGACAAGAAGCACTGGGCCGACCGCGAAGAGCGCGGCAGTTTCCTGCTGATGAAATTCACTGCATTCGCCGCCAAAGTCCTCGGACGGCGCCTGCTCAGCCCGTTGCTGTACGGCATCGTCCTGTATTTTTTCCTCTTCGGCCGGATCGCCCGGCGCAGTGCCTGGCAGTACCAGCAGCGGCTGGCCGAGTGGAGCCGGCGCGACGACCTGCGCCCGAGCCACTGGCGGGTGTTTGGCCAGTTCATGACCTTTGCCGATTCGCTGCTCGACAAGCTCGACGTGTGGAACGGCAAGCTGAGCATCGAGCAGATCGAAATCATCGATCCGGCGCTGCTGCGCAAGCAGTTGCGCGGCAGTCGCGGGCAACTGCTGGTCGGCGCGCATCTGGGCAATCTCGAAGTGTGCCGGGCGCTGGCGGAGATCGGCGAAAAGGTCACCATGAACGTGCTGGTGCACACCAAGCACGCCGAGCAATTCAACCGATTGCTTGGCGAGGCCGGGGCGACCAATCTGCGCCTGATCCAGGTCAGCGAACTCGACCCGGTGATCATGCTGCAACTGCACGAACGGCTGGAACGCGGCGAGTGGCTGGCGATTGCCGGCGACCGCGTGCCGCTGCACGGCGGGCGCAGCGTGACGGTGGACTTTCTCGGCCATCCGGCGCCATTTCCGCAAGGCCCGTGGTTGCTGGCCGGCCTGCTCAAGTGCCCGGTCAACCTGCTGATGTGTCTCAAGCAACCCGACGACCACTATCGCCTGACCCTTGAACCGTTCGCCGAGGCGGTGGTGTGGACACGCCGCGAGCGCGAGCAGGTCATTCATCAGTGGGCCACTCGCTACGCGCAGCGCCTGAGTCACTATTGCCTCGAAGCCCCGCAGCAATGGTTCAACTTTTACCCTTTCTGGAAGACCGATGACGACGCCAACCCATGAGCCGGTAACCTTCGGCGAACGCCCTTTGCGCATCGAAGACGTGCTGGCCCTGGCCAACCGTCAGGCGCCCGTGGAATTGCAGGCTGACGCCGACTATCGCGAGCGCATCGCCAAGGGCGCGCGGTTTCTCGATTCGCTGCTGGACAAGGAAGGTGTGATCTACGGCGTCACCACCGGTTACGGCGATTCCTGCGTGGTCGCGGTGCCGCTGCATCACGTCGAGGCGCTGCCGCGTCATCTCTACACCTTTCATGGTTGCGGCCTGGGCAAACTGCTCGACGCGCAGGCGACCCGCGCGGTGCTGGCGGCGCGCTTGCAGTCGTTGTGTCACGGCGTTTCCGGGGTGCGCGTCGAACTGCTCGAGCGTCTGCACGCGTTTCTCGAATACGACATCCTGCCGCTGATTCCCGAAGAAGGTTCGGTGGGTGCCAGCGGCGATCTGACGCCGCTGTCCTATGTCGCCGCAACCCTGTCCGGCGAGCGCGAAGTGCTGTTCCGTGGCGAACGTCGTCAGGCTGCCGACGTGCATCGCGAGCTAGGCTGGACGCCGCTGGTGCTGCGCCCGAAAGAGGCGCTGGCGCTGATGAACGGCACAGCGGTGATGACCGGCCTCGCCTGTCTCGCTTTCACCCGCGCCGATTACCTGCTGCAACTGGCCACGCGCATCACCGCGCTCAATGTCGTCGCGCTGCAAGGCAACCCGGAGCACTTCGACGAACGCCTGTTCGCCGCCAAACCGCACCCGGGGCAGATGCAGGTCGCCGCGTGGCTGCGCAAGGATCTGGCGATCGACGCGCCGACCGCGCCACTGCATCGTCTGCAGGATCGTTATTCGCTGCGTTGCGCGCCGCATGTGCTCGGCGTGCTGGCCGACAGCCTGAACTGGCTGCGCGGCTTCATCGAAACCGAGCTGAACAGCGCCAACGACAACCCGATCATCGATGCCGAAGCCGAGCGCGTTCTGCATGGCGGGCACTTCTACGGCGGGCACATTGCGTTCGCTATGGACAGCCTGAAAAACCTCGTGGCCAACGTCGCCGATCTGCTCGATCGGCAATTGGCGTTGCTGGTCGACGAGCGCTACAACCACGGCTTGCCAAGCAACCTCTCCGGCGCGCCAGCCGATCGGGCCATGATCAATCACGGCTTCAAAGCCGTGCAGATCGGCACCAGCGCCTGGACCGCCGAAGCACTGAAAAACACCATGCCGGCCAGCGTGTTCTCGCGCTCCACCGAGTGCCACAACCAGGACAAGGTGAGCATGGGCACCATCGCCGCCCGTGATGCGATTCGCGTGCTGGAGCTGACCGAACAGGTCGCCGCCGCCACGCTGCTCGCCGCCAATCAGGGCGTGTGGCTGCGCGCTCAAGCCGCCGATGCGCGCCCGCTGCCGCCGGCACTGGCAGCGATGCACGAAGAGCTGGGCAAGGACTTCCCGCCGGTCATCGAAGACCGCGCCCTGGAAGGCGAACTGCGCCTGTGCCTGCAACGCATCGCCGCGCAACACTGGAGGCTGCATGCGTAGTGCCGGAGTGCTTCACGCCGATACCGAGATTCTGGTGCCGTTTTTCGACGTCGACACCATGCACGTGGTCTGGCACGGCCATTACGTCAAATACCTCGAAGTCGCGCGCTGCGCGTTGCTGGACAAGATCGGCCACAACTACACGCACATGGTCGAGTCGGGTTACGCCTGGCCGATCATCGACCTGCAACTGCGCTACGTGCGCAGCGCGGTGTTCGGCCAGCGGCTGAACGTGCGCGCCAGCCTGATCGAGTGGGAAAACCGTCTGAAGATCAATTATCTGATCAGCGACCTGCAGACCGGCGAACGCCTGACCCGCGCAAGCTCCGTGCAGGTCGCCGTCGAAGTCAGCAGCCGCGAGATGCAACTGGCCTCACCCAAAGTCTTCACCGATGCCGTGGAAAGGATGCTGCGATGAATGTGTTGTTCAAAAGCCTTGGCGCGTTGGCGCTGCTGGCCGTGTCGTCATGGGCCAATGCCTTCGACCTGCAACAACTCAGTGAACAACTGGCGAAACCGGATGTTATCCACGGCCAGTTCACTCAGGAAAAACACCTGCGCGCCCTGCCGCAGCCGCTGATCAGCAAGGGCAGCTTCGTCCTCGCGAAAAATCATGGCCTGCTGTGGCTGTTGAAAACTCCGCTGCAACAGGATTACCGCATCACCGCCAATGGCATCGCCCGCCGTGACACCAATGGCTGGCAACTCCTGCCGAACAAGAGCGCCGGTGCCGAGCAGAACCGTTTGTTCCTCGCCGTGCTGCAAGGTGACAGCAGCGGTTTGCAGCGCGATTTCGAACTGGCCCTGAGCGGCACGGCGCAGCAGTGGCAACTGACCCTGACGCCGCGTTCGATGCTGCTCAAGCAAGTGTTCCAGCAGATCAATATCGATGGCGGCGCCCTTGTGCAAACCATCGAGCTGCTGGAAACCCAAGGCGACAGCACCCTGCTGCGCATGCAGGACAGCACGGCCGAGCAACCCTTGAGCGAAGCGGAGCAACATGACTTTGCCGAGTGAACGCAAGCTGCCCTGGCTGTTTCTGAGCCTGCTGCTGGCCGTTGTCGTGCTGGCTGCCTGGCAGTGGCGCGACGGTGCGCCGCTGTCGGCCAATCTCATGGAGCTGGTACCCGGGACCAATCCAGACGCGCTGGAGTTGCGCGCCGAACAGCGCATGCAAGAACCGCTCAATCGCGAAATGCTGGTGCTGGTCGGCCACGCCGATCGCCAGCAAGCGCTGACCATGGCCCAACAACTGGGCGAACAATGGCAGGCCAGCGGTCTGTTCGAAACCGTGCAGTGGAACCTGCAAGCCGACTTGCCGGCGCTGCGCAAGCAATTGCTGCAAGGACGCCTTGCGATGCTCTCGGCGGATGATCGGCAGCTACTCAGCAAGCACCCCGACGCGTTCATCCAGCAGCGAGTACAGGCGCTGTTCGATCCGTTCAACGGCTTTACTCTGGTGCCGAGCCAGGACGATTGGCTGGGCCTGACCGGACGCATCCAGAACAGCCAGCCGAAACATGGCGCAGTGCAACTGGACATTGGCAGCGGCGCACTGGTCGCCGATGCCGACGGCAAGAGCTGGGTGATGTTGCGTGCGCGCACCACCGGCAATGCCTTCGATATGAACCTGCCGCTGCAAGTTGCGGATCTGCTCCAGCACAGCCGCGAACAGGCGGCGAAAGGCGACGTGCAGTTGCTCGCCGCCAGTGGCCTGCTCTACGCCGCCAACGGCCAGCAACAAGCCACCCGCGAAATGACCTGGGTCGGCGGTGGTGCGACGGTCGGCATTCTGCTGTTGCTGCTGTTGGCGTTTCGCCGCTGGGGCGTGCTGCTGGCATTTGTTCCGGTGCTGGTCGGCATGCTGTTCGGCGCGGTGGCCTGCGTGGCGCTGTTCGGCCACATGCATGTGATGACGCTGGTGCTCGGTTCGAGTCTGATCGGCGTCGCCGTCGATTACCCGCTGCACTATCTGTCCAAGAGCTGGAGCCTCAAGCCGTGGCGCAGTTGGCCGGCCCTGCGCCTGACGTTGCCGGGGCTGACCCTGAGCCTGATCACCAGCGTTATCGGTTATCTGGCCTTGGCCTGGACTCCGTTCCCGGCATTGACGCAGATCGCGGTGTTCTCTGCGGCCGGTTTGCTCGGCGCCTATCTGTCGGCGGTCTGCCTGCTGCCGGCGCTGCTGAAAAATGTCGAACTGCGCCCGGCGCAATGGCCGCTGCGTCTGGCCGAGCGCCTGATTCATCTGCGTGAGGCGTTGCTCGGTTGCATACGCACGCCCGCGCTGCTGGCCCTGCTGATCGCCTTCTGCGTCGGCGGACTGATGCAGTTGCAGAGCAAAAACGACATTCGCCAATGGGTTGGCGCGCCGCAGCATCTGACCGACGAAGCGCAGACCATCGCGCGCATCACCGGTTTTCAACCGACCAGCCAGTTCTTCCTGATCCGCGCTGCCAATCAGGAGCAATTGCTTGAGCGCCAGGCAGCGCTGAGCGAACGGCTGCAGCAACTGGTCAACCTCGACAAACTGCAAGGCTATCTGGCCCTTGATCAACTGGTCAGCGCGCCGAGCCAGCAACAGCAAGTGCGCGAATCACTGAACAGGCTGCCGTCGGTCTGGCAACCGCTGCTCGATCTCGGCGTGCCGGTGGCTGCGTTGCAAAATGAATTGCAGCAGTTGCAGACCCTGCCCGCCGAAGACATCGACGCCGCGCTGGCCGGCCCGCTCGGCGAGCCGTATCGCACGCTATGGCTTGGCCCGACTGAAGACGGCGTTGCGGCAATCACCAGCCTGCAGGGCTTGAACAATCCGTCGTTGTTGCGCGTGCAAGCACTCGATTTGCCGGGGGTGGTGCTGGTCGATCGCCTCGGTGATCTGAACAAGGTGTTCGCCGCCACGCAGATCAGCGCTGCCGAGCTGAAACTGGCCTCCTGCGTGTTGATCGTGCTGGTGCTGATGCTGCCGTTCGGCCTGACCGGCGCCCTGCGTATCGTCGCCCTGCCGCTGCTGGCGGCGCTGTGCAGTCTGGCCAGCCTTGGCTGGCTCGGTCAGCCACTGACCCTGTTCAGCCTGTTCGGCCTGTTGCTGGTGACGGCGATCAGTGTCGACTATGCAATCCTCATGCGCGAACAGGTCGGCGGCGCGGCGGTGAGCCTGCTCGGCACCTTGCTCGCAGCAGTGACGACGTGGCTGTCGTTCGGGCTGCTAGCGGTGTCCAGCACCCCGGCGGTGAGCAATTTCGGCCTGTCGGTGAGCCTCGGCCTGGCGTTCAGCTTCATGCTCGCGCCGTGGGCCGGGCGCCATGAACCGGTTGCGGAGCCAGCGGCATGATGGTCTTCGGCTTCTGGTTGCTGGCCTTGGCGCTGTTTGCGCTGGCGACTCGTGTCGGCCGTCACTTCGGCCTGATTCCGATCGTCAGTCAGTTGCTGCTGGCGAGCTTCGGTTTGCCGTTGCTGATGTATTTCTGGATCGAGCCGGGCTGGCAGCTCAGCGGCGCACAACTGATCGCCCCGGACTGGCTGAAAGATCTCTACAGCCTGAGCTTCGCCTTGCTGCTCGGGCACATCCTCAGCGATGTCATCGATCTGCGTCTGGATCGCCAGAGCGTAAAAATCGCTGTGCCGAGTTTCGCTGTGCCGTTCGCTTGCGGGCTGGCGGTTGCGTACTGGTTGCTGCCGTCGCAGCCGTGGTTCAACGCATTGGCCATCGGACTGGTCTTCGCGATTACCGCGATCCCGGTGTTGTACCTGTATCTGCGTCATATCGATTACCCGCCCGCTGCCACGCGGCGGCTGGTGCAAACCGCGATCCTTATCGATCTGACCTGCTGGACGCTGTTCGGCCTCGCCCAGGGCAGCCTGCACCTGAGCAGCCTGTTGCTGCCTGTGGCCATGGCCGGCGTGCCGCTGCTTTTGCACCTGCTGCGCGTGCGTCGCCCGCTGACTTACAGCCTCGGCTTCTTCGCGTTGCTGGTCATGGCCGAGCATTACAAACTCAACGCGCTGATTTTCGGCATCGGCTATCTGCTGTGCATGGCGCTGCTGAAAGTGCCGTTGGTGCTGCCGTTGCCGGCACGCTGGATGAGCCGTTTGCAGACGTGGATCGCAATCCCGCTGATCCTCACGTTCGGCATCGTCCAGATCGACGTGCACAGCGCCCTCGCCAGCCTCGACGCCGGGCAATGGGCGGCGCTGCTGCTGTTGCCGATTGCCAGTAAACTGCTCGGCAACTGGCTCGGCCTCGGTTGGGCTGGAGCCTCGTTCGCGGGTGCCAGCCGCTGGCGCGAAAGCGTACTGCTGAACATTCGCGGCCTGAGCGAAATCGTCTTTCTCAATCTGTTGTTGCAACAACAGCTCATCACCCCGGCGCTGTATTTCGCGCTGATGCTGATGGGCCTGATCGCGACGCTGCTGCCGGCCCTGATCGGCCTGCATCGCGCGCCCCTGAATCTGAACAGTCCTCTGCCCCGGAGCTCACGTGCCAATCGTTGAAATGGAATCCCGTCAGGTCGTGATCATCGGTGCCGGCCCGTCCGGTGCTATCGCCGCTGCCCTGCTCAAGCGCAAGGGCCACGATGTGCTGGTGCTCGAGCGCCAGCACTTCCCACGCTTCTCCATCGGCGAAAGCCTGCTCAGCCACTGCCTGGACTTCGTTGAAGAAGCCGGCATGCTCGACGCCGTCAACGCCGCCGGTTTCCAGCGCAAGACCGGCGCGGCGTTTGCCTGGGGCGAGCGCTACAGCGCTTTCGATTTTGGCGACACTTTCACCGCCGGCAAGCCGACCACGTTCCAGGTGCAGCGCGCCGATTTCGACAAGTTGCTGGCCGATCAAGCAGCATTGCAAGGTGCGGAAATCCGTTATGGCGATGCAATCGTCAGCGTCGATTTCGATCAGACGAAACCACTCCTAGACGTGCGCCGCGAAGATGGCAGCGAGTACCGTGTCGAAGCCGATTTCGTCCTGGACGCCAGCGGCTACGGCCGCGTGTTGTCGCGCTTGCTCGACCTCGAAGCACCTTCGAATTTCCCGGTGCGCCAGGCGGTGTTCACCCACGTCGAAGATCACATCGACAACCCGGCGTTCGACCGTGAAAAGATCCTCGTCACCACCCATCCCGAGCATCGCGATGTGTGGTTCTGGACCATCCCGTTCAGCAATGGCCGCTGCTCGGTGGGCGTGGTCGCGGCTGAAGAACATTTCCGGGGCCGCGACAGCGATCTCGATGCCTGCCTGCGCAGTTTTATCGCCGAGACGCCAAGCCTCGCCGGGGTTCTGAACAACGCGGTCTGGGACACCCCGGCGCGCACCCTCGGCGGCTACGCGGCCAATGTGAAAACCCTGCATGGCCCGGGCTTCGCGCTGTTGGGCAACGCCGCAGAATTCCTCGACCCGGTGTTCTCCTCCGGCGTGACCATCGCCATGCGTTCGGCGAGCATGGCTGCCGGCGTGCTGCACCGTCAGTTGCAGGGTGAAACGGTGGACTGGCAAAGCGAATTTGCCGAGCCGTTGAAACGCGGCGTCGACACGTTCCGCTGCTACGTCGAAGGCTGGTACGCCGGCACCTTCCAGGACGTGATTTTCTACGAGGACAGCCAGGCGGAGATTCGCCGGATGATCTGCTCGATCCTCGCCGGTTACGCCTGGGACGAGCGCAACCCGTTCGTCAGTGAAGCGCGGCGCCGGCTGAAGATGATTTCCCAACTCTGCGCGCAGGACACCCCATGAATTACCTGAGCGACAGCTACGTCGAGGAAACCCGCTTCGGTCTCTGGTTCCTGCGCAGCCACACCTGGCAGCACCATGTGCTGCGCGTGGCGATCAACGATCTGCGTGGCTTGTTCAGTGAAGCACTGCCGGAACACCCGGTGCTGCTGGACGCCGGTTGCGGCCAGGGCAAGTCCTTCGGCCACCTGCGCCAGACCTTCTCCCCGCAACGCCTGATCGGCGTCGACGCCGACCCGCACAGCCTGCAACTCAGCGCCGAAGAGGCCACGCGCCTGGGCATGCCAGTCGAGTTGATCGGCAGCGATTGCGCCACGCTCAACGTCGCCGATGCCAGCGTCGACCTGCTGTTCTGCCACCAGACCTTCCATCATCTGGTCGAGCAGGAAAAGGCCTTGGCCGAGTTCTATCGCGTGCTCAAGCCGGGCGGCTATCTGCTGTTCGCCGAATCCACCGAGGCTTACATCGATACCTGGGTGATTCGCTGGCTGTTCCGCCATCCGATGCATGTGCAGAAGAGCGCCGCCGGCTACCTGCAGATGATCCGCGAGCAGGGCTTCGAGTTTGCCGAGCGCAATGTTTCCTACCCGTATCTGTGGTGGAGCCGGTCGAAGGATTTTGGTTTGCTGGAGCGGCTGGGGTTGAGCAAACCCAAGCCATCCGGTGAGCGCGAAGAGACGCTGGTAAACGTCGTCGCGCGCAAGCCATTGCAGGAATCTGTCTGATGTACGGCTATCGATCTGAACACCTGAAACCCTGTGGGAGCGAGCCTGCTCGCGAAAGCGGTGTATCAGTCAGCCAAAGTGGCGAATGTCAGATGGCATTCGCGAGCAGGCTCGCTCCCACAGGGTTTGCTGCATGGCTGGCGATCGTTTTGTCAGCCTTGCTGTTGAGTGCCTGCGCCAGCCAGCCACCGCTGCCAGCGGCCAACCCGACGCTGCCTCTGCCGCTGCAACTGCACATTGAGCGCGAGCAAGCCGGGCAACGTCAGGACTGGCTGCTGGTGATCCAGCGCGAAGGCGCCGGCACGCGTTGGTCGATGATGGATCCGCTGGGTATTCCCCAAGCCCGTCAGCAACTGATCGATGGGCATTGGCAGGCCGACGGTCTGCTGCCGCCCAATCCCGAGGCGCGGGAGTTGTTCGCCGCACTGCTGTTCGCCTTGACGCCTCCTGCCGAGCTGCTGCGCAATTATCCCGACGCCCGACAACAGGCCGATCAGCGTTCACTGCCGGCGCGCTGGAACGTCCGCTATTCACAACCGTTGAGCTTCCAATTGAATCTGCCCCAAGGCCCGCACTATCGCGTTTCCCAGTTAGGTGAATCGACGCCATGACCGCTTACCTGAATGCCCTCGGCGTGATCTGCGCCCTGGGCCGCGACAAGTCTGAAGTCGCGCGCAATCTGTTCGCCGGCGACTGTTCGGGGATGCGCCGCGAGTCCGGCTGGGTCGCCGAACGTGAACTGCCTGTGGCTGGCGTACACGGTGAATTGGCGGCGATCCCTGCGGACCTGGTCGAGCACAGCAGTCGCAACAATCAGCTGTTGCTGGAAGCCGCGCTGCAGATTCGAGACGACATCGATCGTGCGATCCAGACCTTCGGCCGCGAGCGCATAGGCGTGGTGCTCGGCACCAGCACCTCAGGCATCGACGAGGCCAGCCGGGGTCTGGCGCATTACATCCGCGAACAGCAATTTCCCCACGAGTACGACTATCGCCAGCAGGAACTCGGCGCCCCGGCGAATTTTCTCGCCGAATGGCTGCAACTGAGCGGCCCGGCCTACGTGATTTCCACCGCCTGTACCTCCAGCGCCCGCGCGCTGATGAGCGCTCAGCGCCTGCTCGATCTGGGCTTGTGCGACGCGGTACTGTGCGGCGGCGTCGACAGTCTGTGCAAGCTCACGCTGAACGGTTTCTCATCGCTGGAAGCCGTTTCAGATGAGCGCTGCAATCCGTTTTCCACCAACCGCAACGGCATCAATATCGGCGAGGCAGCGGTGCTGTTCGTGATGAGCAAACAGCGCGGCGAAGACCCGGGCATCGCCCTGCTGGGTGCGGGCGCCAGCTCGGATGCGCACCATATCTCCGCACCGGAGCCGAGCGGTCGCGGCGCCCTGCAAGCCATGCAAAAAGCCCTTGGCCGCGCGCATCTGCAAGCCACGCAGATCAACTACCTGAACCTGCACGGCACCGCCACCCAACACAACGACGCGATGGAAAGTCTGGCGGTCGCGGCGCTGTTTCCCCAAGGCGTCGCCTGCTCGTCAACCAAGCCGCTGACCGGCCACACCCTCGGCGCGGCTGGCGCGCTGGAAGCGGCGTTCTGCTGGCTGAGCCTGAGTGCCGACAACCCTGAGCAGGCGTTACCGCCGCATATCTGGGACGGCCAGGCCGATCCCGCGCTGCCGCCGCTCAAGTGGGTGACCGCGAGCGAACGCCTGACGTCCATTGCACCGCGCTACCTGATGAGCAACTCGTTTGCCTTCGGCGGCAACAACGTCAGCCTGATTATCGGAGACGCCCCATGAGCCACTGGCCGCTCGCCGAACTGCTGCCGCATGCCGGCGACATGATTCTGATCGACGCGATCGAGCGCTTCGACGATGAGCAGATTTTCACCCGCCTCACGGTCAAGCCCGACGGCCTGTTCAACCTGCCCGACGGCAGCCTGCCGGCGTGGGTCGGCGTCGAGCTGATGGCGCAGAGCGTCGCCGCTTTCGCCGGTTGCCACGCCCGGCAGAAAGGCAATCCGCCGGAGCTGGGCTTTCTCCTCGGCACGCGCAAATTCGAGTGCAACGTCGAAGCCTTTGCGCCTGGCAGCGTGCTGACCATCCACGGCCTGCGCTCACTGGAAGACGACAACGGCATGGGCGTATTCGAATGTCACATCCACGGTGACGGCATTCATGCCAGCGCCCGGCTGAACGTGTTCCGTCCGCCGCATGCCAACCAATATCTGCAACAGACAAAGGAGTCGCACGATGACTGAATCCGTACTGGTCACCGGCTCCAGCCGTGGCATCGGCCGCGCCATTGCCTTGCGTCTGGCGCAAGCCGGGCACGACATCGTCCTGCATTGCCGCAGCGGCATGACCGAAGCCCAAGCGGTGCAGGCCGAAATCGAAGCGCTGGGCCGCAGCGCACGCATCCTGCAATTCGACGTCGCCGACCGCGAATCCTGCAGAAGCATTCTCGAAGCCGACGTTGAAAACCATGGCGCCTATTACGGCGTGGTGCTCAACGCCGGGCTGACCCGCGACGGCGCGTTTCCGGCGCTGAGCGATGACGATTGGGACGTGGTCCTGCGCACCAACCTCGACGGTTTCTACAACGTCCTGCACCCGGTGATGATGCCGATGATCCGTCGTCGCGCCGCCGGGCGCATCGTCTGCATCACTTCGGTATCGGGCCTGATCGGCAACCGTGGCCAAGTCAATTACAGCGCCTCGAAGGCCGGCGTGATCGGTGCGGCAAAGGCGTTGGCGATCGAGCTGGGCAAGCGCAAAATCACCGTTAACTGCGTCGCCCCTGGCCTGATCGACACGGCCATGCTCGACGAAAACGTGCCGGTGGAGGAACTGATGAAAATGATCCCCGCGCAACGCATGGGCACCCCTGAAGAAGTGGCCTCTGCGGTGAATTTCCTGATGTCGGCGGAAGCCTCGTACATCACCCGTCAGGTCCTGGCGGTCAACGGAGGCCTGTGCTGATGAAGCGCGTCGTCGTCACCGGCATGGCCGGCATCACCTCGCTGGGCAGCGACTGGCCGACCATTGCCGGCAATTTCGCGGCCAATCGCAGCGGCATTCGCCGCATGGACGAGTGGGATCGCTTCACTGAACTCAACACACGTCTGGCCGGACCTATCGATGATTTTCTCGTACCGTCGCACTGGACCCGCAAGCAGTTGCGCAGCATGGGCCGGGTTTCGCGACTGGCGGTCGGCGCAGCGGAAAAAGCCTTGGCTGACGCTGGCCTGCTCGGTGACGAATCGATCAAGGACGGGCGCATGGGCGTCGCTTGTGGTTCATCTACCGGTAGCACTGACGAGATCAAAGCCTTCGGCAACATGCTGCTCAACTCGGTGGCCGAGGGGCTCAACGCCAACTCCTATGTGCGGATGATGCCGCACACCACCGCCGCCAATATCAGCATTTTCTTCGGCCTCACCGGGCGCCTGATCCCGACCTCCAGCGCCTGCACCAGCGGCAGCCAGGGCATCGGCTACGCCTACGAGGCAATCAAGTTCGGCCGCTTGCCGTTGATGCTCGCCGGCGGTGCCGAAGAACTGTGCCCGACTGAAGCCATGGTGTTTGACGCGCTCTACGCCACCAGCCTGAAAAACGATGCACCACAGACCAGCCCACGCCCGTACGACAAGGGCCGCGACGGTCTGGTGATCGGCGAAGGCGGCGGCATGCTGGTGCTTGAAGAGCTGGAACACGCCCTCGCCCGTGGCGCGCACATTCACGCGGAAATCGTCGGTTTCGGCAGTAACGCCGACGGCCAGCACACGACCCGCCCGGAACAGGTCACCATGCGCCGCGCCATGGAGCTGGCCTTGGAAGATGCCGGCCTCAGTCCGGACGCCATTGGCTATGTGAACGGCCACGGCACCGCGACCGAGCAGGGCGACATCGCCGAAACCCTGGCCACCAGCAGCCTGTTCGGCGAACACATGCCGATCAGCTCGCAGAAGAGTTTTCTCGGCCACACCCTCGGTGCCTGCGGTGCGCTGGAGTCATGGTTCAGCATCGAGATGCTCAACAGCGACCGCTATGTGCACACCTTCAACCTCGACGAGGTCGACCCGCACTGCGGCAAGCTCGATTACCTGCGCGGCGAGTTTCGTCAGATGCACCACGATTACGTGATGAACAACAACTTCGCTTTCGGTGGCGTCAACACTTCGTTGATCTTCCGCCGCTGGGCATAACCGAATCAATCCAGGTCAAGGAGACCTACATGCACTTCAAGAAATTCGCCGCCGTTACCCTGCTGCTCTGCGCCCTGCCAGCGGTCAGCCAGGCCCGCGACACGGCGGTCTACCTGCCATTCGACAAAGCCGTCGCCGAAGCCACCCGCTCCGGCAAGATCGATGGCAGCGTGAAATTCTATCTGGCCGGCAACACCCCGGCCGGCAAAGTCACCGTCGTCAGCCCCGACGCCGTGACCAACAAGAAAACCAACGCCTTCAACAAATCCGATGAAGTCGCCTGCGAGTGGGTCGCCCAATCGGCAATCATCAGCCTGCACCAGGCCGCGAAAAACGCCGGCGCCAACGCCGTGACCAACATCGTCAGCTTCTACAAGCGCAACGAGCGCAAGGACGCGCAAACCTACGAATGCCACGCCGGCGCGATCATGGCGGGCGTTGCGTTGAAGGGTGATCTGGCGAAGGTTCAGTAAGCGCCAGAAATGACAAAGGGCGCCGTTTGGCGCCCTTTTTTGGCGCTGATTGAACAGCATCTACACTCGCTGATGCAGGTCACAGCACCGTAACCTGCCCTCGCAGTCTCTTTCACCGTCAAAGGAGATGACCATGCAAGTGAAAGCCCTGATGGCCGCTGCGCTTATCGCCCTGCTGCCAAGTGCCAGCCATGCCACCAACCTCATGTACATGCCTTTCGAAACCGTGCTGTCGGACGCCATTCGCGCCGGTCGGCTGGATGGCAGTGTGAAGTTCTACCTGATCGGCAACGGGCCGCAGGGCACTCAGCAGTTGCTGCGCCAAGGGGTGGTCAGTGATTTGAAAACCAACGGCTTCAACAAGAGCGATCAGGCTTCGTGTGAATGGGTGTTGCAGTCGAATCTGATCAAATTGCAGGCTGATGCCAAGCGGGTCGGGGCGAATGCGGTGGTCAATATTGTCAGTTACTACGACCAGCGTGTACGCAAGGATTTGAATACCTACGAGTGCCGGGCAGGAGTTTTTGTTACCCGGGTGGCTTTGAAGGGGGATTTGGTGCGGTTGCCCTGAAATCTGTGATGTTTGGGCCGACGCCTTCGCGAGCAGGCTCGCTCCCACCTTGGAATGCGTTTCCCTGTGGGAGCGAGCCTGCTCGCGAAAGCGCCAGCCGCCTTCACACCGTCAGCGGTTCAACCTTGCGCGTAAGCAGTTCGACAAACGCCTTGGCCATCGGCGATTTCTGGTCTTTGCGCTGCACCAGCCACACCGCTGAGATCGCTTCGGGATCGAGCAGCGGTCGGTAGACCACGCCGTCGATGCGCATGCGTTGGTAGGACGCTGGCAGCACCGATACACCCAAGCCCGCCGCCACCAGACCAATAATGGTCATCGCCTCACCAGCCTCTTGAGCGAAGTGCGGGCTGAAGCCGGCGTCACGGGCCAGGTTTAGCAGTTGCGCATAGAGCCCGCTGCCATAGCTGCGCGGGAAAAACACGAAGGGCTCCAGCGCCAGCGCCGATAGAAACAGACCTTCATCGCTACTTTGGGCCAGTGGATGCTTGGAACTGAGCACCGCCACCAATGGCTCGCGCATCAACTCCACAACACTCAGTGAATCTGGCAATCCCAGCGGGCGCATGATGCCGACTTCGATCGACTCGTCCACCAGAGCATCGGCGACCATGGTGCTGCTCATTTCGCGCAAATTCAGATGCACCGCCGGAAAGCGCTGACGAAAGGAAAAAATCGCCTGCGGAATGGTCGAGTTGAACGGCGCCGACGAGGTGAAACCAATCTTCAACTCACCCAGCTCACCAAGTTGCGCACGCCGGGCGACATCCGCGGCCTTGTCGACCTGCGCCAGCACCAGCCGCGCCTCCTGCAGAAACAGCCTGCCCGCTTCGCTCAACTCGACCCGACGATTGGTGCGCTCGAACAAGCGCGCGCCGAGCTGCTGTTCCAGCGCCTGAATCTGCTGGCTCAGCGGTGGCTGGGAGATGCCCAGCACCTGTGCGGCGCGGCCAAAATGCAGTTCTTCGGCGACGGCGATGAAGTAACGCAGATGACGCAATTCCATAGGATTTCCATTAGGTCGCTGAAGCTATCAAACAGGTCGAACAATATATTGGATAGAAACATTAGCCAGCTATATGATTTTTTCATTGCCTGCCCGGCTGTGCTTTCCGAGGTCTGAAGTGAAAACTGCTGTCGCGCCCCTTGCCCACGAAATCCCGCCCGCAGCCGACGACGATGCCCTCGCCGAGCTGCAGGAGATCTACATCGAAAAAGGCACGCCGGCGTTCATGCGCACGGTGCTGGCGCTTTTCTGTGGCGGCTTTGCGACGTTCGCGCTGCTCTATTGCGTGCAACCGATGATGCCGCTGCTGTCCCACGAATACGGGATCAACGCGGCGCAGAGCAGTCTGATCCTCTCGGTGGCAACCGGCATGTTGGCCTTCGGCCTGCTGATCACCGGGCCGATCTCCGACCGCATCGGCCGTAAACCGGTGATGGTCGCGGCATTGTTCGCTGCCGCGTTATGCACCATCGCCAGTTCGATGATGCCGAGCTGGCACGGCGTGCTGATCATGCGCGCATTGATCGGCCTGTCATTGAGCGGTCTGGCAGCGGTGGCGATGACCTATCTGAGCGAAGAAATCCATCCTCAACACATCGGCCTGGCGATGGGTTTATACATCGGCGGGAACGCGATCGGCGGGATGAGCGGACGCTTGATCACCGGCGTGCTGATCGACTTCGTCAGCTGGCACACGGCGATGCTGGTGATAGGCGGTCTGGCGCTGGTCGCGGCGGCGGTGTTCTGGAAGATCCTCCCGGAGTCGCGCAACTTCCGCGCCCGCTCGCTGCACCCGCGCAGCCTGCTCGACGGCTTCACCATGCACTTTCGCGACGCCGGTCTGCCGCTGCTGTTTCTTGAAGCGTTTGTGCTGATGGGCGCGTTTGTCACGCTGTTCAACTACATCGGCTACCGCTTGCTGGCTGCGCCGTACAACCTCGATCAGGTATTTGTCGGATTGCTCTCGGTGGTCTACCTGTCGGGGATCTACAGCTCGGCGAAGATCGGTTCGCTGGCGGACAAACTGGGGCGGCGCAAAGTGCTCTGGGCGACGATTGCGCTGATGTTCGCCGGGCTCGCGCTGACGATGTTCACGCCGCTGTTGCTGGTCATCATCGGCATGCTGGTGTTCACCTTCGGCTTCTTCGCCGCGCACTCGGTAGCAAGCAGTTGGATCGGCCGGCGCGCGCTAACTGCCAAGGGCCAGGCGTCGTCGCTGTATCTGTTCAGTTATTACGCCGGGTCGAGCATTGCCGGGACGGCGGGCGGGGTGTTCTGGCATCTGGGCGGGTGGAACGGCATCGGCCTGTTTATTGGTGCGTTGTTGCTGATTGCCCTTCTGGTGGCGTTGAAGCTGGCGAAGTTGCCGCCGTTGCAGGGTGTCAAAGCCTGACATAAAACCCTGTGGGAGCGAGCCTGCTCGCGAACGCACTGTGTCAGGCAACATCAGTGTTGAATGACACACCCCTTTCGCGAGCAGGCTCGCTCCCACAGTTGATTTGGGTACGACATTAGATCGTGCAAAAGAAAACGCCCGGCATTGGCCGGGCGTTTTTTATTGGGCGCTGATCACTCGTGATACTGCGCTGACAGCTCATGCACCGCACGCAGGAATGCGCCGGCATGTTCCGGATCGACTTCCGGGGTGATGCCGTGGCCAAGGTTGAACACGTGGCCGCTGCCCTTGCCGTAGCTGGCCAGAATGCGCCCGACTTCAGTGCGGATCGCTTCGGGTTTGGCGTAGAGAACGGTCGGGTCCATGTTGCCTTGCAATGCGACCTTGTCGCCGACACGGGCACGGGCGTTGCCGATGTCGCAGGTCCAGTCCAGGCCGAGGGCGTCGGCGCCGGCTTCGGCGATGCTTTCCAGCCACAGGCCGCCGTTCTTGGTGAACAGAATCACCGGCACTTTGCGTCCGTCGTTCTCGCGGATCAGGCCGCTGACGATTTTCTTCATGTAAGCCAGGGAGAATTCCTGATACGCCGCCGCCGACAGGTTGCCGCCCCAGGTATCGAAGATCTGCACCGCTTGCGCACCGGCCATGATCTGGCCGTTGAGGTACGAAGTCACCGACTGCGCCAGTTTGTCGAGCAGCAGGTGCATGGCTTGCGGGTTGTCGTAGAGCATCGCCTTGGTCTTGCGGAAGTCTTTCGAGGAGCCGCCTTCAACCATGTAAGTCGCGAGGGTCCACGGACTGCCGGAGAAACCGATCAACGGCACGCGACCGTTGAGTTCGCGACGGATGGTGCTGACCGCATCCATCACGTAGCCGAGGTCTTTGTGCGGATCCGGGATCGGCAACGCTTCGATGTCGGCCATCGTGCTGACGACTTTTTTGAAGCGCGGACCTTCACCGGTCTCGAAGTACAGGCCCTGGCCCATGGCATCGGGAATGGTGAGGATGTCGGAAAACAGGATCGCCGCGTCCAGTTGCGGGTAGCGGTCGAGCGGTTGCAGGGTGACTTCGCAGGCGAATTGCGGATTCATGCACAGGCTCATGAAGTCGCCGGCATGCGCGCGGCTGGCGCGGTACTCCGGCAGGTAGCGACCGGCCTGGCGCATCATCCACACAGGGGTGACGTCAACGGGTTGCTTGAGCAGGGCGCGGAGGAAACGGTCGTTCTTCAGGGCAGTCATGTCGGCATCCGGAAAAAAAGTGCGGGCATTTTCTCAGAGCGCGAGGCAAAAGGCACGGATGTGGGTCAGCCTTTTGTCTATCGGGTCAATTTGTCGCGCTGGAACACGATTTTCCGCAACACCCTAAAACAACTGTGGGAGCGAGCCCGCTCGCGAAGAGGCCGGCACACCCAACATTGAAGTTGGCTGACAGACCGCTTTCGCGAGCAGGCTCGCTCCCACAGGAGTATTGCGTTTGGCTCAGGCGCCGGGGTTAGACACCCAGGTAATCGAGGATCCCTTCAGCCGCATTGCGCCCTTCAAAGATCGCCGTCACCACCAGGTCGGAACCGCGCACCATGTCGCCACCGGCGAAGATTTTCGGGTTGCTGGTCTGGTGCTTGTACTGACCTTGCTCGGGCGCAACAACGCGGCCTTGGCTATCGGTCTGGATTTCGAACTGTTCGAACCACGGTGCCGGGCTCGGGCGGAAGCCGAAAGCGATGACCACGGCGTCGGCCGGGATGATCTCTTCGGAACCCGGGATCGGCTCGGGGCTGCGACGGCCACGGGCGTCCGGTTCGCCGAGACGGGTCTCGACCACTTTCACGCCTTCGACCTTGTCTTCACCGACGATCGCGATCGGCTGGCGGTTGTAGAGGAATTTCACGCCTTCTTCCTTGGCGTTCTTCACCTCTTTGCGCGAACCGGGCATGTTCGCTTCGTCACGACGATAAGCGCAGGTCACCGACTTGGCGCCCTGACGGATCGAGGTGCGGTTGCAGTCCATCGCCGTGTCGCCGCCGCCGAGCACCACAACCTTCTTGCCTTTCATGTCGACGAAATCTTCCGGCGACTTTTCAAAGCCCAGGTTGCGATTGACGTTGGCGATGAGGAAGTCCAGTGCGTCATAAACGCCCGGCAGATCCTCGCCGGCAAAACCGCCCTTCATGTAGGTGTAGGTGCCCATGCCCATGAACACCGCATCGTACTCGGCGAGCAGTTGTTCCATGGTCACGTCTTTGCCGACTTCGGTATTCAGACGGAACTCGATGCCCATGCCGGTGAAGACTTCGCGACGATTGCTCAGCACGGTCTTCTCAAGCTTGAACTCGGGGATGCCGAAGGTCAGCAAGCCGCCGATTTCCGGGTTCTTGTCGAACACCACCGGAGTTACGCCGCCACGCACCAGCACGTCGGCACAACCCAGACCCGCCGGGCCTGCGCCGATGATCGCGACACGTTTGCCGGTCGGCTTGACCTTGGACATGTCCGGGCGCCAGCCCATGGCGAACGCGGTGTCGGTGATGTACTTCTCGACCGAACCGATGGTCACCGCGCCGAAGCCGTCGTTGAGGGTGCAGGCACCCTCGCACAGACGATCCTGCGGGCACACCCGGCCGCAGACTTCCGGCAGGGTGTTGGTCTGGTGCGACAGCTCGGCGGCCTGGAGGATGTTGCCCTCGGCCACCAATTTGAGCCAGTTTGGAATGAAGTTGTGCACCGGGCACTTCCATTCGCAATACGGGTTGCCGCAACCCAGGCAGCGGTGGGCCTGATCGGCCGACTGCTGGGGTTTGAACGGTTCGTAGATTTCGACGAACTCTTTCTTGCGTTGACGCAACAGTTTCTTCTTCGGATCCTTGCGCCCGACATCGATGAACTGGAAGTCGTTATTCAGACGTTCAGCCATTGTTAAAACCTCATCAAACTCTTCAGGCGCATATCACTGCGGGTTGGCACGAGTGCTGGAAAGCAGGGTTTTCAAGCTGGCAGCCTTGGGCTTGACCAACCAGAAACGCCGCAAGTAATCGTCGAGGTTCTCGGCGAGTTCACGACCCCACTCGCTGTCGGTTTCGGCGACGTACTCGTTCAGCACGTTCTGCAGGTGGCTGCGATAGGCTTCCATCGCCTCGCCGCTGATCCGCTGGATTTCCACCAGCTCGTGATTGACCCGGTCAACGAAGGTGTTGTCCTGATCAAGCACGTAGGCGAAACCACCGGTCATGCCAGAGCCGAAGTTGTAACCGGTCTTGCCCAGCACGCAGACGAAACCACCGGTCATGTACTCGCAGCAGTGATCGCCAGTGCCTTCCACGACGGTGTGGGCACCGGAGTTACGCACGGCGAAACGCTCGCCTGCGGTGCCGGCGGCGAACAACTTGCCGCCAGTGGCGCCGTACAGGCAGGTGTTGCCGATGATGGCGCTTTCCTGAGTTTTATAGACGCTGCCCTTCGGCGGCACGATGACCAGCTTGCCGCCGGTCATGCCTTTGCCGACGTAGTCGTTGGCGTCGCCTTCCAGGTACATGTTCAGACCGCCGGCGTTCCACACACCGAAGCTCTGCCCGGCCGTGCCTTTGAAACGGAAGGTGATCGGCGCCTTGGCCATGCCCTGGTTGCCGTGCTTGCGCGCGATTTCGCCGGAGATCCGGGCGCCGATCGAACGGTCGCAGTTGCAGATATCCAGCTCAAACTCGGCACCGCTGAGGTCGTTGATCGCCGACGCGGCCAGCTCGACCATCTTCTCCGCGAGCAGACCTTTGTCGAACGGCGGGTTGCGCTCAACGCCGCAGAACTGCGGTTTGTCCGCCGGGATGTGATCGCTGCCCAACAGCGGGGTCAGGTCCAGGTGATGTTGCTTGGCGGTCTGGCCTTCGAGGATTTCCAGCAGATCAGTGCGACCGATCAGTTCTTCGAGGGAGCGCACACCAAGCTTGGCCAGCCACTCACGTGTTTCTTCGGCGACGTAGGTGAAGAAATTCACCACCATGTCGACGGTGCCGATGTAGTGATCCTTGCGCAGCTTCTCGTTCTGCGTCGCGACGCCAGTGGCGCAGTTGTTCAGGTGGCAGATGCGCAGGTATTTGCAGCCCAGTGCGATCATCGGCGCGGTGCCGAAGCCGAAGCTCTCGGCGCCGAGGATTGCCGCTTTGATTACGTCGAGGCCGGTTTTCAGGCCGCCGTCGGTCTGCACCCGGACTTTGCCGCGCAGGTCGTTGCCCCGCAGGGTCTGGTGGGTTTCAGCGAGGCCGAGTTCCCAAGGTGCGCCGGCGTATTTGATCGAAGTCAGCGGCGAAGCGCCGGTACCGCCGTCGTAGCCGGAAATGGTGATCAGGTCGGCATAGGCCTTGGCCACACCGGCGGCGATGGTGCCGACGCCCGCTTCTGCTACGAGTTTCACCGAAACCAGCGCCTGCGGGTTGACCTGCTTGAGGTCAAAGATCAACTGCGACAAATCTTCGATCGAATAGATGTCGTGGTGCGGCGGTGGCGAAATCAGGGTCACGCCCGGCACTGCGTAACGCAGCTTGGCGATCAGCCCGTTGACCTTGCCGCCCGGCAGTTGCCCGCCCTCGCCCGGCTTGGCGCCTTGGGCGACCTTGATCTGCAGCACTTCGGCATTGACCAGGTATTCCGGAGTTACACCGAAACGGCCGGTGGCAACCTGCTTGATTTTCGAGCTCTTGATGGTGCCGTAACGCGCCGGATCTTCACCGCCTTCGCCGGAGTTGGAACGCGCGCCGAGGCGGTTCATGGCTTCGGCCAGGGCTTCGTGAGCTTCCGGCGACAGCGCGCCGAGCGAGATACCGGCGGAATCGAAACGCTTGAGCACCGACTCCAGCGGCTCGACTTCACTGATGTCCAGCGGCGTGTCGAGGGTCTTGACCTTGAACAGGTCGCGAATCATCGACACCGGACGGTTGTCCACCAGTGAGGTGTATTCCTTGAACTTGGCGTAGTCGCCCTGCTGCACAGCGGCTTGCAGGGTGTTGACCACGTCCGGGTTGTACGCGTGATATTCGCCACCGTGGACGAACTTCAGCAGACCGCCCTGCTGGATCGGCTTGCGCGGGCTCCAGGCTTCGACGGCGAGGGCTTTCTGCTCGGCTTCGATGTCGACGAAACGCGCACCCTTGATCCGGCTTGGCACACCACGGAAGCTCAGCTCGCAGACTTCTTCGGACAGGCCGATGGCCTCAAACAGCTGCGCACCACGATACGAAGCGATGGTCGAGATACCCATCTTCGACAGGATCTTGAGCAGGCCTTTAGTGATGCCTTTGCGGTAGTTCTTGAACACCTCGTAGAGGTCGCCCAGGACTTCACCGGTACGGATCAGGTCGCCCAGCACTTCGTAGGCCAGGAACGGATACACCGCCGAGGCGCCGAAACCGATCAGCACGGCGAAGTGATGCGGGTCACGGGCGGTCGCGGTTTCAACGAGGATGTTGGAATCGCAACGCAGGCCTTTTTCGGTCAGACGGTGGTGCACTGCACCGGTCGCCAGCGAAGCGTGGATCGGCAGCTTGCCCGGGGCGATATGACGGTCGCTGAGGACGATCTGGGTACGCCCGGCGCGCACGGCTTCTTCAGCCTGATCGGCAACGTTGCGGATCGCCGCTTCGAGGCCAAGGCTTTCGTCGTAGTTGAGGTCGATGATCGCCCGTTCGAAACCCGGACGGTCGAGGTTCATCAGCGAGCGCCACTTGGCCGGAGAGATCACTGGCGAGCTGAGGATCACGCGCGAGGCGTGTTCCGGCGACTCCTGGAAAATGTTGCGCTCGGCACCGAGGCAGATTTCCAGCGACATCACGATCGCTTCACGCAGCGGGTCGATCGGCGGGTTGGTCACCTGCGCGAACTGCTGACGGAAATAGTCGTACGGCGTGCGCACACGCTGGGACAGCACAGCCATCGGCGTGTCGTCGCCCATCGAGCCCACGGCTTCGTAACCTTGCTCGCCAAGCGGGCGCAGCACCTGATCACGCTCTTCGAACGTGACCTGATACATCTTCATGTACTGCTTGAGCTGGTCGACGTCGTAGAAAGCCGAACCGTGGTCGTTGTCTTCCATGGTCGCCTGAATGCGCAGGGCATTCTTGCGCAGCCATTGCTTGTACGGATGACGGGATTTAAGACGGTTGTCGATCGCATCGGTATCGAGGATCTGCCCGGTTTCGGTGTCCACGGCGAAGATCTGGCCCGGGCCGACGCGACCCTTGGCGAGCACGTCTTCAGGCTGGTAGTTCCACACGCCGATTTCCGAGGCGAGGGTAATGAAACCATTCTTGGTGGTGACCCAGCGCGCCGGACGCAGACCGTTACGGTCGAGCAGGCACACCGCGTAGCGACCGTCGGTCATTACTACGCCGGCCGGGCCGTCCCACGGCTCCATGTGCATCGAGTTGTACTCGTAGAACGCACGCAGATCCGGGTCCATGGTTTCGACGTTCTGCCACGCTGGCGGAATGATCATCCGCACGCCACGGAACAGGTCGATGCCACCGGTGACCATCAGTTCGAGCATGTTGTCCATGCTCGAGGAGTCGGAACCGACACGGTTGACCAGCGGGCCGAGCTCTTCCAGATCCATCAGATCATTGGTGAACTTGGTCCGACGGGCCTGCGCCCAGTTGCGGTTACCGGTGATGGTGTTGATTTCGCCGTTGTGGGCGAGGAAGCGGAACGGCTGCGCCAGCGGCCATTTCGGCAGGGTGTTGGTGGAGAAGCGCTGGTGGAACACGCAGATCGCGGTTTGCAGGCGCTCGTCACTCAGGTCCGGATAGAACGCGGCCAGGTCGGCCGGCATCATCAGGCCTTTATAGATGATGGTCTTGTGCGAAAAGCTGCAGATATAGTGGTCGGTGTCAGCGGCGTTGGCCACCGACGAACGGCGACGGGCGCTGAACAGCTTCACCGCCATGTCCTGATCGCTCAGGCCTTCGCCGCCGATGTAGACCTGCTCGATCTGCGGCAGGCGCTCAAGGGCCAGGCGGCCGAGGACGCTGGTGTCGATCGGCACTTGGCGCCAGCCGATCAGTTGCAGGCCTTCGGCGAGGATCTCGCGGTTCATGTTCTCGCGAGCGGCTTCGGCCTTGGCCGGATCCTGATTGAAGAACACCATGCCCACGGCATATTGCTTGGGCATTTCGACGCCGAAGCTTTCCTGGGCAATGGCTCGCAGGAAGGCGTCGGGTTTTTGAATCAGCAGACCGCAACCGTCACCGGTCTTGCCGTCGGCATTAATCCCACCGCGGTGGGTCATGCAGGTCAGGGCCTCAATGGCCGTTTGCAAAAGGGTATGACTGGGCTCGCCCTGCATATGAGCTATCAGGCCGAAACCGCAGTTATCCTTGAATTCATCTGGTTGGTACAGACCTGCTTTCATAGACACTTTCTCACCAGGCTGCCTCTACTCGAGGCAAATTTCTTTTCAATTCAACCACTTGCGTTCCGCGCCGAACGTACGCCGGCTTAGCGGGGGCAAAAGGGTGGTCATTGTACACAGCGACACAGAGGCTCACAAATTTGACGACGAACTGTCGCAAATTCATGTCGCATTTGTGAAAGGTTTAAAGCGATCTGCTGTGCTAGTCAAAACTTTTTTAATTTTGACCGCAACGACTCAAAGACTACTGTGACGCAGACACCACAAGGCACGCGGCCCTTTCAGGCGGCGCGCACTCGTGGAGATTTTGAGGTGCCGGGAGAGGCGGCCTGGGTAAGGCCGCCGAATCTTCAGCGAGTTGTTGCCAGTTCCTGTTGGACGCTGGCGACAGTGCGAGGCCAAGGTTTACCAGCCTGAACCTTCGCTGGCAAGGCCTTGATGGCAGAAACGGCCGCATCACGATTGGCAAAGTTGCCGTAGGTGATCACGTAAAGCGGCTTGCCGTTGAGGACTTTCTTGAAATAACGGTACTCGCCGCCCTGCTCCTTGACGAAGTTCTGCGCGGCGGTCTCCGAGCTGGTGCCGAGGATCTGCACGACATAGTTGCTGGTCGGCTGACCGGCGTACCAGCTGCCACCGGCAGCCTTGGCCACGGTAACGGGCTTGTCGGCAGGCTTGGCCGGAGCAGGAGCCGGTTTCGCAGCTGGCGCCGGGGTGGCCGGAGCAGGCTTGGCTGTGGCGATCTGCGTCGGTGCCGGGGTTGGCGCCGGTTTGGCGGCAGGAGTCGGAGCCGGTGTCGGCGCGGGACCGGCCGGAACGCCCGCAGGCGGTGCGGAGGTGGTTACGGTCGGCGGCGTATCGCTGGAGCCTTCCAGGGGCACGCCGTCGTCGCCTTCGGTGATGCCACCGGCGGCTTCTGCCAGCGGGCCACGCATGACCGGCTGCGAGTTGCCGACCAATGGCAGCGGCATCGGCTGGGTGTTGCCGGCGAATTCGACGGACGGGTTGGCGCCGTTCGCTGCACCCTGACCCAATGGCAGTTGCGCCTGTTCATTGGCCGGAGCACCGGTGGTCGGTGCCTTGCTGCGACCCGGCATCAGCCAGGCGGCGGCAACCGCGACCACAACGACGGCGGAAATCGCCAATACGTGTTTCTTCGGCATGTTGAACCCCATACTTGGACGCTTGACCGCGGAGCGGCTGGCAATCATGACTTCGATCAGTGCATCGCGAGCGACCTGGTTGATGTTGCCCGGCCAGCCCTCGGAGCTTTCGTGAATATCAGAGATCTGATCTGCGGTGAAAAGTTCGACACCCCGGCCCGCGCCTTCCAGCCGCTGGTCGAGATATTCGCGGGTCTCTTCTTCGGTGTACGGCTGCAATTCGATGACGTGGAAACGCTCTTCTTCGAGCTGCAACGCCTCAAGCTGAGCGATCAGCGACGACTCGCCGAACAGGAACACATGCGGACGACCTTCCGGCGTGCCGGCGCCGAGCGCCATCAATGCTTCCAGCGCGGACTCGTCGAGCTGCTCGGCATCGTCCACGAGCAGATAGACTTCCTGCCCGGTCAGACCCAGTTGCACCACCTGCTCGAGAATCGCGCCGACTTCGGCCTGAGCGACATCCAGCGCCTGCGCCACCTGGCGCAGCACGCCGGCCGCATCACCGGCGCCACGGGCGGAAACCACCACGCTCTGCACCGATTGCTTGTTGGTACTGGCAACGAGCGCTTGCCGCAGCAGGGTCTTGCCGCTGCCCTGCGGGCCGGTGACCACCAGCAGCAACTGGCTGTAACGCGCCAGATGATGCAGTTGACCCAGCACCGGTTTGCGCTGGGCCGGGAAGAATTTGAAGCCCGGCACCCGTGGCGCGAACGGGTCGTGACTTAACTGGAAATGGCCGAGAAACGCCTCGTCGGCATGCAAACTAGTCATCGGAATCGTTTTAACCTTTAAGCTGAGCCAGGGCGCGGTAATCCGCTCCCAGCGTGGCCTGTAGAACCTCTTTCGGATAATCGTCGGTCACTACCGCTTCGCCCATCCGGCGCAGCAGCACCAGGCGCAGACGACCGTCGATCACTTTTTTATCAATTGCCATGTGTTGGAGAAAATCGGCTTCGCTCATCTCTTCAGGCGGAATGACCGGCAGACCGGCCCGCTGGAACAGACGAATGCCGCGGTCACGCTCCTGCTCGCTGATCCAGCCCAGGCGCGCGGACATTTCCAGCGCCATCACCGTGCCCGCCGCCACCGCCTCGCCATGCAGCCAGACACCATAGCCCATGTGGGTTTCGATGGCGTGGCCGAAGGTGTGGCCGAGGTTGAGCGTAGCGCGGACGCCGGTCTCCTTTTCATCGGCGCCGACCACCGCAGCCTTGGCCGCGCAGGAACGCTCGATCGCATAGGTCAGCGCGGTTTGATCCAGCGCGCGCAGGGCGTCGACGTTTTCTTCGAGCCAGGTCAGGAATGGTTCGTCGCAGATCAGGCCGTACTTGATGACTTCCGCCAGGCCCGCCGACAGCTCGCGCTGCGGCAGGGTTTTCAGCGATGCGGTATCGATCAGCACCACGTTCGGCTGATAGAACGCGCCGACCATGTTCTTGCCCAGCGGATGGTTGATGCCGGTCTTGCCGCCGACCGACGAATCGACCTGCGACAGCAGCGTGGTAGGAATCTGGATGAAATCGACACCGCGCTGATAGCAAGCGGCAGCGAAACCGGCCATGTCGCCGATCACCCCGCCGCCCAGGGCGATCACGGTGGTGCGGCGGTCATGACGGGCGGTCAGCAGACCGTCGAAAATCAGTTGCAGGGTTTCCCAGTTCTTGAAGGCTTCGCCGTCAGGCAACACCACCGAGATAACCGAAAACTGCGCAAGGCTGCGGGTCAGACGTTCGAGATAGAGCGGCGCGACGGTTTCGTTGGAGATGATTGCCACCTGCCGCCCGTGGATATGCGGCGACAGGAGTTGGGGCTGATCCAACAGACCTTCGCCAATATGAATCGGGTAGCTGCGCTCGCCTAGATCGACCTTGAGTGTCTGCATGTGTCCCCACAGTGAAGATGGAAGCAGGCATCCTGCCCTGAAATTATTGGTGTTCTGCGGCCTGTAGCGGTATGACGCCGCTCGCCCGGCAACCGCCACACCCTCGGCGAGCGCTGACAGGACGCCGAGGATAGCGCATTTCGGGCGATGCTTTAACGGGGTGGCAACTGCGCGAGACGGTCGAGAATGTCGAGCACCACCATGCGTGGCGGCCGCTCGTCGGTTTCCACCACCAGATCGGCAATTTCCCGATAAAGCGGATCACGGATCTCGAGCAGGTCGCGCAGGGTTTTCGCCGGATCGGCGGTACGCAGCAGCGGCCGATTGCGGTCGCGGGAGGTGCGGCCGACCTGCTGCTCGACGGAGGCGTGCAGATACACCACGCGCCCGCCTTCATGCAGGGCCTTGCGATTGGCATCACGCATCACTGCGCCGCCGCCGGTCGCCAGCACCACGCCATCGAACGCGCACAGCTCGGCGATCATCGCCTGCTCACGGTCACGAAAGCCGGGCTCGCCTTCCTTGTCGAAGATCCATGGGATATTGGCACCCGTGCGCAGCTCAATTTCCTTGTCGGAATCCTTGAACGGCAGGCGCAGCTCTTTGGCCAGCAATCGGCCGATGGTGCTTTTGCCAGCACCCATCGGTCCTACAAGTATCAAATTTCGCACAGAATCAACGACTCACAGCAATCGCCTGGTTATTCATGATACGCGGAGTGAGAAATACCAGCAGCTCGGATTTTTTCTCCGAAACCACATCACGCCGGAAAAGGCGGCCAAGATACGGCACATCGCCAAGAAATGGCACCTTATCTACGACCTTGCTCTGAGTATTTGAAAAAACACCGCCGATTACGATGGTCTCGCCGTCATTTACCAGCACTTTGGCGTTGACCTCGTTTTTCTTGATCGGCGGCACATCCTGCACTTTGTTCAGGTAATCGGGCTCATCCTTGGTGACCTTGACCTCCATGATGATGCGGTTGTCCGGGGTGATCTGCGGGGTGACTTCCAGTGACAGCGAAGCCTCCTTGAACGACACCGAGGTAGCGCCGCTGGAGCTGGCCTCCTGATAGGGAATCTCGGTGCCTTTGAGGATCTTCGCGGTTTCCTTGTCCGAGGTGACCACCTTCGGCTGCGAGACGATTTCGCCATTGCCGGTTTTTTCCATCGCCGTCAGTTCGAGATCCAGCAGTACGTTGTCGGTGATGAAAGCAATGCCGATCCCCGAAGTGTTATTGACCGTGCCCATGTCGACGAACGGCGAGTTGGTGCCGGTGCTGCCCGGCGTACCGATAGTGCTCGACGAACCGTTGACCCCGGAGGCGTTCCAGTTGCCCTTGTTCTGCACCGAACCGCCCCAGCGCACGCCCAGGCTCTTGTCGTAATCGACGTTGGCCTCAACGATGCGCGCCTCGATCATCACCTGGCGCACCGGAATATCCAGCTGGGCGACGATCCGCCGGAGTTCGTCGAGGCGATCCTGGGTCTGGTAGGCAATGATGTTGTTGGTTCGCTCATCGACGGTAATCGAACCGCGCTCGTCGACCTTGGCCTCGGCGCTGGTCACCGACTGGAACAGCTTGGCGATGTCCGCTGCCTTGGCGTAATTGACTTGCAGCAGCTCACGACGCAGGGGCGCCAACTCGGCGATCTGCTTCTGCGATTCCAGTTCCTGACGCTCGCGAGCGGCAATTTCATCGGCCGGCGCGACCAGCAGCACGTTGCCGATCTTGCGCTTGTCCAGCCCCTTGGTTTTCAGCACCAGATCCAGTGCCTGATCCCACGGCACGTTCTGCAGGCGCAAAGTGATACCGCCCTGCACCGTATCGCTCGCCACCAGATTGAGATTGGTGAAGTCCGCGATCAGTTGCAGTACCGAACGCACGTCGATGTCCTGAAAATTCAGCGAGAGCTTGTCGCCGACATAGGCCTGACGGTCGGCGTTGCGCTTTTGCAGGTCGTCGATGCTCATCGGCCGAACGCTCACGGTGAGCTTGTTGTCGGTCTGGAATGTGGAATAGTCGAAGGTGCCGCTGGGCTCGACACTGATCACCGTACGATCGCCGGTGAGCGCTGCGTTGACGAACTGCACCGGGGTGGCGAAGTCCTTGACGTCGAGGCGCACGCGCAGTTTTTCCGGCAGTTGCGTACGGGCGAAGCTGAGGATGATCTTGCCGTCGTGCTCCTGGATATCCGGGGCGATGGTCGGATCAGAGAGATCGATGACCACATTGCCCTCGCCCTCGGTGCCGCGCTGGAAATCGACGCCGCGAATCGCCCTGCTGCGTTGCGCGGCTGGTCTGGCAGGTGCCGCAGCGGCCGTGGCGGCCGTGGCGGCACGCGGTGCAACGGCAGCCGGGCGCGGCGCAGTCGCGGAAGCGCCCTGACCGACCACCACAAACAGATTATTGCCCTCGACCCGCGTGCTGTAAGGCGCCAACTGCGTCAGGCTGACAATCAGCCGCGTGCGATCCTTGGCTTCGGCCACCGTGGCCGTGCGCGCGTTGCCGCTGCCCAGATCAAGATTCTTGTTGGCCATCTGGCTGGTCACGCCCGGCAGATCCAGTGCAATGCGTGCCGGCGACTCGGTTGTGTAGCCCTTGGGCTGTGGTGGCGGGCCGTCGAACGACAGCTTCAGTTCGACGCGGTCACCCGGCAGCGCGGCAACATCCAGCGCTTTCAGACTGGCCGCCATTACCATCGGTGACACCAGCGCTATCCATAGCGAAAAACCGAGGGTGGAGAAAATCCTGTTCATTATTCGACTTCCACTATGAGTGCTCTTTCAAAGGAATGGTGCGCGGCCGCTCCAGCCAGGCGCCGGCGCCGTCGGGCACGATCTCGACGACATCGACCTGGGTAGGGCTGATGGCGACGATGCGGCCGTCGTTGCGGCCCAGGTAGTCTCCGACCTTGAGACGATGCACCCCGCCTGCGCCGCGCAACAGCGCAAACGAGCCCGAGGCATTGGCAATCGTGCCGACCATTTCGAACTGCTCGATGTTGAACCCTTCAAGGTATTGCTTGACCCGGCTGGGGTCGGGTTTGACGTTGCGCGAACCGTGTTTCTGCCCGGCCAGATCGACTCTCGCCTGCCGCGAAAACGGGCTGCGCAGGTTGGCGGCGCTGTAAGTGAATGTGGGGTAAGACCGGAATGTCGGCGTTGGTTCAATCCTGCCCGCCGGACGCAGACGCACTTCGTTGAGGTACGCGTCGAGGTCGCTGAAGTCATCACCGCCACCGCAGCCGCTCAGCGCCAGCATCATGGGCAGGACGAGATAACGAATCGGGGTCATTTCTCCAGCCCCTTGTCGTTATAGCGGTACGTCTTGGCAAGAATGCTCATGCGCAGCTTCGTCCCGCCCTCGGGATTGGCTGGCGCCAGTTCGAAATCGTGCAGAGTGACAATTCGTGGCAGCCCGGCGACGCCGCTGACGAAGGTCGCGAGGTCGTGATAGGCGCCTGTCACGGTGATCTGGATCGGCAGCTCGATGTAGAACGGCTGGGTCACTTCCGGCAGCAGCTTGATTTCCTCGAATTCCAGGCCGCTGCCCAGACCAGTGCGGGTGATGTCTTCGAGCAGGCCCGGCACTTCAGTGTCGCTGGGCAATTGCCGCAGCAATACGCCGAAGGTGTTTTCCATTTCCTTCATTTGCTGGGTATAGAGCTCAAGGTTCGCCGACAGCCGCGCCTTGCTGGCGAATTGTTCCTTGAGGGTGGTTTCCTCTTCGCGCTTGAGGTCGAGCTGATTTTCCATGTCGCTGATGAAGAAGTAATAGCCAAGCGCGAGGATCAACACCATCACCAGCGCACCGCACAGGGTTTTTACCACCGGGGGCCAAGAGCCGATGTTGCTGGTGTCGAGGTCGTTGAAATCGATACTGCGCAGGCTTTGCAGCCATCCGGAGGCGTTCATTGCTCGTCCTCCACAACCTTGGGCTGCGTCTGACGAACGGTCAGCTGGAAGACGTTGGCTTGTTCGACCTGATCAGCGCTGGTGGCCTTGACCTCATTCAGGCTTGGCGCGTCGAACCAGTCGGACGCGTCGAGATTGCGCATCAGCTCGGAGACCCGGTTGTTCGACTCCGCCGCGCCACTGATGGACAGGGTCTTGCCGGCCATTTTCACATCGGTGAAATACACGCCGTCCGGCAGGGTACGCGCCAGTTGGTCGAAGACCCGCCCGCTGATCTGCCGATTGCCCTGCAGGTCCTGGATGATGCGCATGCGCTCGACCAATTGCTGGCGGCGCGCTTTGAGCTCGCTGATTTGCTTGATGCGTTCGTCGACCACGGCAATCTGTTTGCCGATGTAATCGTTGCGCGCCATTTGCCGCTCGATGGCTGCGGTGATGATCTGGTCGGCAATCAGCACCGCGCCGATCGAGCCGGCCAGCACGCCGATAAGTACCAGCAGAAAGCGTTTGCGCCGTTCTTCGCGGCGTTCCTCGCGCCAGGGGAGAAGGTTGATCCGCGCCATCAGTCGAAACTCCTGAGCGCGAGCCCGCAGGCAATCATCAAGGCTGGCGCGTCGCTGGCCAGCGCTCCTGCGTTGACCTTGCTGCCCAAGGCCATGTCGGCGAATGGGTTGGCGACCTGCGTCGGCGTGTCCAGACGCTGTTCGATCAGACGGTCCAGCCCGGGCACCGAGGCGGTGCCGCCGGCCAACAGGATATGGTCGACCGCGTTGTACTGCCCGGAGGCGAAGAAGAACTGCAGCGAACGCGAGACTTGCTGCACCAGCGCCTCGCGAAATGGCTGCAAGACCTCGCTGACGTAATCGTCAGGCAGCCCGCCCTGTTTTTTCGCCAGGCCCGCCTGTTCGACCGTGAGGCCGTAGCGGCGCTGGATCTCCTCGGTGAGTTGGCGCCCGCCAAACAATTGCTCGCGGGTATAGATGATCTTGCCGTTGTGCAGGACGCTGAGGGTGGTCATGGTGGCGCCGATGTCGACCACCGCCACGGTCAGGCGCTCCTGGGAGGCCGCCAGATGCGTTGCCAGCAGGCCGAACGAGCGCTCCAGCGCGTAGGCCTCGACATCCACCACCCGCGCGGTCAGGCCGGCGAGCGCCAGCGCCGCTTCACGTACCTCGACGTTTTCCTTGCGACAGGCGGCAAGCAGCACGTTGACCCGATCCGGGTTGCGCGGCGAGACGCCCTGGACTTCAAAATCGATGGCGACTTCGTCCAGCGGATAGGGAATGTATTGGTCGGCCTCGATCTTGAGCTGGTTTTCCAGTTCGTCGTCGGACAGCCCGGCGTCCATCTCGATGACCTTGGTGATCACCGCAGAACCGGCCACTGCCACCGCCACGCTCTTGACCCCGGTTCGCGCTTTCACCAGCAACCGGCTCAGCGCCTGGCCGACGCCTTCGAGGTCGGCGATGTTCTTTTCGACCACGGCGTTCGCCGGCAAGGGCTCCACCGCATAGGCCTCGACCCGGTAGCGCTCGCCCTGACGGCTCAGTTCCAGCAGCTTCACCGACGTGGAGCTGATGTCGATCCCCAGTAACGCATTGGTCTTTTTATTGAAGAGTCCCAGCACTACCAATTCCCTATGACTTTCCGTGAGTTACGGACTCTGTAATACGCATTGCGTTCCTTCACCCCCGTCTTGACAGAAGCGCCAATGACGCCCCCGACGGAAAAGTGCTTATAATGCCCAGCGATTTTTTCCGCTTTTTACTGCCAGCGCGGATGGCTCTGTGTGTAACCGCAGCCCCGTGCCAAATTCATTCTTTGCCCTGGATGTCCAAAAGCCTTGATTCGTCTGCTGAAATTTTTCGGTTGGTCCATCGTCGCCGTTTTCTGCGGACTGCTCTTAGGTCTCAGCGGCGCCTTCCTTTACCTTAGTCCGGGTTTGCCGTCTGTGGAGGCGCTGAGAAGCATTCAGTTGCAGATTCCTCTGCGCGTCTACAGCAGCGACAACAAGTTGATCGCAGAATTTGGCGAAATGCGCCGTACACCGATTCGTTTCGCCGACATTCCGCCCAACTTCATCAATGCGTTACTAAGTGCTGAAGACGACAATTTTGCCAACCACTATGGCGTCGACCCGAGCAGCCTGATGCGCGCGGCGACGCAACTGGTCAAGAGCGGGCATATTCAGTCCGGCGGCAGCACCATCACCATGCAGGTGGCGAAGAACTTCTTCCTCACCAGCGAGCGCAGCTTCTCGCGCAAAACCACCGAAATTCTTCTGGCCCTGCAGATCGAGCGACAGCTGACCAAGGACGAGATTCTTGAGCTGTACGTCAACAAGATCTACCTGGGCAACCGCGCCTACGGCATCGAGGCGGCGGCGCAGGTGTATTACGGCAAATCGATCCGTGACATCAGCCTGGCGCAGATGGCGATGATCGCCGGTCTGCCAAAAGCACCGTCGCGTTTCAACCCGCTGGCCAACCCGGCGCGCAGTAAAGAACGCCGCGACTGGATCCTCGGGCGCATGTACAAGCTGGGCAAGATCAGCGAAGCCGACTACACCGCCGCGATCAACGAGCCATTGAACGCCAGCTATCACGTACCGACCCCGGAAGTGAACGCACCGTACATCGCCGAAATGGCCCGTGCCGAAATGGTCGGCCGTTATGGCAGCGACGCCTACACCGAAGGTTTCCGCGTCACCACCACAGTGCCGAGCAATCTGCAGGAAATGGCCAACACCGCGCTGCACGAAGGCTTGATGACCTACGACCAGCGCCACGGCTACCGTGGCCCCGAGTCGCGCCTGCCGGGCAAGACCCGCGAAGCCTGGGCCAGCGAGCTGACCAAGCAGCGCACCATCAGCAGCCTCGAACCTGCGATCGTCACCCAGGTCGATAAAACCGGCCTGCAGGTGTTGACCCGCACCGGTGAAGAGCACGTAGCCTGGGACACGATGAAATGGGCGCGACCGTTCCTCAACACCAACAGCATGGGCGCCAACCCGCGCCAGCCGTCGGATGTGGCGCAGGTCGGTGATCTGATCCGCGTGCAGCGCCAGACGGACAATTCGCTGAAATTCAGCCAGATACCACAGGCTCAGGGCGCACTGGTGTCGCTGGATCCGCAAAACGGCGCGATCCGTTCGCTGGTGGGTGGCTTCGCTTTCGAGCAGAGCAACTACAACCGCGCGATGCAGGCCAAGCGTCAGCCTGGTTCGAGCTTCAAGCCATTCGTTTACAGCGCTGCGCTGGATAACGGCTATACCGCTGCCAGTCTGGTCAACGATGCGCCGATCGTGTTCGTCGACGAGTACCTGGACAAGGTCTGGCGACCGAAGAACGACACCAACACCTTCCTCGGCCCGATCCGCCTGCGTGAAGCGCTGTACAAGTCGCGCAACCTGGTGTCGATCCGCCTGCTGCAGGCCATGGGCGTGGGCAAGACCATCGACTACATCACCCGCTTCGGCTTCAACAAGCAGGACCTGCCGCCGAACCTGTCGCTGGCACTCGGCACCGCAACGCTGACGCCGATGGAAATCGCCACTGGCTGGAGCACCTTTGCCAACGGTGGCTACAAGATCACCCCGTACATCATCGACAAGATCGAAAGCCGTAACGGTGACACTTTGTTCGTCGCCAACCCGCCGACCGTGCCACAGGGTGGCGCGGCGACCGACGGTATCGCTGCGCCGGCTACCGAGTCGTTCACGGTCAATGCCGCTCCGGTTGCCGGTGAAGCGTCGGCCAATCCGGCAGTGCCGCAAGCGCCGGCCGTGGCCGAACGGATTGTCGATGGACGTACCACCTACATCCTCAACAGCATGCTGCAGGACGTAATCAAACTCGGCACCGGCCGGCGCGCACTGGCCATGGGCCGCAGTGACATCGCGGGCAAGACCGGTACCACCAACGAATCGAAAGATGCCTGGTTCTCCGGTTACAACGCTGATTACGTAACCACGGTGTGGACCGGTTTCGACCAGCCGGAAAGCCTCGGGCGCCGTGAGTTCGGTGGCACCGTGGCGCTGCCGATCTGGATGAATTACATGTCGGCCGCGCTGAAAGACAAGCCGCCGCATGTGCAGCCTGAGCCAGAAGGTCTGCTCAGCCTGCGGGTGGATCCGGTCAGCGGCCGTGCAGCAACACCGAGCACACCGGGGGCGTACTTCGAACTGTTCAAGGCCGAAGACACGCCGCCATCGGTGAACGAGCTGGGCAACGGCGCCGTACCGGGCAGCCCGCTGCCGGCGGATGAACAGGCGCCGATCGATTTGTTCTGATCCTGATGCCGCAAAAAGGCCCCGTCTTCGTGAGAAGTGCGGGGCTTTTTATTACCCGAAGATCAAAAGCCCCTCACCCTAACCCTCTCCCAGAGGGAGAGGGGACTTACCGAGTTGTCTGGGGTCAAACACCGACCTGAAAGTGTGGTGTCGATTATGGATTCAAAACCATACATTCAGGTCGGCGTAGCTCCCAAGCGTCCCCCAATCAGTCCCCTCTCCCTCTGGGAGAGGGTTAGGGTGAGGGGCTCTTGATCTTCAGGCATAAAAAAGCCCCGACTCTCACGAGCCGGGGCTTTTGTTTGACACGCTACAACGACTTAGCCGTTGAACACGTCATCCACGCTTTTCAGCGGGTAGTTCTTCGGATACGGCAGAGTAGCAACGCCGGTCTCGATCGCGGCCTTGGCCACGGCGTCGGAGATCAGGGTGATCAGGCGCTTGTCCATTGGCTTCGGAATGATGTACTCACGGCCGAACTCCAGCGGAGCACCGCCGTAGGCATCGCACACGTCCTGTGGAACAGGCAGTTTGGCCAGTTCGCGCAGGGCGTTGGCGGCGGCGACTTTCATTTCTTCGTTGATGCGCTTGGCGCGAACGTCCAGGGCACCACGGAAGATGAACGGGAAGCCCAGTACGTTGTTGACCTGATTGGGGTAGTCCGAACGGCCGGTTGCCATGATCACATCGCTACGGGTGGCGTGCGCCAGTTCCGGGGAGATTTCCGGATCCGGGTTGGAGCAGGCGAACACGATCGGGTTGGCCGCCATCGACAGCAGGCCTTCGGCGCTAAGCAGGTTCGGACCGGACAGACCGACGAATACGTCAGCGCCTGCCAGTGCGTCTGCCAGGGTGCGCTTTTCGGTAGCGTGGGCGAATACGGCTTTGTACTGGTTCAGGTCGTCACGGCCGGAGTGGATCACGCCGGTACGGTCAACCATGAAGATGTTTTCGATGCGAGCGCCCATGCTCACCAGCAATTTCATGCAGGAAATGGCGGCAGCGCCGGCGCCCAGGCAGACGATTTTCGCTTCCGGCAGGGTTTTGCCAGCGATTTCCAGGGCGTTGATCATGCCCGCAGCGGTCACGATCGCGGTGCCGTGCTGGTCATCGTGGAACACCGGAATGTCGCACTGCTCGATCAGAGCGCGTTCGATCTCAAAGCACTCTGGCGCCTTGATGTCTTCCAGGTTGATGCCACCGAAGGTGATGGAGATGCGCTTGACGGTGTCGATGAAGGCTTGCGGGCTTTCCGAGTCGACTTCGATGTCGAATACGTCGATGCCGGCGAAGCGCTTGAACAGCACGCCTTTGCCTTCCATCACAGGCTTGGACGCCAATGGGCCGAGGTTGCCCAGGCCGAGAATCGCGGTGCCATCGGAAATGACTGCCACCAGGTTGCCCTTGCCGGTGTATTTGTAGGCCAGTTCAGGATCGCGAGCGATCTCGCGTACTGGTTCAGCTACGCCGGGGCTGTAGGCCAGCGACAGGTCGCGGGCGGTAGCAGTGGCCTTGGTGAGCTCGACACTCAGCTTCCCCGGACGAGGATTGGCGTGGTATTCGAGAGCGGCAGTTTTCAGATCAGACATTTTGGCATTCCGCTTTTTTACTGTTGGACAGACTGGTCAGCGAGGATACGCGCCTCGCAAAGTCCCCACAAGACTGGGCAGTCACCGCTGTCAAGCGCCCTGCCCTACGACTTTGGGCCAAGAGCCACGGCGCACAAGGGCTGGACTGTTCACAATCAGCTGTAAAAATGTCTACAATTTTTCTTCAACGCGGTACGTGCAGCATCGAAGGATCGGTCAACGGCAACAACCAGCGCGCCTGACCCTTTTGCAATCCACCGCGCCGGGATCGGTCAACCACCCAGCCACGCGCCTCGATCTGCCTGCCTTTCAGTGCTTCCAGATCAGCACTGTCAAATCGTCCGAGCAGATTGGGTGCAACCCGCAATACAACCCTGTCCTGCAACTCGATCCAGATTCCGCCGCGATTGCGCTGCACCTTGCTCACCCGACCGCTGACTACGGCAAAGCCTGAACGCTGGATCTCCTGCGCTTTCCGCACCGGCGATTGCCGCCAGAGACCAACCCCGGCCTGTCGAGCGCTGCGTTCGGCGGCCTGCTGGCAGGCGACCAGGTCGACATTCGGCGCGACCGCAACGTGAAAACCCAGGCCATCGGCAAGCATTTGCGCTTCGAGATTCACTCCGCTGACGCTGTAAACATGCGCGAGCGTACGGCCGTAATGGTCTTTCGCCTGCTTGCCGGGCCGCAAGCCGACCCGGCCGCCGCTCTCATCCACCAGCGCTTGCAGGCGTTTACGCGCCGCCACGGCGAAGGGTTCGTCGCTGCGGCCCTGCTTGCCCAGTTCCGGCGTATTGAGGCCGATCATGCGCACATTGCGCCCGTCGCTCAGGCGCAGGGTGTCGCCATCGACCACCCGCTGCACGCTGACGCTGGTCAGCCCTGCGGGTGTCGGGCAGAACGCCTGGGCGGCGGACAGCCAAATCGCAGACACAAAAAAGGCGCCCGCAAGGGACGCCTTTTTCATCAGTCTGGAGAAGTCGAAACGACCATCCAAAATGATCAGCCTCAGGCTTTTTTGCCGACGCCGAAAGTAGCGAAACGGTCTGCGAACTTCTGCACACGGCCGCCGGTGTCCAGAGTCTTCTGCTTACCGGTGTAGAACGGGTGGCATTCGTTGCAAACGTCGATCGCCAGGGCTTTGCCGTAGGTCGAACGAGTTTCGAACTTGTTACCGCAGCTGCAGGTAACAGCAATTTCCGGGTAGTTCGGATGGATATCGGCTTTCATGGTGTCTTCCTCAGGCTAGCGTGCCGCCACCCAACACTATTGTTGAATACCGCACGTAATTAGGCCGCGGATTCTACCAGACCTTTTCAATCGCGCAAGCTGTCACCGAGACCGACCGTCTGCTAGGCTCCCGGCCTTGAACGCACTTCCCTGTGGGAGCGAGCCTGCTCGCGAAGGCGCCATGGCAGTCGACACATGTGTTGCCTGACCCACCGCCTTCGCGAGCAGGCTCGCTCCCACAGGTCATGCATATCCGATCATTTTGCGTATCGAGATCCCCCCGCGTGCCCGACGCCATTTTGCGCCTTGCCCTGCCTTCGCCTCTGCGCCGCCTGTTCGATTACCGGGCGCCGGCCGGGGTGCGGCGTGAGCAATTGCAGCCGGGCATGCGCTTGCGGGTGCCGTTCGGTCGGCGCGAGATGATCGGGATTCTGGTCGAGGTCACCGACACCAGCGAGGTGCCGGCAGAAAAACTCAAACCGGCACTGGCCCTCCTCGACTCGACTTCACCGCTGCCGCCGGCGCTGTTCAAGCTGTGCCTGTGGACGGCGCAGTATTATCAGCACAGCCTCGGCGACACCTTGAACTGGGCCTTGCCAGTGCTGCTGCGTCAGGGCGAGCTGGCCGAAGCCCGCCAGGAACGCTTCTGGTCGGTGGCCCCCGGCGCCAGCGTCGATGACCCGCGAGTGGCCCGTGCGCCACGCCAGCGCGAGGCGCTGACCACGCTGGCCCAGCACCCCCACGGCGTCGCCCATCAGTTGTTGAGCAAACTGATGCTGAGCAAGGACAGCCTCGATCTGCTGCTGGCCAAGGGGCTGGTGCAGGTCGAAATCCGCCGCCACGCCCCCGGCGCTCGCCATGAACATTGGCTGGCGCAACCGGAGCTGCCGCTCAACAGCGAACAACGCGCGGCGTATGAAGCGATTCGCGCCGGTTTCGACAGTTATCACGCGTTTCTCCTGGCCGGCGTCACCGGCAGCGGCAAGACCGAAGTCTATCTGCAACTGATCCGCGAAACCCTCGAAGCCGGCAAACAGGCACTGGTGCTGATCCCGGAAATCAACCTCGGCCCGCAGACCCTGGCGCGTTTCGAACAGCGTTTCAATGCGCGCATCGCCCTGCTGCATTCGGCAGTGAATGATCGCGAACGCCTCGACGCGTGGCTCGCCGCCCGTGATGGCGAGGCCGATATTATTATCGGCACCCGCTCGGCGCTGTTCACGCCAATGAAAAATCCCGGGCTGATCATCATCGATGAAGAGCACGACGGCTCCTATAAACAGCAGGAAGGTCTGCGCTACCACGCTCGCGATCTGGCACTGGTACGCGCGCGGCAGGAAAACATCCCGATCGTGCTCGGCTCCGCCACGCCGTCGCTGGAAAGTCTGCATAACGCTTACACCGGTCGCTATGGCCTGTTGCGCCTGAACGAGCGCGCCGGCGGCGCCAAGCAACCGCGTTTCCTGCGTCTGGACGTGAAAAGCCGTCCGCTCGACAGCGGTATTTCCGGACCGATGCAGCAAGCCATCGGCCAGACCCTCGCCAACGGCCAGCAGGTGCTGGTGTTCCTCAATCGTCGCGGCTTTGCCCCGACCCTGCTCTGCCACGATTGCGGCTGGATGTCCGAGTGCTCGCGCTGCGATGCGCGCATGACCGTGCATCAACGTTACGGCGAATTGCGTTGCCACCATTGCGGCAACGTCGAGCGCACGCCGCGCCAGTGTCCGAAGTGCAGCAAGGTCGATCTGCGCCCCGTCGGCGCCGGCACCGAACGCGCCGAAGAACGCCTGGCGATTCTATTCCCGGATTACCCGGTACTGCGCGTCGATCGCGACAGCACCTCGCGAAAGGACGCGATGAATCAGCTGTTCGCGACAATCCAGAAAGGCCAGCCGTGCATTCTGGTCGGCACGCAGATGTTGGCCAAAGGGCACCATTTCCCCCGGGTGACGCTGGTATCGATTCTGGATGCCGACGGTGGCCTGTTTTCCGGCGACTTCCGCGCCAGCGAGCGCATGGCGCAGTTGATCGTCCAGGTCGCCGGGCGCGCCGGCCGGGCTGAGGAGCCGGGCAGGGTGATCATCCAGACGCATTTGGCCGACCACCCTTTATTGGTGCAACTGACCGAGCAGGGTTATTTCGCCTTCGCCGAACAAGCCTTGAGCGAGCGCCGCGCGGCCGGGTTGCCGCCGTTTGCCCATCTGGCGCTGCTGCGCGCCGAAGCGCACAAGCCGGGGCAGGCGGAAGGCTTTCTCGATGAAGCGTGCAGCGCGGCCGAACGCTTGCTGGCCGAATTGAATCTGAGCGGCATCGAGTTGCTCGGGCCGGTGCCGGCGCCGATGGAGCGCCGAGCCGGGCGTTATCGCGCCCAGCTGTTGTTACAGGCGACCGCGCGGGCACCGCTGCACCGGTTGCTGGCGAGCTGGATGCTGGTGCTGGAGCAGATGCCGAGTGGGCGGGCAGTGCGCTGGTCGCTGGATGTTGATCCGGTGGATCTGTATTGAGCTGAAGATCGCTTTCGCGAGCAGGCTCGCTCCCACAGTGGATCAGCGCCGTACATACCTTGTGTGTCCTGCGCAAAAACCTTGTGGGAGCGAGCCTGCTCGCGAAAGCGGACTTTTTGTCACCACATATCCACATCCTGCCTGCTAAGGTTGGCAAGCCCGTCTTCGCAACGGATAATGCCCAGTTTTTCCACCCGCGCATCGATGCGCCCGCCGCGCTTGCGGTCGAAAGAGAAGACCATGAAAGACACCATTCGCCAGCTGATCCAGCAAGCCCTCACCCAACTCGTCAACGAAGGTGTGTTGCCTGAAGGCCTGACGCCGGCGATCCAGGTGGAGAACGCCCGCGACAAGACCCACGGCGACTTCGCCAGCAACATCGCCATGATGCTGGCCAAGCCGGCCGGCATGAAGCCACGGGATCTGGCGGAGAAAATCATCGCCGCACTGCCCGCTGACGAGAACGTCACCAAGGCCGAAATCGCCGGCCCGGGCTTCATCAATTTTTTCCAGAACACCCAGGCACTGGCCTCGCGCCTCGACGCCGCACTGGCCGACGCCCATGTCGGCGTGCGCAAGGCCGGCCCGGCGCAACGCACCGTGGTTGACCTGTCGGCGCCGAACCTGGCCAAGGAGATGCACGTCGGCCACTTGCGCTCGACCATCATCGGCGACGGCGTGGCCCGCGTGCTTGAGTTCCTCGGCGACGAAGTGATCCGCCAGAACCACGTCGGCGACTGGGGCACCCAGTTCGGCATGTTGATGGCGTACCTGCAGGAAAACCCGATCACCAGCGACGAATTGTCCGATCTGGAAAATTTCTACCGTGCGGCCAAGCAGCGTTTCGACGAGTCCGAAGAATTTGCCGATCGCGCGCGTGGCCTGGTGGTCAAGTTGCAGGCTGGCGATGCCGAATGCCTGGCACTGTGGACCAAGTTCAAGGACATCTCGCTGTCGCACTGCCAGAAGATCTACGAACTGCTCAACGTCAAACTGACCATGGCCGACGTGATGGGCGAAAGCGCCTACAACGACGACCTGATCAACGTGGTCAACGACCTGAAAGCAGCGGGCATGCTGGTCGAGAGCAACGGCGCCCAGTGCGTGTTCCTCGACGAGTTCAAGAACGCCGATGGCGACCCGCTGCCGGTGATCATCGTCAAGGCCGACGGCGGTTACCTGTACGCCACCACTGACCTCGCCGCCGTGCGTTACCGCAGCGGCAAGCTCAAGGCTGATCGCGCGCTGTATTTCGTCGACCAGCGCCAGGCCCTGCACTTTCAGCAGGTCTTCGCGGTGGCGCGCAAGGCCGGTTTCGTCACCCATCCGATGGAAATGGAACACATGGGTTTCGGTACCATGAACGGCGCCGATGGCCGTCCGTTCAAAACCCGTGATGGCGGCACCGTGAAGCTGATCGACCTGCTGACCGAAGCCCAGGAACGTGCCTACAACCTGGTGAAAGAGAAGAACCCGACCCTGGCCGAAGACGAGTTGCGCAACATCGCCAAGGTTGTTGGCATCGGCGCGGTGAAATACGCCGACCTGTCCAAGCACCGCACCAGCGACTACAGCTTCAACTTCGACCTGATGCTCAACTTCGAAGGCAACACCGCGCCGTATCTGCTGTACGCCTACACCCGTGTGGCCGGTGTGTTCCGCAAACTGGGCAAGGACTTCAGCGAAGTCGACGGCCAGATCGTCCTCGAAGCGGCGCACGAGCAGGAGCTGGCGGCGAAGCTGGCGCAGTTCGGCGAAGTGCTGAACAACGTGGCTGAAAAAGGCACGCCGCACATTCTCTGCACCTACCTGTACGACGTCGCCGGCCTGTTCTCCAGCTTCTACGAGAACTGCCCGATCCTCGCCGCCGACACCCCGGCGCAGATGCAGAGCCGTCTGCGTCTGGCCGCACTGACCGGTCGCACCCTCAAGCAAGGCCTGGAGCTGTTGGGTCTGGAAACTCTGGAGCGTATGTAAGTTGGCTGCCAAGAAAAAACCTGCACCCAAACGCGGCGCCAGCCGCTATCAGGCCCCGGCGAAACAACCGATTCCGGGCTGGCTGTGGATGGCCATCGGCCTGACCGTCGGCGCGTTCATCGTGTTTCTGATGAAACTGGAACCGGGCAAGGGCAGCGACACGGTCAAGCGCGAGAAGGTCGAACAGCAGCAGAAAGCGTCGAAGATCGCCGAGGCCAACAAGACCCCGCCGAGCCCGACGCAACCGGTGAAACCGAAGTACGACTTCTACACCCTGCTGCCGGAATCGGAAGTGATCGTGCCGCCGGACGCGGTGCCGGAAAAGACCCTGCCGACGCCGCAAGTGCCGGCCGTCCCGACCACGCCGGTAACCCCGGCCGAAGCGGCGAAGATCGACACCGCACGGGCGCAGGCGGCTCTTGCCGGGATCACGCCGCCGCCAGCGCCGCCAGTGAGCAAGGCCGCGCCAGTGACCAAGTTCTTCCTCCAGGCCGGTTCGTTCCGCAAGGAAACCGATGCTGACAAGGTGCGTGCGCAGATCATTCTGCTCGGCCAAGCCGTCGCGGTGGAGTCCGGCACGGTCAAGGATGAAACCTGGTACCGCGTTTTGGTCGGGCCGTTCAGCAACCGTGAACAACTGACCACGGCGCAGAAACAACTGGCTGGTGCCGGCTTCAGCAACCTGTTGTTACAACAACGCCAGAGCCGCTAAGGCTCTCAGAGGTCAGCTGCAACTTGCAGGTGACCTTCAAACTTAGTGGCGATGGGATTTATCCCCGTTTGGCTGCGGAGCAGCCCTGAAACCAGCCATTGCAGTGCCGCAGGCATACCGCAAATGATGGTTTCGCGACTGCTTCGCAGCCGAACGGGGATAAATCCCCTCGCCACAGTCATCACACACACCATTCGTCTCCCATCGCCCCTACCGGTTGAAATCCCCTCCAGCACCCCCATATGAATGGGCATAAGGCATTTTCGCCCCGCTGCGTGGAGACTCTTCCCTTGACCACCATCGTTTCAGTCCGCCGCCACGGCAAAGTCGTCATGGGCGGCGACGGCCAGGTTTCTCTCGGCAACACCGTGATGAAAGGCAACGCCAAAAAGGTCCGTCGCCTGTACCACGGCCAGGTCATCGCCGGTTTCGCCGGTGCCACCGCCGACGCCTTCACCCTGTTCGAACGTTTCGAAGGCCAGCTCGAAAAACATCAGGGCCACCTGATCCGCGCCGCCGTCGAACTCGCCAAAGAATGGCGCACCGACCGCTCCCTGAGCCGCCTCGAAGCGATGCTCGCGGTCGCCAACAAGGACGCCTCGCTGATCATCACCGGCAACGGTGACGTGGTCGAACCCGAAGATGGCCTGATCGCCATGGGTTCCGGCGGCGCCTACGCGCAAGCCGCCGCCAGCGCCCTGCTGAAAAAGACCGACTTGTCAGCGCGCGAGATCGTCGAAACCGCTCTCGGCATCGCTGGCGACATCTGCGTATTCACCAACCACACCCAGACCATTGAGGAGCAGGATCTCGCTGAATAAGCCTGTTGCGGCCCATGTGCCACGGCTTGTTTCTGCTTGAGGACCGTCAATTACTATGTCCATGACTCCCCGCGAAATCGTCCACGAACTCAACCGCCATATCATCGGCCAGGACGATGCCAAGCGCGCCGTCGCGATTGCCCTGCGCAACCGCTGGCGCCGCATGCAGCTGCCTGAAGAGCTGCGCGTTGAGGTGACCCCGAAAAACATCCTGATGATCGGCCCGACCGGTGTCGGTAAAACCGAGATCGCCCGTCGCCTGGCGAAACTGGCCAATGCGCCGTTCATCAAGGTCGAAGCGACCAAATTCACCGAAGTCGGTTATGTCGGCCGTGACGTCGAGTCGATCATCCGTGATCTGGCCGATGCCGCGATCAAGATGCTCCGCGAACAGGAAATGACCCGCGTACGCCACCGCGCCGAAGACGCCGCCGAGGACCGCATCCTCGACGCGCTGCTGCCGCCGGCACGCATGGGCTTCAGCAACGAAGAAGCGCCGAGCTCCGATTCCAACACCCGTCAGCTGTTCCGCAAGCGCCTGCGCGAAGGCCAGTTGGACGACAAGGAAATCGAGATCGAAGTCGCCGAAGTCTCCGGCATCGAAATCGCCACGCCGCCAGGCATGGAAGAGATGACCAACCAGCTGCAATCGCTGTTTGCCAACATGGGCAAGGGCAAGAAGAAGTCGCGCAAGCTCAAGGTCAAGGAAGCGCTGAAACTGGTGCGCGATGAAGAAGCCGGGCGTCTGGTCAACGAAGAAGAACTGAAGGCCAAGGCGCTGGAAGCGGTCGAGCAGCACGGTATCGTCTTCATCGACGAGATCGACAAGGTCGCCAAGCGCGGCAATGTCGGCGGCGCCGATGTCTCCCGCGAAGGCGTACAGCGCGACCTGCTGCCGCTGATCGAAGGCTGCACCGTCAATACCAAACTGGGCATGGTCAAGACTGACCACATCCTGTTCATCGCCTCCGGTGCGTTCCACCTGAGCAAGCCGAGTGATCTGGTGCCGGAGCTGCAAGGTCGTCTGCCGATCCGCGTCGAGCTCAAGGCCCTGAGCCCGGAAGACTTCGAACGCATCCTCAGCGAACCGCACGCCTCGCTCACCGAGCAATACTGCGCGCTGCTGAAGACCGAAGGCCTGAACATCCAGTTCCAGCCCGAGGGCATCAAGCGTCTGGCGGAGATCGCCTGGCAGGTCAACGAGAAGACCGAGAACATCGGCGCCCGTCGCCTGCACACCCTGCTTGAGCGTCTGCTCGAAGAGGTGTCGTTCAGCGCCGGCGACCTGGCCAGCGCCCACGATGACAAGGCGATTCTGATCGACGCCGACTACGTCAACAGCCACCTCGGCGAATTGGCGCAGAACGAAGATCTGTCCCGTTATATCCTGTAAGCCATACTTACAGCGGTAGCGGACCCTGTGGGAGCGAGCCTGCTCGCGAAGAGGTCGTGTCAGTCGGTATCAATGCCGTCTGAACCGCCGCTTTCGCGAGCAGGCTCGCTCCCACATTTGAATCAGGGTCGCCCACACATCGGACGCCAGCCCATGAATCGAATCCCCTCCGACATCAAACTGCACAAAGCCTCGAAAACCCTGACGCTCACTTACGCGTCCGGCGAGGAATTCACCCTGCCCGCGGAGTTTCTGCGCGTGCACTCTCCCTCCGCCGAGGTCCAGGGCCACGGCAAACCGATCCTGCAATTCGGCAAGCTCAACGTGGGTCTGAGCAAGCTGGAACCGGCTGGCAACTACGCACTGAAACTGACCTTCGACGACGGTCATGACAGCGGCCTGTTCACCTGGGAATACCTCTATGAACTCGGCAAGCGCCAGAACGAACTCTGGGACGATTATCTTGCCGAGCTGCGCGCGGCCGGAAAATCCCGCGATCCGAACGAGTCGTTCGTCAAGCTGATGCTCTAGGCCGTGGCTCTCGCTCTTTAGAGGGCATTTTCTAACTTCATCTGTTTGAATGCTCCGCGCATATGGCCCCGGATCGGCCGCTTGCGAAAAAAATTAAACTCGGGTAACCAATGGAGCTGGCAAGTTCCCTGCAGTGCTCTACGACTGTAAAGCAGCTATGCAGAATCAACGGTCACCCGAGCAGTAGTACCCGGCATTGGCTGTGGAAGCGACAGCGTGAAACCGGGTACTCGTCTCAGGACAATGGAGCGTCGTAGATGAGTGACAAGAATAACGATGACCTGAAGTACCAAGCCTCGGAAAACACTCTGGGGCTTAACCCCGTCGTCGGGCTGCGCGGAAAGGATCTGCTGGCCTCTGCTCGAATGGTGCTGAAACAGGCCATCAGACAACCGATTCACAGCGTCAGGCACGTGACCCATTTCGGCCTCGAGCTGAAGAACGTGCTGCTGGGTAAGTCCGCGCTGCAACCGGCCGGTGACGACCGCCGTTTCGCCGACCCGGCGTGGAGCCAGAACCCGCTGTACAAACGTTATCTGCAAACCTACCTGGCCTGGCGCAAGGAACTGCATGCCTGGATCGATGACAGCAGCCTGTCCCCCAAGGACATCGCTCGCGGGCATTTCGTCATCAACCTGATGACCGAAGCCATGGCGCCGACCAACACGGCGGCCAACCCGGCGGCGGTCAAACGCTTCTTCGAAACCGGCGGCAAAAGCCTGCTCGATGGCCTCTCGCATCTGGCCAAGGATCTCGTGCACAACGGCGGCATGCCGAGCCAGGTCAACATGGGCGCGTTCGAAGTCGGCAAGAGCCTCGGCGTCACCGAAGGTGCTGTGGTGTTCCGCAATGATGTGCTGGAGCTGATCCAGTACCGGCCGATCACCGAGCAGGTCCACGAACGCCCACTGCTGGTAGTGCCGCCGCAGATCAACAAGTTCTACGTCTTCGACTTGAGCCCGGACAAGAGTCTGGCGCGCTTCTGCCTGCGCAACAATGTGCCGACCTTCATCATCAGCTGGCGCAACCCGACCAAGGCCCAGCGCGAGTGGGGTCTGTCGACGTATATCGAAGCGCTGAAGGAAGCGGTCGACGTAGTCACCGCGATCACCGGCAGCAAAGACGTCAACATGCTCGGCGCCTGCTCCGGCGGCATCACCTGCACCGCCCTGCTCGGCCACTACGCCGCGCTCGGCGAGAACAAGGTCAACGCCCTCACCCTGCTGGTCAGCGTGCTCGACACCACCCTGGACAGCGACGTCGCCCTGTTCGTCGATGAGCAGACCCTGGAGACCGCCAAGCGCCACTCCTACCAGGCCGGCGTGCTCGAAGGCAAAGACATGGCCAAGGTCTTCGCCTGGATGCGCCCCAACGATCTGATCTGGAACTACTGGGTCAACAACTACCTGCTCGGCAACGAGCCGCCGGTGTTCGACATCCTGTTCTGGAACAACGACACCACCCGCCTGCCCGCTGCGTTCCACGGCGACCTGATCGAGATGTTCAAAAACAATCCACTGATCCGTCCCAATGCACTGGAAGTGTGCGGCACGCCGATCGACCTCAAGCAGGTCACCGCCGACATCTTCTCGCTGGCCGGCACCAACGATCACATCACCCCATGGAAGTCCTGCTACAAGTCGGCGCAGCTGTTCGGCGGAAAAGTAGAATTCGTGCTGTCGAGCAGCGGCCATATCCAAAGCATCCTCAACCCGCCGGGCAATCCGAAATCGCGTTACATGACCAGCGAAGAGATGGCGGCGACTGCCGATGACTGGCAGAAAAACTCGACCAAGCACACCGATTCCTGGTGGCTGTACTGGCAGGCATGGCTGGCCGAGCGCTCGGGCAACCTGAAAAAGGCCCCGACGAAATTGGGCAACAAAGCGTACCCGGCAGGCGAGGCTTCGCCGGGCACTTATGTTCACGAACGGTAACTGACACCACCCATTGTGGGAGAGGGCCTTGTGGCGAGGGGATTTATCCCCGTTGGGTTGCGAAGCGACCCCGAATCCTGAAACCGTGATTTGTCAGACGCACCGCGGCTACTCGATTCACGACTGCTTCGCAGCCGAACGGGGATAAATCCCCTCACCACAAGGTCCGCTCCTACAGGAATACGGGTGGACTTGAAATCTACAGGGCCTGAAGCATGCCGCAACCGTTCATATTCCGCACCGTCGATCTGGATGGCCAGACCCTTCGCACGGCGGTGCGTCCCGGCAAGCCTCATTTGACGCCTCTGCTGATTTTCAACGGCATCGGCGCCAACCTGGAGCTGGTGTTCCCGTTTGTCGCTGCGCTCGACCCGGATCTGGAAGTGATCGCCTTCGACGTGCCCGGGGTCGGCGGCTCCTCGACGCCCAACCGGCCGTATCGCTTTCCCGGCCTGGCCAAACTGACGGCGCGGATGCTCGACTATCTCGACTACGGTCAGGTCAATGTGATCGGCGTGTCGTGGGGCGGAGCTCTGGCGCAGCAGTTTGCCTACGACTATCCCGAGCGCTGCAAGAAACTGGTACTGGCGGCCACTGCGGCCGGTGCGGTGATGGTGCCGGGCAAACCGAAAGTGCTATGGATGATGGCCAGCCCGCGCCGCTACATTCAGCCATCCCATGTGATCCGCATCGCGCCGATGATCTACGGCGGCTCGTTCCGTCGCGACCCGACGCTGGCTGCCAGCCATGCGGCGAAAGTGCGCTCGGCGGGCAAGCTCGGTTACTACTGGCAACTGTTCGCCGGCCTCGGCTGGACCAGCATCCACTGGCTGCACAAGATCCATCAGCCGACGCTGGTGCTGGCCGGCGATGACGATCCGCTGATTCCGCTGATCAACATGCGCATGCTCGCCTGGCGCATTCCCAATGCCCAGTTGCACATCATCGATGACGGCCATCTGTTCCTGATCACCCGCGCCGAAGCGGTGGCGCCGATCATCATGAAGTTTCTCGAAGAGGAGCGTCTGCGCGCAGTCATGCACCCGCATCCGACCCCGCTCGGCGGCTGATCGCGGCGGCCTGCTTTATGCAGCACTTTTCAAATCAAGCGCGCGGCAGGACGCCGCGCAGGCAGCAACCGGTAACAGCGTCTATGGTGTTCTGGTTCGGTGAGTGTGTTTTTGCCCTGAAGACGAAGGAGTGTTGAGTCATGCGCGAAAAACCAGCGACGGGCGTGGTGCCCAGCCCCGCCGTGTTTATCAACGCCCAAAGTGCGATCGCCGGTCTGCGTGGCAGGGATCTGCTGTCGACACTGCGCAGCGTCGCCGCCCACGGCTTGCGCAATCCGTTGCACAGCGCAAAGCATGCGCTGAAGCTTGGCGGACAGCTGGGCCGCGTGCTGCTCGGCGAAACCCTGCACCCGACCAATCCGCAAGACAGCCGCTTCGCCGATCCGGCGTGGAGCCTAAACCCGTTCTACCGACGCAGCCTGCAGGCTTATCTGGCCTGGCAGAAACAGGTCAAGAGCTGGATCGATGAAGGCGACATGAGCCCTGAAGATCGTGCCCGTGCGCACTTCGCTTTCACTCTGCTCAATGACGCCGTGGCGCCCTCCAACACCCTGCTCAATCCGCTGGCGGTCAAGGAGCTGTTCAATTCCGGCGGGCAGAGTCTGGTGCGTGGCCTGAGCCATCTGTTCGATGATCTGTTGCACAACGACGGCCTGCCACGGCAAGTGACCAAGCAGGCGTTCGAGGTCGGCAAAACCGTAGCGACCACCACTGGGGCTGTGGTGTTTCGCAATGAAATGTTCGAGTTGATCCAGTACAAATCGATGAGCGAAAAGCAGTACGCCAAGCCCTTGCTGGTGGTGCCGCCGCAAATCAACAAGTACTACATCTTCGATCTGAGCCCGCAGAACAGTTTCGTCCAGTACGCCCTGAAAAACAGCCTGCAGACCTTCATGATCAGCTGGCGCAACCCTGATGTGCGCCATCGCGAGTGGGGCCTGTCGAGTTACGTCGAAGCGGTCGAAGAAGCGATGAACATCTGCCGGGCGATTACCGGCGCCCGCGAAGTGAACCTGATGGGCGCCTGCGCCGGCGGCCTGACCATTGCCGCCCTGCAAGGGCATTTGCAGGCCAAACGGCAACTGCGCCGGGTCGCCAGCGCGACCTATCTGGTCAGTCTGCTCGACAGCCAGATCGAGACCCCGGCCACGCTGTTCGCCGACGAGCAAACACTGGAAGCGGCCAAACGTCGCTCGTACCAGCGAGGCGTGCTCGACGGTCGCGACATGGCCAAGGTCTTCGCCTGGATGCGCCCCAACGATTTGATCTGGAGCTATTTCGTCAACAACTACCTGCTGGGCAAGGAGCCGCCAGCCTTCGACATCCTCTACTGGAACAACGACAACACCCGCCTGCCGGCGGCGCTGCACGGCGATCTGCTGGACTTCTTCAAGCACAACCCGCTGATCCACGCTGGCGGTCTCGAGGTGTGCGGTACGCCGATCGATCTGCAGAAGGTCAATGTCGACAGCTTCAGCGTCGCCGGCATGAACGACCACATCACGCCGTGGGACGCGGTGTATCGCTCGACCCTGCTGCTCGGTGGCGAACGACGTTTCGTGCTGTCCAACAGCGGCCACGTGCAGAGCATCCTCAACCCGCCGAGCAACCCGAAAGCTGCCTACGTCGAAAACGCCAAGCTGAGCAGCGACCCGCGTGCCTGGTACTACGATGCCAAACACGTCGACGGCAGCTGGTGGCCGCAGTGGCTGGAGTGGGTCGCGCAGCGCTCCGGCGCCCTTAACGAGACCCGCACAACACTGGGTAACCCGAACTATCCACCGATGGAAGCGGCACCCGGCACCTATGTGCATGTGCGCTGACGCTCAACCGAAATTTTCTAAGAAGACTGGATGAAAACCCGCGACCGGATTCTCGAATGTGCGCTGCAACTGTTCAACGAAAAGGGCGAGCCGAACGTGTCCACCATGGAGGTGGCCAACGAAATGGGGATCAGCCCCGGCAATCTCTACTACCACTTCCACGGCAAGGAACCGCTGATTCTCGGTCTGTTCGAACGCTTCCAGCACGAGCTCGCGCCCCTGCTCGACCCGCCGCCGGACGTTGAACTGGCGCCGGAGGATTACTGGCTGTTTCTGCATTTGATCGTCGAGCGCCTGGCGCAATACCGGTTCCTGTTCCAGGACCTGTCGAACCTCGCCGGGCGCTTGCCGAAACTGGCCAAGGGGATTCGCAATCTGCTCAATGCGCTGAAGCGGACGCTGGCGTCGTTGCTGGCGCGATTGAAGGCTTCGGGGCAACTGGTCAGCGATACCCAGGCATTGGGGCAACTGGTGGAGCAGGTGACCATGACGTTGCTGTTCTCGCTGGATTACCAGCGGATTCTTGATCGTGAGGGAGAGGTTCGGTTGGTGGTTTATCAGATCATGATGCTGGTGGCGCCGCATTTGCTGCCGCCAGTGAAGGTGGCGACAGAGCGGATGGCCTTGCAATACCTTGAGGATCACGACTGACCCGAAAAGCCCCTCACCCTAACCCTCTCCCGGAGGGAGAGGGGACTGATTGGGGGATGTTCGCGAGCTACGCCGACCTGAGCGAGCTTCTTTGAATCGATAATCGACTCGATTTGTTCAGGTCGACGTATGACGCAGGACACCTCGGTCGGCTCCCTCTCCTTGGGGAGAGGGCTGGGGTGAGGGGCCGCTTGGAATGCACAAACAAAAACGCCCGACCTTCACAGGCCGGGCGTTTTTGATTTGCCCTGAAATCAGGACTGACTGGATGGCGTCGACGGTGTCGATGCCGCAGTCGGAGTAGCTGCTGCCGTGGGTGCCGCAGCGGAGTTTGCCGCGTTGGCCAGAGCTGTTGGCGCAGTCGATGGCGCCGCAGCCGGTTTCGGCGCAGCGGCTTTCGGCGCGGCCGGTTTTTTCACTGCAGGCTTTTTCGCCGCAGCCGGTTTGGCCGCAGGCTTCGCAGCGGGTTTGGCGGCAGCAGTTTTCGCTGCTGGCTTGGCCGCTGGTTTCGCTGCAGCTTTAGCCGCAGGTTTTGCTGCTGCTTTGGCGGCAACCGGTTTGGCGGCAGCCTTGGCCGCGGGCTTGGCGGCCGCAGTTTTGGTCGCAGCTTTCGCAGCCGGTTTTGCTGCCGCTTTGGTCAGTGGCTTGGCTGCGGTTTTCGCCGCAGGTTTGGCAGCTGCAGTTTTACTGGCAGGTTTCGCCGCAGCGGTTTTTGCCGCCACAGGCTGCGCTTTCAGACCGGTGAGTTTTTCGATCTGCTTTGTCAGCGTATCGACCTTGGCGTTGAGCGCCTTGACCTCATTGCGGCTCGGCACACCCAGGCGCGAAATCGCGCTGTTCAGGCGCTTGTCGAAAGCCCCTTCCAGCTCGTCCCACTTGCCCAGTGCGCGGTCTTTCACGCCGCTGATACGCGACTTGGCCGAGGAAGTCGAATCCTCGACTTTCTTGCCGACGGCAGTCTTGGTGAGTTTCTCGGCTTTCTCGCCGTCTTTGACCAATGCATCGAAGAGTTTGCTGCCGTCAGTGTCGATCTTCGAGTACACGCCTAAACCAGCCAGCCAGATTTTGCGGGAGTAGGACTCGACCTTCCCGACCCACGAGCTGCTTTCTTTATCGGTGTTCTTTTTGCCAGCCATCCCGTTCTCCTTAAGATTTTCGCGCGACGCGTTCGAGCAATGCCGTCAGCTCATCGAGCTTAGCAGAGAGTGCCTCAACGTCATGTTTAGACGGAATGCCGATCCGATTCAAGGCGCTGGCCACACGGTTGTCGAAGGCCTTCTCGACCTTGTCGAGCTGAACTTCAACGCGACCCTTGAACGAGCTGACATGAGTGGCCGCGTCATCGATCTCGGCGTTGGCCGCATGGAGTTTTTCGCTGACGGCTTTTTTGCCTTTCTTTTCAACAGTTTGACCGGCGGCTACGAGTTCTTGAAAGTACTCGCTGCCCTCTTGGCCGACCTTGGTGTAGGCGCCCAGGCCTGCCAGCCAGATCTTGCGGGCATAGGATTTGACGTCGCTCAGAGTGGAAGTCGGAGCGTCGATTTTTTTCTTCAAAATGACTTTGGCCATGGTGCACCTCACGCGCAGAAGGTTTGAGGAACTGCCGGACGAGTGTCGGGCTCAGGCACAAAATAGGGAGAAAAATTAGAAAGGGCACCCTAACCAGCGGGAGCATCACAAAACAAATGTGGGAGCGAGCCTGCTCGCGAATGCGTCATATCAGCCAACATTTCAGTCAACTGATACACCGCTTTCGCGAGCAGGCTCGCTCCCACAGGGGACTGGATTTCAACCTGGAAATCAGGCCAGGGCTTTGTCGAGGGCTTTCTCGATCTCGGCTTTGATCATGCCGCTCATGGCCGACATCATCAGGCCCAGTTCGACGTCGACCCTGATCGAATCGTCCGCCACATGCACTTCGCCTTTCACGCCGGAGCGCTTGAGGTTCAGGGTGTCGCCCGACCACTGCGGCTCCAGGCCGTATTGTTCGTTGAGCTTTTTGGCCAGTTTGTCGGCCTTTTCGCGGGCGGCTTCCTTGCCCAGGGTGTGGGCGCGCTCAACACTGATTTTGGCCATGGAATGACTCCTGATAATTGAATGGCTGACGTTGAATCTTGACCGCATCTGCGGCAAATCGTCCCGAAGGTTGCCCATCTTACCTTTAGCCATTCCAAGACAAAGCATGGCTTGGGGATTAGAATGTCGCGCATTCTCTTTTGGTGACAGCGATATGACTGATCAGCGCAAAGGCAGCGATGCCGAACCCACCACTCACTTCGGCTTCAAAAACGTTCCGGAAAGCCAGAAAGCGGAAAAAGTCGCTGAGGTTTTCCATTCCGTAGCCGCTAAATACGACCTCATGAACGACCTTCTGTCGGGCGGCATGCACCGTCTGTGGAAGCGTTTCGCGATCGAGCTTTCCGGCGTGCGCAGCGGCAACCGCGTACTCGACATCGCTGGTGGCACCGGCGACCTGACCCGCAAGTTCTCGAACCTCGTCGGCCCGACCGGCCAGGTCGTGCTGGCCGACATCAACGAGTCGATGCTCAAGGTCGGCCGTGATCGTCTGCTCGATCTGGGCGTTGCCGGCAACGTCGAATTCGTCCAGGCCGACGCGGAAAAACTGCCATTCCCGGACAACCATTTCGACTGCGTGACCATCGCCTTCGGCCTGCGCAACGTGACGCACAAAGAGGACGCGTTGCGTTCGATGCTGCGCGTGCTCAAGCCTGGCGGCCGCCTGCTGGTGCTGGAATTCTCCAAGCCGACCAACGCGCTGATGTCGAAAGCCTACGACGCCTACTCGTTCGCCTTCATGCCGCTGATGGGCAAGCTGATCACCAATGACTCGGAAAGCTATCGCTACCTGGCCGAATCGATCCGCATGCACCCGAATCAGGAAACCCTGAAGTCGATGATGGTCGAGGCCGGTTTCGACCGCGTGACCTATCACAACATGACCGCAGGCATCGTCGCCCTGCACCGCGGCATCAAACCCTGATGTTGCTCACCGGGCTGCTCGCCAGCGTCGAACTCGGCCTCAACCGGGTGCTGCGTCTTGACAGCACGGCGCTGCCGCGCCTGGCGCATCTGACCGGCAAGGTGATTGCCGTCGACTGCCGCAGCCCGGCGCTGCAACTGTTCATACTGCCCAGTGACGAAGGCCTGATGCTCGCCTCGCAGTGGGCAGCGGATGTCGATTGCACGTTGCGTGCACCGGCCTCAAGCCTGCTGAAACTGGCCCTTAGCAAGGACAAGACCGCCGTGCTGCACGCGCCGGAAGTCGAGCTCGATGGCGACAGCGGTGTGTTGCTGGAGCTGGCCGGCGTGCTGCAAAACCTCGAGCTGGACTGGGAGTACGAACTCTCGCGCTGGCTCGGTCCGGTCGCAACGCAATTGCTCGGTGGCCATCTGCGCAGCCGCGCACGCTGGTATCAACAAGGATTTGCCAGCCTCAACCAGAATCTTGCCGAATACCTCGCCGAAGAATCGCGCACCCTTGTCGGGCAGCGTGAAGCCGAAGCGCGGTTCAGCGAACTGGACCGGATCAAACTTGATCTGGAACGACTCGAGGCGCGTTTCGAGCGCCTTTCCCGATCCCTCGACCCAAGCGATAACGCATGAAGCTGCTTGCCGTCCGCCGTCTGTTGCGCATCCAGCGCGTCGTGATCCGCTACCGCCTCGATGACCTGCTGTTCGATCTGCCGCTGCCCTGGTTCCTTCTGGCCGTGCGCTTTTTGCTGCCGTGGCGCTGGCTGCCGCGCAAGCCGCTGGAACTCAACCGTGGTGCGCGCTTGCGTCTGGCGTTGCAGGATCTGGGGCCGATCTTCATCAAGTTCGGGCAGATTCTTTCGACCCGCCGCGACCTGTTGCCCGAAGACATCGCCGATGAGCTGATGCTGCTGCAGGACCGCGTGCCGCCGTTCGACTCGCAGCTGTCAATCAAGCTGATCGAAGAACAGCTGGGCAAGAAAATCAGCGAAGTGTTCAGCCGTTTCGACGTCGCCCCGCTGGCCTCGGCCTCGGTGGCGCAGGTGCATGCGGCGCAGCTCAAAAGCGGCGAAGAAGTCGTGGTCAAGGTCATTCGCCCAGGCCTGAAACCGATCATCGCGCAGGATCTGGCGTGGCTGTTCATCCTCGCCCGCGCCGCCGAGAAGTTCTCCGCTGACGCGCGCCTGCTGCACCCGGTCGATGTGGTGCAGGACTACGAAAAAACCATTTACGACGAACTCGATCTGTTGCGCGAGGCGGCCAACGCCAGCCAGTTGCGCCGCAACTTCGAGGGCTCGCAGCTTCTTTATGTACCGCAAGTCTATTGGGACTGGTGCCGACCGAAAGTGCTGGTCATGGAGCGCATTTACGGCATTCAGGTCACCGATCTGGCGACCCTCGCTGACCAGCGCACCGACATGAAAATGCTCGCCGAGCGTGGCGTGGAGATTTTCTTCACTCAAGTGTTCCGCGACAGCTTCTTCCACGCCGACATGCACCCGGGCAACATTTTCGTCAGCACCGTCAATCCGTGGAGCCCGCAATACATCGCGATCGACTGCGGCATCGTCGGCAGCCTGACCCCGGAAGACCAGGATTACCTGGCGCGCAACCTGTTCGCGTTCTTCAAGCGTGACTACCGCCGTGTCGCGCAGTTGCACATCGATTCGGGCTGGGTGCCGGCGGAAACCAAACTCAACGAATTCGAAGCGGCGATCCGTACGGTGTGCGAACCGATCTTCGAAAAACCGTTAAAAGATATTTCATTTGGCCAGGTGCTGATGCGCCTGTTTCAGACCGCACGCCGCTTCAACATGGAAGTGCAGCCGCAGTTGGTACTGTTGCAGAAGACTTTGCTGAACATCGAAGGCCTCGGTCGTCAGTTGTATCCGGATCTGGATCTGTGGAACACCGCGCAGCCGTTTCTCGAGCGCTGGATGCGCGAACGCGTCAGCCCGAAAGCCTTGCTGGGCAACGTGCAGAGCCAGCTGGAGCAGATTCCGCACCTGTCGAACATGGCCCGCGATCTGCTCGAACGCATGTCGCAACCCCACGCCAAAGACCCTCCGCCGCCGTGGCACAAACGCAAGGACGACTGGTTCCTGCGCCTGCTCGGCTGCGCGCATCTGGCCGGCGGCGCGATCCTCGCAGCGGGTGGTCCGTTGACCGAGTGGGCGCACTGGCCCGCCGGAATCATGATCGCGGTCGGTTTGTATCTGGTCGTTCGCCGATAGCACGATTGAGCTGCAAGTTATAAGCTGCCAGCTTCAAGCTTGACGCTACAGGCACGCCGCAACGTGCGTTTACTTGCAGCTCGAAGCTCATGGCTTGCTGCTGCTTTTCGAGATTTGACGATGAAAAACTGGCTGGACGAGATCAAGTGGGATGCTGACGGCCTGGTGCCGGCGATTGCCCAGGATCACAAGACCGGGCGCGTATTGATGATGGCCTGGATGAACCGCGAAGCGCTGGAACTGACCGCTGCGGAGAATCGTGCAATCTACTGGTCACGTTCCCGTGGCAAGCTGTGGCGCAAGGGCGAAGAGTCCGGCCATGTGCAGACCCTGCATGAAATGCGTCTGGACTGTGACGCCGACGTGATCATCCTGATGGTTGAACAGATCGGCGACATCGCCTGCCACACCGGCCGTCAAAGCTGCTTTTACCGGGTCTTCGAAAACGGCGACTGGAAAACGGTCGATCCGGTACTGAAAGACCCGCACGCTATCTATTCCGCAGGACACACACATGAGTGACACCCTGACCCGCCTCGCTCAGGTACTTGAAGAGCGCAAAGGCGCAGCCGCCGACAGTTCGTATGTCGCCAGCCTGTATCACAAGGGGCTGAACAAGATTCTGGAGAAAGTCGGCGAAGAGTCGGTCGAAACCATTATTGCCGCCAAGGATGCCGCGATCAGCGGCGATTGCAGTGATGTGATCTACGAGACCGCCGACCTGTGGTTCCACAGCATGGTCATGCTCGCCCAACTGGGGCAGCATCCGCAGGCCGTGCTGGATGAACTGGACCGTCGCTTCGGCTTGTCCGGACACGTCGAGAAAGCCTCGCGTCCGTCCGCCTGAACAACTTTTAGAGAGGAATCGCCACATGGGCATTTTTGACTGGAAACACTGGGTCGTCATTCTGATTGTCGTGGTGCTGGTGTTCGGTACCAAAAAACTGAAAAACCTCGGCACCGACGTTGGCGAATCGATCAAGGGCTTTCGCAAAGCCATGAACGACGACGAAAAACCGGCCGAACCGAGCGTGACCCCGCCAGCCCAGCCAGTGCCACCGGTGCAGCCGCAAACCACCGCTCAGGCCAACCCGCCGCACACCATCGACGTGCAGGCGCAGAAAGTCGAAGAGCCGATCCGCAAAGACGTGTGAGCACTGACTAATGTTTGGTATCAGCTTCTCTGAACTGCTGCTCGTCGGCCTCGTCGCCCTGCTGGTGCTCGGCCCCGAGCGTCTGCCGGGCGCGGCGCGCACCGCCGGTCTGTGGGTCGGCCGCCTGAAGCGCAGCTTCAACGCGATCAAACAGGAAGTTGAACGTGAAATCGGTGCCGACGAGATCCGTCGGCAACTGCACAACGAACATATTCTGTCGCTGGAGCAAGAGGCGCGGAAGATTTTCAATCCGAACCAGCAGGAGCCGACGCCGGTCGAGCCTGTGGGCGAGCAGACGATTCACAGCGCTGCCGCTCCGACTCCTGCACCTGTTGTAACACCGCCAGGACCGGCGCCGGTTACCACAGACACATCGGTTGAACCCGTAGCGCCCTCCGCCGCGCCGACTACACCAGCGCCTCAAGACCCTACACTGCCGCCGCGAGCCCCATGAGCGATCTTCCGGAAAACGACCAGCACATGCCGCTGGTATCGCACCTCACCGAGTTGCGCACCCGCCTGCTGCGTTGCGTGGCGGCGATCTTCATTATCTTTGCCGGGCTGTTCGCGTTCACCCAGCAGATCTACACCTTCGTCTCGACGCCGTTGCGCCAGTACCTGCCGGTCGGCGCGACGATGATCGCCACCGACGTGTCGTCGCCGTTCCTGACGCCGTTGAAGCTGACCATGATGGTTTCGCTGTTTCTTGCGATTCCGGTGATCCTGCATCAGATCTGGGGCTTTATCGCGCCGGGCCTGTACAAGCATGAAAAACGCGTCGCGGTACCGCTGCTGATCTCCAGCATCCTGCTGTTCTACATCGGCATGGCGTTCGCCTATTACTTCGTCTTTCCATTGATCTTCAAATTCTTCGCCGCTGCCACCCCGGCCGGCGTGGAGATGATGACCGACATCGCCAGTTACCTCGATTTCGTCATGACGCTGTTCTTCGCTTTCGGCGTGGCGTTCGAGATTCCGGTGGCCGTGGTCCTGCTGGTGTGGATCGGCGTGGTCGACGTCAAATACCTGAAGAAGATCCGCCCGTACGTGATCATCGGCTGCTTCGTGGTCGGCATGATCCTGACCCCGCCGGACATCTTCTCGCAGACCCTGCTGGCTGTGCCGATGTGGATGCTGTTCGAGATCGGCATCCTCTTCGGCGCGCTGGTCAGCAAGCGCGAACGCCCGGACGAAACGCCGGCCGACGACCACAACGACCAGCCGCCAGCGACCCAGGCATGAACCTGCTGCTGCTCGAAGAGGCCGACTTCATTGCGGCCGACCGCGTGGTCCTGCGCGACCGGCGCCTGACCCACATGCAGGAAGTTCATCGCTCGGAAGTCGGCGACAGCCTGCGCGTCGGGCGCATCAACGGACTGATGGGTTCGGCTGAGCTGCTGCGTCTGGAAGCGGGCGAAGCAGAGTTGCGTGTCAGCCTTGATCAGCCACCGCCGGCCAAGCTGCCGCTGACCCTGGTGCTGGCCCTGCCCCGGCCGAAAATGCTCCGCCGCGTGTTCCAGACCGTCGCGACCATGGGGGTGGCCAAGGTGATTCTGGTCAACAGCTATCGCGTCGAAAAAAGCTTCTGGCAGACGCCATTTCTCGAGCCGGAAGCGATTCGTGAGCAGTTGATCCTCGGGCTCGAACAGGCTCGCGACACGGTGTTGCCGGAGATCGTCATCGAAAAGCGCTTCAAGCCTTTCGTTGAGGATCGGCTGCCGGCGATCAGCGCGGGCACCCTCGGCCTGGTCGGGCACCCCGGCCACTTCCCGCCCTGCCCGCGCGCCCTGAACGAACCGGTGACCCTGGCCATTGGCCCCGAGGGTGGCTGGATTCCCTACGAAATCGATCTGCTGGCCAAATCCGGCCTGCAACCGGTGCAATTGGGCGAGCGCATCCTGCGCGTCGAAACCGCCGTCACCGCCCTGCTCGCACGCCTGTTCTGACGCGACACCGATCCTGTGTAGGAGCTGCCGAAGGCTGCGATCTTTTGATCTTGTTTTTAAAAGCAAGATCAAAGGATCGCAGCCTCGTTGCACTCGTCAGCTTCTACAAGCCCCTACAGTCGCAGACAAGTGGCGTTACAGATTGCCACCACCCAGCCGATACAACCCCTATAAGTCCAATTAAGTGGTCCGAAGGGAGTGGTCGCATGTACCGTTGGTTAGCCGAGAGTCTTGGAAACGTCAGCGTCAAACGCAAGCTGGGCATCGGGTTCGGCCTGGTGCTGTTGCTGACGCTGTTGATCACTTTCACCGGCTGGACCGGCATGAGCGGCATCATTAGCCGTGGCGACAAGCTCGGCTTCATTTCCAGCCTCAATGAGCTGACCAAAGACCTGCGCCTGGCGCGCATGGACTACGACATGCGTCGTGGTGAACAGGGTCCGGGCGCGGTCAATGAATTGCTCAGCAAACTCGAAAGCGGTTTGCAATCGGCACGCGGCATGATCGAGCAGCCGTCGGATGTGGCAATGGTCGATCAACAGCTTGCTGCGGTCGCCGAATACAAACGCGCTTTCGGCGAAATGACCCAGGCCACCGTGCACCGTGAAGATGCGCGCAGCAAGCTTGGCGCCAACGCTGACAATGCTGTGGCCAAGGTCGGCGAAGTCGAAAGTGCGCTGCTGCAAGGCGACAGCGTTGCGCAGTACAACGCTGTCATCGAGCTGAGCAAACTGTTGCAGCAGGCGCGCTATCAGGTGCGCGGTTACACCTACAGCGGCAAGGCCGATGCCGAGCAACCGGCGCTGACCGCCATCGACAACGCCTTGAAGAACCTCGAAAGCCTGCCGACCCGCGTGCCAGAGCAGCACATCGCCAACCTGCAGCAGGCCACCGATTCGCTCAAGGCTTACCGCGCCGCTGTCGCTCAGTTCCGTGATTCGCAGGTCAAGAACGCCGCCGCACTGGCCAACATGTCGGCTCAAGGCGACATCCTGATCGCGGCGAGCAAAAAGCTCACCGAATCGCAAACCGTGGTGCGCGACACCGATGCCGCCCACGCCAAGAACATGCTGCTGATCGCCACTGCGCTGGCGCTGGCCTTCGGTCTGATTGCCGCTTGGGCGATCACCCGACAAATCATCATTCCGCTGACCCAGACCCTGAAAGTCGCCGAGCGCGTGGCCGCCGGTGACTTGACCCACAACCTGGTTTCCCTGCGTCGCGACGAACTCGGCCAGTTACAGCGCTCGATGCAAAGCATGACCCAGGGCCTGCGCGAGTTGATCGGTGGCATCAGCGACGGCGTCACGCAGATCGCCAGCGCCGCTGAAGAACTTTCGGCGGTGACCGAGCAGACCAGCGCCGGGGTCAACAATCAGAAGGTGGAGACCGATCAGGTCGCCACCGCCATGAACGAAATGGCCGCCACCGTGCAGGAAGTCGCACGCAACGCTGAAGAAGCTTCCGAGGCCGCTGTCGCCGCTGATCAACAGGCCCGCGAAGGTGACAAGGTCGTCGGCGAAGCCATCGCGCAGATCGAGCGTCTGGCAATCGAGGTGGGTCACTCCACTGAAGCCATGGGCGAGCTCAAGCGTGAAAGCGACAAGATCGGCAGCGTCCTCGACGTGATCAAGTCTGTCGCCCAACAAACCAACCTGTTGGCCCTCAACGCTGCCATCGAAGCGGCCCGTGCCGGGGAAGCCGGACGTGGTTTCGCCGTGGTTGCCGACGAAGTGCGCAGCCTCGCCCAGCGCACCCAGAAGTCCACCGAAGAGATCGAAGAGCTGATCGTCGGCCTGCAAAACGGCACTCAGCAAGTGGCGACGATCATGGACAACAGCCGCAGCCTCACCGACAGCAGCGTCGAACTGACCCGGCGTGCCGGTGGCTCACTGGAGAGCATCACCCGCACCGTCTCGGCGATCCAGGCGATGAACCAGCAGATCGCCGCCGCTGCCGAGCAGCAGAGCGCCGTGGCCGAAGAGATCAACCGCAGCGTGCTGAACGTGCGCGATGTGTCGGATCAAACCTCGGCGGCGAGTGAAGAGACCGCTGCGTCCAGCGTTGAACTGGCGCGGTTGGGCACGCATCTGCAGATGCTGGTAGGCCGTTTCAAAGTCTGAGTTGATGCACGACTGCGGTTCGCCTGTAACCGAGGTGATGCCATTCGCGAGCAGGCTCGCTGCCACCTTGGAATGCGTTTCCCTGTGGGAGCGAGCTTGCTCGCGAAGGCAGCGGCGCTGTTTGCGCGTCGTAGGTAACGGGCGCGCCAATTTGGCGACGGATGCTTTGCACTGGTTTTAGGTTTGATCGGTGTTTGTTCGCAGCTCAACAGCGGACATAAAAAAACCCCGCTGAATCAGCGGGGTTCTCTTATCAGGCCGGCTGAGCCTGCAGGCTCACCGGTCGCAGCGGCAGCAACGGCGCATGCGGATCGGCTTTCACCGAAGCGCGCCAAGCATCGAGCCACTCGGCAAGCCCTTCGGCCCAGACCTGCTCGTGCAAACGTGCCAGTGCAACAGGGTCGCTGAGCAGTTGCAGACGATCATGGTTGTTCAGCCCGGCCGGGCCGACCTTGATCGCGTGGCGCACACGTTCCTGACGCAGCCACTCGATCGGCTCGGCCTGGCCGTGACGCGAGGTCGCCAGCGAGCACGCCAAGGCGTTCTGCTGTGGATCGACCACGGCGCGGACGAAGCCGTCGTTGAGGGCGTGATAGCGGTTCTCGTGGGTGTACTGATCGGTTGCCAGCAAGGCCTGTGGCGGATTGTATTCCTCAGGGATGAGGAACAGGCTCTCGTCACGGGTCTTCAGACCAAGGCCGACACGGCTGGAGATCACCGAGACCGGGATCGACAGCATCAGCGAACCGACGATCGGCACCAGCCACCAGAGGAAGCTCGGGTTCAACCAGATCACCAGCAGCGCCCACAAGAAGCCCAGCAACGTCTGCGGACCGTGGCGCTTGACCGCTTCGCTCCACGGCGTCGAGTCGTCGTCACGCTGCGGCGAGTTCCAGGTCGCGGCCCAGCCGAGGAACGCGGCGAGGACGAAGCGGGTGTGGAAAATCATCCGCACCGGCGCCAGCAGCATGGAGAACAGCATCTCCAGGAGCATCGACAGGGTCACCTTGAACTTGCCGCCGAACTCTTTCGCACCCTTGGCCCAGATCAGGATGATGCTCAACAGCTTCGGCAGGAACAGCAGCACGATGGTCGTCGAGAACAGCGCGATGGCCTTGTCCGGGTGCCATTGCGGCCACAGCGGATAGAGCTGACGCGGTTCGAGGAAGTACTGCGGCTCCATCAGCGTGTTCACCGCCAGCAGCGCGGTCGACAACACCAGGAAGAAGAACCACAACGGCGCCGACAGGTAGGACATCACGCCGGTGAGGAACACCGCGCGGTGCACCGGGTGCATGCCCTTGACCAGGAACAGGCGGAAGTTCATCAGGTTGCCGTGGCACCAGCGACGGTCACGCTTGAGCTCGTCGAGCAGGTTCGGCGGCAACTCTTCGTAACTGCCCGGCAGGTCGTAGGCAATCCACACGCCCCAACCGGCACGGCGCATCAGCGCAGCTTCGACGAAGTCGTGGGAAAGGATTGCACCGGAGAACGCGCCTTTGCCCGGCAACGGCGCCAGAGCGCAGTGGTCGATGAACGGCTTCATGCGGATGATCGCGTTGTGACCCCAGTAGTGGGATTCACCCAACTGCCAGAAGTGCAGACCGGCGGTAAACAGCGGGCCGTACACACGGGTGGCGAACTGCTGCATGCGCGCATACAGGGTGTCCATGCCCGACGCACGCGGCGCGGTCTGGATGATCCCGGCGTCCGGCGTGGCTTCCATCAAGCGCACCAGACTGGTCAGGCACTCACCGCTCATCACCGAGTCGGCGTCGAGCACGACCATGTACTTGTAGTCACCGCCCCAACGACGGCAGAAGTCGTCGAGGTTGCCGCTCTTGCGCTTCACACGACGGCGACGACGGCGATAGAAGATCTTGCCGAAGCCCTTGGCTTCGCGGCAGACGTCCAGCCAGGCCTGCTGCTCGGCGACGCAGATATCGGTGTCGTTACTGTCGCTGAGAACGAAAAAGTCGAAGCGATCCAGATCACCGGTGGCCGCTACCGATTCGAACGTCGCACGCAGACCGGCGAATACACGCGGCACGTCTTCGTTGCAGATCGGCATTACCAGCGCAGTACGCGCGTCTTTGGGAATCGGCTCGTTACCGGCGCTTTTCCCGGAAATACGGTATTTATCGTGGCCGGTGAGCAACTCGAGGAAGCCCATCAGTGCGGTCCAGAAACCGGCCGATACCCAGCAGAACAGAATCCCGAACAGAATCAGGATGCTGGTTTGCAGCGCATACGGCAGCACTTGCGTGGCGGTTTGCAGCAGCGGCTGATGCAGGACTTCTTCCAGATCGACGAACGACCAGCCCTGGTACGGCATGATGCCTTTCATGTACCAACCGGCAACGATGGTCTGGCCGAGCATCAGCAGCAACAGGATGTAGCGACGGATCGAGCCGACGGTGCGCCAGCGCGCGGCCGGCAGGACGTTGGCGTCCTTCGGCGGCTGCGGCGGGTTGGTGCGCCCGGTCAGACGGCGCCAGCCACGCACCAGAATATTGGTGCGCCATGGCTCCGGCACGACCTTGGTGCGGCGGATCGGCGGGGTCGCCTTGAGGCTGACCCGACCACTGGCATCGAGCACCAGCATCTCCGCTTCAGCCAGTTCTTCGGCAGTGCTCAGGGTCAGACGCTTGCCCACCGAAGCCTGGGCGGCTTCGGCAGGGGCGTCGAATGTCGAGGACGACAGGCGTTCATGCAGCTCGCTGAACGACTGGCAACCCGCGAGTTCCGCGCGTTGCTCGTCGGTCATCGGCAGATGCGCCAAATACTCGGACAGAGTCTCTGGCTGTACTGGTGAATTACTCATCGGCAGGCAACTGATAGCTCCAGGTCTCGGTCAGGACTTCTTCAGTCGGCGCCGATTCCGGTGTGGCAGGGGCCGCGTCGGCAGCGACTGGCTGCTTGGCGTCTTTGTTGGCCTTGTCCTTGGCGTCGGCTGCAGGCTTGGCTTCAGCCTGTTTGGCTTCGGCGGCCTTGGCTTCCTTGTCGAGTTTTTCCTGTTGCTTGGCGGCAACCTTGTCAGCCTTGGCGACCGACGAGTTGGAGGCCGGGACCGATTTGCCCAGATCTGCGGTGACTACCGGCTGAACCAGGGCGGCACGCATTTCGGTCGCTTTGCTCGGATCCTTGATCTTCATCCGCAGGGTCAAACGCCAGCCCTTGGTTTCCGGGTTGTAGCGCACGCTGTTCTCGACCAGTTCGGCGTTGTCACCGACGCTGACCTGACTGCGCACGTCGGCATCCGGCGTCAGTGCCGCCAGCGATGGACCTTCGAAATCGACCAGATAGGCAACGCTGCCATCGGGCTGACGGATCAGGTTCGATTGCTTGACGTCACCGGTCGAACGCAGGGTCTGTGCCACCCAGGCGCTGTCCGGCGCGTGGAGTGCTGCTTCGTCCATGGTCCAGTGCATGCGGTAGGCGAAGTCCAGCGGCTGGCCTGGCTCCGGCATTTTTTCCGGGCTCCAGAACGCAACGATGTTGTCGTTGGTTTCGTCAGCGGTCGGAATCTCTACCAGATCGACAGTGCCCTTGCCCCACTCGCCCTTCGGCTCGATCCAGGCACTTGGGCGCTTGTCGTAGCGGTCGTCGAGGTCTTCGTAGTGGCTGAAATCGCGGCCACGCTGCAGCAGACCGAAACCACGCGGGTTCTCGACGCTGAAGTTGCTCACGGCCAGGTGTTTCGGGTTGTTCAATGGACGCCAGATCCACTCACCGTTGCCGGCATGGATCGACAGACCGCTGGAGTCGTGCAGTTCACGACGGTAGTTGAGGACTTTCGACGGCTGGTTGGCGCCGAACAGGAACATGCTGGTCAGCGGCGCGATACCCAGTTTGCCGACCTTGTCACGCAGGAACATCTGCGCCTTGACGTCGACGATGGTGTCGCTGCCCGGACGCAGGATCAGACGGTAGGCACCAGTGGCACGCGGCGAATCGAGCAGAGCGAAGATCACCAGGTGCTTGTCGCCCGGCTTGGGCTGCTGAATCCAGAACTCGCGGAAACGAGGGAATTCTTCACCCGACGGCAGCGCGGTATCGATCGCCAGACCACGGGCCGACAGACCGTAGGTGTGGCCCTTGCCGACGACGCGGAAGTAGCTCGCGCCGAGCATGGTCATGATCTCGTCTTGCTTGTCGGCCTTGTTGATCGGGTACAGCACACGGAAACCGGCATAACCCAGTTGCTCGGTGGCTTTCGGATCGAATTTCAGATCGCCGAAATCGAAGCGGCTCGGATCGTATTTGATCTCCGAGACGGTATTGGTGGTGATTTCGTTGATTTTCACCGGTGTATCGAAGTGCATACCCTGGTGATAGAAGGAGAGCTTGAACGGCGTCTTCTGATCGGCCCACTCAGCCTTTTCGGTGAGGAAGCGGATCTTCTGGTAGTCCGCGAACTTCATTTCGCGGAATTCGTTCGGCAGGTTGCTGCGCGGGGCTTCGAACTTCTGCCCGGCCAGCTCTTTGGCCTTGGCCGATACGTCGTCAAGATTGAACGCCCAAAGCTGACCGGCGCTGAGCAGGCACAGGAGCGCCGAACCCGCTACCAGAGCACTTCGCATGCGTTTGGCAGACATTTTTGCTGCATTACAGGGACTAACAATCACGAGCAACCCTCGCCGAAAACAGATCAATAAACCAACGGCCAGCTATCTTTATGCCAGGTTGGCGAGCATTGTTCCGACTCCGCCGGGGCAAAATGATTCCCCAATCGGATCCAGACAAGTCTCTACCTAAGTCAAAACGGATCAACGAATGTCGATCCCCGCAGCGCGCGATTATCTAGTAGCCCGGATGACAACGCATCAGGGGTAACAAAGTATTTATCGCGAAAACAGCCTAAAAACAGTCGAAATTTCCGAAAAAGGTGTTTCAGGCACTGTCAGGTCTGTAACAAAAAGGTAACCGGGCCATCGTTGACCAGGTGCACCTGCATATCGGCGCCGAATCTACCTGATGCCACAGTGCCATGCACCTGTTTCGCCTGGCTCAATAAATAGTCGAACAATTCCTCACCCAGTGCCGGCGGTGCGGCCGTGGAAAAGCTCGGGCGCAGGCCGCTTTTGGTATCGGCAGCGAGGGTGAACTGAGAGACCAGCAGCAACCCGCCACCCACATCCGCCAGGGACAGATTCATCTTGCCCTCGGCGTCACTGAATACTCGATAGTTAAGCAGCTTATGCAGAAGTTTGTCGGCGCTGGTACGCGTATCGTCGGGTTCTACCGCGACCAGCACGAGCAAACCCTGATCGATTGCGCCGACTACCTCGCCGGCGACCTCTACCCGCGCGCCGCTTACGCGTTGTAACAGCGCCTTCATGCTTCTTCGAGTGGCAAGTCGAGCAGGCGCTGGGCCATTTTGCTCGCCGCGCGCACCAGCGCATCGGTGATGCCTGGCTCGGACGCGGCGTGGCCGGCGTCGCGGATCACCTGCAATTCGCTGTTCGGCCAGGCCTGGTGCAATTCCCAGGCATTGTCGAGCGGGCAGATCACGTCGTAGCGACCGTGAATGATCACGCCGGGCAGATGAGCGATCTTGCCCATGTCGCGAATCAGCTGGTTAGGTTCAAGGAAGGCATTGTTGGTGAAGTAGTGGCATTCGATCCGCGCAATCGACAGCGCGCGCTGCGGCTCGGAGAAACGATCGACCACCAGCGGGTTCGGGCGCAGGGTCGCGGTGCGCCCTTCCCAGGTCGACCACGCCTTCGCTGCATGCATCTGGGCGATCTGATCGTTGCCGGTCAGGCGTTTGTGGAAAGCACTGAGCAGGTCGTCGCGCTCGTCCAGCGGGATCGGCGCGATGTAGTCCTGCCAGTAATCCGGGAATAGACGGCTGGCGCCGGCCTGATAGAACCATTCGATTTCCTGCGGACGGCAGAGGAAAATCCCGCGCAGAATCAGACCGTGCACGCGCTCCGGGTGGGTTTGCGCGTAGGCCAACGCCAGGGTCGAACCCCAGGAGCCGCCGAACAGCACCCATTTTTCAATGCCCAGGTGTTTGCGGATGCGCTCAAGGTCTTCGACCAGATCCCAGGTGGTGTTGTTTTCCAGGCTGGCGTGCGGGGTGGAGCGACCGCAGCCGCGCTGGTCGAAGGTGACGATGCGATACAGATTCGGATCGAAATAGCGTCGGCTCTGGGCGTCGCAGCCGGCGCCGGGGCCACCGTGGATGAATACAACCGGCAATCCTTCCGGCGAGCCGCTTTCATCGACGTACAGCGTATGGGTGTCATCGACAGCCAGATCGTGCCGGGCGTGGGGTTTGATCTGCGGAAACAAAGTCTGCATTGCGCGCTCCGTAAGGGGTCGAGGTCATCCCTGGGGGGACTCGTATTATTCTGCCGTTGGGCATCATAAACCCGATTTGCGTCAATGAGCATGCTCCGGGGCCTGATCGTTCCCACGCTCTGCGTGGGAACGCCTCTTGGGACGCTCCGCGTCCAGTGACGCGGAGCGTCACGGGCTGCATTCCCACGCAGAGCGTGGGAACGATCAAACGGACGCCTTCGCGAGCAGGCTCGCTCCCACAGGGGTTAGGCGCTGTAGTGAGATTTTGCCCAGGCCAGATAGCCCTGCAGCAATTCCCTGAGCACCACCCGCGTCGGCTCGGCCAGGTCAGCGCGGTAGCGGAACGGTTCGAACTCTTCCATGTAGGTGGACTGGCACAGTTCCAGCTGCACGGCGTGGATGTTCTGCGCCGGATCGCCGTACTGGCGGGTGATGTGCCCGCCCTTGAAGCGACCGTTGAGCACATGGGTGAACTGCGCGTGCTGCGCACAGATCGCTTCCAGTTGACTCGCCAGTTGCGGATCACAACTGGCGCCATTGAACGTGCCGAGGTTGAAGTCTGGCAGTTTGCCGTCGAACAGGTGCGGGATGAGCGAGCGGATCGAGTGCGCATCGAACAACAGCGCGTAACCGAATTCGGCTTTCAGTCGCGCCAGTTCCTCCTGCAAGGTGCGGTGATACGGCGTCCAGATCTGCTCCAGGTATGTTGCGCGCTCCTCTTTCGACGGCTCCTGCCCCTCCTCAAACAACGGAATGCCGTCGAACAACGTCGCCGGATACAACCCGGTGGTCGCCCCGGCATACAACGGCTTGTCGTCGGACGGCCGGTTGAGGTCGATGACGAAACGCGAATACTCGGCAGCCAGGGTGCTGGCGCCCAGTTCCTCGGCAAAATCGTAGAGCTGCGGGATATGCCAGTCGGTGTCCGGCAAACTCTTCGCGGCGGGGATCAACCCGGCTTCGACCGCCGGGGTCAGACGCACGCCGGCGTGGGGCATGCTGATCAGCAGCGGCACGCGGCCTTGTTTGAAACTCAGAACCTTGTCCACAACCGCCCTCCTAGAAATTCGATTCGACGCCGTGACGCACGACGCGCTTGTCCAGATCGCCACCGAGCCAATAGGCCAGATCCGCTGGACGCTCGATGTCCCACGCCACGAAATCAGCGACCTTGCCGACCTCCAGCGAGCCATGGGTCTGCGCCATGCCCATCGCCTGCGCGGCATGGATGGTCGCCCCGGCCAGAGCTTCTTCCGGGGTCATGCGGAAACAGGTGCAGGCCATGTTCAGCATCAGGCGCAACGACAGCGCCGGCGAGGTGCCGGGGTTGAGGTCGCTGGCGATGGCGATTTTCACCTTGTGCTTGCGCAGCGCTTCCATAGGCGGCAACTGGGTTTCGCGCAAAAAGTAGAACGCGCCCGGTAGCAGCACGGCGACGGTGTCGGCAGCGGCCATGGCGATCGCGTCGTCCTCGTCCATGAACTCCAGGTGATCGGCGGACAAGGCTTTGTAGCGTGCGGCGAGGCTGGAACCATGCAGCGAGGACAATTGCTCGGCGTGCAGCTTCACCGGCAGTCCGAGTTGTTGCGCGGCGACGAAGACCCGCTCGACCTGCTCCGGCGAAAACGCCAGGTATTCGCAGAACGCATCCACGGCATCGACCAAACCTTCGGCGGCGAGGGCCGGAAGCATCTGCTCGCAGACCAGATCGATGTAATCGTCGGCGCGATCCTTGTACTCCGGCGGCAAGGCGTGCGCCGCCAGGCAAGTGCTGCGCACGCTGATCGGCAGCTCTTCGGCCAGGCGCCGGATGACTCGCAGCAGCTTGCGCTCATTGGCCAGATCGAGACCGTAGCCGGATTTCATTTCCACCGTGGTCACGCCGTCGCGCATCAGGCTTTTCAGGCGTTTGGCGGCGCTGGCGAACAACTCGTCTTCGCTCGCTTCACGGGTGGCGCGCACGGTGCTGGCGATGCCGCCGCCCTGCGCGGCGATCTCGGCGTAGCTGACGCCTTGCAGACGCTGCTCGAACTCGCCGCTGCGGTTGCCGCCGAACACGGTGTGGGTGTGGCAGTCGATCAGACCGGGGGTGACCCACGCACCCTGCAAATCACTGACCGCCGGGTATTCGCCGGACGGCAATTGAGTGCGCGGGCCGATCCACTCGATCAGCGTGCCGGACGTCACGATCGCGGCATCCTCGATGATCGAATAGGCGCCGTTGGCCATGGTTGCGACGTGGCAGTGTTGCCAGAGGGTTTTCACTGTTGGCCTCCGTTTGGGTTTGTATGGTGAGCAGCCTCAAAAGCCCCTCACCCTAGCCCTCTCCCAAAGGGAGAGGGGACTGACCGTGTTGTTCTGTCGAGATATGCCGACCTGAAATTTCTCAGCCGAACTCACGTTGCGAAAACACTGAAGATCGGCTCCCTTCCCCCTCTCCCCCTTGGGGGAGAGGGCTGGGGTGAGGGGGATCGATTTAACTAACAATACAAATCTCCCCGTAAAGCGCTTACAAACTAGGCAACAACTGCCCAGCAACAAGCTCGGTCAGACACCGCGAAGCCAGCAATTCAGTCGCCGCATTGATGTCCGGGGCAAAGAATCGGTCCTTCTCATAGAACGGCACTTCCTTGCGCAAGATCGCCCGTGCCTGTTCCAGCTTCGGCGAAGTCTTCAGGCCGTTACGCAGATCCAGGCCCTGCACCGCCGCCAGCCATTCCACGGCGAGAATGCCGCGAGTGTTCTCGGCCATTTCCCACAGACGCTTGCCCGCCGCCGGGGCCATCGATACGTGATCTTCCTGGTTGGCCGAGGTCGGCAGGCTGTCCACCGAATGTGGATGGGACAACGCCTTGTTTTCGCTGGCCAACGCCGCAGCGGTGACCTGAGCGATCATGAAACCGGAGTTCACCCCGCCATTGGCCACCAGGAACGGCGGCAGTTGCGACATGTGCTTGTCCATCATCAGCGAGATGCGGCGTTCGCTCAGCGAGCCGATTTCAGCGATGGCCAGGGCCATGTTGTCAGCGGCCATGGCCACCGGTTCGGCGTGGAAGTTGCCGCCGGAAATCACGTCGCCTTCAGCGGCGAATACCAGCGGGTTGTCGGAAACCGCGTTGGCTTCGACCGCCAGCACTTCAGCGGCCTGGCGGAACTGGGTCAGGCAGGCGCCCATGACTTGCGGCTGGCAGCGCAGCGAATACGGGTCCTGGACCTTGTCGCAGTTCTGGTGCGAGGCGGAGACTTCGCTGCGCTCGCCGAGCAGATCGCGATAAGCCGCAGCGGCGTCGATCTGTCCTCTCTGCCCACGCGCGGCATGAATGCGCGCGTCGAACGGCGAGCGCGAACCGAGCACGGCTTCTACGGTGAGACTGCCCAGCGCCACTGCACCGGCAAACAGATCTTCGCCTTCGAACAAACCGCGCAGGGCAAACGCCGTGGAAACCTGAGTACCGTTGAGCAGCGCCAGACCTTCTTTAGCCGCTAAAGTCAGCGGCGCCAGGCCTGCGACTTTCAGTGCTTCGGTGGCTTCAAGCCATTCGCCCTTGTAGCGCGCCTTGCCCTCGCCCAGCAGCACCAGCGACATGTGCGCCAACGGCGCCAGATCCCCCGACGCACCGACCGAACCTTTCAGCGGAATGTGCGGATAGACCTCGGCATTGATCAGCGCGATCAGCGCATCGATCACCTGCCGACGGATGCCGGAAAAACCACGGCTGAGACTGTTGACCTTGAGCACCATGATCAGTCGCACAAGGTCATCGCTGATCGGCTGGCCGACGCCGGCAGCGTGCGAGAGCACCAGCGAACGCTGCAGGTTCTCCAGGTCTTCGCTGGCGATGCGCGTCGAGGCCAGCAGGCCGAAACCGGTGTTGATGCCGTAGGCGGTGCGGTTCTCGGCGAGGATCTGTTCGACGCAGGCGACGCTGGCCTCGATCTGCGCGCTGGCGCTGTTGTCGAGGGTCAGTGTGACCGGGTTCTGATAGACGTCACGCAGTTGGGCCAGGCTCAGTTGGCCGGGGATCAGATTCAGCGCAGTCATTAAAATGCTCCTGTCAGGCATTGTTATTAACTACCAGTCGCTCCGGAGCATTCCGTTATCCGTCGTTTCTCGTCTTGTGAACGATCCACGCCTTGGCACGCTGGTATGGGTAGTTGTCAGTGCAAATTCGGTAGAACGTTGTGCGGCAGATTCGGGTCTTTCAGCACGGTCGCAGCGGCAGCGATATCCGGCGCCAGCCAGCGATCCTGATCGTAGGCGGGGACCGTTTCGCGCAGCAGTTTCCACGCGCGGTCAGTGCCCACGCCAAAGCGCTGTTCCTTGAGGAATTCAAACGCCTGCGCCGCCAGCAGGTATTCAATCGCGAGGATCTGCGTGCAGTTTTCCAGCGCGCGATGCAGCTTCAGCGCGGCGTTGGTGCCCATGCTCAGGTGATCTTCCTGCAGGCCCGAGGTGATGTAGTTGTCGAGTACCGCCGGTTGCGCCAATTGACGGTTTTCCGCACACAGCGAGGCGGCGACGTATTGCACGATCATCATCCCCGAGTTGACCCCGGGATTGGCCACCAGAAACGCCGGCAGACCGCTGACGTGCGGATTGACCAAACGGTCCAGACGACGCTCGGCGATCGAGCCGATTTCAGCCATGGCAATCGCCAGCAGATCCGCCGCCATCGCCACGGATTGACCGTGCGGGTTGGCCTGCGACATCACCCGGAAATTGTCCGGTGTGCCCAGCAGTAACGGGTTGTCGGTGCAGCCGTTGAGTTCGGCTTCCACCTGTTTGATTGCGTGCTCCAATTGATCACGCGCGGCGCCATGCACCTGCGGGATCGAGCGGATGCTCAGCGCGTCCTGAGTGCGAATGCCTTTGCTTGCGGCGATCACTTGGCTGCCATCGAGTAATGCACGCAGATTTTCGCCGACCTGCTGCATGCCCGGATGCGGCTTGAGCGCAATGATCTCGGCATCGAACGCATCGATCTGGCCGCGCTGGGCTTCGAAACTCATCGCACCAATGACATCGGCCCATTGCAACAGCCGCGTAGCATCAGCTATCGCCAGGCAACTGAGGCCGGTCATGCAAGGCGTGCCGTTGACCAGACACAAGCCATCCTTCGCGCCGAGCTGCACAGGTTGCAGGCCCTCTTCGGCCAGCGCCTGTTGCGCCGAAATGATCTGCCCGCGATAACTGACATTGCCAACGCCGAGCAGCGCGATGCCGATGTGCGCCATGTGCGTCAGGTAACCCACCGAACCCTGCGACGGCACCTGCGGGGTGATGCCGCGATTGAGCAGCGCCAGCAGCCCTTCGACCACACGCCGATGCAGGCCGGACTTGCCGTGGCTGTAGTTGTGAACAGCAGCGCAGATGATTGCGCGGGTCTGCTCGTCGCTGAGCACCGGGCCGACACCGCAGGCATGGCTGAGCAAGGTGTTGCGCGAGAGTTGGCTGAGCTGTTCGTCCTGCAGCGAGACGTTGGACAGACCGCCCAGACCGGTGTTGACGCCATAGGCGCGCTCGCCGCTGGCGACGATGCGCTGGACGATGGCCTGAGCATTATCGATGCGCGCCCAGGTTTCGCTGGACAGTTCCAGCAGCGCACCGTGCCGGGCAACGGCGACCACGTCCTGCCAACGCAGAGGGCTGCCTGTGATAACGATTTTTTCAGCCTGGGACATCTAAAACCTCATACCAATTCTGTTGATGCCGGTAACCCTGTGGCGAGGGGATTTATCCCCGTTGGGTGGCGAAGCCGCCCCAAACCATGCCCGCAAATCCGTCAGACAGACCGCAGTGGCCGGTTTTACGACTGCTTCGCAGCCGAACGGGGATAAATCCCCTCGCCACAACGGCCACTCAGTCTCAGACCACTGCCGCGCGCCGCTGCACGAACCGGTCGACATACTCATCCGCCGGCGAGTGCAGGATCTCTCTTGGCGTACCCACCTGGATCAACCGGCCATCCTTGAGAATCGCGATGCGATTGCCGATGCGCACGGCTTCGTCGAGGTCGTGGGTGATGAAGACGATGGTTTTGTGCAGGGTCTTTTGCAGTTCCAGCAACTGGTCCTGCATCTCGGCGCGGATCAACGGATCCAGCGCACTGAATGCTTCATCCATGAGGATGATGTCGGTGTCCGCCGCCAATGCACGGGCGAGGCCGACGCGCTGACGCATGCCGCCGGAGAGCTGGTGCGGGTATTTGTTTTCGTAGCCTTTTAGACCGACGGTGTTGATCCAGTGCAGCGCGCGTTCGGCGCAGACCTGCTTGCTCTCGCCGCGCACTTTCAGGCCGTAGGCGACGTTATCGAGCACGGTTTTGTGCGGCAGCAGGCCGAAGCTCTGGAACACCATGCTGATCTTGTGTCGGCGAAATTCGCGCAGGGCGTCCATGTCGTACTGCAGGATGTCCTCGCCATCGACCAGAATCGCCCCGCTGGTAGGATCGATCAGGCGATTGAAGTGGCGCACCAGGGTGGATTTGCCCGAGCCGGACAGGCCCATGATCACAAAGATTTCACCGGTGCCGATGCTCAGCGACAAGTCGTTCACGCCGACCACGCAACCGGTTTCGTTGAGCACCTGGTCCTTGCTCTTGCCCTGGCCGACCATGGCCAGCGCGTCCTTGGCGCGGTTGCCGAAAATCTTGAAGACGTTGCGCACTTCGATCTTGCTCACGCTTGCGTTGCTCATTTGCTCACCTCGTGGCGTGGCCGACCGTACGCTTGAGTAATGCGGTCGATGACCACCGCGAGAATCACGATCGCCAGCCCGGCTTCGAGACCTCGGCCGACGTTGAGCGTCTGAATCCCCACCAGTACGTCTTCACCGAGGCCGCGGGCGCCGATCATCGAGGCGATCACCACCATCGACAGGGCCATCATCGTGGTCTGGTTGATCCCGGCCATGATGCTCGGCAGCGCCAGCGGCAGTTGCACGCCGAACAGTTGTTGCCAGCGGTTGGCGCCGAAGGCATTGATCGCTTCCATGACTTCGCCGTCGACCTGGCGAATACCAAGGTCGGTCAGGCGAATCAGCGGGGGCGCGGCGTAGATCACCGTGGCGAAAATCGCCGGCACCTTGCCCAGGCCGAACAGCATCAGCACCGGAATCAGGTAAACGAAACTCGGCATGGTCTGCATGATGTCGAGCAGCGGCATCAGCACCGAACGCAGGCGATTGCTGCGTGCAGAGAGAATCCCCAGCGGGATACCGATCAGCACCGAAATGATCGTCGCGACCATCATCAGCGCCAGGGTCTGCATGAGTTTGTCCCAGAGGCCGACCGCACCCACCAGAAACAGCAAGCCGACAATCACGGCGGTGGTCACGACCTTGCGCGTGGCGTGCCAGGCGATGACACCGACGATTGCCAGCATCAACCACCACGGCGCCGCACGCAGCAAACCTTCGAGACTGACGATGGCCCACAACAGCGTGTCGGAGATATGCCGGAACACGTCGCCGTAGTTGGTCACCAGCGAATCGACCCAACCGTTGACCCAGTCGGCGATGGAAAAGGTAAAGCTTTCGGGAAACATAAGGGACTCTCAATCAAGGGGTTGCGATCAAGCGTCCGGCTGCCGTGGCTGGCAGCCGGGGAAACCTGACCTACAAGGCCGCGTCGATTTTCTTGGCTGCGTCGTCGCTCACCCATGCGTGCCAGACTTCAGGATGTTCCTTGAGGAAGATTTTCGCCAGTTTTGCCGACTCGATGCGTTCCTTGGCCATGCGGCCGAGGTTCTGATTGAGCAGGTCGATCGGCAGGTTGACCTTTTCCAGCACGGCGACCAGTTCCGGGGCTTCGTCGTGGAAGGTTTTCGACAGGCCGACCTTGATGCTGACGGTCTTGTCGACGCCGGGTTTCTCTTCCAGTTTGACTGCATCGATCTGGCCCATCAGCGGCGTTGGCGACCAGTAGTAGAAGAGGATCGGCTCGCCACGCTTGTAGCTCGACAGCACCGCTGCATCCAGCGCAGGTCCGGTGCCCGGACGGAAGTTGGTGTAGCTGTTTTCCAGGCCGTAGCTCTTGAGCATTTCGCTGTTGTCGAGCTCGCAGGTCCAGCCGGCCGGGCAGTTATAGAAGCGGCCCTTGGACGGCTCTTCAGCGTCCTTGAACACGGCGGAATACTTGCCCAGGTCAGCGATGTTTTTCAGCTCCGGGGCTTTCGCCTCGAGCTTGCGCTTGGCGTCGCCTTCGATCACGTAACGCGGCACGTACCAGCCTTCGACCGCGCCCACCACCGGTGCACCGACACCGATGACCTTGCCGGCCTTCTCGGCCTTGTTCCAGACCTCGCTACGGCTGACCCACTCTTCGGCGAACACTTGAATATCGTTACTGCTCAGGGCGTTTTCCATGGTGATGGAATTGCCCGGCAGGCTGTCGGTCTTGCAGCCGTAACCTTTCTCCAGCACCACTTGCAGCACGTCGGTCAGGAGCATGCCGCTTTCCCAGTTCAGCCCGGCAAATTTCACCGGTTTGCCCGATTCGCACCAGCCGGCGGCTTGCGTCGCGCCGGCACTGGCCAACAGGCCCATGGACAGCAATGTGGTCAGCAGGGTCTTGTTCGATTTCATTGTCGTGACGCTCCTAATCATGAATGGGCTTACGGCAGTTCAAGAGGCATCCAGCCTGGTCCACGTCCAGATCAGGCCTGCGCCGCAGCGCGACCGGCCCCGCTCGTTTTTGCTTGTAGGGTGCTGTTCTGCTCGACCGGCAGAATCAGGCGATCGGGCACTGCGCTGTGCCATTTCTTTGCGCAGAAGTAATAGACGGCGGCCGGGAGAACCAGACCGATGATCCAGGAAATGTCGACATCACCGAGGGCGGCCACCAGTGGGCCGGTGTAGAACTTGGTCGAGATGAATGGCAACTGCACCAGCACGCCGAACACATAGACGCTGATACCGAGCAGGTTCCAGCGACCGTAGCGGCCGTCCGGATCGGCCAGCGCCGGCACGTCGTAACGCTCGCGGGTGATGCAGTAGTAGTCGACCAGATTGATCGCGCTCCACGGGGTGAAGAAGGCGAGCAGAAACAGGATGAACGACTTGAACGCACCGAGGAACGAGTGCTGTCCGAGCAAGGCAATCAGGGTTGCCGCGCCGACGATGAACAGCACGAACACCAGCCGTTGCATGCGGGTAACCGTCAGGTGTCCTTTGAAGCCACTGATGATGGTGGCGATGCACATGAAGCTGCCGTAGGAGTTCAAAGTGGAGATGGTCACCTTGCCGAACGCGATGCTGAAATACAGCAGTGCGGCAGTGGCGCCGGTACCGCCGAGTCCGACGATGTAGGCGACTTCATGGCCAGCGAATTGACCGTTGGCCGACGCGGCGGCAAATACACCGAGAACCATCGCGACCTGCGCGCCGATCACCGAACCTGCGCCAGCGGCGAAAAAGGTTTTCACCGATGAAGTGGCGCTCGGCAGGTAACGCGAGTAGTCCGCCACATACGGGCCGAAAGCGATCTGCCAGGACGCAGCCAGCGACACCGCCAGCAGAAAGCTGCTCCAGCTGAAATGACGAATCTGCAGGAGCGCACCAACGTCGGTCTGGCTCATCAGCCGCCAGAACAGGAACACGAAAGCGATCACGCCAATCACACTGGCGACGCGGCCGATCCAGTGGATTACCCGGTAGCCAAGCACCGTGACCAGCACGATGACGCTGGCGAAAATCAGGATGCCTACACTGTCGCTGACACCGAACAACTGGCCCAGCGCTTGCCCGGACAGCACCGTTCCGGTGGCGGTGAAGCCGAGGTACATCAGGCACACCAGCACGATCGGAATCGCAGCGCCGTAAACGCCGAATTGCACACGACTGGAGATCATCTGCGGCAGGCCCAGTTTCGGTCCTTGCGCGGCATGCAGCGCCATCACACCACCGCCGAGCAACTGACCGATCAACAGACCGATCAGCGACCAGAACACATCACCGCCGAGCACCACGGCCAAGGCCCCGGTGACGATCGCAGTGATCTGCAGGTTGGCGCCCATCCACAGGGTGAACTGACTGAACAGACGACCGTGTCTTTCCGCTTCCGGGATGTAGTCGATCGAACGCCTTTCGATCAACGGAGTACTGCCTGCACGTTCGTTGTTAACCGCCATGATTCAACCTCTGTGGATTGCTATTCGGGTTCACTGAAATTCCTCTGTGGGAGCGAGCCTGCTCGCGAATCGGTGTATCAGGCACAGCAGTAGCGACTGACACGACGCCTTCGCGAGCAGGCTCGCTCCCACATAAAACCAGAGCGTGTTACCCGCCAGTGATCATCGGCAGATTCAGCCCCTGCTCTTTCGCGCAGTCGATGGCGATCTGGTAACCGGCATCCGCATGACGCATGACGCCGGTAGCCGGGTCGTTGTGCAGCACGCGAGCGATGCGCTCGGCGGCTTCATCGGTACCGTCGCAGACGATCACCATCCCCGAATGTTGCGAGAAGCCCATGCCGACACCGCCGCCGTGGTGCAAAGACACCCAGGTCGCGCCGCTGGCGGTGTTCAGCAGCGCGTTGAGCAACGGCCAATCGGAGACGGCGTCGGAACCGTCCTGCATCGATTCGGTTTCGCGGTTGGGGCTGGCCACCGAGCCGGAGTCGAGGTGATCGCGACCGATCACCACGGGGGCCGACAGCTCACCGCTACGAACCATTTCGTTGAAGGCCAGACCGAGCTTGGCGCGCTGGCCCAGACCGACCCAGCAGATACGTGCCGGCAGACCCTGGAAGCTGATGCGCTCGCGGGCCATGTCCAGCCAGTTGTGCAAATGCGCGTCGTCCGGGATCAGCTCTTTGACCTTGGCGTCGGTTTTGTAGATGTCCTGTGGATCACCCGACAGCGCCGCCCAACGGAACGGGCCGATGCCACGGCAGAACAGCGGACGGATGTAGGCCGGCACGAAACCCGGGAAATCGAAAGCGTTTTCGACGCCTTCTTCCTGAGCCATCTGACGGATGTTGTTGCCGTAGTCGAAGGTCGGAATGCCTTGCTTCTGGAACTCCAGCATGGCTTTGACGTGCACCGCCATCGACTGCTTGGCGGCTTTGATCACAGCGGCCGGTTCGGTCTTGGCGCGGGCGCGGTATTCGTCCCAGCTCCAGCCGGCCGGCAGGTAGCCGTTGAGCGGATCGTGGGCGCTGGTCTGGTCGGTGACCATGTCCGGGCGCACGCCGCGCTTGACCAGTTCCGGGAGGATTTCCGCCGCGTTGCCCAGCAGCGCGATGGAAATCGCTTTGCCTTCTTTGGTGTATTTGTCGATGCGCGCCAGAGCGTCGTCGAGGTCTTTGGCTTGCTCATCGACGTAACGGCTCTTCAGGCGGAAATCGATGCTGACTTGCTGGCATTCGATGTTCAGCGAGCAGGCGCCGGCCAGGGTGGCGGCCAGCGGTTGCGCGCCGCCCATGCCACCGAGGCCGGCGGTGAGCACCCAGCGGCCCTTGAGGTCAGCGTTGTAATGCTGGCGTCCGGCTTCGACGAAGGTTTCGTAGGTGCCCTGAACGATGCCCTGGCTGCCGATGTAGATCCAGCTGCCGGCGGTCATCTGGCCGTACATGGCCAGGCCTTTGGCGTCGAGTTCGTTGAAGTGTTCCCAGCTCGCCCAGTGCGGTACCAGGTTGGAGTTGGCGATCAGCACGCGCGGCGCGTTGCTGTGAGTCTTGAATACGCCGACCGGCTTGCCCGACTGCACCAGCAGGGTTTCGTCGTCATTCAGGTTGGTCAGGCTCTCGACGATCTTGTCGTAGCACTCCCAGTTGCGTGCGGCGCGGCCGATGCCACCATAGACCACCAGTTCTTTCGGGTTCTCGGCGACTTCCGGGTCGAGATTGTTCATCAACATGCGCAGCGGCGCTTCGGTCAGCCAGCTCTTGGCGGTCAGCGTGTTACCGCGTGCGGCGCGGATCTGCACGTCACGAAACTTGTTGCTGTTCTGGGTATTGTCAGTCACGAAAAAGACTCCTCAGCGATCAATTCAAACCAACCCTGGCAGTGGGCAGCAGCCTGCGCGCTGTGCTGCGCGACAAGCGAATCAGTGGACGCTGCGGAGAGTCTCGGACGACTCATACGCATACGTCTTTACTTGTACATACAAGCATATGCAATCAAGCGGCCAACTTGCTGGAGGAGTGTTCAGGAAAAATCAGAGGTAGGGCTGGAGAGCGCCTGAATCGAGGGTTCTGGCGTGAATGAAATTTTCTTCGCAGTTATTTTGGGGAGGTTGGGATTGGCTACGACAGCGTGGTTTTGCGCCACGCTGGGGCGTTCGGTAACAAGTTGGTGCGTAGAGGGAAACAAGAGTGGGGATGGCTTTCGTGGCGAGGGATTTATCCCCGCTGGGCTGCGCAGCAGACCGCTTTTTTTTATCAAGAATGGGGCCGCTTCGCGACCCAGCGGGGATAAATCCCCTCGCCACAGGGGTGTGTTCAGTTCTGGAGGAGTTCGATCACGCAGCATGCGGCGTTGGTAGAGACTTCGACCAGCCCACTGTTGCCGTCCAGCTGCAGGCAATCATGCCGACCGAGCTGCGAAACGCCGTCGCCAACACTCACGTCCATCCGCTCACTGACACTGAACACCAGCACCGTCGATGCCGAGCTGAAAAACCGCTGCTCACCGGCCAACCACTGCAACCGTGCGCTGTAACGTTGCGGCGCGTAGATCAGATTGAAATCGCGAATCGCACCGCCGAGCAAGGTGCAGGACACCTGACTTTCGCCGCTGAAGGCGAACGGGTCCAGCGGTAACAGTGGGCGGGTAGCGTCACCGTCGACGCACAGGGTCATGCCGTCGCCCTGCAACACGGTGATCACTCGCTGGTAACCGGCGAATGTCGAGAAACCGCCCGATTCGGTGATGTCGGCAATTGACAGGCGCCAGCCGAAACCGTCCAGGCCAGCGCCGGCATCACGGGTGATTTCCTCGGTGCTGCCGCCGCCGTTTTTCCAGGGCATGCGCGGGTAGCCTTCGGCGCGTAAAACCTTTATCTCATTCATTTGTGAAAGCGCCCTTCCAGACGATGACGCGAACCCGGGTGGATCAAACGCGCCGCCGTCACCGGTTGACGCCCCGACCACGTACGCCGACGAATCAGCAGGCACGGCTCGCCCTTTTCGATCTGCAGCAACTTGCACTCCGACGGCTCGGCAAGGATGGCTTCGACCACGTGTTCGCCCTCGGTCAGCGGCGCGACCTGGTTGAGATAGGCGTAGGGCGTTTGCAGAGTGAAATCCTGCTTGAGGTATTCCGGGGCGACCAAAGCGTTGACGAAACGGTCTTCGATTTGCACCGGAATGTCGTTTTCGTAGTGCACGATCAGCGAGTGGAAGACCTTCTGGCCTTCGCGCATATCCAGCGCCAGCGCGCGTTCGGAACCGGCGGCCTCTTCTTCGAGGGTGATGACCTGGCAAGTGTGGCGATGGCCGCGCGAGGCGATTTCGTCGGCAATGTTGTGCACTTCGAACAGCGCGGACTGGCTCTTCGGCTCGGCGACAAACGTGCCCACACCTTGCATGCGCACCAGCAGGCCGTCGGCGGTCATCTCGCGCAGGGCGCGGTTGATGGTCATGCGGCTGAAGCCGAGCTGGCTGACCAATTCGCTTTCCGACGGTACGCGGTAGTGCGGCGGCCAGTTACCGCTGTCGATCTGCTGGGTGATCATCTGTTTGACGCGGGCGTACAAAGGCGCCGGACTGTCGCCCATGTTCGCGGCCAACGGAGAAACTGGAGGCGGAGTCGGCACGGTTGATCCCTGTTCATTGGATGAAAGTGACTAGCTTGCCGGAGTTTACCGGGCAGGCAAACGTCTGTATATGTATATACAAATAACACACGATGGGGTGCCGAACGATGTCCGCCTTCTTTGCCGAACGCGCACTGCTGCCTAACGGATGGGCCAACAATGTACGTCTCGAGGTCAGCGCCGATGGCCTGTTGACCCGAATCCAGGCCGATTCCAGCGCAGACGGCGCCGAACGGCTGCGCGGGCCGTTGCTGCCGGGTATGCCCAACCTGCACTCCCACGCCTTCCAGCGCGCCATGGCTGGATTGGCCGAAGTGGCCGGCAACCCCAACGACAGTTTCTGGACCTGGCGCGATCTGATGTACCGCCTCGTCGGAAAAATCAGCCCCGATCAGCTCGGCATCATCGCCCGTCAGCTGTACATCGAAATGCTCAAGGCCGGTTACACCTCGGTCGCCGAATTTCACTATGTGCACCACGACAGCAACGGCCAGCCGTATGCCGATCCTGCCGAACTGGCTTTGCGTATCAGCCAGGCCGCCAGCGAAAGCGGCATCGGTCTGACCCTGCTGCCAGTGCTCTACAGTCATTCCGGTTTCGGTGGGCAAACACCTAACGATGGCCAGCGTCGCTTTATCAACAGCACTGAGAACTATCTGAATCTGCAAGCGCGGTTGCAGCCATTACTGGCGCAGCAAAAGGCGCAATCGCTGGGCCTGTGTTTCCACTCGCTGCGGGCGGTGACGCCACAACAAATCAGCGAAGTGTTGGCGGCCAGTGACAAACAATGCCCGGTGCACATACACATCGCCGAACAGCAAAAGGAAGTCGACGACTGCCTGAGCTGGAGCGGTCGTCGTCCGTTGCAATGGCTTTACGAGAACACTGAAGTCGATCAGCGCTGGTGTCTGGTCCACGCCACTAACGCCAATCCGCAAGAAATCACGCTAATGGCCAACAGTCGCGCGATCGCCGGGCTGTGCCTGACCACTGAAGCGAATCTGGGCGACGGAATTTTTCCGGCGGTGGACTTTCTTGCCCAGGGCGGGCGCATGGGCATTGGCTCCGACAGCCATGTGTCGCTGAGCGTGGTGGAAGAATTGCGCTGGCTGGAATATGGCCAGCGCCTGCGTGATCAGCGGCGCAATCGCTTGTATGGCGCGCAGCAGCCGATGGTCGGTCGCACCCTGTATGACGCGGCGCTGGACGGCGGTGCACAGGCACTGGGGCAGCCGATTGGCGCGCTGGAAGTGGGCAAGCGCGCGGACTGGATTGTGCTCGATGGCAGCGATCCGTATCTGGCGACGGCCAATGGCGACGGAATTCTCAATCGCTGGTTGTTCGCCGGCGGCGATCGCCAAGTGCGCGATGTGCTGGTCAATGGTCAGTGGGTGGTGCGCGATGGACGGCATGCCGGCGAAGAGCAAAGCGCCCGAGCTTTCACCCAGGTCCTGCGTGATCTCTTGGGCTGACCCAAAACCAAACTGTGGGAGCGAGCCTGCTCGCGAAAGCGGTGTATCAGTCAACATTCATATCGACTGATACACCCTCTTCGCGAGCAGGCTCGCCCCCACATTTGATTTGTATAGCGGCTTAATTGGATGTCTTGGCCATCTGCCGATCCGACGCCCGCCAGATCAGGCGTGTGGTGTCGTAACCCTGCTGACGCGCCTTGCTCAGCAATTCTTCACGCACTACACCGTTGACGGTCGGTGTGCGTGACAGCAGCCACAGGTACTTGCGACTCGGATCGCCGACGATGGCGGTCTTGTAATCGTCGCTGACGTACAACACCCAGTACTCGCCCTTCGCCACACCCGGCACCAGGCGCGAGAACCAGTTATCGAATTCGACCCAGAGCTTGTCGGTCTTGCCCGGCACTTGTGGATAAGCCGTGCCCTTGGCTTCTTCCCACTGCCACTCCGGAGTCAGGCAACGGTTGAGCACGCCGACATTACCGTCAGGCTTGAGGGTGTAATGGGCTTCGGATTGCGCGCAGTGGCGCTGGAAGTACATCGGCAAGCGTGCCAGTTCATACCAGGTGCCCTGATAACGCTTGAGATTGACGCTGTTGACGGTCTTGGGCGCCAACGGGTCGACGCCGGAAGTGGCGCAGCCAGCCAGTACCAGGCCAGCAAAAAGGATCAGCAATAACCGCTTCATTTTTTTCTCCGTGGGCGCGAAGCCCCGGTTTACTTCAGGCCTTGGCCGGAAAACATCAGCACTTTGTCACCGGCGTATTGCACGCTGATAAAGCTGTTCTTGTCGCCCCAGGTGCAGCTGGACATACCGAGCGCGCCCGAGCAATCGGTGGGCTTGCCGAGGAGGGTTTCCACTTCGGACTTGGCCATGCCGGCCGAGAGCTTGGAGTAGTTTTCCTGATTGACCTTGCTGCATGCGGCCAACAGCACGCAAAACGACAGCAGGGCGATAGATCGCAGCGACATGGTGAAACTCCTGGAACGAGGGGGGATGGCATGGTGCCAACCAGAAGCTTAGAAGAGAAAAGTGTCATCTGGTTCCGTGACCGAACGCCTATTTATCAGCCCGCCCGTCCGGCTTTTGTCGGTAAATCAAAAACTTTGTGAAGCCGTCGAGCATTTCGTCGACTTTCCCCACAAGCGCCTAATCTTTGGCGCGGCGCGGTCGAAATAAGAGCAGCGCAACGCTGCCGAATATGGCAAATTGCCGCCCTTTCCTGACCAGCCCCTTCGCGGTAGTTCATTCGATGACCAGAAACATGAAATTCAGCCACAAGATTTTGCTGGCTGCTGCCCTTGTGGTGGCCGTTGCGTTCGCCTGTTTCATCCTCTTCAACGACTATCGCCAGCGTCAGGCATTGAGCAGCAGCACCGAAGCGACCATGCAGGAACTGGGTAGCCTGACCACCAGCAACATCCAGACCTGGCTGGAAAGTCGCATTCAACTGCTGCAATCGCTGTCGCAGCAAGTCGCCGTCGACGGCAACGCGCCCGCCAGCCTCAAGCGCATCATCGACCTGCCCGCCTACACCGGCAATTTCCAGCTCAGCTATTTCGGTGGCGCTGACGGCGTGATGTTCTCGGTGCCGGCCGGCAACCGTGCGCCGGACTACGATCCACGCGCGCGCGGCTGGTACAAAGCGGCCAACAGCGCGCAGCAGACCATCGTCACCGAACCGTACATAGCCGCTTCGTCGGGCAAACTGGTGATCACCGTCGCCACCCCGGTGCAGCGTCAGGGCCAAATGCTCGGCGTGGCCGGTGCCGACATCGATCTGACCAGCGTCAGCGCGATCATCAACTCGCTGAACTTCGGCGGCCACGGTCATGCATTCATTGTCAGCGCCGAAGGGAAAATCCTGATTCACCCGGACAGCAAGCTGGTGCTCAAAACACTGGCCGAGGCTTATCCGAACGGTGCGCCCAAAGTCAGCCCGGGCCTGAAAGAAGTCGAGTTCGACGGCAAGACCCAGTTGATTTCCTTCACCCACGTCAACGGCGTGCCGTCGGCTGACTGGTACGTGGCGCTGGTGCTCGACAAAGACACCGCGTTCTCGATGCTCAGCGAATTCCGCACCTCGGCACTGATCGCCATGGTCATCGCCGTGCTGATCATCATCGGCCTGCTCGGCATGCTGATTCGCGTGCTGATGCAACCGCTGCTGACCATGGGCCGTGCGATGCATGACATCGCTGAAGGCGAAGGCGATCTGACCAAGCGTCTGGTGATTCACGGCAACGATGAATTCGGCGCATTGGGTACGTCGTTCAACCGCTTCGTCGAACGCATTCATACGTCGATCCGCGAAGTGTCCTCGGCCACCGGCCAGGTCAACGAAGTCGCCCTGCGTGTGGTCGCTGCCTCGAACTCGTCGATGTACAACTCCGACCAGCAGGCCAGCCGCACCAACAGCGTCGCCGCCGCGATCAATCAGCTCGGCGCCGCCGCTCAGGAAATCGCCCAGAACGCCGCCCTCGCCTCGCAGCATTCCAGCGATGCGCGCAGCCTCGCGGTCGACGGCCAGCAGGTGGTGGATAAAACCATCCACGCCATGCAACAACTGTCGGCGAAGATCAGCGATTCCTGCGGCAATATCGAAACGCTGAACAGCAACACGGTGAACATCGGCCAGATTCTCGAAGTGATCACCAGCATTTCCCAGCAGACCAACCTGCTCGCACTCAACGCCGCCATTGAAGCCGCGCGTGCCGGTGAGGCCGGACGCGGTTTCGCCGTGGTCGCCGACGAGGTGCGCAACCTCGCGCACCGCACCCAGGATTCGGCGCAGCAAGTGCAGAAGATGATCGAAGAGCTGCAGGTCGGCGCACGCCAGGCGGTGAGCATCATGACCGAGAGCCAACGCGAGAGCGAAAGCAGCGTCGGCATCGCCAACCAGGCCGGCGAGCGTCTGGGCAGCGTGACCCAGCGCATCGGCGAAATCGACGGCATGAACCAGTCGGTGGCCACCGCGACTGAAGAGCAGACTGCTGTGGTCGAGTCGATCAACGTTGATATCAACGAGATCAACACGCTGAATCAGGAAGGCGTGGAAAACTTGCAGGCGACGTTGCGCGCGTGTTCGGACCTTGAGCAGCAGGCGGCGCGGTTGAAGCATCTGGTCGGCAGCTTCAGGATCTAAGCTGCAGCCTCAGGCCTCTTCGCGAGCAGGCTCGCTCCCACAGTGGAATGCATTTCAATTGTGGGAGCGAGCCTGCTCGCGAAAGCGGCATAAGCCGCACTGAAGATTCAGAATCTTGAGCCGGGCCTGGACAGAAACTCCAATTCCTCAGCCGTAGACTCCCGCCCCAACACCGCATTCCGATGCGGAAATCGGCCAAACCGGGCAATCACCTTCTGATGCCGCTCGGCATAGTCCAGGTTATCGGCAAACACCGCCCGCTCCGACTCTGGCTGTTCAGCCACCAATTCAATAAATCTGGAAACGGCTTCATTCTGCACCGCGAGGTTTTCGCAGTGTTCGAACACCAGATAAATGAACACACGCTGAATCGGTTTCAACTGCCGATCAAAATCCGCTGCAATGCCTTGGGCGACAAGCTTCTGTGCGCGCAGATCACCGGAAAATGCTTTGGGGGTGTCGCGATAGATCATGCGTGGCAGTTGATCAAGCAACAGCACCACCGCCAGCCAGCCTTCGGGACATTGCGTCCACTCAGTCAATTCGCCGGCCAGGGCCTGATCGACAAAGACCCCGAAACGCGTCTGCGCTTCGAGGTCCTGGCTGTTTCGCTTGCCGAACCACAACTTGCCCTTTTCGGCCGCCACTTCGTTCGCTGATTCGGCGTGTCCGAACCACCAGTCGAGCAACGGCTGCCAGGGCGCGTGCATGGTTTATTCCTTGTGGTAGGCCGTGGCGCGGGCGACTTCTTCTTTCGAACCGAGGAACACTGCAACGCGCTGGTGCAGGCCTTCCGGCTGGATGTCGAGAATGCGCTGGTGACCGTCGGTGGACGCGCCGCCGGCTTGTTCGACGAGGAACGACATCGGGTTAGCTTCGTACATCAAGCGCAGCTTGCCCGGTTTGGACGGCTCGCGGCTGTCGCGCGGGTACATGAACAGACCGCCGCGGGTCAAGATGCGGTGTACGTCGGCAACCATCGCCGCGACCCAACGCATGTTGTAGTTCTTCTTCAACGGGCCTTCTTCACCAGCCAGCAGCTCGCCGACATAGCGCTGCACCGGGGCTTCCCAGTGGCGCTGGTTGGACATGTTGATGGCGAATTCCTGGGTGGTTTCCGGGATGGTGATGTCTTCGTGAGTCAGGACGAAGCTGCCCATTTCGCGGTCCAGGGTGAAGCCTTTGACGCCGTCGCCCAGGGTCAGCACCAGCATGGTCTGCGGGCCGTAGATGGCGTAACCGGCGGCCACTTGCTGGGTGCCTGGCTGCAGGAACGCTTTTTCGTTCAGCGGCTCGTTCTGGCTCAGGTACTCGTTCGGGCAACGCAGTACCGAGAAGATCGTGCCGACCGGGGCATTGATGTCGATGTTCGACGAGCCGTCCAGTGGGTCGAACACCAGCAGGTACGCGCCTTTCGGGTATTTGCCCGGGATCTGGTAGGCGTTGTCCATTTCTTCGGACGCCATGCCGGCCAGGTGACCGCCCCATTCGTTGGCTTCGAGCAGGATCTCGTTAGAGATCACGTCGAGCTTCTTCTGCACTTCGCCTTGCACGTTCTCGGTGCCCATGCTGCCCAGAACACCACCCAGGGCGCCTTTGGACACGGCGTGGCTGATCTCCTTGCAGGCACGCGCTACCACTTCGATCAAAAAGCGCAGATCGGCAGGAGTGTTGTTGCTGCGGGTCTGCTCAATCAAATAGCGACTCAAGGTAACGCGGGACATGGACGGCTCCGGTGGAATGGGGGGCGGAAAACCCGCGCAGTTTACAGGGAGTCTGAAAACCTAGCGAGCGAAGACGCCGGCTAACGTGCGCCTGGGTGTATTTGCCTGTATGAGACGTGATTGTCGGTGGAGAGTTCAGGTGTCGGGTTGAGCGTAGTTGGAAATGGGGCGGGTGGTGATTGAGTGATAGCGGCAGTTTGATGATTTTGTTGTTTGACCGGCCGCCATCGCTGGCAAGCCAGCTCCCACAGGATGTGTGGTGTACACAAAATATGTGAACGACCGAGATCACTGTGGGAGCTGGCTTGCCAGCGATTGGCGCGCAGCGCCGGCCATGCTCAGGTATTGGCTGGCGGTTTGCGCAACAGGCTGAACGCCATCGCCCCGAGAAACACCACACTGAGCAGCAACACTGCCCACAAGCCGAACTTCTTCCAGTTGGTCCCGGCCACCGCAGCCGTCGTCGCCGTTGAGGTTTGCGTGGCCACTGCTTCGTCCTGCACCGTCGCCTTGCCCAGGTTCGCCAGCTTTTCTGGCTTGAAATCCGGAATCAACGTTGCCAGCGGCAGGTTCGCCGTTTTCACCGTGGCATTGCCCAAGGCCAGGCTGTACGGCCCTTCGCCCCGGGCGAGGAAGATCACCTGCGTGGCGCGCACCGCGTATTTCAGGTCCGGCGCCTGCTCACCCAGACCGCCGCCGCGCTCATCCACGGTCAGCTTGAGTTGCTGCACGGTCTGCCCGGACAGCGGGATTTCGTTCTGGACCACGTCCTGATTGTTCTGGCTCAGGCGATACAGCAAACCGCTGCTCAGTGGCTGCCACGGCAAGTTGCTCTCGCGCCGGCCGGCCAACGTGACCGGCGCCAGACTGTTCGGCTGTTTCAGCTCGATCTGCACCCGCTCGACATTCAGCCCCATCGGCAACTGCCAGATGTATTCCCCGGACTTGGTGCTGCTGCCGGCCACGCTGGGCGACCAGACCAAAGGCAGCGGCAGGTTGCGCGGGTCGCTGCTTTTCAATTGCGCCGACGTCAGGACGGGCGCCGAACCCGGCGACTCCCACAGCAGGCGCACATAGCGCGCGGTCTGCCCCGGCAGGGTCACTTCGTGCTGTTCGATGCGCTCATCGGAAAAGGTCAGCCGTGCCACCTGGCCCTCGCCCCATGACTGCCAGTGCTGCAGATCGTCGCTGGCCTCGATGCTGAAACGCTGGAAACCGTCGCGCTCGCTGGTCCAGTCGAGGATCAACTGCTGCAACGGTGCCTTGATCGCACTGGCATCGAGCAGCCAGCCGCGCAGCACTTCTTCGCCCGCCTCCAGTTGCGAGGACGGTTGCACTTCGACCAGGGTGCCGTTGGTGGTCGACTGCACGCGCACATTCGGCGCGCGCTCGCTGGCGTCGGCGGCGTTGTACAGCGGGAACCATTTGACCTCGTGCAGCTTGCCGTCGTCGCGGGTCTGCGCCGATTCGCGAGCCAAGGCGTAGGCCTGCGCTTCGCCGGCGGCGTTGAACACACGCAGGTCGCTGAGATCGGTCTGGCGCGCCTGCAATTGCGCGCTCAGCGGCAAGTCGAGGCGATACCACGGGCCATTGCCGCTCACCGTCAACGGCACTTGCGTGGCGAAGTCCGCCGGTTTTTCCTGAGCGCCAGCGACCATCACCACGCCCAGCGCCAACCAACCCAGATTCAGCATGCGACTCAAGATGCAACTCCTTCGGTTTCCGGCGCGGGTTTGTCCGCCGCCGGTTCAGCCTCGACGCGTTTGGGTGGCAGCGGCGCAAAGTAGCCGACCACCAGCAGCAACACGCCAACGCCGATAAACGAGACGATCCGGGCGAGGCCACCACGGTTGCTCAGTTCGACAAAAATCAGCTTGGCCACCACCAGCGCGATCAGCGCCGCGCCGATCAGCCAGACTTCGCGGCGATGGCGCAGATGGCCGCCGATCATCAGCCCCAGCGCCATCAACGTCCAGACGATCGACAGGCCGGCCTGCACCAGCATCGACGCGAGCAGTTGATCAAGCTCGAACGGGATGCCGGCCCAGTGATGCGCGGCGCGGGTGACCAGTGCGGTGCAGAAGGCAAACAGCGACACACCGGCGATCAGTTGCGTAGCCTTGTCGGCATGATCCTGACGGATCGACAGCTGCGCGACGGCGCTGCGCGACCAGGCATAAACGCCGAACAGCGCAAACAGCAGACCCAGCTCCAATGGGTTGAGCAGCGGCACGTAAGGCAATGGTTCGGCATTGCCATCGCTGACGCCATTGGCCAGCCAGAACCACGCCAGCATCAGCACCGCCAGCGGTGCCGCCGCATACAAGCGGTACTCCCGAGCAAATGCGGCCACCGGCCACGGCCAGTTGCGCGGTGCAGCCATCAGCAACAGATAGAGGCTCGGCAGAATCGCCCAGCCCAGCCAGCGCCACGCGTTGTACTGCTCAGACAACAACAGCAGGCCGTAACGCAACTCCAGCGCCAGCACCCCAATCAACAGCCAGCAACCGAACACATGGGCCGCGCTCAATGCGCGCGCCGGCAACAGCGAAGCCAAGCGGCACAGGCTGAAGAAGTGCACCGCGAACAGCGCCGGCCACGCCAGCCAGCCGAAGTCGGCGGCCGGGTGGTAGCGCGAATGCCAAGCGCCGAGCAAAACCAGCGCCGCCGCCGGAATCAGTAAGGTGCAGAGCAACCCCAGCGCCGGCCATTTCAGACGCAGCGACAACAGCGTCCACAGCGCAACACTGATCGCAGCGACCAGCAGCAACAATGTGCCTTGCAGGTTCGGCGAAGCGAATCGCAGGATCTCGCTGACCCACGCCAGCGTCCACCAACCGGCGCCCCAGATCAGCAGCACTTGCGACAAGCGCTGCAAACTCAAGGCATCAAAAGCCGTGGCATGGTTGCCCAATTGCAAGCGCCACGCGCCGATCAGCGCGGCCAGCCCCAGCACCTGTGGCGTCCAGAAGCCGCCATGGGCCAACGGTTTCAACTCTTCGCTAGACAGCGACCCGAGCCATTCGGGGCCGGCGAGCAGAAACGCTGCGCCGCCGATCACCTGCAACAGCAGGCCGAAAACGAAACTCAGACGCTGTTGCAGGTACAGGCTCAGCCAGATGATCAGCAAACCGCTGGCCGCCCACACCGCGCTCGCGGTTTGCCACGGCAGCACGAACAGCACCGCCAGATTGATCAGCACCAACCCCGCCAGCAACACCACCGACAAGCCGCGCAGCAGACGCGCATCAGCGCGCACCATCTCATCGCGAGCCGCGAGCAGCATGCCGCCAATCAAGGCCAGTCCGATCAAGGACGCACTGAGCAAACCGCTCCAGCCAGCGCTGAACACCGCCGCCGAATCTTCACCGGCAGTTTGCAGGCGCAGCAGGAACAACGCGCCGCCCAGCAACTGCACGGCGAACGCGGTAAACAGGAATGTGCGTGATTGAATCCGCAGCCCCACGAACAAAGTCGCCAACCCGGCCAAGGCCCAACTGATTGCCGTGCCCTGGATGAACAGGAACAACGGTGCCAGCAGATAAAGGAACGTCAGGCCCAGACACGCCAGCAGCGGCAGGCCTTGCCTTTCCCACGGCGAGGTCTGCTCGGGCGTAGCCTTGCGCAGTTGAAGGAAACTGAACAGCAGCGCGGCGCCAAGCATCAGCGCGCCCAGCGGTGCGCCGTCGAGCAGGCTGCTCTCGCCGGGCTGCAACTGGCTGAGAAATGCCAGCGCCGAGCCCAGTTGCAGCAGTAAGGCAAAGGCCCGGGCAAACGGTCGATGCTGACGCAAGCCGAGCCAGAAAATCCCCGCGCCTTCCACGGCCCACGCCGCAGACGTCCAGCGCGCATCGAGCCCCAGCGGAATCGCCAGGCTGGCAAAAATCACCCCCAGCGCCAGGCAGGTTTCGCCCAGCAGCATCGCGCGCCCGCCCATCAAAACTTTGGCCAGCGTCATATAGATCATGCCCAGCGCCAACGCACTGAACGCCGCCGCAAATTCCAGGTGCTCTACCAAGGCGAACTGCAAACCGAAGCCAATGATCGGCGGGCCGAACAGCATGGTGCCGTCGACATAATCACCCTTGCGGGCCGACCATTGCAGCAACGCCTCACGGTCAGCGTCCGGCGGGGCATCCGCCATTTCGCGCAATTTACGCCGGGCGAACAGCAGGCCGATGGCGAGGTACATCAGGAAAAAAACAATCAGAAATGGCTCAGTGCTCCACAGCAGTTCCGGCGTGTAGGAACGCAGCCCCCAGGCGAAACCGATACCGAAGGTCCCGACGAAGCCGATCAGGTTGAGCAGGCGCCAGGCCTTGAACCAGGCGATGGAGAGAATGCCGGCGTTGAGCAAAGCGAAATAACTGAACAGTGCGACGTGATTGCCTTCGCCTGTAGACGTCAGAATCGGCGCGGCGAAACCGCCCAACGCTGCCGCTGCGGCCAACCCCAGTGCATCCTGAGTGATCGCCAGAATGGCCGAGAACACCGTCACCGCGACCAGCAAACCGAGTGCAGCGGACGGATCAAGCAACGGATGCAGACGCATCGCCGCAAACACCGTCAGGTACAACACCGCGATCCCGGTGCCTTGCAGCATCAATGCATAGTTGCTGTTGCGTCGGCGCAACCACCAGCCCAGCGCAAGCAGAGCCAACGCCGCTGCCGCGACGCCGGTGTAACGCAACTCGATCGGCACCACCATGCCTTCGGTGGCGTAACGCAGTAAAAATGCCAGACCGAAAAACAGCAGCACCACACCGACGCGCAGCACGGTGTTGCCGCCAAACAGCCAGTTGCGCGCAGCGCTGATGCCGCGCTCGATCAGGTTCGGGCCACGGGGTTCGGCGGGTTTTTGCGTTGGTGCAACGGGAGCCGGTTCGGCGCGCCAGACATCGGCCGGCAGCGACTGGCTGGTTTCGCGGGCGACGGCGGAGATCGGTTCGAGTTCGGGGGGCAGTTCCCAGATCAGCTCAGGGGTCGGGGCAGCCTGCTCAGCCACGTCGACGGGTGCGGCGACTGGCTCGGCTTCAGGTGGCGGCGCGGGCGCATGCGAGGGCGAACCTTCCAGCACAAACAGCCGCTGGGCCACGCCTTGCAAGGCTTCGCGCACCTGCTCGAGTTGACGCTGTTGCTCCGCCGCCCGCGAGCCGAGGCGCGCAATGCGTAGCGCCTGGCCGATGACCAGCCCCAGCAGCGCACCCAACAGCGCGCCGCTGAATGACTCGTCGAGCAGTCCACCGAGCACCAGCCCGATCAACATGAACATCCATTGCATGGTCGATATCCCTAAGCAGCCCCGGGGCGGGGCGAGTCCGGCGATCGCTTCAGTCTAGGCACAAACCGTGTGGGAGCGAGCCTGCTCGCGAAGGCGGATTGTCAGCCAACATTTCTGTTTAAGTCGACGATCGCTTCGCGAGCAGGCTCGCTCCTACAGGGTACGGCGGTGATTGATGCCTATTAACCGGCGCTCAGTATATCGATCCGGCCCAACAAACGTTGGGCCTTGCGCAGATTTGTCGGGGAAAGTTACTCCAGCGCTTTCCAGATATCCGTGGCGTACTCGCGAATCGTCCGGTCGGAAGAGAACCAGCCCATCCGCGAGGTGTTGAGCACCGCCGAACGCCACCAGTTCTGCGAGTCGTGCCAGTGCGCATCGACACGCTTCTGCGCTTCCCAGTAGGAGTCGAAATCGGCGCAGACCAGAAAGCGGTCATAGTCGATCAACGAGTCGATCAGGCCGGTATAACGCGAGGTATCGTCCGGCGAGAACACACCGCTGCGAATCGCCTGCAGCACATCGTTCAAACGATGGGAGGCGGCGATGTCGGGTACGGCGCTGAACTCGTGGTTCTGCTTGCGCGCTTCAACCTGTTGCGCACTGAGACCGAAGATGAACATGTGCTCGGCACCGATGCGCTCGCACATTTCCACGTTGGCACCGTCGAGGGTGCCGATGGTCAGCGCGCCGTTGAGGCCGAACTTCATGTTACTGGTGCCCGACGCCTCGAAACCGGCGGTGGAAATCTGCTCGGACAAGTCCGCCGCCGGGATGATGCTTTCAGCCAGGCTGACGTTGTAGTTGGGCAGGAACACCACTTTCAGCAGGCCGCGCACAGTCGGATCATTGTTCACCACCCGAGCGATGTCATTGGTCAGCTTGATGATCAGCTTGGCCTGGTGATAACTCGCCGCCGCTTTACCGGCAAAGATCTTCACCCGTGGCACCCAGTCGACTTCCGGCTCGGCACGAATCGCCTGGTACAACGCCACGGTGTGCATCAGGTTGAGCAACTGACGCTTGTATTCGTGGATACGTTTGACCTGCACGTCGAACATCGCCGCCGGGTTGACCGCGATCCCGAGGCGCTCGTGAATCAGATAGGCCAGCGCCTTCTTGCTGTGCAAACGCTGCTCGGCGAAGGCTTTGCGGAACGCGGTTTTCTCGGCGAACGGCTCGAGTTCGAGCAGGCGCTCTTCAGGATGATCGAGCAGGTCCGGGCCGAGGGCATCGACCAGCATCGAAGTCAGTTCCGGGTTGGCCTGATACAGCCAGCGGCGGAAGGTGATGCCGTTGGTTTTGTTGTTGATCCGCTCAGGGTAGAGCTTGTGCAGTTCGGCGAATACGGTTTTGCGCATCAGCTGCGTATGCAGACCGGACACGCCGTTGACGCTGTGCGAACCGAGGAACGCGAGGTTGCCCATGCGCACCCGGCGGCCGTTGTCTTCTTCGATCAGCGACACCGCGCGCAACACGTCGAAGTCATGAATGCCCTTGGCCCGCAACGAATCGATGTGCTGTGCGTTGATCAGGTAAATGATCTGCATGTGCCTTGGCAGCATGCGTTCCATCAGCCCGACCGGCCAGGTTTCCAGTGCTTCCGGCAGCAGCGTGTGGTTGGTGTACGACAGCGTGTCGACGGTGACTTGCCATGCTGCGTCCCACGCGACGTCGTAGACGTCGACCAGTTGGCGCATCAGCTCGGCCACTGCAATCGAGGGGTGAGTGTCGTTGAGCTGGATCGCCGCGTGATCACCGAGGGTCAGCACCGAGGTGTGCATGTTGCGGTGACGGCGCAGCAGATCCTGCAGCGAAGCGGCGACGAAGAAGTATTCCTGACGCAGGCGCAGCTCTTGCCCGGCTTCGGTGCTGTCGGCCGGATAAAGGACGCGGGAGATACTCTCGGCGCGGGCCACTTCCGCCACGGCGCCCAGGTGGTCACCGGCGTTGAAGCGCTCCAGGTGCAGATCTTCCATGGCGCGGGCACGCCACAGACGCAGGGTGTTGACGCTCGCCCCGCGCCAGCCGACCACCGGCGTGTCATAAGCAATTGCGCGCACGGTTTCCGCTGGCGACCAGACCTGACGAGTCTTGCCGGAGGCATCGGTGACGGTTTCGACGCTGCCGCCGAAGCCGATCGGGTACGCCACTTCCGGCCGTTCAAATTCCCAAGGGTTGCCGAAATCCAGCCAGTGTTCGGTCTGTTCCTGTTGCCAGCCATCGACAATCGCCTGACGAAACAAGCCATGCTCATAACGAATGCCATAGCCATGGCCGGCGATGCCGAGGGTCGACATGCTTTCCATGAAGCACGCCGCGAGACGACCGAGGCCGCCATTGCCCAGCGCTGCATCGGGCTCCAGCAGACGAATGCGTTCCAGATCAACGCCCAGTTCGGTCAGCGCTTCACGGGCGACGTCGAGCAGGCCGAGGTTGCTCAGGCTGTCGTAGAGCAAACGGCCGATGAGAAATTCCAGCGAGAGGTAATAAACCCGCTTCTGGCCTTTGCGGTAGATCTGCCGGGTGTGATCCATCCAGTGTTCGACCATGTGATCACGCGCGGCCAGGGCAATGGCTTCGAACCAGTCATGGTCGAAGGCATGATCGGGGTCTTTGCCCACGGCGTAGGTGAGTTTGGTCAGGACGGCGTCGCGGAACGCGGCCACCTCTGCTTCGCGAACTAGTGGTTCTTGAGTCATCAACAGGACCTCGAGCGAGCGGGAATTTTCTGAGCCTAGACGGTCTGACCGGCGGTAACGGCTCTGGTTCGGCAGTATTTGCCCGGACTGTGCACCAGTCCGACATAACCCTGGCGGATGAGCCAATGAATGCAGGGGCCGTGCCGTCCTGTCGGGCAATTTGCAGTCGTTGCGAAAATATCCGGCGAAAGGTTGTTCAAAATTCCACCGCTCCCGGTATGATCGCGCGCCCTGATGCATACACACCTGGTAACTCCCGATGATGAAGCCCAACCTGATCGCCGCCGCCGAGATTGATCGTCTCGATACGTGGGCCAAATACTCGGCGCCGATGTGCGGCTCGTGCATGTCCAGCTGCTGCACGCTGCCGGTCGAAGTGAAGATCAAGGATCTGGTGCGCATCGGCGTCGTCGACGAGTTCGAACTGGGCGATCCGCCAAAGAACATCGCCAAGCGTCTGCAAAAGGAAGGTCTGGTCGAGCGCTTCAATCAGAAGTCGGGGATCTTCACCCTGCAGCGCATGAGCAACAACGACTGCTATTACCTGGATCGTAAAACGCGCCTGTGCACCATTTATGACAAGCGCCCGGACACCTGCCGCAACCACCCGAAGATCGGGCCGCGGCCGGGGTATTGCGCTTATAAGCCGAAAGAAGTCGAGCGGGTGCAAAATTTCCGGGCCATCGACAAATTTTGATCGGCCTTGAGATTTTCAGCGGCTAACCGGCCGGCATCGCTGGCAAGCCAGCTCCCACAATGATTGTGGTCGAACACATATTTTATATACGACCCAAAACCCTGTGGGAGCTGGCTTGCCAGCGATGGGGCCAGCACAAATATCGCTAAACGCCAGACAAACAAAAACGCCCCCGGTCTCGCGACCGGGGGCGTTTTCTATTCCAGGGCTAGATTACGCCTTGGCTTTCTTGGCAGCGCGGGTACGCTCGCTTTCGTCGAGGATCTTCTTGCGAAGACGGATCGACTTAGGAGTGACTTCGCACAGCTCGTCTTCCTGGATGTATTCCAGAGCCTGTTCCAGGGTGAAGCGAACAGGTGGAACCAGAGCGATGGTTTCGTCTTTACCCGAAGCACGCATGTTGTCGAGCTTCTTGCCTTTGGTTGGGTTGACACCCAGGTCGTTGTCGCGGCTGTTCTGACCAACGATCTGACCGTTGTAGATCTCCTGGCCGTGTTCTACGAACAGCTTGCCACGGGCCTGCAGGGTTTCCAGCGAGTAGGTCAGAGCCTTGCCGGTTTCAACCGAAACCAGAACGCCGTTCTGACGGCCGGACATGTGGCCCGACTTCACTGGAGCGTAACGGTCGAAGATCGAGGTCAGGATGCCAGCACCGTTGGTCAGGGTCAGGAACTGGTTACGGAAACCGATCAGACCGCGAGCAGGGATGTTGTATTCCAGACGAACACGGCCCTTGCCATCCGGCACCATGTTGCTCAGGTCGCCCTTACGCAGACCCATCTCTTCCATGACCTTGCCCTGGGATTCTTCAGGGATGTCGATGGTGACGTTTTCGAACGGTTCCTGCTTCACGCCGTCGACTTCACGGATGATCACTTCAGGACGGCCCAGGGCCAGCTCGAAGCCTTCGCGACGCATGGTTTCGATCAGTACCGAGAGGTGCAGCTCACCACGGCCGGAAACCTTGAACTTGTCAGCGGAGTCGCCTTCTTCAACGCGCAGTGCAACGTTGTACAGCAGCTCTTTGTCCAGACGATCCTTGATGTTACGGGAGGTCACGAACTTGCCTTCTTTACCGCAGAATGGCGAGTCGTTTACCTGGAAGGTCATGGAAACGGTTGGCTCGTCAACGGTCAGCGGCTTCATCGCCTCGACGGTGTTGATATCGCACAGAGTGTCCGAGATGAACAGCTCGTCGAAGCCGCTGATGCAGACGATGTCGCCAGCTGCTGCTTCGTCAACGTCGATGCGGTGCAGACCGTGGTGACCCATCAGCTTCAGGATACGACCGTTGCGACGCTTGCCGTCGGCGCTGATAGCGACAACCGGGGTGTTCGGCTTGACGCGACCACGGGCGATACGGCCAACACCGATAACACCCAGGAAGCTGTTGTAGTCCAGAGCGGAGATCTGCATCTGGAACGGACCGTCACGGTCAACGGCCGGAGGCGGAACGTGGTCGACTACTGCCTGGTACAGCGGAGTCATGTCTTCCGCCATGGCGGTGTGGTCCAGACCGGCAATACCGTTCAGGGCCGAAGCGTAAACAACCTGGAAGTCCAGTTGTTCTTCGGTCGCACCGAGGTTGTCGAACAGATCGAAGATCTGGTCCAGAACCCAGTCCGGACGCGCGCCTGGACGGTCAACCTTGTTGATGACCACGATTGGACGCAGGCCGGCTTCGAAAGCCTTCTTGGTCACGAAACGGGTTTGCGGCATAGGGCCGTCTTGAGCGTCAACCAGCAGCAGAACGGAGTCGACCATCGACATTACGCGTTCAACTTCGCCGCCGAAGTCGGCGTGGCCCGGGGTGTCCACGATGTTGATGTGGTAGCCGTTCCAGTTGATGGCGGTGTTCTTCGCCAGAATGGTAATACCGCGCTCTTTTTCCTGGTCGTTGGAGTCCATCACGCGCTCGTCGTTGAGCTCGTTGCGCTCCAGGGTGCCGGATTGACGCAGGAGTTTGTCTACCAGGGTGGTTTTACCGTGGTCAACGTGGGCAATGATGGCGATGTTGCGTAGATTTTCGATCACTTGTGTATCTCGATCAGAGGATTCGGTTTGCTGACAAGTCATGGCAGCGATTAGCAGTAGTGTCCGGCATGGCCGTTACAGCTTGACGGCGGTGTCGGGGGGCCGGTGACGCAGGCCACAGGCAAACAGCCCCGGGCACTTAGCTCGGTCGATAAACGCGCACATTGGCATGCCCCTCACTGAGCAAATGGTGGGCATGCAGGCGACTCATCACGCCTTTGTCGCAATACAGCAGGTACTGGCGAGTAGGGTCCAGTTCCTTGAAACGTGCGTTCACTGCATAGAACGGCATCGTCTGTACCTCTATGCCGGCGAGCTCCAGCGGGTCATCCTCGGCGGCATCCGGGTGGCGGATGTCGATGACGATCTGACCGGCCAGCGCTTCGCTGACTTCTTCAATTTGCAAATCCTGGCCCAACTCGTCGATTACCCGATCGATCGGCACCAGTTTGGCGTTGGCGAGCGCACGCTCGAGTACCGCCATGTCGAATTCTTTCTCTTCGTGCTCAACCCGGCCACGCTTGGCGGCGGTCTTGGGGTTGACCGAAATCACGCCGCAGTATTCCGGCATGTGCCGGGCGAAATCGGCGGTGCCGATCTCGTTGGCGGTGTCGATGATGTCCTGCTTGTGCGCGACGATCAGCGGCCGCAGCACCAGCTTGTCGGTCACGCAGTCGATCACCGACAGGTTCGGCAGCGTCTGGCTCGACACCTGGGAGATCGCTTCACCGGTCACCAGTGCATCGATGTGCAGGCGTTCGGCGATCTCGGACGAGGCGCGCAACATCATACGCTTCAAAACCACGCCCATATGACTGTTATCGACTTTGCCGAGAATTTCGCCCAGCACTTCCTCGAACGGCACACTGACAAATAGCACGCGTTGCGAGCTGCCGTACTTCTTCCAGATGAAGTGCGCGACTTCCATCACGCCCAATTCGTGGGCACGCCCGCCGAGATTAAAGAAGCAGAAGTGCGCCATCAGGCCGCGACGCATGATCTGGTAAGCCGCCACGGTCGAATCGAAGCCGCCGGACATCAATACCAGCGTCTGCTCCAACGCGCCGAGCGGGTAGCCGCCGATGCCGTTGTGCTGGCTGTGAATCACGAACAACCGTTTGTCGCGAACTTCGATACGGACTTCGATTTGCGGTGCTTTAAGGTCGATTCCGGCCGCACCGCACTCACGACGCAGCTTGCTGCCGACGTATTTTTCCACGTCCATCGAGCTGAAGGCATGCTTGCCTGCGCGCTTGCAGCGCACCGAGAAAATCTTCCCGGCCAGTGCATCGCCGTAGTGCTGTTTGCACTTTTCGGTGATGTCGTCGAAATCGCCCAGCGGGTACTCGTCGATCTGCAGAAAATGCGCGATACCCGGCATGCAGGTCAGGCGTTCGCCCATCTCTTTCAAGGCTTTGGGGTCGGTAACGCGGGTTTCCAGCTCGAGATTGTCCCACACGCCGTTCACCACCACGGCCGGGTCCAGGTCACGGAGCACGGTGCGGATGTTCTTGGCCAACTGGCGGATGAATTTCGTCCGGACAGGTCGGCTTTTGATGGTGATCTCGGGGAAGACTTTTACGATAAGTTTCATGAAAACAGCGCGCGAACGGCCAGCCGAAAAAGGGGGGCGCGGATTATAGCGGAAATTGCTCAAGGTTTAACCAGTTAATGTGCAGAAGGTTTTGCTTGCACCAAAACAGGTCATTTCTGAATTTAAACGCAACATTAAGGGGCGGGATTTGTCGATTCAGTACCTCGCACGCCTTAATAAGCGTGAATTTGGGGCAAAAAACCCATGCTGGGGCACTGGCATGCAATTTGCTCCCTTGTGAGGCAGGTTGCCTTGGCAGAGTATTCGCGCCGGCATCACCATTATTAAGGGCATCCACTACCCGCCCTAATTCACCCGGAGGACACTATGTCGAAGTCGGTTCAACTCATCAAAGATCATGACGTCAAGTGGATTGATCTGCGCTTCACGGACACCAAAGGCACTCAGCACCACGTGACCATGCCGGCTCGCGATGCGCTGGATGACGACTTCTTCGAAGTCGGCAAGATGTTCGACGGTTCCTCCATCTCCGGCTGGAAAGGCATCGAAGCCTCCGACATGATCCTGATGCCGGTCGACGAAACGGCCGTGCTCGATCCGTTCACCGAAGACCCAACCCTGATTCTGGTGTGCGACATCATCGAGCCTTCGAGCATGCAGGGCTACGATCGCGACCCACGTGCGATCGCCAAGCGCGCCGAAGAGCACCTGAAAGCCACCGGTATCGGTGACACCGTATTCGCCGGTCCGGAGCCTGAGTTCTTCATCTTTGACTCGGTGAAATTCAAGTCGGACATCTCCGGCTCGATGTTCAAGATCTACTCCGAGCAAGGTTCGTGGATGTCCGACCAGGACATCGAAGGCGGCAACAAGGGCCACCGTCCAGGCGTGAAAGGTGGCTACTTCCCGGTTCCACCATTCGACCACGACCACGAAATCCGTACCGCCATGTGCAACGCACTGGAAGAAATGGGTCAGTCGGTTGAAGTTCACCACCACGAAGTGGCGACTGCCGGCCAGAACGAAATCGGCGTCAAGTTCAACACCCTGGTGAAGAAGGCCGACGAAGTTCAGACCCTGAAATACGTTGTGCACAACGTTGCCGACGCTTACGGCCGCACCGCGACCTTCATGCCGAAGCCACTGTACGGCGACAACGGTTCGGGCATGCACGTACACATGTCGATCTGGAAAGACGGCAAGAACACCTTCGCAGGTGAAGGCTATGCCGGCCTGTCCGATACCGCTCTGTACTTCATCGGCGGCATCATCAAGCACGGTAAGGCCCTGAACGGCTTCACCAACCCGGCGACCAACTCCTACAAGCGTCTGGTGCCAGGCTTCGAAGCTCCGGTAATGCTGGCCTACTCGGCGCGCAACCGTTCCGCTTCGATCCGTATTCCTTACGTGTCGAGCCCGAAAGCCCGCCGTATCGAAGCACGCTTCCCGGATCCGGCTGCCAACCCGTACCTGGCCTTCGCAGCACTGCTGATGGCCGGTCTGGACGGTATCCAGAACAAGATCCACCCAGGCGATGCCGCCGACAAGAACCTGTACGACCTGCCGCCTGAAGAGGCGAAAGAGATTCCACAGGTTTGCGGCAGCCTGAAAGAAGCCCTGGAAGAGCTGGACAAGGGCCGCGCGTTCCTGACCAAGGGCGGCGTGTTCTCCGACGACTTCATCGACGCTTACATCGCGCTGAAATCGGAAGAAGAAATCAAGGTTCGCACCTTCGTACACCCACTGGAATATGAGCTGTACTACAGCTGCTGATCCGGTAGCGCTGCGTAAAGCGGCGTGACAAAAGAGGCCTCCTTCGGGAGGCCTTTTTTATTGCCCGGCGCAACGCATTTTCCATGTGGGAGCGAGCCTGCTCGCGAAGGCGGTGGGTCATGGATCGTTTGATCGTTCCCACGCTCCGCGTGGGATGCAGCCCGTGACGCTCTGCGTCACTGGACGCGGAGCGTCCCAGGAGGCATTCCCACGCAGAGCATGGGAACGATCCATGTTTTGGCTACCAGTCTTTTCAATTCCAGTTATTAACGGTTTTGGCCAACCGCCCCACCTGTCCTATGCTGCTACCCATCGCTTCCAATCCCGGTCGATTTCATGGGTCGCACGTTTCTCTACATTCTGCTGCTGATCGCCCTGCCCGCCGCCGCGCAGATCTACAAGTACACCGACGCCAACGGCAACACGGCGTACAGCAATCAGCCGCCGGACGGCGTGCAGGCGCAACCGGTCGAGCTGCCGCCGCTCAATCGGGTCGAGCCGCAAGCACCGAGCGCGCCGCAATCACCCACCGCAGAACAACCGCAACCACCGCGCAACGCCTATGAAATCCTCGAACTCGCCGGTCTGCCCACTGACGAGGCGCTGCGCGCCAACAACGGCACCTTTACGGTCAATGTCCTGATCAAACCGCGCCTGCAATCGCCGCATCAACTGAGACTGGTGCTGGACGACGAGCCCTATGGCCAGCCGAGCAACGTACCGGTTTTGCAGTTGGTGAACATTGATCGCGGCGAGCATCGCCTGGCCGTGCAGGTGATCGACGGCCAGACCGTCATTCAGCAGAGCCCGCCAGCCGTCTTCACCGTGCAACGGGTGCATACACCATGATCCGCGCGGGGCTGGTACTCGTCCTGGCACTGATGTCGATGTGCACCTCGGCGGAGGTCTTCACCTATCTCGACGCGCAGGGCAACCGCGTCTATACCGACCAGCCACGCGCCAACGCCAAGCGAGTGCCGATCGCGACGAGCAATCGCATGGCTGTCCCTGCCAACACCGCAGCACCGATCACCACAGCGAAAAAATCCGCCGAACCAGCGCCCTTTCACTACGACATGCTGCGCATTCTGATCCCGGAGCCTGATGCCACTCTGCGCAGCAGCGCCGGCGAGCTGATCGTCAGCGTCACCAGCGAGCCCGGCCTGCAAAGCGGCCATCGTTATCGCCTGCTGCTGGATGGCAAGGCCACTGGCGAGCCCGGCGTCAGCCCGGTATTTGCGCTGAGCAATATCGATCGCGGCAGCCACAGCCTTTCGATCGAAATCCTCGACGCCGCCGGGCGTACCGTGGAACGCACCGCCAATCAGCCGTTCCACATGCTGCGGATTTCCCTGGCGCAGAAACGCCAGGTCAAACCCTGCGTTGCCGACGACTATGGCGTGCGCCCGGAATGTCCGCTCAAGGACAAACCTGAAGAGCCGAAAAATCCATTCCTGCGCTTCTTTTAACCTCCGCCAGCCGCGCGCACTCTATTGGTGCACTAAACTGCATCTCGCCCACAACCCAACCCATTTTGGTTCGAAACTTCCCGTTTGAGCTGGCTTCGTGCCATACAAACGCGCGTCAAACGCCTGTTTCAGGGCTTAAACGCTTCTTTTCGGAGCCTTGGTTTGGTTTTTGCATTTTCCCGACATCAGCGCTTTGTTCTCGCGCACGCCTTGCTCCAAAAGGGGTCCAGATGACCATAAGCGACGCTATTCACCGTTTGCTGCTCGACAACCTGACCACGGCGACCATCCTGCTCGACGCCGAACTGCGCCTGGAGTACATGAACCCGGCGGCGGAGATGCTGTTGGCCGTCAGCGGTCAGCGCAGCCACGGCCAGTTCATCAGCGAGCTGTTCACCGAATCCCCCGAGGCGCTCAATTCCCTGCGTCAGGCCGTGGAGCAGGCGCACCCTTTCACCAAGCGTGAAGCGATGCTCACCGCCCTCACCGGCCAGACGCTGACCGTGGATTACGCGGTCACGCCAATCCTCAGCAACGGCGAGACTTTGCTTTTGCTTGAAGTGCACCCGCGTGATCGCCTGTTGCGCATCACCAAGGAAGAGGCGCAGCTGTCCAAGCAGGAAACCAGCAAGATGCTGGTGCGCGGCCTCGCCCACGAGATCAAGAACCCTCTTGGCGGCATCCGTGGCGCAGCGCAATTGCTCGCCCGCGAGCTTCCGGAGGAAAGCCTGCGCGATTACACCAATGTGATCATCGAAGAGGCCGACCGCCTGCGCAATCTGGTCGATCGCATGCTCGGCTCGAACAAACTGCCGTCGCTGGCCATGTGCAACGTCCACGAAGTGCTCGAACGCGTCTGCCATCTGGTCGAAGCCGAAAGCCAGGGCTGCATCACCCTGGTGCGTGATTACGACCCGAGCATTCCCGACGTATTGATCGACCGCGAGCAAATGATTCAGGCGGTGTTGAACATCGTGCGCAACGCGATGCAGGCGATCAGCAGCCAGAACGAGCTGCGCCTGGGCCGCATCAGCCTGCGCACCCGCGCCATGCGCCAGTTCACCATCGGCCACATCCGCCATCGTCTGGTGACCAAGATCGAGATCATCGACAACGGTCCCGGCATTCCGGCGGAACTGCAGGAAACCATTTTCTTTCCCATGGTCAGCGGCCGCCCGGACGGTACCGGGCTGGGTCTGGCCATTACCCAGAACATCATCAGTCAGCACCAGGGCCTGATCGAGTGTGAGAGCCATCCAGGCCACACCACCTTCTCGATCTTCCTGCCACTGGAACAAGGAGCCACATCGACATGAGCCGTAGTGAAACCGTGTGGATCGTCGATGACGACCGTTCTATCCGTTGGGTCCTGGAAAAAGCCTTGCAGCAGGAAGGCATGACCACCCAGAGCTTCGACAGCGCCGATGGCGTGATGAGTCGTCTCGCCCGGCAGCAGCCGGACGTGATCATTTCCGATATCCGCATGCCGGGCGCCAGTGGCCTGGATCTGCTGGCGCGGATTCGCGAACAGCACCCACGGCTGCCGGTCATCATCATGACCGCTCACTCCGATCTGGACAGCGCTGTCGCCTCCTATCAGGGCGGTGCTTTCGAGTACCTGCCCAAGCCATTCGACGTCGATGAGGCGGTATCGCTGGTCAAACGCGCCAACCAGCATGCGCAGGAACAGCAAGGCCTGGAGGTTGTGCCGGCGCTGACCCGCACCCCGGAAATCATCGGCGAAGCGCCGGCGATGCAGGAAGTGTTTCGCGCCATCGGGCGCCTGAGCCACTCCAACATCACCGTGCTGATCAACGGCGAATCCGGTACCGGTAAAGAACTGGTGGCCCACGCCCTGCACCGCCACAGCCCACGCGCGGCCTCGCCGTTCATTGCCCTGAACATGGCGGCGATCCCCAAGGATCTGATGGAATCCGAGCTGTTCGGCCACGAGAAAGGCGCGTTCACCGGCGCGGCGAATTTGCGTCGCGGTCGTTTTGAACAGGCGGACGGCGGCACGCTGTTTCTCGATGAAATCGGCGACATGCCGGCGGACACCCAGACGCGTCTGTTGCGCGTGCTGGCCGATGGCGAGTTCTACCGCGTCGGCGGCCATGTACCGGTCAAGGTGGATGTACGCATCATCGCCGCGACCCACCAGAATCTCGAAACACTTGTCCACGCCGGCAAATTCCGTGAGGACTTGTTCCACCGCCTGAACGTGATCCGCATCCACATCCCGCGCCTGTCGGATCGTCGCGAAGATATTCCAACCCTGGCCCGGCACTTCCTCAGCCGCGCCGCGCAGGAACTGGCGGTGGAGCCCAAGCTGCTGAAAAGCGAGACCGAGGAATACCTGAAAAACCTGCCTTGGCCAGGCAACGTGCGTCAACTGGAGAACACCTGCCGCTGGATCACCGTCATGGCCTCTGGTCGCGAAGTGCACATCAGTGACCTGCCGCCGGAACTGCTCAACCTGCCGCAGGATTCGGCGCCAGTGACCAACTGGGAACAGGCCCTGCGCCAATGGGCCGATCAGGCCCTGGCCCGTGGCCAGTCGAGCCTGCTCGACAGCGCAGTGCCGGCGTTCGAGCGGATCATGATCGAGACGGCACTGAAGCACACCGCAGGACGTCGGCGTGATGCGGCAGTGCTGTTGGGTTGGGGGCGGAACACCCTGACGCGCAAGATCAAGGAACTGGGGATGAAGGTTGATGGTGGGGATGATGATGAGGGGGAAGAGGGTTAACGCTTAAGGGTTGCCGTGTACTCAGGATCGATCCCCCTCACCCCAGCCCTCTCCCGGGGGAAGGGAGCAATCTCGGGTGGTTTCGAGGCCTGGGTTCGGCTCGGTATCTCAGGTCGGCGTAACTTGACCGGGCAACTCGGTCAGTCCCCTCTCCCTTGGGGGAGGGTCAGGGTGAGGGCCACCGTGCACCGCATCAATGCACGATGACCCGTGATCGCGCAGAGCCCGATTCTCATCGCCCAGTTCCGCAGTGCCGAAAAACCCAGACTTGAAATAAGCGAAAGCCCCGTATTCCGGGGCTTTCGCGTTTTCGAAGCATTTTTTGTTACAGCAAATCAAAACCTGGCACGCCGCCTGCAATATCTATCTCAGGTGATTCGATTCACCACCCGTTTCGGGGACCTTGGTACAGGCAGGCCGGGGATTCCCCTCTTTACACCGGGCTCACAGCGCAAAGCAGCGAGCCCACCGTTTTGGGATCCTTGGTACAGGCAGGCCGGGGGTTCCCTCTTTACACCGGGCTGACGCTGCAAGCGAAGCCCATGCTTTTGGGAACCCTGATACAGGCAGGTCAGGGATTCCCGCTTTTACACCGCAATGCGTCCCGCCCTTATTCGAACCTGGGGCGCTCGGGCACATGATGTGGGGGCTGGTTTTGCCATGTCGGGTCAAACCTCCTTACTTCCTCCTCCAGCCTGTCCAGCATTTTCCCCGGGCTGGGTTCAGTAGACGCAATGTTCAGCAAACTTTCTTGCTCACCTACGCTGGCCTTTTGGAAGCTTTCAATAAACGACCAGAACCGGCGCTGCAAAAGCAGACGCTCAACCTGAAATTCCGGCGTACGCACCAGATTTCTGAGTTGTTTGATCATTGCGGGGTTCGCTTGAAGGACAAATGAATCCCACAGGGCAGACTTTTCAGCGCGTTGCGTTTGGGGGACATGGTGCAGCCATGGACTGTCCGCCAAATCAGCCTCGATTCTCCCCAGCCACAGATCGGTACCCGTCTGCCGACGTGCAGCTATCAATCGTCGAAGAGAAGCGGGGTCGGCAATCGGACTGCCAGTCAGGTCAAACCCTTTTCTCAGCTCAATGGTTTCGGGAATGGCTCTGATCGCGGTATAGGCCAGATTCAAACGTGTCCTGGGAATATCGGATGTCACGCCGTCCGGGAATTCTCTTATACGAGTTCGGTGGAGATCGACTTCCCGCAACGCCGTCATTCCCCGCAGTGAGGGCGCCACAGCCAGCCGACTTTCCGACAAATTCAATATCTCCAGCCGCGACGGACCGTTCTGCAAACCAAGCCCGGGCGGCGGCGAGGTTATGAACGTATTGGCCAGATTCAACTCTCGCAATCCGGACATGCGAGTCACATCAGGTGCTTCTGTCAAATCGGGATTATGGTACAGGTCAAGCACCTCCAACCGTGACGCCACGGGCCATTGATCCAGCCCGACAGGGGGACGACTCAAACCACAGGAACGTGCGCGCAAGACCCGCAACTCGCTCATGCCACGCACTGAAAAAAGCGGCCAGATACTGCAGTGCGTCAGGCTCAACTCCCGCAAACGGGTCAATCGCGTGAAATGCTCAAGGCCGTCCGACGGGAGCCATAGTCTGGCTTCCTGCATCGTCAGGACTTTCAACGCCGGGAGTTTATCGATTTCGGCCAACAGTTCATGACACTTGCCATTGAATCTGCGGATTTCGAGGGTTTCAATGTGGGAAAGCATCGAGAACAATTTTCCCAGACTTTTCGAAGGACTTCCTTCCAGGCCTAGAGATACGACGGATCTGAGCGGAACGGAACAACCCGGTAGCGCCAGATTGCGCCGACTTCCCAAGTCGAGCTCCAGCTTGAAACCGACCAGCCGCCCGTCGCGGTAGACTTTTTCCGAATGCTCTCCCTGCCATTTGAACAACCGACGCACGTTGGCCCCTATTGCCAGCCGGCGCCTGCGTTCGGCAATGTCCTGGCCTTTGTAACCCGTCTCCCAGGCAGTGATCTCACGGTTCAATCGAGGAAACTCCAGCTCAAGCCGCTTGAGTTCGACTTCTGCCACACCCGCTTCCCCATACCTTGCGATGAAATCATCGGCATGTTGATCCGTCGCATCAGCAAAATAGCGTCTGACCAGTGCCCGTGTGGTCGCAACCAGAACCGGCGGCTGTCCCCCGGAGGGACCTGCGCCGGTGAGCCAGGGGCGGTGAAAGTTGAACGGGTTGGCAGGTACTTGAGCAGCGCCATCCATCCCACCGCGCAAACCTGTGAGGATGCAAACCCAGGTGTTCTGCTCGCTGCGGGTGATCGCCAGGGTTTCACCGCCCAGGCTGGCGCGGTAAATGTTCACGCTGTCGGCAGCGACGGGATCGTTGGGTTTGACCAGGCGCCAAACCCTGTATTCCGGGCGGGAGGCATCCAGATCCTGCATCACCTGATACGCCTGCTCATGGATGACCACATAGAGTTTGCCATCGTGACGTATCACGCCGTCGCTGCCCGATTGTGCGCCACTGACATCCAGCCCGGCATGAAAGCCATCCAGGCTTTGGGCGGTCAGGGGGTTGGTGCGGGTGCTGAAGTCGCTGTGCGGATGCCAGATGCCGCTTTCGCTATCGCGCAACATCCATGGGCCGGAAGGGTACAACTCGCCGGGATGTCGAGCGCGATACCATCCCGTATCCGGATCAGCTGCGACGAGAACGAGGCCACTGCCAGGGACGTCAACATAACGGCGATTTTTGTACAGCCTGAAGCCTTCGCCATCAGCGTCAGGCAATTCGGTGGTTGATGTTATCCGGTAAGTCTCCAGCGACCGGTGTATCACAGGAGAAATGGCAGCAACCTCCGGTGCCGGGCGAACCTCGACCACCGGCGCCGGCAGGATCGTATTCGGGCCTGCGTCGTCGCCAGGTTTGGTGCTAAGCGACTTCAGATCATCGAGACCAGCCCAGGGGACCGTGCCATCGCGGACGGGCATATCCGCCGCTGTGAAATCCTTGTCCGAGCTTCGCTTCGGGAAGGTGTGGACATCCGTATCAACATGGGTGCTGCCCCCGCGAGGTGGTTTTACTGACATGTTTTTTCATCCTTGAAAAGTCGCCCCGCCATTCATGCTCAGGCGGGGGGGGCGGCATCCTGCCGGTTAGCTGGGAAGACCAACGATAGCCTGCGTTAACGTTGACGCGCAGCGGAAAAACAGACGGCTCCGGTGGGAAATGACGCTAGCAAATGTGGGAATGGCAGGGCAGGCCGAACGTCATCAGCCTGCGCTTTTGTGCAGGGGTGATGATGCCGGCATCGTGCCGCCTGCGGTTTGCACCCCCCTATGCAAGCCGCGGCCGCTTGGGCAAATGATGCGGGGGCTGGTGCTGCCAGGTTGAGTCGAACTTCGTCATTTCCTCTTCGAGCCTTTCCAGCATTTTTCCGGGACTGGACTCCGTTATCGCGATGTCCCGCAAAGCGTCTTGCTCACCAAGACTCGCCTTTTGGAAATGTTCCAGAAACGCCCAGACCCGACGCTGCAGAAGCGGCCGCTCAACCTGAAACTCAGGCGTGCGGACCAGCTCTCTGATTTTGCCCATCATGGCAACATTCGTCTGATCGATTAACGAGTCCCAGAGGGAAATCCGGGCGGCGCGTTGCGCCTGTGGAACATTGTGCATCCAGTGGTCTATGACCAGATGGCTCGAAGCTCGTCCCAACCAGATGTCCGTTCCTGTTTGCCGACGTGCAGCAATCAATCGCCGAAAGTAGACAGGATCGGAAATCAACGTGCCGGTAAGGTTGAAACCCTCCCTGAGTTCAACAGCTTCGGGGATTGATTCGATCCGGGTATAACTCAGATCCAGACGTGCTCGGGGAACCTCGGAGTTCACGCCGTCCGGGAAAGTTTTTATCGCGGTATGGCTCAGGTCAACGTCCAGCAACGCCGACATTGCGCTGAGCGACGGCACCGCGGCGAGTGGGGTGCTGGATAAATTCAAGACCTGGAGTTGCGAAGGACCGCTCTGCATGCCAAGCCCGGGTGGCGGCGCGGATATGCGGGTATGGGACAGATCCAATACTCGCAATTCGGACATCAGGGTCACATCAGGCGGATGTCGCAGTTCGGGATTGTGGTACAGATCAAGCACCTGCAACCGTGACGCCACGGCCACCTCATCCAATCCGAAAGGCAGACGGAGCAAGCCACAGGAACGTGCGCGCAATACCCGTAACCCGGTCATCCCTCGCACTGAAAGATCGGGCCAGATACCACAATTGATCAGGCTCAACTCTTCCAGCCCGGTCAATGTGGCGAAGTGGTCGAGGCCTGTCGACGACAGCAACAGACTGCTTTCACGAATTTCCAGGACTCTCAACTGTGGGAGCTTGTCGAGTTGGGCAAGCAAGTTCTGGCCGTCGATTCTGCGTGTTTGCAAGGTGTCCATGCGCGGGAACATCGACAACAGATCTCCCAGATTCTTAGAGGTGCGTCCCTCCAGGCCAAGAGACACAACAGATCCGAGTCGAGTCGAAAAAACCGGAAGGGCGAAATTCCCCCGCGCGCCCAAATCCAGTTTCAACCTGAAGCCGATCAGCCGGCCATCCCGGTAGACTTTTTCCGAACTGTCGCCCTGCCACTTGAACAATCGACGCACGCTGGCACCTATTGCCAGTCGCCGAATGCGCTCGGCACTGCTGTCACCCCTGTAGGCAGTCTCCCACGCAGTGACCTCACGGTTGAGTTGAGGAAACTCAAGCTGTAGCCGTTTTAGCTCCACCTCAGCCGCACCTGCCTCAGCAAATCGGGCAATGAAATCATCGGCATGCTGATCGGTGGAGTCGGCGAAATAGCGTTTTACCTGCGCCCGCGTGGTCGCGTCTGCAACCGCCGCTTGCCCCCGTGAAGGGCCGGAGTCAGTGAGCCAGGGGCGATGAAAGTTGAACGGATTGGCACCTGCAGCCTCATTGCGCTGCATGCCCCCGCGTAAACCAGGAAGGATGGAAACCCAGGTATTGCGCTCGTTCCGGGTAATGGCCAGCGTCTCACCGCCGAGGCTGGCGCGATAAATGTTTGCGCTGTCGGTGGCGCCGGGATGACTGGGATCAACCAGACGCCAGACCTTGTATTCCGGGCGAGACGCAGCAAGATCCTGCAAAACCTGATACGCCTGTTGATCAATGACCACGTAGAGCTTGCCAGCGTGACGTACCACGCCGTCGCTGCCGGGGGCGACGCCGCTGAGATCCAGCCCGCTGCGAAATCCCTGCAAACCCGCAGCGGTCAGAGGATCGGTGCGTGCGTTGAAGTCGTTGTGCGGATGCCAGAGGCCGCTGCGGCTATCCCGCAACATCCATGGACCGGTGGGCAGCAACTCGCTGGGGAGTCGAGCGCGATAAAATCCGCTGTCCGGATCCACCCCTACCAGAACGATGCCGCCGCCAGACACATCCACATACTGACGTTTTTTGTACAGCCTGAAGCCGTCACCGTCAGCTGCCGGCAGTCCGGCCGGTGATCGCATTGCGTAACTGTCCAGCGACCTGGCGATGACGGGAGGACTTGGATTGGTGTGCGGCGCAGGGCGAACCTCGACCATCGGCGTCGGCAAGGTCCTGTCCGCGCCGACAACATCGCCCGGCAAGCTGCCCCGCAGCTTCGGATCATCGCCACGAACCCAGGGGGCGGTGCCATTGAGATCGGGAGTGCGCACCAGTGCGAAATCCTTGTCCAGACGTCGGGTCATGGCCGGGTGAACATCCGTGTCCACGCGGGTGCTGCCACTGCGGGGTGGTTTTACTGGCATGTTTTCATCCTTGAAAGTCGTCCCTGGCATTTATCCCAGAGACGATGGGGGGGGGTGGCATTGCTGTTACAGACGGGTCGAGGTCTGCCGCTTTTGCATCGGCACTGCGTACTCCTGCGAGTTACTCGAACCTGGGCCGCTTGGGCAAAGGGTGCAGCGGCTGACTCTGTCGCCCTCCGTCATAGTTGCGGATTTCATTCTCCAGCCTGTCCAGCATTCTCCCGGGACTCGTTTCCGTATAAAGAATGGCGTCGAGCCTGGCCCGCTCGTTGACTTCGGCGCTGTCATACATTTCCAGAAACCACCACACGCGCCGCTGCAGAAGCGGGCGCTCCACGTGAAACTCGGGCGTTCGACTCAGTCGACGAAGAATGCCGGTCACTGCCAGTGGCATTGCGGCGTTATGCCTGTCCCACAGCGCTTGTTTTTCCGCTATCTGTTCCTGTGGCACATTGCGTAGCCAGAGATCGGCAGTTACATCGCTGCTTTCCTGCCCAAGCCAGATATCGGTGCCTGTCTCTACACGTGCTCGTATCAACCGCCGTAAAGAGGCCGGGTCCATTATCGGATTGCCGATGAGATTGAAGCCCGCTCTGAGCTCCACGGATTCGGGGATCGACCTGATGTGATTGTCCGCAAGATTCAGTTCTCTTGCGGGAATCCTGTCGGTAATGCCCTCGGGAAATCTTTGCAATCGTGTATTGGAAAGATCCAGCTCCTGCAGTGCGGTCATGTGTTCGAGTGAGGGGCTGGTCGAAAGCGGATTGCCCCCCAGTTTTAACACTTCCAGCTTCGACGCCACGTCGATGGCCTCAAGTCCGGAAGGCAGCAGGTGTATTCCGGTGCGGCTCAGATCCAGCACCCGCAGTTCAGTCATCCCTCTGATATCAGCTGCCACTTGCAAAAAGGTGACTTGCTCCTGACGCCGCATCTGCATGTCCAGGCTGTTCACCGGGACCTCGAAGGTGTTGCAAAGCCATAGCTCGTTTAGCCTGGCAAGGCCTCGTACGGAAAAGTCAGACGTTAGTTCACAGTCCTGCAGGTGCAGCCTTTGCAAACGCGGGAATCTTTTCAATTGCTCGGCAAAGCGCGAATCCAGCCTGAATTTCGAATAAGCCCGTTCGATCACGTTCCAGCCTTGAAACCGCCCTTCCACTTCGATTGCCTGACTGGTAATGGTCAGACTTTCAAGATTGGGAAACTGTGCGCAAAACACGTCCGGGTCCAGCCGGCCACGGCCTCTTAAAGTCAGAGAAACCACTGAGCTGAATTTCAAGGAAAGCGGTTTTTGAACTGGCCATATCGTCAGATCGATTTCCAGCTTGAAGCCCACATGCCGCCCGTCACGGTAGACGCGCTGTTCGGGCTGGCCTTGCCATCTATACAGCTGGCGAAACGTCGCCCATATATTCCGCGCCTCATGTAACTCCTTGTCCGATGAAATGCGACCTCGACTGATCGGCAGGTCAAAACGCGTCGAGTCCAATTGCGCCAGCCCAAGCTGGATATGCTTGAGCTCAAGCTCTGCCCCGTCCTTGTCATCGAACCGGGCGATGAAGGCGTCCGCGTCCTCGTCGGTCGTGTCGGGCAGGTACTTGCGGATCTGCTCCCGGGTGGTGGGCTCCGCGACTTCACGCGCATACCAAAGTCCGCTGTCCACATCGCGCAGCATCACCGGGCCGGATGGGAGCAACTCGCTTGGCCGCCGGGCTCGATACAGACCCGTCGCAGGATCCACTGCGACAGGCACCAGGTCGCCGTTGACCAGGTCTGCGTAGGTTCGCCGACTGATCACCCGCAAACCCTCACTGTTGACCTGTGGAAGTATCGCTCGGGCGTTGGTGACGTAATTGTCCAGCGAAGGCTGGGTGGTGGGAGGGCGAATACCTTCTGCGAGTGCGCGCACCACAACGGCCGCGGCAGGAGGTATGGCACCCAGGGTCGCATCACTGGATGATTCGGCGCGCGGCAGCAAATGGTGCTGAGCAAAATTCACATCGACGCCTGTGCGACCCGGGTGGCCGTGGAGCGAAATGTCGGCGTCCGCAGCCCGATGCGGGCTGCCCGGAACGTCCACGTGGGTACCGCCACCGCGAGGGGGTTTTACTGGCATGTTTTCATCCTTGAAAAAGACGCCCCATGCAGTCAAGCAAGGGGACGACGGGTTTCGGCATCCTGCCGTTTGAAGGGGCAAACGATAGCGTGGACGAGCATCGGACGGAGATGGGAAAGGGAGACGGCCGCAGTGGGAAACGACCTCAAACAGTGTCGGAGCGCGCCCCAGTGATGAGGACTTGCCCCTAGGGCTCGCTCAAGCGGATCTCCAGCCGCCAACGATCATCGACCTCGCTGCCAACCCAGTCGCCCTGCAACGGGCGCGCTGCCAGCACCGTCAGCAATAACCCTCCATCGCTTTTGCGCGTGCGCCAGTTGACGTCCTTGCCGTTGAGCCTGAGCTGGCCCTTCTGCGGTCGACCTTCGGCCTGAAACAGCAGCGCGACGGTGCCATCGATAATCTCGCCGTGCAGTTTCGGCTCGTTGTTGAACCACACCACCAGGCCGCCATCGGTGACCTCGACACGCTCCAGCACGCTTGGATCGGGCGTGGTCAGACGGCCGATCATCAAGCCGATCATCAAGCCGACAATCGCCAGCGAGCCGATGACTCGCGGGAATAGTTTCGAACGGTTGTCCACAGGCGGCGTAGAATGCCGCTCATCTTTACCTTCGGAGCCGTGCATGTTTCACGTCATCCTTTTTCAACCAGAAATTCCGCCGAACACCGGCAACGTTATCAGGCTGTGCGCCAACAGTGGCTGCCACCTGCATTTGATCGAACCACTGGGTTTCGAGATGGACGACAAGCGCCTGCGCCGTGCCGGTCTCGACTACCACGAATATGCCACGTTGCAGCGTCACGCTGACCTGGCCAGCTGTCTGGAAAGTCTGGGTAACCCGCGCGTGTTCGCTTTCACCACCAAGGGCTCGCGGCCGTTCCATGATGCCGCGTTCGTGCCCGGCGATGCGTTTCTGTTCGGCCCGGAAAGCCGTGGCCTGCCAGCGGACGTGCTCGACGCCCTGCCCGCCGAACAGCGCCTGCGCCTGCCGATGCGCGAAGGCTGCCGCAGCCTGAACCTGTCCAACACCGTGGCGGTCGCCGTATACGAAGCGTGGCGGCAGAACGACTTCAAGTAACGCCGCAAGCAAATGTGGGAGCGAGCCTGCTCGCGATTACGGAGTGTCAGTCAACATTGATGTGTCTGACAGACCGCTTTCGCGAGCAGGCTCGCTCCCACATGGGTATTACTGAACCGTCTTACTGAACGGTCGGGGTCTCGCCGCTTTCCTGCATGCGCTGCAGCTCTTGCGCGTACAGGGCGTCGAAGTTCACCGGGGCCAGCATCAGCGCCGGGAACGAACCGCGGGTGACCAGGCTGTCCAGGGTTTCGCGGGCGTACGGGAACAGGATGTTCGGGCAGAATGCACCGAGGGTGTGGCTCATCGAAGCCGCGTCCAGATTCTTGATCAGGAAGATACCGGCCTGTTGCACTTCAGCGATGAAGGCCACTTCTTCGCCGTTTTTCACGGTAACGGAAAGGGTCAGCACCACTTCGTAGAAATCGCCTTCCAGCGCTTTCTGGCGGGTGTTCAGATCCAGACCGACCGCCGGATCCCACTGCTGGCGGAAGATCGCCGGGCTTTTCGGGGCTTCGAAGGACAGGTCGCGTACGTAGATGCGCTGCAAGGAGAATTGCGGTGCGGTTTCTTCTTCGCTGGCTGCAGTGTTCTGTTGGTCAGTCATCTCAGATCCTTATCGATCTTGGGTCTTTTAGGGAGTGCTGTACGTGGGTGCAGCCGTTCAGCCCTTGAGCAGCGCGTCGAGTTTGCCGGCGCGCTCCAGGGCGTATAAATCATCGCAACCGCCGATGTGCTTTGCGCCGATCCAGATCTGCGGCACGGACGTGCGCCCGGCCTTTTTGGTCATTTCGGCACGCAGCTGCGGCTTGCCATCGACCTTGATCTCTTCGAAGGCCACGCCTTTGCTGGCGAGCAGATGCTTGGCGCGCGAGCAGTAAGGGCAGTAATCGCTGGAATAGACGATGACTTCGCTCATGTCATTTCACCAGCGGCAGGTTGTCGCCTTTCCAGCTGGAAATCCCGCCGGACAGCTTGGCGGCGGTGAAGCCGGACTTCATCAGTTCGCGGGCGTGGGTGCCGGCGGTCTGACCGAGGGCGTCGACCAGAATGATGGTCTTGGCCTTGTGTTTTTCCAGCTCGCCGACGCGGGCAGCCAGTTTGTCTTGCGGGATGTTCACCGCGCCGACGATGTGGCCAGCGGCATAATCCTTGGCCGGACGGATGTCCACCACCACGCCTGCGTCTTTATTGACCAGTGCGGTCAGTTCGCCGGTGCTCAGGCTCTTGCCGCCGCCCTGCATCGTATGCGCCAGCAACAGAGCCAGAAGTACGACGAAGATACCGACAAGAATGTAGTGGTTAGTGGCAAATTCAATCAGGTGAGCAACCATCGAAGGAGGTTCCAGGGCGTTAAAATGTCGGCCAGTATACACAGCCACTATGGTCGGCCAAACCCCGTCCGGCGGTGACGCGGTCGGAACTTCGCTTTAAACTCCAACTCCGTTTTCCATCGCCCTCTTCTTTATCAGCCACGAGTGGATTCCATGACGACTACGCCCAAACCTTTGGTCCTGATGATTCTCGACGGCTTCGGTCACAGCGACAGCCCCGAATCCAATGCCGTGTTCGCGGCGAAGAAACCTGTGCTGGATCGTCTGTGGGCCACCGTGCCGAACGGCTTGATCTCGGGCAGCGGCATGGACGTCGGTCTGCCGGACGGCCAGATGGGCAACTCCGAAGTCGGCCACATGAACCTCGGCGCAGGGCGCGTGGTGTATCAGGACTTCACCCGTGTGACCAAAGCGATCCGCGACGGCGAATTCTTCGACAATCCGACCATCTGCGCCGCTGTGGATAAAGCCGTGGCCGCCGGCAAAGCCGTGCACTTCATGGGCCTGCTGTCCGATGGCGGCGTGCACAGCCATCAGGATCACCTGATCGCCATGGCCGAGCTGGCCTTCAAGCGCGGCGCCGAAAAAATCTATCTGCACGCCTTCCTCGATGGCCGCGACACGCCGCCGAAAAGCGCTGCCTCGTCGATCGAACTGCTCGACGCGACGTTCCAGGCATTGGGCAAAGGCCGGATCGCCAGCATCATCGGCCGCTATTTCGCCATGGACCGTGACAACCGTTGGGATCGCGTCGCCCAGGCCTACAACCTGATCGTCGACGGCAACGGCGAATTCAACGCCGCCACCGCTCAGGAAGGTCTCGAAGCCGCCTACGCCCGTGGCGAAAGCGACGAATTCGTCAAAGCCACTTCCATCGGTGAGCCGGTGAAAGTTGAAGACGGCGACGCCGTGGTGTTCATGAACTTCCGTGCCGACCGCGCCCGCGAGCTGACCCGGGTGTTCGTCGAAGACGATTTCAAGGAATTCGCGCGCGCCCGTCAGCCGAAACTGGCCGGTTTCGTCATGCTTACCCAGTACGCCGCAAGTATTCCGGCACCGTCGGCCTTCGCCGCCGGCAGCCTGGAAAACGTTCTTGGTGATTACCTGGCAAAAAACGGCAAGACCCAGCTGCGCATCGCTGAAACCGAGAAGTACGCTCACGTGACCTTCTTCTTCTCCGGCGGTCGTGAAGAACCGTTCCCGGGCGAAGAGCGCATCCTGATCCCGTCGCCGAAAGTCGCCACCTACGACTTGCAGCCGGAAATGAGCGCGCCGGAAGTCACCGACCGTATCGTCGACGCCATCGAAAACCAGCGCTACGACGTGATCGTGGTCAACTACGCCAACGGCGACATGGTCGGCCACAGCGGTGTGTTCGATGCAGCGGTCAAGGCGGTCGAGTGCCTCGACACCTGCGTCGGTCGCATCGTTGAAGCGCTGGAAAAAGTCGGCGGCGAAGCTTTGATCACTGCCGACCACGGCAACGTCGAAAAAATGGCCGATGAAGAAACCCACCAGGCGCACACCGCGCACACCACCGAGCCGGTGCCGTTCATCTACGTCGGCAAACGCGACCTGAAAGTGCGCGAAGGCGGCGTGCTGGCGGACGTAGCGCCGACCATGCTGATGCTGCTGGGTCTGGAAAAACCGGCGGAGATGACCGGTACCTCGATTCTGGTCTGAGCCGAATCCGGAAAACACCGCAAAAACCCTGTGGGAGCTGGCTTGCCAGCGATAGCAAGCTGACAGCCAGCATTTATGTTGAATGTGCAGCCGCCATCGCTGGCAAGCCAGCTCCCACAGTGGTTTGTGCTGGTTTCGAAGATTATTTTCAGCTGTATCTCCAGCCAGTTATCACACAGCCCCAATTGGGCGTTTTTTTTGCAGCCTCGGGCGGGCATACTAGGCCGTCCCTTACCCTGGTGCCGCCCGCCCCTATGCTTCGCGTCCTGATCGCCCTTGCTCTGACCTGTCTGCTCCAGCCGGCCTTCGCCGACGAGCGCGCGCAAACCCAACAGCAGTTGGACGCCACGCGTCAGGATATCGCCGAGCTGAAAAAACTCTTGGGCAAGCTGCAGGAAGAAAAGTCCGGCGTGCAGAAAGAGCTCAAGGGCACTGAAACCGAGATGGGCAAGCTGCAGAAGCAGGTCGACGCGCTGCAGAAAGAACTGCAGAAGAGCGAATCCGAGCTGCAGAGGCTCGATGCAGAGAAAAAAAAACTCCAGAGCGCGCGCACTGAACAGCAGCGACTGATCGCCATTCAGGCCCGAGCGGCGTACCAGAACGGCCGCCAGGAATACCTCAAGCTGCTGCTCAACCAGCAGAATCCCGAGAAATTCGCCCGCACCCTCACCTATTACGACTACCTGAGCCAGGCACGCCTGGAGCAGTTGAAGAACTTCAACGAAACCCTGCGCCAACTGGCCAATGTCGAAAAAGACATCGGTCTGCAGCAAGCGCAGTTGCTGGTGCAGAAAAGCGACCTCGACACGCAGCGCGAAGCACTCGAGAAAGTCCGCAAGGAGCGCCAGCAGGTTCTCGCCAGACTCAATGACGACGTCAAGGCCCGCGATCAGAAACTCGCCGCCCGCGAGCAGGATCAGGCAGACCTGTCTAAAGTCCTTAAAACCATTGAAGAAACCCTGGCCCGACAGGCTCGTGAGGCAGAAGAGGCGCGGCAGAAAGCGCTGATCGCCCAGCAGGAAGCGGAAAAAAAGCGTTTGCGTGAGGCGCAGGCTGAAAACAGCGACGCCCCACGAAAACCCGCCAGATCAAGCCCCGGCGCGCTGGTATCGAGCAGCGGCGAAACGTTTGGCGGGCCTTTTGCTGCAACGCGGGGAAAACTTCCGTGGCCGGTTGATGGTCGATTACTCGCACGCTTCGGTGAAAGCCGTGGCGACGACGCCCGCACCAAGTGGGATGGCGTGATGATCAGCGCCTCCGCCGGCAGTCAGGTGCATGCCGTACATGGCGGGCGCGTGGTGTTCGCCGATTGGCTGCGCGGTGCCGGTTTGCTGGTGATTCTTGATCACGGCAACGGTTTTCTGAGTCTTTACGGCCACAACCAGACGCTGCTCAAGTCGGCGGGTGATGTGGTCAAGGCGGGCGAGTCGATTTCCACTGTCGGTAACAGTGGCGGTCAGGACACGCCAGCGCTGTATTTCGCAATTCGTCAGCAGGGTCACCCGAGTGATCCGGCGCAATGGTGCCGTGCGCAAGGATAAGCGCACCACCTAATTCAGGAGTTCGTTCGACATGCTGCATTTGTCCCGCCTTACCTCGCTGGCCCTGACGATCGCCCTGGTGATCGGCGCGCCTCTGGCGTTCGCCGCGCAACCGGCCCCGACCGTCGCTCCGGCAGGCACTGCCGCGACCGCCAAGGCGCCGTTGCCACTGGAAGAGCTGCGCACCTTCGCCGAGGTCATGGACCGGATCAAAGCCGCGTACGTCGAGCCTGTGGACGACAAGACCCTGCTGGAAAACGCGATCAAGGGCATGCTCAGCAACCTTGATCCGCACTCGGCGTACCTTGGCCCTGAAGATTTCACCGAGCTGCAGGAAAGCACCAGCGGTGAGTTCGGCGGCCTGGGCATCGAAGTCGGCGCCGAAGACGGCTTCATCAAGGTTGTCTCGCCGATTGATGACACGCCAGCGTCGAAGGCGGGCATCCAGGCGGGTGACTTCATCGTCAAGATCAACGGCCAGCCAACCCGTGGCCAGACCATGACCGAAGCCGTCGACAAGATGCGCGGCAAGATCGGCCAGAAAATCACCCTGACCCTGGTTCGCGATGGCGGCACGCCGTTCGACGTGACACTGGCCCGTGCAGTGATTCAGGTCAAGAGCGTCAAGGCGCAGCTGCTGGAATCGGGCTACGGCTACATCCGCATCACCCAGTTCCAGGTCAAGACCGGCGAAGAAGTCTCCAAGGCTCTGGCCAAACTGCGCAAGGACAACGGCAAGAAGCTCAACGGCATCATCCTCGACCTGCGCAACAACCCGGGCGGCGTGCTGCAATCGGCGGTTGAAGTGGTCGACCATTTCATCACCAAGGGCCTGATCGTCTACACCAAGGGCCGCATTGCCAACTCCGAGTTGCGCTTCTCCGCCACCGGCAAGGACGAGAGCGAAGCGGTACCGATGGTCGTGCTGATCAACGGTGGCAGTGCCTCGGCTTCGGAGATCGTCGCCGGCGCCCTGCAGGACCAGAAACGTGCCGTGGTCATGGGCACCACCAGTTTCGGCAAGGGCTCGGTGCAGACCGTGCTGCCGCTGAACAACGACCGCGCGCTGAAGATCACCACCGCGCTGTATTTCACGCCGAACGGCCGCTCGATCCAGGCTCAGGGCATCGTGCCGGACATCGAAGTGCGCCGCGCGAAGATCACCAACGAAGCCGACAGCGAGTACTTCAAGGAAGCTGATCTGCAAGGTCACCTGGGCAACGGCAACGGCGGCGCCGACAAACCGAGCGGTTCCGGCGGCAAGGCGAAAGCGATGCCGCAGGATGACGATTACCAGTTGGCCCAGGCCCTGAGCCTGCTCAAAGGCCTGAGCATCACGTCCGGCCGCTGAGGATGTTGCTGCGTTCCCTCTGCGTTCTGTTGTGCTGTCTGGCGGGTCTTGCCCAAGCAGAGCCCGCCAGTTCCTCGCCGCACAAGGCCTACCTGACACTGATCATCGATGACCTGGGGCAGAACCTGCCCCGGGATCGTCGCGTGCTCGCCCTGCCCGGCCCGGTCACGGCGGCGATCATGCCCGATACCCCCCACGCCACCGAATTTGCCCGCGAAGCCCATCGCGCCGGCAAGATCGTCATCCTGCACATGCCCATGGACCCGGCCACCGGGCCGTACGCCTGGCACCCCGAACTGCCCATTGAAGAGCTGCAGAAACGCCTGAATGCCGCGTTTGAAAAAGTCCCGTTCACTGCCGGCATCAACAATCACATGGGCAGCCGCATGACCGCGCAGCCTGTGGCGATGGCGTGGTTGATGGGCGAATTGCAGCGTCGGCACAAGTTCTTCGTCGACAGCCGCACCAGCGCTCAAACGGTCGCTGCGCAGCAGGCGCAGAAGATCGACCTGGCCAGCGTTTCCCGTGATGTGTTTCTTGATGATGAGCGCACCGAAGCGGCCATTACCACTCAGTTGCAGACCGCGATCGCCCTGGCGCACAAACAGGGTTCAGCGGTGATGATCGGCCATCCGTATCCGCAGACCCTGGCGGTGCTCGAGCGCGAATTACCCAAGCTCAAAGCGCAGGGCATCGACTGGATCGATATCAGGCAGATGATCAGCGTGCGCAGCAACCGCGCCATGGCTGGCCATGGCAAGGATGGCGTTTACCGGTAACACCCGGTCACGTTGCAATACATAGTTACCACCGAACGCCCCTCCCCCTTCCGGATAGTGAGACCTGCAACAGGTCGCGGCTCCTTTGAGTCGCTTGCAACTATCAGGAGTGCCCATGACAAACAACGCCCCGATTATCCCGCCCGTTGGGCGGACTGAACCGATCCGCATCGATAACCTGCTGATCAATTTCACAACAGAATTTCTGCGCATCTGGGATACCAACGGTTTGTCGGCCAGACCCGCGTCGTTCTGGCGCCCGACCCCGGCTCCCGACGCGCTGCCCGGTTATTTCCCCTTGGGCGACTTCGTCACCAGAGGCGTTGGCAACATCAACGGTGAACGCGTGGTCGCGGTTGTTTGTGAGGCAGACATTGCCAGCACTGACCCCACCAAAGGCAGGGCACTGCGACGTCCCGATGATTACGAGCTGGTCTGGAAGGACTCCGGATCAGGCTCGAAAAGAGATCTGTCGATCTGGCGACCGCTAGCTCCCGCAGGCTACGTAGCGCTGGGGTCGGTGTGCTCGAACGATCATGAAAAACCGTCGCTCAACGCGGTGCGGTGCGTTCGCGAAGACTTGGTGATCGCGTCGAATACCACCGATCTGATCTGGGACGACAAGGGCAGCAAGGCCCGACAGCGCCTCAGCACCTGGAGCGCCGTTCCTCCAGCCGCTTTGCCGGGCGAAGTCTATTTGGCATCGGGCAGTTTTTTCAGCTTGAGTGACTACACCCGACCGGCCAGTTTCCCGGTCTACTGCTTGCGCTTGCAGATCGGCCTGCAGATGTCTACACGCCCATCGCCACCGGTGCTCTGCGGCGAGACGCCAACACCTGTAGAGCCAACGGACGATGCGACTTACACCGCCAGCCTCCCCTGGTTCACGGTCAACGATCCGCGTTACACCGCCGCTGAGCAATGGCGTCACTCGCCCTTCTATCTGCTTGAACGCAAGGATCGCTACATCCTCGTCGGTCACGCACGCAACAGTGGCAACGACAGCCAGATATTCAGGTGGAATGCGCAGCGCGCCCAGCGTACTGGCGGCTTGCGTACTTTCACCCAGACCACATCCATCGAATTCGGCGCCCAATGGCAAACCCGACAGCACGGCGCGCTGATGTTTTCCGCACGGCTGGGCCACGATTTCACCCAATGCGAACTGCATTCGAATGAATGGCTCAATACAGCGACCATCGAAGTGGTTGCGGTGGTGGACAAAAACCGCTCAGTGGCCGCCTACCTGGCCCAGAGCGAATACAGACTGGTGCGCGCGGACGGCACGGCAGTGACGGAGGGTTTCATCTACACCGATGGAAATAGCCTGCACATCAGCCAGTACGCACCCACCGAGCCTGAAATCATCGTCGCAACTGAGCCGGAGGCGGTCGAAGATCAGACTGTGCTTGCGCCTGCGACCGAGGGTGAAATCAGCGCCTCCCTGCCAGAGCCCGACGAGTCAGCCGTTACAGATAGCGCGCCATGACTTCATCGACCACGCCTTCCTTGCGCAACTGATCCAGCGCGGTCTGTAGCTTGTTGACCACCTCATCGGAGACGTCCTTGTTCAGCGCCAGGTACAACTCGGCGCTGTTGAAGCGCAGCACGGTCTTCAGGCCGGTCACGCCATCCTGCCGCGCCAGATAACGGCCGGCAGGATCACCCGTGGCCCACAGATCGATCTGGCCATTGAGCAGTTTTTTTGCGTTGTCCTGATCGCGCAGCACCACCACCGGTTTGAGGCCTTGCTTGGTGAGTGTCTCGGCAATCGCATCGCCCTTGTAGGCGCCGATCTTGTATTTGCGCGCATCATTGAGGGTTTCGAGGGTGATCTTGCTGTCAGCCTTGGCCAGCAGGATCCAGTCGTCCGGGCCGATTGGGCCGACCCATTTGAACAGTCTTTCGCGATCGGGCAGGCGCGCCATGACGAAGGCCCCGTAGCCGGGATTCTCCAGGGCGAGTTTGTAGACACGCTCCCAGGGGAAACGCAGGGTCAGGCTGTAAGTGAGGCCGGCGCGCTGGAACATCTCGCGAACGATGTCCGTGGCAATGCCGTTGATGTTGTCGCCCTGGGCAAAATTCTTGCCGTTCTTCGCCATGTTGTACGGCGGGAAGTTCTCGGTGAGCAGCACCAGATCGGTGTCGGGACTGGTTTCGGCCCGGGCATTGCTGATGAACAACAACGAGGCGCTGGCGAGAACAACAAGCAGGCGTTTGATCATGTCGGGCTACCGGAATCCATGGCGTGCCCAAGAGTGCCTTGGGCGCGCCATGCTGTCCACTGGCCTGTACGCTTTAGCGCATGACGATACCGCGATGGGCCATGTAGGCCTTGGCTTCCTGCACGGTGTATTCGCCGAAGTGGAAAATACTCGCCGCCAGCACCGCACTGGCATGACCTTCGAGAATGCCATCGGCCAGATGCTGCAGATTGCCGACACCACCGGAAGCGATCACCGGAATGCCCAGCGCGTCGCTGATGGCGCGGGTCACGCCGAGGTCGAAACCGTTTTTCATGCCGTCCTGATCCATGCTGGTCAGGAGGATCTCGCCGGCACCGAGGCCTTCCATTTTCTTCGCCCACTCGACTGCGTCGAGACCGGTCGGCTTGCGCCCGCCGTGGGTGAATATTTCCCAGCGCGGGGTTTCGCCGGGACCGGAAACTTTCTTGGCGTCGATGGCAACGACGATGCACTGCGAGCCGAAATGCTGCGCGGCCTCGCCGACGAACTCGGGGTTGAACACGGCGGCGGTGTTGATCGACACCTTGTCCGCGCCGGCATTGAGCAGATTGCGGATGTCCTGCACGGTACGCACACCACCGCCGACGGTCAGCGGGATGAATACCTGGCTGGCCATGCGCTCGACGGTATGCAGCGTGGTGTCACGGCCATCGACGCTGGCGGTGATGTCGAGAAAGGTAATCTCGTCGGCGCCCTGCTCGTCGTAGCGACGGGCAATTTCCACCGGGTCACCGGCGTCGCGGATGTTCTCGAACTTCACGCCTTTGACGACCCGGCCGTTGTCCACGTCCAGGCAAGGGATGATGCGTTTGGCTAACGCCATGGTCAGTCCTCAGCCTTGGTACGAATCGCAGAAAGCTTGCGCTTCGGCGACATCGAGAGTGCCCTCATAGATCGCCCGGCCGGTAATCGCGCCGATGATGCCCGGTGCCTTGGCGTCGAGCAGCGACTTGATGTCACCCAGGTTATGGATGCCGCCGGAAGCGATCACCGGAATCCTGGTGGCAGCGGCCAGCGCAGCGGTGAACGGTACGTTGCAGCCCTGCATCATGCCGTCTTTGGCGATGTCGGTATAAACGATCGAGGATACGCCGTCGGCTTCGAACTGCTTGGCCAGGTCGATGACCTGTACGGTGCTGATTTCCGCCCAACCGTCGGTGGCAACGAAACCGTCTTTGGCATCCAGACCCACGATGATCTTGCCTGGGAAGGCACGGCAGGCTTCAGCGACGAACGCGGGATCCTTAACGGCTTTGGTGCCGATGATCACGTAGCTCACGCCTGCCTTGACGTAATGCTCGATGGTTTCCAGCGAACGAATGCCGCCACCGATCTGGATCGGCAGGGTCGGGTAACGCTTGGCGATTGCGGTAACCACTTCGCCGTTGACCGGCTGGCCTTCGAACGCGCCGTTCAGGTCGACCAGATGCAGACGGCGGCAACCGCCCTCCACCCACTTGGCAGCCATGCTCACCGGGTCATCGGAGAACACCGTGGAATCTTCCATGCGGCCCTGGCGCAGACGTACGCAGGCACCGTCTTTGAGATCGATAGCGGGAATAATCAGCATCTGGCAAACCTTAAAATTGGAATGTTCAGCTTGGCTCGGGAATCAGTTTTTCTCGAGCGCCCACAGGTCGCTTTCGATGCTTTCAAACCGTTCCTTGAGGTGGGTCTGCACATCGAAAATCGCCCTGTTGTAATAGTGCGGAGCAATCTCGCGGGTAAACAGCTCAAGAATTTCCGCCGCTTCGAACGAACCCAGGTCCAGTTCGAAACGGTCTTCCATGAACCGCTGGATCTTGCGATTGGCCTCGCTCTCCTGCTCGGGAGTGAGGGTCAGGATCGGCGGTCTGGATTTCTTGACAGCCATTTACCAGCGACCGTCCCACGCAGCGAAGTTCTGCAGCAGTTGCAAGCCGTGGGTATGGCTTTTCTCCGGGTGGAACTGCACGGCGAAACGCGAACCGTCGGCCAGCGCTGCGGCGAAATCGACACCGTAATGGCCGCTGCCTACAACCTGACGCGCATTGGCGGCGGCGATGTAGTAGCTGTGCACGAAATAGAAACGCGCCAGGTCGGGGATGTCGTGCCACAGCGGGTGACTGATCTTCTGCTTTACCTCGTTCCAGCCCATGTGCGGGACTTTGAGGTGCTCGCCGTCTTCGTGCAGATCCTTGCCGAAGAATTTCACCGCGCCCGGAAACAGGCCGATGCAGTCGACGCCGGCGTTCTCTTCGCTGGTATCGAGCAAGGCTTGCATGCCGACGCAGATGCCGAGGAACGGCCGATCCTGGCTGACCTCACGGACCAGCGAGTCGAAGCCGAGGCGACGGATCTCCGCCATGCAATCGCGAATCGCGCCAACGCCCGGGAATACTACACGGTCGGCTTCTCGAATCACGTTCGCGTCGCTGGTAATCAGCACCTTGCCGGCGCCGACGTGCTCGAGCGCTTTGGCCACCGAGTGCAGATTGCCCATGCCGTAGTCGATAACTGCAACCGTCTGCATTACAGAACGCCTTTGGTCGACGGCATTTGCCCGGCCATGCGCTCGTCCAGCTCGACGGCCATGCGCAGCGCGCGGCCGAAAGCCTTGAACACGGTTTCGATCTGGTGGTGAGTGTTGGTGCCGCGCAGGTTATCGATGTGCACGCTGACCAGCGCGTGGTTGACGAAGCCCTGGAAAAACTCCTGGAACAGGTCAACGTCAAAACCACCGACGGTGGCGCGGGTGTACGGCACGTGCATCTGCAGGCCCGGGCGACCGGAGAAATCGATCACCACGCGCGACAGCGCTTCATCGAGCGGCACGTAGGCATGGCCGTAGCGACGGATGCCTTTCTTGTCGCCGATGGCTTTGGCGAACGCCTGGCCGAGGGTGATACCGACGTCTTCCACCGTATGGTGGTCGTCGATATGCAGATCGCCCTTGCATTCGATATCCAGGTCGATCAACCCGTGACGGGCGATCTGATCCAGCATGTGCTCAAGAAAAGGTACACCGATATCGAATCGGGCCTTTCCGGTGCCATCAAGGTTGATCGAGGCTTTGATCTGGGTTTCCAGAGTGTCGCGCTCGACAGACGCCTTACGTTCGGCCATCACCAGCTCCGCAAAATCATTGGGCGAAAAAGGCAGCCATTATAGGCACGCAGGAGGCAAACAGAAACACGAGAGGTGAGATGCCTGACGGATAGAACGCCCGGCTGTCGCGGGTAGACATGTCCATACAAGCCATTACAGGCATGCCAGAAACAAATGTGGGAGCGAGCCTGCTCGCGAATGCGGCAGGCCAGCCAACATTGATGTCGACCGGTGCTCCGTCTTCGCGAGCAGGCTCGCTCCCACAGGTTCGGCGTTTATTCAGCTAACACCTTAGTGAAACAGTACCGCCGTCTTCTGCAGGGTCACCCACACGCCCCACGCCAACGGAATACCCACCACCAGCCATGCCGCGATGGCCAACGGCTTGGTGCCCGGCGCGGCTTTCCATTCCAGAACAGTAGACGCATCAGCACCTTTGTCATGACCCAGCGCCTGTTCAGCAGCCAGTTCAGCGTCAGTCATGAAGTACTTGTCGGCCACCGGACGGACCATCAGATTGCACAGGAAGCCCAGCACCAGCAGGCCGGCGAGGATGTACAGGGTGATGTCGTAAGCGGCAGCGCGTTCCACGCCGATACTCAACTGATATTCACGCAGGTAGTTCACCAGCACCGGACCGAGCACCCCGGCAGCGGCCCAGGCAGTCAGCAGACGACCGTGGATCGCACCGACCATCTGTGTACCGAACAGGTCGGCCAGATACGCCGGAACGGTGGCAAAACCACCGCCGTACATCGACAGGATGATGCAGAACGCCGCCACGAACAGCGCAACGTTGCCCAGATGGCCCATGTTCGGAATCAGCGCGTACAGGGCAAAACCCAGCGCGAAGAACACGAAGTAGGTGTTCTTGCGGCCCAGGTAGTCGGAGAACGAGGCCCAGAAGAACCGGCCACCGATGTTGAACAGGCTAAGCAGACCGGTGAAGCCCGCTGCGATCGCCGCGATCGAGGCCAGTTGGCCAGCGTCGAGCTGACCGAACGGCACATCGACGCCCAGCAGTTTGCCGCCGAACACTTCCTGCAACAGTGGCGAAGCCATGCCGAGGATGCCGATACCCGCCGACACGTTCAGGCACAGCACCAGCCAGACCAGACGGAATTGCGGAGTTTTCCAGGCTACATTCACGTGAACGTGACGGTTGGTGATCATCGCGTTGGAAGCTTTCTTCGCCGGAGCGGTCCAGCCTTCAGGTTTCCAGCCGGTTGGCGGCACGCGGTAGGACAGTGCGCCACCGATCATGAACACGAAGTAAATGGCCGCCATGGCTACGAAGCTCTGCCATACGCCCACGCCTTCTGGCGAAGCGAAGTGGCTCATCAGCGCAGTCGCCAATGGTGCACCGACCATTGCGCCGCCACCGAAGCCCATGATCGCCATGCCGGTCGCCATGCCGCGCTTGTCCGGGAACCACTTGATCAGGGTCGACACCGGCGAGATATAGCCCAGGCCCAGACCGATACCGCCGATCACGCCGGAGCCGATCCACATCAGCCAGATCTGGTGGGTATAGATACCCAGCGCGGAAATCAGCAGACCGCCGCACCAGCACAAGGCCGAGACCACGCCCGCTTTACGAGGCCCGGCGTGTTCCAGCCAGCCACCCCAGATCGCTGCCGAGCAGCCGAGGAAGATGAAGAACAGCGTGTAGATCCAACCGAGCATGGAGATCGGCCAGTCGCAGTTCGACGAAAATACCTGTGCGATGAAGCTCATGTCCGGCGCGCAAGCCACCGGCGCGGTAACGCCCAGTGCCTTGGACAGCGGCAACCAGAACACCGAGAAGCCGTAGGCCATGCCGATGCACAGGTGAATGGCCAAAGCGGCCGGTGGAACCAGCCAACGGTTGAAACCGGGCTTGGCGATGATGCGTTCCTTGGACAGGAACGCAGGCTGGTCGGCTTTGAGGCCGTCCGCCGTGATGCTCGTGCTCATTGTGTATCCCCCAATTGTTAGTATGGTTCGCCAGCCACTGCTCACCCTCGGCCTTATGCACGCAGGCATGACCGTTTTTTCAGGTGAAGCTCCTTGAAGGCGCGACGTTAAGTCGCAGACGGGCGGACGAACTGGCGAAGGTTACCATTCTCAGGTGACAGAAAAACCAAACTGATATCACCTTTTTTCAAGTCATCTGTTCTCGTACGACTCGGGAAGCCGCCAACCCCGCGTCTGCAAAGGCACCACGCCGTTTGCTACTTGTCCCATTTATGCGTGTGAAAAGTTATCCGTCGCCTGGGCGTGACTGCACGACGGGTGAACCAAGCGCAAAAAATGGCGTCGCAAGCGGGGGCCGGATTGCGCCCTCTGGCGCCCGCCGGGCATCCTCAAGCGCAGGCACCGGTGGCGAAGTTGCAGGTACCGCCGCCGACCCTCGGCAGATGACGCCACACCGAACCGGGTGCCGGCAGCGCTATACTCCCCGGCCATATGACCAATTCGACTAACTACAAGGACTCGCCCATGAAAGCGTTCGGCAAAATCCTGGGTCTGGTACTTCTCGGGCTGTTGCTGATCATTGTGGCGGCAGGCTTTGCCCTGACCCACCTCTTCGATCCCAACGACTATAAAGACGAGATCCGCCAGATTGCCCGCGACAAGGCCCACATCGAGCTGACGCTCAATGGCGATATCGGCTGGAGCCTGTTCCCGTGGCTCGGCCTGGAACTGCACGAAGCCAGCGTCGCCACTCTGGCCAAGCCTGCCGAACCGTTTGCCGACTTGCAGATGCTCGGCCTGTCCGTGCGCGTGCTGCCGTTGTTGCGCCGCGAAGTGCAGATGAGTGACGTACGCGTCGAAGGCCTCAACCTGCGCCTGAACCGCGACAAGAACGGCCACGGCAACTGGGAAGACATCGGCAAGGTGCCTGTGGCGCCTGGCTCGACTCCACCCGCCACACCGGGCGCGACCGCCAGCGAGCCGACCGTCGCCGTGGAAAAACCGGCGCAACCGATCCGCCTCGACATCGACAGTCTGACCGTGAACAACGCCCGCGTTGAGTACACCGATGAGCTGACCGGCAAGCAGTTCAGTGCCGAAAGCATTCAGTTGAGCACCGGCCCGGTACACGATTCGACCAATATCCCGGTGAAAGCCACCGCGTTCCTCGGCACCAATCAACCGGTGCTGCGCGTGCGTACCGAGCTCAACGGCGAGCTGCGCTTCGAGCGCGCCCTGCAACGCTACAAGTTCGAAGACTTGAAGCTGACCGGCGAACTCGCTGGCGATCCGCTGCAAGGCAAAACCATGACCTTCTCCGCTCAAGGGCAGTTATTGCTGGATAAAGCAGCGAACGTCGCCGAATGGACCGGCATCAAAATTTCCGCCAACCAGTTGCGCGCCCTGGGCGAGTTGAAAGCCAACGACCTCGACAAGACGCCACAGATCAGCGGCGGCATTTCCATCGCCCAGTTCGATCTGGCGAAATTCGTCGACAGTATCGGCCAGACACTGCCGGCGATGGGCGAAGGCAGCCTGAGCAAGGTCGAACTGGTCAGCCGCGTTGCGGCCACCCCGACCAGCCTGTCGTTCGACAACATCAACCTGAAACTCGATGACAGCAGCTTCAGTGGCCGCATCGCCGTCGAGGACTTCGCCAAACAGTCGCTGCGCGCGATTCTCAAGGCCGACACGTTCAACGTCGACCGCTACCTGCCACCGAAATCGGCTCAGGCCAACAGCGCCACGCAAACCCGTCAGGCCGAAGTCGCCAGCACCGAGGCCGGCGCCGTCGCAGGTACCACGCCGCTGCCGGACAAACCGAGCAAAACCGCCTGGAGTACCGAGCGCCTGCTGCCGGTCGAGCGCCTGGCCAAACTGGACGTGGACGCCGACCTGACTTTCGGCCAACTGACCCTCGACAAACTGCCAATCCAGAACGCCGCGCTCAAAGCCACCGGTCAGGGCGGCCTGCTGACACTGACTAACCTGAGCGGTGATCTGTACAACGGCGGTTTCGTCGCCAACGGCACGCTCGACGTGCGCCCAAGCGCGCCGGTACTGAACCTGCAGACCCGGCTCAATCGCGTCCCGGTGGAAAAAATCATCGAAAGCCAGGGCAAGACTCCACCGGTCAAAGGGCTGGTGACGCTGACCAGCAGCCTCACCGGCAGCGGCAACAGCCAACAGGCGCTGATCGATACGCTGAACGGCAACGCCAGTTTCGTCATCAACAACGGCGTGCTGCTCAACGCCAATCTTGAACAGCAATTGTGCAAAGGCATCGCCACCCTCAACCGCAAGACCCTTAGCGGCGAGCCTCGGGGCAAGGACACGCCGTTCGAGGAGCTCAAGGGCAACCTGACCGTGCGCAACGGCGTCGCCAGCAACCCCGACCTGAAAGTGCGCATCCCCGGCATGACCGTCAACGGTGACGGCGACATCGACCTGCGCGTGCTCGGCATGGATTACCGTGTCGGCATCATCGTCGAAGGCGATACCAGCGCCATGCCCGACCCGGCCTGCCAGGTCGGCGAGAAGTTCGTCGGCATCGAGTGGCCGCTGCGCTGCCGTGGCCCGCTGGAACTGGGCGCCAAGGCCTGCCGTGTCGACAATGACCGTCTTGGTCAGGTCGCCAGCAAAATGGCCGGCAACAAACTCAGCGAAAAGATCGACGAGAAACTGGGCGACAAAGTCAGTCCGGAACTGAAAAACGCATTGAAGGGGCTGTTCAAGCGATGACAGCGGAGCAGTTTTCCACGGCGGTGCTGGAATGGTTCGACCGCCATGGCCGCCACGATTTGCCGTGGCAGCAGGACATCAATCCGTATCGGGTCTGGGTGTCCGAGATCATGTTGCAGCAGACTCAGGTCAGCACCGTGCTCAACTATTTCGAGCGTTTCATGGCGGCGCTGCCAACAGTCCAAGCTCTGGCCGAAGCGCAGGAAGACGAGGTGCTGCACCTCTGGACCGGGCTGGGTTACTACACTCGCGCACGCAATCTGCAGAAGACCGCGAAGATCGTCGTCAGCCAGTACGCTGGCGAATTCCCGCGCGACGTGGAAAAACTCACCGAGCTGCCGGGCATCGGCCTGTCCACCGCCGGGGCGATCGCCAGCATCAGCATGGGCCTGCGCGCGCCGATCCTCGACGGCAACGTCAAACGCGTGCTGGCGCGCTTCACGGCGCAAGAGGGCTACCCCGGCGAACCGAAAGTCGCCAAACAGCTGTGGGCCAACGCCGAGCGCTTCACCCCGCACGATCGGGTCAACGCTTACACCCAGGCGATGATGGATCTTGGCGCCACACTCTGCACGCGCAGCAAGCCGAGCTGTCTGCTGTGCCCGCTCAAGCGTGGCTGTGAAGCGCACATGCTTGGTCTGGAAACACGTTATCCGATTCCCAAGCCACGCAAGGCCATCCCGCAGAAACGCACGCTGATGCCGATGCTCGCCAACGGCGAAGGCGCGATTCTGCTTTACCGCCGCCCGTCGACGGGACTGTGGGGCGGTTTGTGGAGCCTGCCGGAACTGGATGATCTGGAAGATCTGCAGCATCTGGCCGATCAGCACTCGCTGACCATGGGTCAGCAGCAGGCGCTGCCGAGCCTGATTCACACCTTCAGCCACTTCCAGTTGTCCATCGAACCGTGGCTGGTTCAGGTGCAGGAAGCCAGCCATCACGTGGCCGAGGCCGACTGGCTCTGGTATAACCTCGCCACCCCGCCGCGCCTGGGCCTTGCTGCCCCGGTCAAGACCTTGCTCGAACGCGCGGCCGCCGTATTGAATGCAGGAGAGTCGCCATGACCCGCACCGTAATGTGCCGCAAGTACAAAGAAGAACTGCCCGCGCTGGAGCGCGCCCCTTTCCCGGGCGCCAAGGGCCAGGATATTTTTGACCACGTCTCGGCCAAGGCCTGGGCCGACTGGCAGAAACACCAGACCCTGCTGATCAACGAAAAGCGCCTGAACATGATGAACGCCGACGATCGCAAATACCTGCAGGGCGAAATGGACAAGTACTTCTCCGGCGAGGAATACGCCAAGGCCGAAGGCTACGTGCCGCCAGCCGAATAACCGGTATATTTCGTAAGCGACGGAATTAATTTAAGAAATTTTCAAAAAGTCGTTGACGTAAATCCGAAAAACCCTTTTAATGCGCCCCGTTGCCCAGATAGCTCAGTCGGTAGAGCAGGGGATTGAAAATCCCCGTGTCGGCGGTTCGATTCCGTCTCTGGGCACCAAATACCGAAAACCCTGAATCGCAAGATTCAGGGTTTTTTTATGCCTGCGATTTGATTCCCCTCCCCTCGTCCCCTTCGATACACCCGGATTCCAGCTGTACTGGAAAAAACCCGAAATCTGTATCTCTCCGTGTAGATGGCGTTTCGCCAATACTTCAAGCAAGCCTTGGCGAGCCAATGACTGGCTCTACTTTGCGCCCCGCAACACTCTGGACTCCTGTAGCCCTCAGAGCGCAAACCCTGATTTTTTGAATCGATCGGCGTCGCCCGCAAGGTCACTTCCTGTCCAGCAAAAAAATCTGAACCCAACCCACAGGCGGACTGCAGTTAGTGCTTTTCAAACATTCCAGGATGAATGCTGGCGCCCCCGTGCGCCCGGCAAAAGAGCGAAACGGACGACGTATGATCAAGCAACTCATCAATGAAGACAGTTATGTGCAGATCGGCGATCTTTGCAGCGCAACGATCCAGCTGAAAATCGAAGGACTGAATCCCGCCGGCTCCATCAAGCTGAAGACCGCGCACGCGCTGATCACTGATCTTGAAGTCCGCGGACTGATCAACCACAAGACACGCCTTATCGAATCCTCATCGGGGAATCTGGGCGTTGCGCTGGCCATGGTCTGCGCGGCCAAGGGCTACAAGTTCGTTTGCGTAATCGACCCGAATATTTCCGCGCCGAACCGCAAGCTGATTCAAGCCCTTGGCGCGCAAATGCTCATGGTCGATCAGCGTGACGAGAACGGCGGTTACCTGAATTCGCGGATTCGCCTGATCGAACAACTGGTCGCTGACAACGCCGACTACATCTGGCTCAACCAGTACAAGAATCCGACCAACCCCCTCGCCCACTATCAAGCGACTGCCAGGTCCATCGCGCGCAAGTTTCCCCAGGTGGATTACCTGTTCGTCGGCGCGGGAACCACCGGCACGCTGATGGGCTGCAAGAACTACTTCGCCGAACATCATCCGCAGACCAAAGTCATTGCCGTCGATACCGTCGGCTCGGTGACGTTCGGCCTGCCGGGCGGCACGCGCCATATCCCGGGGCTCGGCACCAGCCGCCTGCCGGAGATATTCGAGTCGTCGGGCATTCACGACTTCCTGTCGATTCCCGAGGAACAGACGATCAAGGTCTGCCGTTGGCTGGCGCAACGCTACGGCCTGCTCTTCGGCGGCTCCACCGGCACTGTGCTCGCCGGCATCCGCCAGTGGGCGCCGCATATCCGGCCCGACGATGTCGTGGTGGCGATCTCCCCCGACATGGGTGAGCGCTATCTCGAAACCATCTACTCCGACGACTGGGTCACCCAGCGGATCGGCGCAACCGCACTGCAGCCCCTTTTCCCTGAAATCGCTCTGGCACTCTCGGCGTAATCCTCATGACCACACAGAATCCGATCCAGCCGTTCCACGTCATCCCCGGCGCTGTCGTCAAAGACATCCTCAACGGGCTGCGGCATGCAACCATCGACATGGTGGCGCAGACCTACCTGACCCACGAGCGTGGCGAAACCGTTAACCCCGACAGTTATTTTCTGCGTTTCCCTGCGCAACCGGCGAACCGGATCATTGCGCTGCCGGCGGCCATCGTCGACAGCGAGGGCGATCAATCCGTCTCCGGGATCAAGTGGATTGCCAGTTATCCCGACAACATCAAGTCAGGCATTCCGCGCGCATCTGCCGTGCTGATTCTCAACGACCCGCAGACCGGTTATCCCTACGCCCTGCTCGAAGGTGCGCTGATCAGTGCCGTGCGCACGGCGGCGTCGGCGGTATTGGGTGCCTGGTGGCTGAATGGCCAGAACCGCCACGCGGCGACACTTTCGATCATTGGTGGCGGGGTAATCTCAAGAAATATCCTCGAGACTTTCGTCGCGGACGACTGGTCCTTCGACAGCGTGGGCATTCACGATCTCAACGCCGAATCGGCGCAAGCCCTCGCGGAATTTGGCGAACAACTGGGCCTGCCGGATGTGCGTCTGCTGTCGCTCGAAGACGCACTGACAGCCGACATCGTGGTGTTCGCCACCAGCGCGGGCGAGCCCTACGTAAAAGGCCAGGGCACGTTCCGCCCGGGGCAGATTGTTCTGAACATCTCGCTGCGGGATATCGGCGCCGAAATCATCGAGGAAAGTTACAACTACTTCGACGACATCACCCATTGCCTGAAGGCCAATACCTCACCGCATCTGGCCGAGCAGCAATACGGCCATCGCGACTTTGTCACCGGCACAGTGGCGCAGCTGATTCGCGGTGACCTGCATGTCGCCCAAGACAAACCGCTGATCTATTCGCCATTCGGCATGGGCATTCTCGATCTCGCGATTGGCCGGATGATCCACGACATTGCGGTGGCGGCCGGTACGGCAATTGCCATCCCGTCATTTTTTGGCGAGGAGCGCAGATGGTGAAGGCGCCTGTGCACATCGGCCTGGTCGGCTGCGGTTCGCGCGGATTGTCGATATTCGAGCGCCTGTTGAGCCGCGCCGAGGAACGTCCGCAACAACCGGTCGTCATCGACATCTTCGAGCCCAACGTGCTCGGCAGCGGCGCGCACTGGCCCGATCAACCGGACTACCTGTTGCTCAACACCGTCGCCGGTCAGCTCGGGGTATTTCCCGACGCAGCAGCGTTCGGTGATCTGACCGACGCCCGGGAACGGCCAGGGCCGGACTTTCTCGCGTGGTGCCGAGCACAGCGCGTCAAGGTTGACCCCGACAGCGGCCTGCTCGCCGCCGACGGTCGCGACGTCGAGCCGGAGGATTTTCTGCCACGGCACCTGCTCGGCGCTTATCTGGCCGACGCCTTCACGCGGATCCTCGCGACCGCACCCGCTTGGGTCACGGTCAATCTGCATCGGCATCAGGTCACGGCGGTCGAGCGCAACGAGAATCAGCAATACCTTCTGCTAACCGCAGAAGGCGCTGCGGTGACGGTGGATCGTCTGGTGCTGACCGTTGGCCACACCGGACGCCTGCGCCTGGCGGGGCAGAACCGGGTCGACAACGTTTACCCGCTGCCGGGCAGCCTCACCACCGTCGAGCCCGGCGAAACGGTGTTGATCGAAGGGTTGGGCCTGGGCGCCATGGACACCCTGGCGGCGCTGACGGCTGGCAGAGGCGGGATCTACAAACCCATGGCTGATGGCAGTCACACTTACCAGCCTTCGGGTCAGGAGCCGGTGATCTTCATTCAGTCGCGGGACGGGCTGCCGTTTCGCACGCGTCCCAATGGCTTGATCGGCTTCCCCCGCCATAGCGCCGTGCTGCTCACGAGCGAGCGTATCGAATCGTTGCGGGTCAACGCGCACAACCGCCGACTGGATTTCGAACGGGACATTCTGCCGCTGATGCTGCTGGAGATGCGTGCCGCTGCGGTCGCCGTTCTGCATAAACCTTCAGCGCCGCAACAGCTGCTTGAGCAGCTCAGAACCGTCAGCGTTGCCGGCCCTGCCGGTGTGGCCGCTTGTGAAGCCTTGCTGCGCGAGTTCGAAGCGATTGCCGGCGCAATCAGTCCGCTGGAGCTGATCTGCCACGCACTGCCCGACAGCGTGACGCCTTACAACTATCACGCATGGATTTACGACACCCTCGAAGCCGACTTGCATGAAGCACGTCTGGGACGCGGCGCGTCGCCGATCAAAGCCGCCATCGAAGTCTGGCGCGACTTGCGCGACCGGCTGCGTGAGGCGGTCGATTTCGATGGGCTCACCGAAGATTCGCATCGGCAGTTCTATGGCCGCTGGCACAAGGCGATCAACCGTCTGGTCGCCGGCCCGCAGAAGGAGCGCCACGCCGATCTGCTCGCGCTGTGTGATGCCGGTTTGCTGACCTTTCTCAAGCCCGGCTCACGCCCCGCGATCGATCACTTCAAGCGAGTCGCCGGTTACGTCCAGAGCAGCGGCGTCACCCACAGCGACTGCGCACCTGTGCGCGACCTCGCGCGCCTGGGCCTTGTGCGTCCACGCACCGATGTGCCGGGCATCGACGGCATCGATGTCGACGCGGCGTCCAACCCCAAGTCGAACAGCGGCGAAACGGTGCGTGACATCTGGGTGCTGGGTCCGCTCGCTGAAGGCTCCTGTTATTACAACCACTACGTCACCTCGGCGGGCGCACCTTCGCGGCTGTTCATGGACGCCCATCGAGTCGCCACCGCCATCCTTGAGACAGGAACTCGCGCATGAAACTCTATTATCAGACGCATTCGCCGTACGCCCGCAAGGTGTTGGTGCTGGCTCACGAACTTGGCATCGCATCGAGCCTTGAGGTGATACATCACGAGACCAGCCCGACTTCACCGAACGCGACCATTTACCAGGCCAACCCCTTGGGTAAAGTGCCGGTGCTGATGCTGCCCGACGACAGCGCACTGTTCGATTCCATCGTGATTTGCGAATACCTCGATGACCTGAGCAATGGCCGTAAATTTATCCCGGCCAGCGGCCCCGAGCGCTACAAGGCGCTGCGCCTGCAGGCATTGGCGCAGGGCATGTGCGACGTCGGCATCAAGCTGCGCTGGGAAGTCGAGCGGCGCCCCGAGGCTTTGCGCTATCCGGCGTACGCGGACGGCCAGGCCTACAAACTCAAGGAGGCGTATCGCTTCATCGAAGAGCACGTCGACCTCAATGGCCCGATCACCGTTGGCCACATCGCCTTGGCGACCGCGCTGGACTGGATCGCTTTCCGTCAACTCTCGGACTTCTCGGCGCAAGCACGCCTGAGCGAGTGGTATCAGACGTTCTGCCAGCGCGCGTCCATGCGGGCGACCGAGTACAGCGGACAGACGCACGATTAAGCCAAGGAAACCGCTATGAGCTCTCTCTTGCTGCAAATGTCACCGATCGCGCTGGTGATCGCGCTGATCCTGATCCTCCGGCGTCCGCCGGTACAGGCCGCGCTGGCCGGTGTGGTGCTGGTGCTGGTGCTGTGGGCGCTGGGCGCTGCCGGGCCGGTGTCGGCGGCGATCTCCTCGGCGATTTTTCAGGACACCACGATCCTGTTTCTCAGCACCGCGTGCGTCATCGTCCCAGGGCTGGCCTTCGTCATTCTGGTCGAGCGCGGCGGCGCGCCACAGGCCATCGGCGCGTGGGTCAAGGAACTCGGCTGGACACCCCCGGCGCAGGTGATTTTCATCGTGCTGGGTCTGGCGCCGCTGCTGGAAGCGATGACCGGCTTCGGCGTTTCGCTGATCGCCACGGTGCCGCTGCTGATGGGGCTTTTCACTCGCCAGTCGGGGATGAAAATCGCCCTCGCCGGCATGGTGATCATGCCGTGGGGCACGCTGGGTCTGGCGACGGTAATCGGCGCCCTGCTGGCGCACCTGCCGGCGCAAACCCTCGGTAGCCATTCGGCGCTGATCAGCGCGCCGGTGTTCCTCTGCCTGGCGTCGCTGGCCTTGTGGCAGGCCGGCATCCGCAGGATCACAGCGTGGCTGGGGCTGCTTGTCGTGACCGCCCTGTTCGTTGCCGTGCTGTTTTCCATCAACCTGTGGGTCGGCCCGGAAGTCTCCGGTGTGCTGGCCGGGCTGGCCGTGGCTTGCGTCGGCCTGGGCATCTCCTGGGCGCAACGGAAAAAACTGGTGCGCTGGCCGAGCGCGGCATGGCCTTATCTGGCCTTGCTGGGAGTGATTGTGGCGTCGCGCGGACTGTTCGTGCTGTCGGGTTGGGATGGCCTGTGGGTCATCAGGGGCGAACACGTTTCATGGAAGCCGCTGGCGTCTCCAGGGCTGGCGCTGCTGATCGTGACCGTGCTGATGGCGTTCAGGCAAACCGCGGGCGCGGGTTTCCCGTGGCCAGCGCTGTTCAACCGGGCGAAGTTTCCGGTCACGACAATCTTCCTGTTCCTGCTGCTGTCTCAGGTGATGGTCAACGCTGGATTCCTCGTCGAGGCGCAAAGCGCGTTGCAATCCATGTCGGGTATTTCGCTGGCACCGACGATCGCCCTGCTGGCAGGGATTGCCGGCTATGTCACCGGCTCCAACGTCGGCGGCAACACGCTGGTGATGCCGTCCATTGCCGCGCTGAGCAGCGAACACGGGGCGTGGCTGGCGGCAATGGTCAACAGCGCCGCCGGCCATGGCGCACTTGGCTCGCTGTCGATTCTGTCGTTGATCACCGGACTTGCCGGGGCCAACCGCCAGGAAGAAAACAGCCTGATCCGCTTCGCCTTCGGTCTGGTGGCGCTGAACATCGTCATAGTTGCTGCAACGGGGATCGTTTTGCTCTACTTTCTGTGAATTGTTTCGAATCATCACAGAGAACTTATGGACAGGTTTGATTTGCCGGACAAGCGCTGGCGGATAGTCAAGGACTGGATTATTCGCCAGATCGACAGCGGTGACCTGGCGGCCGAAGCGAAACTGCCGTCAATCCGCGTTCTGGCGCGGATGTTCGAGACCAGCATCACCACGGTGCAGCGGGCGCTGGCCGATCTCGAGGCCGACGCCTACGTCTCGACGGTACCGCGCGTCGGCTACTTCGTCTCGGCATCGGGGCGGGCAAAACCGTCCGGCGCTTTCGACTTTTCCAGTGTCACCGTCAACGTCAATCATGCGGTGGTTGCGATGCTCTCCGAGGCGGCCTCGCGCACCACCGCATCGCTGAATTCGGCCGTCCTGCACAGCGATCTCACGCCCAACGTGTTGCTCAACAAATGCCTCTCGGTGTTGGCCGCCAGGACCGACAACGCGCTGAGCGGTCTGGTCGCGCCACCCGGCCTTCCCGCGCTGCGAAGGCGTATTGCCGGCCTGATGCTGACTCGCGGAGTGGTATGCGGGCCGGACGACATTCTGGTGACATCGGGCGACACCATCGCTCTGGAACTCGCCCTCGAAGCAGTCGCGTCGAAAGGCGCTACAGTCGCCATCGAAACCCCGACCTATTACGGCATCCTGCAGACCATCGAACGCCTGGGCATGCGCGCCCTGCCGATCCGCACCGACGGCCGCACGGGCCTGGATGTCGATCATCTGGAAGAAGCCCTGAAGCAAAAAAAGGTCGCGGTGATTTTTCTCAACCCGACGCTGCAGAATCCGCGTGGTTTCATCATGCCCGACGAAGCGCGCGCGCGACTTTCAAGGATCGCCCGGGAAGCGGATGTGCCGATCATCGAAGACGACATCTTCTTCGACCTGGTGCCCGAAGCTGATCGGCCGCGCGCCCTCAAGAGCTACGACAGCAGCGGCCAGACGATCTACTGCTCGTCCTTTTCCAAAACCATCGCGCCGGGTTATCGCGTCGGCTGGTGTCTGGCCGGCAAATACCGCAATGCCATCCTCGCGCAGATGTTTTCGCGCAACCTGGCCGTTTCCAGCCTTGCGCAAAACGTCCTCAATGAATTTATCGGCCGTGGCTACATGGACGAACACTGCGCCAGATTGAGATCGCAACTGTCCTCGCTGGCGAGTTTTGTCGAAGCGCTGGTGCGCACGGATTTCCCGTTAGGGACCGTCTATGTGCCACCGCGCGGCGGCTTCATCCACTGGATCGAAATGCCTGCACACACCGACATGCCGGCGCTGCAGCAATTGGCCACGGAGCGTGGTTGCCACGTGGCTGGCAGCGGGATCTTTTTCGCCGATGGCCAGGCTTCCACAGGCGTGCGCATCTGCCTCGGCACTGCGCTGACCCCGGCGGTGATCGGCATTCTCAAGGTGATCGCCGAATGCGCCCACCTTGCCGCACGCCCGACGAGCCCGCGGCAGATGCCGACTGAACAGCTGCAAGAGCTGGCAGTTTCCTGACCGACTTGCGCGAGCCTCGCTTATGAATCAGAAAAGAACCCGTATTCGCTTGCCGCATCCCCCGCCGTATCGCCCGAGCCACTGGACATTCTGGCTGACGGTGCTCGCTGGCGTGCTGATTGCCTTAGCCGTGTGTCTTTCGATCTACATGCTTATCGAAAGCTGGATCAGCGGTTCCATCACCACCAACAATCGCGGACCGCGCAGCACCTACACCTTGGCACTGCAACCTCGGCGATACTGGTTCGAGTTCATGTGGCAGAGCTTCTGGACCGCGTTCATGTTGGCCATCGGTGTGTTCGGGCTGTGGATTTATCGCAAAGGGCGGGTGCGTGAGCAGAGGCCGAAGGGCAAGCGCTCGCGATGATGCAACTGGGGCGCTTTTTTGAAGCAGCCTCTTACCTGCCTGTTCTTTCATTCCAGCGCAACACCAGATCGCTCACCGCAGCGCTGCCAACTCTGCGGCGATTGACTGGGCAAAAGTACGAAATGGACTACGGACATTTACCCTGTTACGCGCCTTCCGGTGGCAATGTCCTGCAACGCCTGTCCCACCCTTCCTTCCGAACTCGCAGGTTCGCCCGACATACCTGCGCCGCCTTCCCCGGCATGCTTGCGTCTCTGTTTCCAGAATGCGGAAGACCCGATGAGCCAGCTCAAATCTGCTAATACGCAAGACCATAAAATCGATTCACTGCTGGGCGAACTGGGCGAGCTGATTCGCCAGGCGCGGCAAAAAGTGCTACGCGCGGTCGATACGATTCAGGTGCAGACCTGTTGGCAAATCGGCCGGCATATCGTCGATTTCGAACAGAAAGGCGCTCAGCGTGCGGGTTATGGCCAGCAGTTGCTCGCGCTGCTGGCGAAGGATCTAACGGGGCAATTCGGGAAGGGATTTGATGAGCGCAATCTGCGATATATGCGTAGCTTTTATCAGTCTTTTCCAATTTGGAACGCAGTGCGTTCCGAATTGAGCTGGACCCACTACCGCCGCCTGCTACGCGTCGAGAACGAGAAAGCGCGCCTGTGGTACATGAACGAATGCGCCGACCTCAACTGGTCAAGCCGCGCCCTTGATCGTCAGATCCTGACGCTCTACTACGAGCGCCTGCTGATGAGTCAGGACAAAGCCGAGGTGGTGGAGGAAGCCACGACCAACATCGACGCGATGAAATGCAATCCGCGGGAATTCATTCGCGATCCGGTCATGCTCGAATTCCTCGGCCTGCCCTCGGCAGGCAAAGTCAGGGAAAGCGGACTCGAACAAGCCCTCATCGATCACTTGCAAAGCTTTCTGCTTGAACTTGGCAAAGGCTTTTCCTTTGTCGCCCGCCAACAACGCATCAGCACTGACGGCGTCGACCTCTATATCGATCTGGTGTTCTACAACTACCTGCTCAAGTGCTTCGTCATCATCGACCTGAAACGCGGCAAGCTCAGCGCCCGCGATGTCGGGCAGATGGACATGTATGTGCGCATGTACGACGAGCTCAAGCGCAGCGAAGGTGACAAGCCAACCGTCGGTATCATTCTGAGCGCGGAAAGCAATGACTCGGTGGCGCGCTATTCCATGCTCAAAGGCAATGAGCAACTGTTCGCCAGCAGCTACAAGACGATACTGCCGAGCGAAGAAGAGTTACGTGCTGAACTCAACCGCGAACAGGCGTTGATCGAAGAACGCATGCTCATTCAATCCAGTGAATGAACCAGCCGGATTGTTCTTGATCAGCGCGGCGACTATGGTTGGCACCTAACCGCCGAGGTCAAGCGCCATAGGCAGCAAGCCCCCATTCGAGTTGGAAGACGCAGAGTTGAGCCAACCAGTTTTGACTGCAGCTGAAGGCACGTCCTTCAAGGAAACTGCCGACGACGGCTACGCACTCGGCGGCTTCACCTGGCGCCACAGTTCGCCCGATCCTCAGCGCCCGGTAGTCATCATCAACGCCGCCACCTCGGTGCGCTGTCGGCACTATTCACGGTTCGCGGCCTACCTGTTCAGCCATGGCTGCGATGTGATGACCTACGATTACCGGGGCATTGGCGAATCACGCAGCGAATCGATCAAAGGGCTGCGCGCTTCGTGGACTGACTGGGGCGCTCTGGATTTCGAAGCGATGCTCAAACGCGCGCAGCGGGAGTTTCCCGGTCAGCCAATCGATGTGGTCGCCCATAGTTTCGGCGGTTGCGCGGCGGGCTTGGCGGAGTCGGGCAAGGTGATCCGACGGTTGGTAACCGTCGGTGCGCAGTTCGCTTATTGGCGCGATTATGCTTCCGAACAGCGCTGGCGGATGTTCGGCAAGTGGCATGTGGTCATGCCTTTGATGGCGCTGCTCTGCGGCTATTTTCCAGGCAAGCGGATCGGCTGGCTGGAGGACACGCCAACCGGCGTAGTCTGCGACTGGAGCACACCCACTGCACGGTACGAGGATCGTCCAAGCTGTCGTGTGCTGATGAAAAAGGCGGGCGCCCTGCCCTTCGATGGCGTCCGCGCGCAGACCCTTGCCATCAGCCTCAGCGATGATCCTTACGGAACGATCCCGGCGATCGAACGCCTGCTCGGCTACTTCAGCAACGCGGCAAAAACCCATCTGCGCATTGCGCCGCAGGACATCGGCGAACGACAAGTCGGACATTTCGGCTTTTTTCGCAGCGCATACCAAGCCACACTATGGCCCATTGCTCTGACCTGGCTGCAGACCGGCGCACTGGCCGCCGATACACCCGGCCGACAAGTGCCACGCAGCTGAGCCCCTCTCAACGCACGACGGAACACATCATGGCCTCCGCCAACAAGCAGCAAAAACGCGCCACCCGGGCCAAAGCCAAGGCCAAGCAGAACCGCACCAAGCGCGCCGAAGCGCCGGTCGAGCTGGACCCGAACGACGACCGCATCGATTTCGAATCGGTGGACCTGACCGAGCTGTTCAAGAAAATGATCGACGCCGAGAAGATCAGCCAACAGGCCATGTGCACCGCGTTCCTTGAAGATCCGCTGCTGGAACTGGTCTATGAGCAGGAGGGTGAGGAAGGCGCGATGGATTTCATCCTCGCCGCGCTGATCGAGTATCGCCAGTGGTCGCAGGAAACCGACGAGGCTGGCGCACTGGCGTGGATCGAATCCCCGGCCTTCCAGGCTGACTATGTAGCGGCATCCGACGCGATCGCTGCACAAACCCAACAGAAGAACTGAGCTCACATGGCATCCCTGAACAAGCAACAGAAACGCGCCAAACGCGCCAAGGCCAAAGCCAAACAGATCCGTATGGTCGGGCGCAAACCGCTGGATCAGGACGAAGAGCTCGGCCACCTCGCCGAGCCGATCCCGGAATACACCCTGGCGATGTTCAGCAAAATGCGCGACGCCGAAGCCGTCAGCCGCAACGAAATGCTGCTGACGCTGCTGCGCGAACTGGCCTTCATCATCGTCGACCACCCCGAACTGCTCGACATGGAAAACGCCGACAACGAAGGCATGGCCGCCACCCACCTGGCCGCCGATATGCTCATCGACTACCGCATGTGGGCCGACGGCATGACCATCGAACAGGCCCAGGCCTGGCTGAGCGAGCCGCAGTTCATTACGGATTTCGGCGTGGCGCTGGATGCTTATGGCAAGTCGGTAGAGCCCCAGGAAGACAAGAGCGAATAAGCCCTTCTCAGAAACAAAAAAAGGCCGCTAGTCATCCCTGACAGCGGCCGTTTTTACATCACGCGTTACGACTCAGTTCAACACCACCGCACCACGCTTCTCCAGCTTGCGACGGCGCGACACCAGCAGACCAGCGGCTACCACCATCAGGCTCAGCAGGCCCGTGGCAAGGATCTCCACGCGGTGGGCTTCCTGGAACAGCATGATGGTCAGCGCGGCGACGATGAAGATGATCACCGCCCAGGTCAGCCCGGGGAACAGCCACATGCTGAAGACGATTTTCTCGCCGCGCGCCATGCGCTGTTTCCGCATGCGCAGTTGCGAGAAGGCGATCACCAGGTACACCAGCAGGGCGATGGCGCCGGAGCTGGCCAGGAGGAATTCAAACACCGCGGCCGGAGCCACATAGTTGGCGAAGGTGCAGAGAAACGCTGCGCCGGTCGACAACATCACCGCCCAGTAAGGCGTACCGCTCTTGTTGGTGCGGGTCGACATGGCCGGGGCGTCACCGCGCTTGCCGAGGGAGAACAGCATGCGCGACGAGGTGTACAGCGCCGAGTTCAGGCAACTGGTCACTGCGACCAGTACGACGATGTCGACGATCATCTTGGCGTTGGGAATGCCCATGCGCTCAAGTACGGTCTGGTAGGAACCGAGGTTGGCCAAGGTAGAATCGTTCCACGGCACCAGCGCAACCACGATGAAAATCGACACCAGATAGAACAGGCCGATCCGCCAGATCACCGAATTGGTCGCCTTGGAAATCTGCTTGCCCGGGTCTTTCGATTCCGCCGCCGCGATGGTGACGATTTCGGTCCCCATGAACGAGAACATGGTGGTCAGGATCGCGCCCAGCACAGCACCCATGCCATTGGGCAGAAAGCCGCCGCTGTCGAACAGGTGCGAAACGCCACTGACCTGGCTGGTCGGCAGGAAGCCGAAAATCGCTGCAAGGCCGAGGCCGATGAAGCTGATGATCGCAAGCACCTTGATCAGGGCGAACCAGAACTCGAACTCACCGTAATTCTTCACGCTGAACAGGTTGGTCACGGTCAGCAGCATGGTGATCACCAGCGCGAAAGCCCAAATGTCGACACCCGGGAACCACGCATGCAGGATGGTCGCGGCGGCGTTGGCTTCCAGCGGAATCACCAACACCCAGAACCACCAGTACAGCCAGCCGATGGTGAATCCGGCCCAGTGACCGATCGCGCGATCAGCGTAAGTCGAGAACGAACCGGTGTCCGGCGAAGCCACGGCCATCTCGCCGAGCATGCGCATCACCAGCACCACCAGAGTACCGGCAGCGGCGTAGGCCAGCAGCACGGCCGGGCCGGCGGCAGCGATGGCGTGGCCGGAGCCGACGAACAGACCGGCGCCGATCACACCGGCGATCGACAACATGGTCACATGACGCGGTTTGAGCCCCTGTTCGAGGCCAGTGGAGCTTGGGGTACTGCTCATAGAGACTACCTTTGCAAGGAAAGCGAGTGCGTCCGGCGCGTCTGTAAATTCTTTCTCGTAAAAAGAATCCAACGGCCTGTTCCTTATTCTGCACGCAATATTTGCGCCAAAATGTTTCAAGTCCTTGAGGACCGGGGGCTCCGGCATCCGGTGCAAGTCCTTGAGTTTAATGGCTATTCGCCAGAACGTTACCCGGCGACTCACTTTCATAACGAATCCGCGCACCAGAAACACACAGAAAAAGTGTGCGGCGCACAGAAAAAGGGCGAATAAGGAACGTTCGGCTGGATAGCGCTTCCAACACCCCGCCAAAGCTGGCAACATCGCGCCTTTTTTTACGCGGCACCCACGGGTTTGCACGATCAAACACCCGTTCGGTTGTTGATGGGGCGACAGTCTGCTGCGCCGATGCGACAACCCGCCACATGCCACCCGTTTACCGCTCGTAGCGCTGTTGGCTGCCATTGAAACGCTATGCTAGCTTGGCCGCCTCGCCAGGAAGGCCCGCCAACAGCAGGAGCGCAACATATATGAGGAACGCACATGGCTGAGGCCACGCCCGCGCTGGAAATCCGCAACTTGCACAAACGCTACGGACAGCTGGAGGTGCTCAAAGGCATCTCGCTGACCGCCCGCGACGGCGACGTGATCTCGATCCTCGGCTCTTCCGGTTCCGGCAAGTCCACGTTCCTGCGCTGCATCAACCTGCTGGAAAACCCGCACCAGGGCCAGATCCTGGTGGCCGGTGAAGAACTCAAGCTCAAAGCCGCGAAGAACGGCGAACTGGTCGCCGCTGACGGCAAACAGATCAACCGCCTGCGCTCGGAGATTGGTTTTGTATTTCAAAACTTTAATCTGTGGCCGCACATGAGCGTGCTCGACAACGTCATCGAAGCCCCGCGCCGCGTGCTCGGCCAGAGCAAGGCCGAGGCCATCGAAGTCGCCGAAGCGTTGCTGGCCAAGGTCGGCATCGCCGACAAGCGCCACGCCTACCCGGCGCAATTGTCGGGCGGTCAGCAACAACGCGCAGCCATCGCCCGCACGCTGGCAATGCAGCCGAAAGTGATCCTGTTCGACGAACCGACCTCCGCGCTTGACCCGGAAATGGTTCAGGAAGTACTTAGTGTCATCCGCGCATTGGCCGAAGAAGGTCGCACCATGCTGCTCGTGACCCACGAAATGGGCTTCGCCCGCCAGGTCTCCAGCGAAGTGGTGTTCCTTCATCAGGGCCTTATAGAAGAGCAAGGATCGCCACAGCAGGTGTTCGACAACCCGCTTTCGGCGCGCTGCAAACAATTCATGTCCAGCAACCGCTAACGGAGCAACATGCATGCAGAATTTCAAAAAGGTCTTCCTGGCCGCCGCCGTCACCCTCGCGTTCAGCGCCGGTGCCATGGCTGAAACCCTGAAGATGGGCATCGAAGCGGCCTACCCGCCGTTCAACAATAAAGACGCCAGCGGCCAAGTGGTCGGCTTCGACAAGGAAATCGGCGACGCCCTGTGCGCGAAGATGAAAGCCGAATGTTCCGTCGTCACTTCCGACTGGGACGGCATCATTCCGGCGCTGAACGCCGAGAAGTTCGACTTCCTGATCTCCTCGCTGTCGATCACCGAAGAGCGCAAAGCCGCGGTGGACTTCACCGACCCGTACTACTCGAACAAATTGCAGTTCATCGCGCCGAAAAACGTCGACTTCAAAACCGACAAGGACTCGCTCAAGGGCAAGACCATCGGCACCCAGCGCGCAACGCTGGCCGGCACCTGGCTGGAAGACACCTACGGTGACGATATCAAGGTCAGCCTCTACGACACCCAGGAAAACGCCTACCTCGACCTGACCTCCGGTCGTGTCGACGCGATCCTCGCCGACAAGTACGCCAACTATGACTGGCTGAAAACCGACGCTGGCAAGAACTACGAGTTCAAGGGCGACCCGGTAGTGGAAAGCGACAAGATCGGTATCGCCGTGCGCAAGGGTGACAACGAACTGCGCAACAAGCTGAACGCCGCGCTGAAGGAAATCGTCGCTGACGGTACCTACAAGAAAATCAACGACAAGTACTTCCCGTTCAGCATCTATTGATCTGACCTGTGGGACCGGCGCCGCGATCAAGCGGCACCGGCTCCCGACTTTGCCTGCCGCAATTTGAACAGAAACCCATGATTATCGACCTCTACGGATTCGGCCCGGCGCTCGCCGCTGGTGCGCTGATGACCGTCCAACTGGCCCTCACCGCCCTGTGCCTGGGCCTGGTGCTCGGCCTGCTCGGCGCCTTGGCCAAGACTTCCCCGTACAAGCCGCTGCAATGGCTTGGCGGTACCTACTCGACACTGGTGCGCGGCGTCCCGGAATTGCTCTGGGTGCTGTTGATCTACTTCGGTACGGTCAACCTGATGCGCGCCCTCGGTGAGTACTTCGGCAACCCCGACCTGCAACTCAACGCCTTTGCCGCTGGTGTGATCGCACTGGGCCTGTGCTTCGGCGCCTACGCCACGGAAGTGTTTCGTGGCGCCCTGCTGGCCATTCCCAAGGGCCACCGTGAAGCCGGCCAGGCCCTGGGCCTGTCGAAATGGCGGATTTTCACCCGGCTGATCATGCCGCAGATGTGGCGCATCGCCCTGCCGGGCCTGGGCAACCTGTTCATGATTCTGATGAAAGACACCGCGCTGGTATCGGTCATCGGTCTGGAAGAAATCATGCGTCACGCGCAGATCGGTGTGACCGTGTCAAAACAACCGTTCACCTTCTATATGGTCGCGGCGATCATGTACCTCGGCCTGACAGTGCTGGCGATGACCGGCATGCACTTCCTGGAAAAACGCGCCGCCCGCGGCTTTGCGAGGAGCGCGCAATGAACTGGGAAGTCATCATCAAGTGGCTGCCAAAACTGGCACAGGGCGCGACCCTGACGCTGGAACTGGTCGCCATCGCGGTCATCGCCGGCCTGCTGCTCGCGATTCCGCTGGGCATCGCCCGATCTTCGAAGCTGTGGTACGTGCGCTCGCTGCCTTACGCCTACATCTTCTTTTTCCGGGGCACGCCGTTGCTGGTGCAGCTGTTCCTGGTCTATTACGGCCTGGCGCAGTTCGACGCCGTACGTGAAAGCGCGTTGTGGCCCTACCTGCGCGATCCGTTCTGGTGCGCGACCGTGACCATGACCTTGCACACAGCGGCGTACATCGCCGAGATTCTGCGCGGTGCCATTCAGGCGATTCCACCGGGCGAAATTGAAGCCGCGCGAGCGTTGGGCATGTCCAGACCGAAAGCGATGTTCTACATCATCCTCCCGCGTGCTGCGCGCATCGGCTTGCCGGCCTACAGCAACGAAGTGATCCTGATGCTCAAGGCCAGCGCCCTGGCCAGCACCGTGACCCTGCTGGAACTGACCGGCATGGCACGCACGATCATCGCCCGCACTTATCTGCCGGTGGAGATCTTCTTCGCCGCCGGTGTGTTCTACCTAGTCATGGCTTACGTGCTGGTTCGCGGCTTCAAGCTGCTGGAACGCTGGCTGCGCGTCGATGCCTGCCAAGGCCGCTGATACTTCCCACGTGCTGACGGGCGAGGCCCTACTCGCCCGTTTCACGGCGCTGGATGCTTTTCTGATTGAGCATCAGGCGCTGTGGAAACCTCGACCGTTCACTCACCTACAACTTCCATGGGAAGCGTCCTACCCGGAGTTGTCTGCGTGGCTACGCGGGCGGTCGCTGGAAGATGCAGAACGCGCGCATAACCATCCTGCTGATCTTGTCGATGCGCCAGAGCCGTTCGCTTCATTGGCGAAGTTGTCGGCAGAGTTGAGTACGGTCGGTGAGTTTCCGGGGCATGCGCTTGAGGCTGCCGGGCATCGCTTGAATGTCGATGTGCCCGGGCGCAAGTGGCAGCAGATTGAAGCGTTTGCCAGTCGTTTGTCTTTCGCTTCGCCACCGACGCATTGGTTGGATTGGTGTTCAGGCAAAGGGCACTTGGGACGGCGCTTAATGGGGTCGGGGCAGCAACTGACTTGCGTTGAATACGATCCTTTATTGGTCGCCAGCGGTCAGGCACTGAGTCAGCGTCATCACTTGCACGCCCTGCATGTCGAACAGGATGTACTCGCGGCAGACGCCCCGGCCGTATTGAACGCCGCCCACACCCCCGTCGCCCTCCACGCATGCGGTGATCTGCACGTGCGCTTGATGCATTTGGCCAGTGCTGCCGGCTGCCAGCAAATGGCGATCGCACCGTGCTGTTACAACCGCATCAGTCGTAACGAATACCAGGCCTTGTCCTGCGCAGGATCGGCATCGCTTCTACAGCTCTCGCTGGAAGATCTGGCGCTGCCGATGAACGAAACCGTCACCGCCGGTGCGCGCGTCCGGCGCCAGCGTGACACATCGATGGCTCGTCGCCTGGCTTTTGACCTGCTGCAACGGCAAGTGCGCGGCGTCGATGAATACCTGCCAACGCCCTCCCTGCCCAGCGCCTGGCTGGACAAACCGTTCGCCGATTACTGTCGCGATCTGGCTGTGCTCAAAGAGTTATCCACAATCGGCGAGCCAGATTGGCCCGCACTCGAAACAGCCGGTTGGCAGCGGTTGGCCGAAGTTCGCAACCTGGAATTGCTTCGCGGATTGTTCCGCCGACCGCTGGAGCTCTGGCTGAATCTGGATCGGGCGCTTTTCCTCGCAGAACAGGGATACGTCGTACGCCTCGGCACCTTTTGCGACACCTCACTCACACCGCGTAACCTACTGCTGCTCGCCGAACGCGCTTAAAACGTTACAGCCTGTGGATAACTCTGTTGATGGATTTGCCGTGGATCCAATATCTGCGCCTGTTTCGTCGCGTTAACAACACTGGTCATTTTTTGTTCACATGAATAAAAAACCTGTAAAACAGGGATTTGCGAACAAGATGAGAATGGGTTCACAACACCTCGCATAAGCCAGTATCCGCGCCCCTCAGTTGTGCATAAGCTGCCAATCAAAACGACATAACCGACGAATATTGGGCTAGCCGAGTGAATAATTGCGGGGTCCCGCAAGCCCAGACTCAACTGTACGCCCTGCATAGATGCCTCACTGCACGTGAGGTACAAAAGCTGCGTATAAATTTGCGCAGGGCCTGATTTTCCGGGAATGCAAAAATAGTCTGAATTCAGGGGTTTACAGGATCAACCCAATCGCTATAATCGTCGCCCACACGCCGGTATAGCTCAGTTGGTAGAGCAACTGACTTGTAATCAGTAGGTCCCGGGTTCGACTCCTGGTGCCGGCACCATACAAAACAAAGGCTTGCAGCGATGCAGGCCTTTTTTTTATCTCTCCACGTAACAGTGCACGTAACAACAAGGATGGCGCGACGTGGGAGATGACAACGTAGCAAATCCATTTCCCCGTGATTTCATCAAAAAGCACGGCGATTTATTCGACAGGCACTTCCCTCCCGGCCTCGACGATGAGTCACTGATTCTGAAAACCCATCTCTTGCTCGAAGCAGCCTTACGGGATTTTTGTGCTAGCTGCGTACCCCATCCTGAACACTTGCTGGGTGCGAGATTTCAATTCAATCAAGTAGTCCGCCTCGCTAGGGCGATGTGCCCGACGGTACTCAATGAGTACAGTGAGACGCTGTGGACGCTCGCCAAACATCTCAACCTCCTCCGCAATGCTATGGCCCACGAGCTTGAACCGGACCATAAAAAAGTCGAGAAGGAAAAGAAGGTCATGATGGATCTGGTTGGTCATTTGAATAAGGGCCAAAATTCTGACCTTCGAGCGACATTGGAATACTTGCTGGAATCCATGAATGCTTTTCTGCAATTTGCCTTATATGTAGGCCAGCATCAGCGCGAAGACCACATCGAGTAGAAGGATTTGTGTAGGCCACTGACCGGTGGAGCCAAGCGCGGCGGCCTCAAGGACCAGTTCCGGACTCTAGACAACGCGGCAGAGGGCTAGGGCTAGGGCTAGGGCTAGGGCTAGGGCTAGGGCTAGGGCTAGGGCTAGGGAAGCGAATAGGTGCTGGAAGCCTCTGTCAACAAGATCGTCCATGCCTATAATTCTTCCGTCGCAAGTGGCATCAAGGGAAAAAAACGCGTATACTGTACGAATGAACAGTATCGAATTTTGTTGTATCAACAAAAATATTGTGATAACCGGTACTAATGTCATTGTTAATGCGGATATACTCGCGCGCCGCTCGATAGGTCAATGGAGCGAGTAAAAGGAGGGCAAAATGATCACATCCATGCAGAACGCGATTGAGGTCGCGAAGCAAGCGCTCCAGATCGCTTGGAATGGCGCCCTGCCTGTCAATCCAGAAATTATCGCCACCAGTTTGGTCGTCTTCAAAAGAGACGAAACCACAGGTGCTGACAAAAATATCCCTATTCGCGTTCGAGCATTAAGCCCGTTCGAACTTGATGTAAGTGGTCGAGCTTCCCTCATCAACACACCAGAGGGACAGGTTTTCTATTGCGATTATAATGATAGCGAGATCGTTTATCGTAATCGCTTTACTCTAGCTCACGAACTTGGCCATGTATTACTTGGCCATGTAAACGAGGCAACTCCACAGCAACGGGATACGACTTTCGGGAATTACAATCCGATTGAAAGAGCAGCCAACGCTTTCGCTGCTGAGCTTGTGATGCCAGAACAGAAGGTTCGCGAACTCTTTGCAGGCGCTAGCTCGGTGCCTCAAATGTCCGAGGCGTTTGGAGTTTCTAATGCTGCGATGTCCTACAGGCTGAAAAACCTGGGGCTCATCGGATGACCGAAGAAGCGCCAAATTTTGGCGCCATTGATCTCGCGGGTCCAAAATTTGCCTCGCCGAATCAGACCAATGATGCTGAGTCTCGGCTCATTGACGAATCCATTAGGCGGAAAACATACAGTCGTTACTTCGCAACGTGGGCTCTGGTGTTTCTGACAATTGCCGCAGCCTGTTGCTTGAGCTTCTCGATGTGGGTTGGGAAGCACTTTCTAGACGGTTTGGATGATCAAAAAAATAAAGAAATCGCAATCGCGGCAGCCCAAGCGGCAGTTCCTCCTGTCGCAGCCTTGACTTCCGAGAAGAAAAACACGAAGGCCAAGACGTCTCCTATCAAAGAAGATCGTACCCCTCCGTCCGCTGAGGCGAATAAAGAGACGTTTTACGTTAAAATATTGGCTCCTCTCATCCCAGCATCTTTCTCTTCGGCCATTGCGATTATTTTGTTTATAACAATCGCACGACTAGTCACGAACTTTGAAAAGATGGGCAGAGAAAATCCAGAAAAGGATCATACGGAGGATTACGGAACGCTCGCCGCATTTTTCCAAGAGCTCGTTAAACTAATCAAGAGCTTTAAAAAAGAATAAATAGCCACCCAATAGGGCGGCTTTTTTGTGAAGCAATTGCTCCCGATGACGAGTCTAAAACTTCAAGACCATCTCCCCATCTAGTCATTAACCTGGAACAACTTGTCCTGCTCAAGTTCTTCAGCTGCCACACCTACGCGACACGACCCACCGCATGAATCACTCGGCATTCTGCATTCTGCGGCTTCAGGTAAATTCACAGGGCATTTCGCAACAATGCTGACAGCCAAACGGGCACGGCAGCTCCTAAACCCAGAAGATAGCAGTGACTGCTGACGACGCCTCCTGTGCGGGTCTCTTCGTCGTAGCGTTGCGCCTAAAATGTATGCCCCTCTGAAAAAAGAGTAATAAAGGTGATATGCCTTTTGAGACTCCGCTGCAAGCCACGTTTTGTAAGGCTTCGAGCGATTTTCGGAAAGGGTGATATTCGAGTGATATAAAAGAATCGTATTACTCTTTTATAAGGTGATATTTCACAATCACGAAACCCAATGAAACCGGGGGGCTGACGTAAATATCACTTTTCATATCACTTCATATTACTTTTCCATGTGATATCGAAACCCCAGAGAAACCGGGGCTTCCAGAGCCTTTTCCGCGCCGTATTACCTTTATCACTCTTTTTGAAAAGCCTACCCTGTACCTGAGATTTAATCTCATCTAGATGACGTATTTCCGCGCCCGGTTTAGACTGCCTGCAGCCCCTCAAACGGCCAGGAGTACACATGCGCCAACTGACCAAAAACCCAGCACTCCCAATCATCCAGGTATCGAAGGAAGGCCGATATTGGCGGGTGGATTGGGATTACCAGGAAGCGCCTGAAAGCAAAGTTTTGACCGACAGAAAAGAGTTTTTGAACGGCTATATAAGCGGTCTCATTGACTCATTCGGAGCCTCCGCAGGCGAAGTCGCTCTACCCTCTGCCCGTACCGGCACAGTTAAAAAGCTGAGTGAGCAGAATTGGGGACAGACCACGTTTTTCAAAAAATGACAGAGTCGCAACCTGAATTCATTTTTTACGATTTTAGTGCTGACGCCATACAAAACGAAGCCTCTGCAGAAATGTAGGGGCTTCGTTTTGTATTGCAGAGGTCAGGCCAAAGGCCTTTGTGGTATCAAGCAATATGCAAATCAGCAACGCCTCAGGATGCTGACTGCCGACCCGCAAGAGAGTCTGCGCAGCACCCGTCGGCTGCCTGCGCCCCTGTTCCCAATCCTGCAAAGTCCGCAGACTTACACCGATCAGTTTGGCGAACGCACTTTGTGAAACCCCCACCTTGGCGCGCGCTTCAGCTGCCGCAGAGAGCGGCACCTGTGTTACGCGCGCGGCCTTTCCGGCCTTCATCTGGTACAGATTCCAGCAAGTCCTGCTGGAATTGCTCCAGTTCATCGACCATTGCTGATTTCCTCCTTCAGTTGCTTGAGGAAGGCTACGGGCAAGTTGTCGAGCTTTGCCTTGGTGTAGGCAATGAGCAACCAAATCGAGCCTTCAGCAAGCGTGTTGTAATAAATAATGCGTATACCGCCTCGCTTACCATGTTTCAGTCGCGCGCGATCCTGATCTTCACGCTTATGCCTCGCAGTATCTGCAGGAGCCAAGCAAGGCACTGATCGATGATGTGGTGAAAGTAATGGATGCGCCGCCAGACAAACCATTGATGTAAACCTTCATATGAAGCCCTCGTTGATGCGTGGGCTTCTTGCATTTCAGGCCTGCCGAAAACATGCCCGACTTCCCTCCTGCATCTATCCAGATAACCCGCCAGCCACTGGAGCGTTCTTGGCCAACGCATGGGCTGCCCCGCAGCCAATTGGGAACTAACGCCGAGCGCAACACTCCCTTACAAAGCGCGGCGCTGTGGAAGAGTCATCCCGCTTCATCACGTCAGCACAACGGACTGAATGCATGACATGGACCAAGAGACCATCGATGAACTCAACATCAGAAACGCCAAACGGCTCCGCACGTTCGCAAATCAGGGACTTTTCTGACTGTCGAAACATTGCTCACGGCGCTGCATTCATCATCGTTTCGGGCAGCTCCGCGAAAGATTTTCCCATCGAACAGTTTGCCGACATCCCGATGATCACGGTGAACGGTGCGATATCCATGTTCATGGGAACAGACATAAAGCCGTTCTTCTACGCATGCACCGATACCAGTTTTTCGCTACAACAACCTGAACTGTTTGCCTATGCGATGCGCACTAGTCAGCGTGTAGCTGTGTGGGCTAACCAGGCTCAGGAACTGATTGTTGAACCGACAGGTGATCTCTATTTGCTCAAGAAAGCGCCCAAACCAACCTTGACTGAATGGCTACTGCGCAACAACCAGGATCTGGTACGTAATCGAGCTGTTTGGGGTAGTCGAAACCGCAGTATCGGATTCAGCAAAAACCTGGCCCATGGTTTTTTTGATGCCCGCACAGTCTTGTATCTCGCACTCCAACTTGCCTATCACGCAGGCTTTTCAAAGGTGATTTTGGTGGGAGCGGATATGAACCAGTCCGCGGGGCGCTTTTACGAGACTGATGGAAGCTCTATCTCGCCGTGCGGTCTGGATCAGCATTTTCATTCCAGAATTCTTCCATCTCTGAAACTCATGTCCGACAAAGTCATCGACAGTAAATTTGCCGTTTACAACTTGTCGCCCTCTTCGCGAATTCCATCCAGCGTCATTCCTGTCACAACACTCGACAAAGTCAAAGCGATAATTCAGACCTGACTGACCTCGAACACAAACGAAATCCTGCCCTCACTTGCGCTCCAGACATAGCGCAAATGCTTGCCCTGCTTCGGAATCGAAACCGCAGGCGGGCGGAACGCTGCAACGCATTCATGCCCAGGCAACCTCACGCTGTTATAGAGCAAGCCCCACGACTCGGCGTCGCGCAGTTGCCGCGCGAACAGCTGTGATGGGCCATAGGCTTCAGGATCAGGCTGATGCAAGTGATCAAAGCCATGGCGGACATCATGCAGCGGCTTGGTCACCTGATTGATATAGGTACGCATGGTCAATTCGAGATCGGCTTCCCGGGTCGCGGCAAGAAAACGTTCCTGGTGAAAACAGTTTTCGGCGATGGCCGCAGCCTGGCTGCTGGCGGCGTAATAGACGCCGAAGGTGCCGTCACTGAAACGGCTGCGTTTGCCGACGTGAGTGAACGCGGCCATCACCGGGCTGGAACCGGGGCCGGACAGACGATCTTCGGGACGTACGCGGGCAAGGACGCCGGCCTGTTCGATCAGGCGATCATTGGTCAGCGCTTCGATGGCGTAGGCAACTTCGAGGTCCTCGGGGTCGAGGACGTCTTCGAACAGCGCAATCGGCGGGAAGCTGCTGTTGACGATGCGATACGCCCGCGGCCATGGCACATCCACCGGCGCCGGCGCTTTCAACCGCGCACTCCGTCGAGGTAGCGGCGTACATCGGCGATATCGACCACCCGGCCCGCCAGCATGTAATCCAGCGCGGTTTTGCCATTGAACGGTGCCGCGTTGTTCGGGCTGCTAACCCACTTGTAGGCGCGCTCGCGACTATTGCTGAAGATGATGCTCAACGCCTTGTGAATACCCATCAGGTAAGAGATGCGCTCAAGGGTGTCATGGGGCAGGCGTATGTTTGGCAGGTGTTTGTATTTGTAGAACGTGGTGTTGCCGACTCCTCCGAGCAGGGTGCGTTGTTGCTCGGCGTTGCACCCCCAGTGCTCCATGAGGTTGAAGAAGAACTTCAGCGCAACGCGGCCGGCTTCGGGGGCGTCGAGTTGTTCGCGTGGGGTGAGAGCTGGGGATGAGGTAGGCATAGACGCCTCCTGATTTTTTGTCTTAGCTGAAGACTAGTACATAACTGTAATTTTTTAGCGTTTTGATACACAAATGAACGAATCGTAATATTCAAACGCTCAGAAGCCGGAGTTAAGCCGGCTTATGTTTTTCTGCGCTATTTAAACAGTTCTGAATGACTCCCTAAACGATCCCAAGACTTCTTGAATTCAGAAGTCTGTGCACACTGTTTAGGCCGATCAGCGCGTTTTTGCGTTTTCTCCTGTTTCGCCATCAGCATTCCTTAGCATGTCGTCTATCGAGTCGAAACGCTGACGGATTTCTCGTGCTTCCATCATTGCGCGGGCCGTCTTCTCCGATGGAACTCGCACCTCGAAGGGAAGCCCCTGAGTAGCAACAACCTGTCGCAGAAAAAGTCGCATGGCGTCGCTAATGCTCAGCCCGCAAGCGTTCAAGACTTCAGTGGCACGCGCTTTCAAATCCTCATCAATGCGGCAGCGCACATCGGTAGTTTTCAGTAGTGCAGCCATTTCAATTACCTCATCGTGGTTTTGTAGCTACATCAGCGCTACCTCTGCGTTGTGTTCGGAGTGATCTTTGTGGGTCAATGCGAAGTTGATAGGTGGTTATCTACCACCATGGCTCGCATGCCAGACATCCATTTCAACTCCTTTGACTGTTGGGCGCTATCAGCTGAATCGTTACTTTACCTGAGACCTATCTGCGTATGACGCAGGCAAAAAGCTAGGAAGATGTAAGCTGTTTCTCTTCGAAAAAAATCTCCCCGCGCACCAAAACCACGCACTTTTTTGACCTTCATCACCCCCACTTCACCAAAAACCCCGATCCTCTGTCAGCCTCCAGCCATCGGCGGGGAAATCAATTCGCTACTAAATCCGCGACAACTATGCTCAGGTGCAGGAATATAGCCGGCATATGGCGCCGTTTCGGTCGTTTCGTAAACAACAATACCCAGCCCACTTCAGAGGGCATTACCCATGGATAGCAGAACCTTACGCAACCTCATGCGCATCGTGCAGACCGGCTCGTTGTCGGCCGCAGCCGAGCATTCGTGCCTGACCGTGCAGGCGTTGGCCGCACAGTTGAACAAGGTCGAAGAGCAGTTCGGTTTCCGCTTGTTTCGCCGCTCCAACAAGGGCCTGACGCTGACGCCGCAAGGTACGGAGCTCACGCCTTACATCGACAAAGTGTTGATCGCCACGCGACAGATGGAAGAAAAGGTCGAGGCGCTGAAGGTGCCCGGGCAGCGCACGTTGAAGGTGGCGTTGAACAACACCCTGTCGCCTGATTTCAACCGACGCATGATCGGACGCCTGATTGAGGTGTTTCCCGATTACCAGATGGAATTCAGCTACGCCGAGTCGATGGAAAACCTCAGCAAGCTGAGGAACGAAGATTTCGACCTTGCCGTGCTGATCGGCCCGCAGCGGCCGGGGCTGCCGAGCATCGTGCTGCCAGAGGTGCAGGTGCAGGTGGTCGGTGCGCATTGCGGTCAGGAAAACGATCCGCTGACCTTGCTGGGCAACAAGTTTCAGGTGCGTCCTGCGGAAGATTGTCCGTATTCCCACAGCTTCTTGCGGTTTCTCGACGCCGGGCTGGGCAATCACGAGAACGGCCAGCGCATGGTCTATTCCTGCAGCGAAACCCTGACGCTGTCGTTGATCACGCAGATGGATGCGGTCGGCATGGTCTCGCGTGAAGCGGCGCAGAAGAACGGTCTGACGATTTTTCCCGGTTTCGAGGATTTCCTCGAAGTGCGCCTGGCGGTAAACAATCCGGAGCTGTCGCACCAGGCGCTGAACGACGTCGTTGATCTGCCGCTACATGAACGAGCCGAGCGCAATGTACGCAGCCGTCCCCACCGCCACACTGAGAAAGAGGTTTTTGCTGAAATACGCACATAGCAACGTCGGAATCGCGGCATAGAATTCCGGGCGATCGAGCTGGATCTGCCGGTCCTTGATCAACAGGGGTGTGAGGCTGATCGCAGCGACGATCGCCACCGGCAGATATTCCAGCGCCCGTGCCACGAAGGGCGGCCAGTGGTCGGTGTTGATCTGCAGCGGCAAGGCGCGCGGCAGGAATGTCACCGCCATCATCAGCACCACCACCAGAATCAGGAACGTTTGGTCAGGCATACACCCACTCCGCAGCCCACAAACGTGGCGATAAATACGTTGAAGGGCGAACTGCCGATCAGGCTCAGCGCCCCCATGCAGACCACGGCGGCAGCGGCGGCGATCAGTTTGTTGCGCGTGTTGCACAGCGAGACCAGCACGTAGAGCATCATCGCCGTCAGCGCGTAGTCGAGCTGATATTTGATCAAGTGCGCCGCGTACTGCGCGCAGACCGCACCGAGCAAACCGCCGAGCACCCACGAGGTGTGACAGAACAGGTTGAAGCCGATCAGGTAACGCACGTTGACCGGCGCGCCTGTACCGAGCTTGACGCTATGAAAGGCGAAGGATTCATCCGTCAGGCCACCGGCGTAAGCCCAGCGCTCCATGCGGCTCAAGCCAAGGGCGCGCAGCGCCTTGGCCATGTACACCGACATCAGCATGTGCCGCGCATTGATCAGAAACGTGGTCAGCACAATGGTGGTCAGCGACGCACCGCTGGAGATCAGCGCCAGCGCGGCGAATTGCGAAGCGCCGGCATAGACGAACAAGCACATCGCTACTGGCAGCCACATCGGCAGGCCGGCGTTGACCGCCATCAGCCCGAAGACAAACGACACGGTGAAATACCCGGCGACCACCGGGCTGGCTTCGGCAAACGTGCGCGACGGCTGATGAGTCGCCATCAGCGGCGCGCTGCCGGACGTTTCATTCATAGATCCCTCTCAAATGTTCGTTCGCCGTGAGGCTCGCAAAAACCCTGGGCAGTCCAGAATCGCTTGCCCGCGAGGTTAGCATCGTCGACGAACAGAAACATCCGCAGCACCCCGACCCGTTTCATGTCGGACGACGCTGCTTCAACCAGACGCTGGCCCACGCCCTGGCTGCGGTAGCGCGGGCTCACGGCCAGATGATTGATCGTGCCGCGACTGCCGAGCATGCCGCCGAGCACCGCGCCGACGATCTCGCCAGCCACATCGAACGCCAGATACGCCGTGGTGGTTTTCTGGATCAACACGCCGCGCAGGCATTTGGCGTCCTGCCATTCGCAGAACGACACTTCGTCGAACTGGCGGAAGAAGCGCTCCATGCGTTGCGCATCCTTGGCGGTGGCGCGGCGCAGTACCACTGGCGTCGAGCACTCGACGCCGTCGATTAGGGTGATCTGATTAGCGAACAATGTCGAAAGCGGTCCCGGGCCGCGAGAAGGAAATCGCCAGAATCTGCCGGTACGCCATGGCATGGGTGTGGGTATTGCGCGCCGGGGTCACGTAGTGGCGCATGTCGCGATCGAGGAAGAAGGTGGTATCGAGAATTTCCTCGTAGGTGGTCGCCGCCAGTTGATGCTCGTGAATGTCGTACAGTCGACTCTCGGCACCCTCTACGTTACTGCGGCCCCAGAAGTGCACACCGCTGAACGGATAGCCGTCGCAATGAATACCTTCAGGAGTGATTTCCAGCTGTTTGCCGGGTTTGATCTCGATGCGGATCTGATGGATCTGGCACTGCCAGATTTCATCGTGCAACTCTTCCGGCAGGACACTTTTGTACACTTCGAAATCGGTGTCGATCAGGCTGCGCATCACCGGGGAAGAGATCACTTCTTCGGAAAAGTCTTGGAAGTGGCGCACCACGCCACCGACGTAAGCGTTGTTCTCTTTCGATTGCACATAAGCGCGATGCTCAAGTTGCTTGAGTTCGCGGGTTTTCGGGTTGTATTCAAAGTCGCTGTAACGACGATAACGCATGCCGGCTTCGGCCTGACCGTAATAGCTGTCAGGCTCCATGTTCTCCCAACTTTTGGTCAGTCTGACGAAGTCGGCAAAATGACCGTAGAGATTGAAGTCACCACCCTGGACGTTGACAAACTTGTCGCGCCGTAGCGATTCGCCCACTTCTCTGTTCAAAACGATCATTACCAAATTCTCCGCTGCGTTGAACGCCCTAATCTATTGGGTGGAGAATTTGCGTCCATGAGAAAGAATTTCAGGCATTTGAAGCACTGCTTGAAACGGAATCTGCAGCGCTTGAAAAACTACTTTTACATGACAAAAACACCGGTTATTTGCGGTTTTCGCTGAAGAACCGGCGAAAAAAAACCCCGATCGAATCGGGGTTTTCTCATTTTTCTTACAGCGGATCGATCATCAGAAGATGTTGATCGGATAGTCCACGAATACACGCAGCTCGTTACCGCTGACGTTGTACTCGCTGGATTTCTGCGACACGCGCAGGATCGAGCTGCGCAACTTCACGCTCAGGTCTTTGGCCGGGCCACTCTGCACGACGTACTTGAACTGGTTGAAGATTTCGCGCTCGGTGCCGCCTTCGCTGGTGGACGTGGTGATGTTGTCGCCGCGCACGTAAGCGAAGTTGTAGCTCAGACCCGGAACGCCGAACGAACCAAAGTCCAGACCGTAACCCAGCTGCCAGCTGCGTTCGTCTTCGGCGTTGAAGTCAGACCAGTAGGAGTTGGCCAGATAGATGGAGTTACCACCGTCGCCGACACGGCCCTGATCTTTCTGGTAGCCGCCGTAGGCATAACCGAGGTTGCTGTCGCCGGTGGAACGCTGGTGCGCCACGGTGAACGAGTGCGGGCCGGTGGCGAAGGTGGCTGCCAGGCTCCAGATCTTGTTGTCGCGACCGGTGACGATGCTTTCGCCCGGTACGGTGTTTTCGCGTACGTACGAGCTGTCCAGCTTGGTGCGATAGCCGTTGAAATCCAGGGTCAGCGACTGATCCTTGTTGAACGGAATCACGTAGTTGGCGTTCACGTACTGTTTCTTCAAGACGTCCTCAACGTCGGAGGCGTACAGCGCGCCTTTGAAGTGTTCGGTGAACTGATAGCTGCCGCCCAACACGTTGATCGACTTCAGACCGCCGCTGTCACGGCCTTCATCGCTTTTGCGCGACTCGGCAGTGAAACGCCCGGCGTTCAATTCCAGGCCTTGGATTTCACGGGAAGTGATCAACGTACCGGTATAGCTTTCCGGCAGCAGACGCACGTTGTCGTAGCTCAGCACCGGCAGGGCCGGCATCTGGTCGCCATAGGTCAACACGGTGTTGGATACACGAAACTTGACCGCAGCACCGCCCTTGGCGATGTCGTGGTTCGCACGACCGTCATTTTCCTGTTTGAAGAAGTCGATGCCGCCAGCGCCGCTACGGCCCTTGCCGCCGTCCAGGCGCAATGCGTACAGACCGAAAGCGTCCACACCGACACCGACGGTGCCTTGGGTGAAGCCCGACGAGAACGTACCGATGGCCGCTTGGCCCCATTCGGCCTTGTCCTTGTTACCGTCTTTGTAATCACGATTGATGTAGGCGTTGCGCAACAGCACTTTAAGGCTGCTGTCTTCAACGAAACCCTTGGATTCGGCCTGGTCGTTAGCCATGGCCTGTGTAGCACTCAACATCCCCAGTGCGATCAGACTGATTCGCTTGTTCAACATTTTGTTTTCCTTATTACGGGTTGAAACGCGCTGTGTCGAACGGCTGAAACGGCGCTTTCTGCACTCTTGTATTCACCCCGAAACAAAAAAGCCCGCCGACGTTAACGTCATGGCGGGCCTGCTCCTTATTTTGAGTCATGGCGGTTAGCCACAGGCGTTGGGCCGAATCGTAGCCGCGCCCTGAACTGTGTGTCAATTTCAAGAATCGTCTTTAAATAGGCGAAAAACGTCTAAGAAACGTAATTTTTTTGCTGGGCGGTTGCAGAAAAATGAGGTTAAGCAGGGAGTTCTGAACTGTGGGAGCGAGCCTGCTCGCGAACGCGCATAAAGTCATTGGCAGGGCTGACGTCATCGCGAGCAGGCTCGCTCCCACCTTTGAATGCCTGTGGATAAAAATCAGGCCAAAAAAAGCGCCGCCATCCCGGCAGCGCTTTTTGACCAATCCCTGTTGTTCCTATCCTTCCATCACATCCCACAAGGCTTCCAGCTCGGCCTCGCTGAACAGGCCAGCGGGGTAACGCTCGATCATCATCCGGCGCGGATCAGGTTCTCTGATCTGACGCGTTCCATTGGACTTCAACCAGTGCGCGACAAGCTGGAGCGATTCGCCGTTGACGGCCATGGGATGCACAGTCCGCTCGCTGATTACGTTCACTTCGGCGTTCATTTCAGCGCTCTCTCCCCGTTCGTGAGCGGCTACGTTATCCAAGGTTTGTGACAGAACTGTTGAAGTTCCCCTCCCTCCCTAGTGCATCAGGAGCAATACAAGAGCTATGCCAAGGCGACTCGAATGTGGACCGGCGGATACAAACAAGCCCGCGGTCCTGACGGGCTGCGGGCTTGCTTTCATGGGTAGCGAGCTAATCATTGCCTGACTGATTTGTTAATCAACTCAAGCTGTTACGACTCAACTCACTCTTTGTGCGGCGCTGGCTGCTGTTGGGTAAGGCAGTGAATATTGCCGCCACCCAGTAACAGTTCACGGCCCGGCACCATCACCACTTCGTGCTGCGGGAACAGCTTCTGCAGAATTTCCCTGGCCGGGGCATCCATCGGGTCGTCGAAGCTCGGCGCGATGATGCCGCCGTTGACGATCAGGAAGTTCACGTAGGAGCCGGCCAGGCGCACGGAAGGGTTGCGCTCCTGCGAACCGTCCACCGGATCGACCCCGGCGCATTCTTCTTCGGTCGCATAGAGCGGCCCCGGAATCGGCATTTTGTGCACCGTGAACGGGCGGCCCTTGGCGTCGGTGCTGCTTTGCAGCACTTTCATTGCGGCCTGGCAGCGCGGGTAGTTCGGATCCTGCGGATCATCGGTCCACGCCAGCAGCACTTCGCCCGGACGCACGTAGCAGCAGAAGTTATCCACATGGCCGTCGGTTTCATCGTTGAACAAGCCATCCGGCAACCAGATGATCTTGTCCACAGACAGGTTGTCGCTGAGTACGGCTTCGATTTCTTCGCGGCTCAGGTGCGGGTTGCGATTGCGGTTGAGCAGGCATTCTTCGGTGGTGATCAGCGTGCCTTCGCCGTCGACATGAATCGAGCCGCCTTCGAGCACGAAACCTTCAGTGCGATAACGCGGGCTGCGCTCGATCTCGAGGATCTTGCCGCCGACCTGCGAATCACGGTTCCACGGTGCATACAGGCCGCCATCGAAACCGCCCCAGGCGTTGAAATCCCAGTTCACACCGCGCACTTCGCCATGGTTATTGATAACGAAGGTCGGGCCGCTGTCACGAACCCAGGCATCGTCGCTGGACATTTCCACCACGCGGATATTCGGCACATCGAGGCGCGCGCGGGCGTTTTCGTATTGGCCGGCGGAGACGGCAACGGTCACCGGCTCGAAGCGGGCGATGGCTTTGGCCACTGTGGCGTGCGCGGCCTGCGCCGGTTTGCCACCCAGACGCCAGTTGTCCGGGCGCTCGGGCCAGATCATCCAGGTCTGGGTTTGTGGCGCCCACTCGGCCGGCATGTAGAAGCCGTCGGCGCGCGGGGTACTTTTCAATGTGGTCATCAGGACTCCAGGGAACCGTCGAGGGTTTTCAACGCGCCGTACAGATTCGGCCGGCGGTCGCGGAATGAACCCCACGCGCTGCGAATATGTTCCAGCTCGTCGAGGTTGAACGTGTGCACAAGAATACCTTCTTCGGTTTTATTCAGCTCCTGCACTTTTTCGCCGAACTGGTTGGCGATGAACGAAGAGCCATAGAAGGTGATGTCGTAGCCGTCCTGCTCTTCATTGCCGATGCGGTTGCTGGCAACCAGCGGCATCAGGTTGGCGCCGGCATGGCCCTGCTGCACTCGCTGCCAGTGGTCGCGCGAAGAAATGGTCTTGTCGTGCGGCTCGCTGCCGATCGCGGTTGGATAAAAGAGAATTTCCGCGCCTTGCAGGGCCATGCTGCGCGCCGCTTCCGGGAACCACTGGTCCCAGCAGATGCCGACGCCGATTTTCGCGTAACGGGTATTCCACACCTTGAAGCCGGTGTCGCCCGGGTTGAAGTAATACTTCTCGTGATAGCCCGGGCCGTCCGGAATGTGGCTTTTACGATAAATTCCGAGGTTGCTGCCGTCGGCGTCGATGATCGCGATGCTGTTGAAGCGTGCACGCCCGGCCAGTTCGTAGAAGCTGATCGGCAGCACCACTTGCAGCTCTTTGGCAATTTTCCGGAAATGCTTGATGGCGACGTTTTCTTCAACCGTCGTTGCCAGTTGCAGGTAATCCGGATTGGGCTTCTGGCAGAAGTACGGTGCCTCGAACAGTTCCTGGATGAGGATGATCTGCGCGCCTTTGCCGGCGGCTTCACGGACCAGTCTTTCAGCGGTTTCGAGGTTGGCTTCCAGGTCCCACGAACAGGCCATCTGCGTGGCGGCGACGGTAACGATACGGCTCATGAATCATCTCCGGGCTAGTGCTTTGACGGTCGAAGAATTCAACCGAAAAGAAAACGCGCGCACCGGACAAGAGATCGCCATGCCGGAGCAATGGCGAATTTATAACCGATAAATATCGGCTTTAAAAGCTATAAATAAGTAATCTCTTCGCTTGAACGCTAATTAAATCGATACAAATCGAACTTGAGAGTTAAAACAAATGTGGGAGCGAGCCTGCTCGCGAATGGGCTGTGTCAGTCACCGCATGTGGCGACTGATACACAGCTTTCGCGAGCAGGCTCGCTCTCAAAGGGGATGTGCCTTGCTTACAGACCTTCGCTCAACACCCGATCCAGCATTTCGACGAAGAAATCCACGCTCTGGCGCGACGTCACCATCGGTGGCTTGATCTTGAGGATGTTCAAGTCATCGCCCGTCGGCTGCATGAAGATCCCCAACTCGCGCAGGCGGTCACACAGCAACGCTGTCTCGGCGGTTGCCGGTTCCAGCGTCTGCCGATTGCGGATCAGCTCCAGCCCCAGATAAAACCCGGAGCCGTGCACCGCGCCGACCAGCGGATGTTTATCGATTAACGCTTCCAGGCGCGCCTTGAAGTAACCGCCGACGACCTGGGCGTTTTCCCAGAGCTTTTCCTCCTCCATCACATCCAGCACCGCCATGCCGATCTGGCAACTGACCGGACTGCCGCCCGCCGACGAGAAGAAATAACCTTCGGCCTCCAGCGCCTCGGCGATTTCCCGGCGGGTGATCACCGCGCCAAGTGGCTGGCCGTTACCCATGCCTTTGGCCATGGTGATGATGTCCGGCACCACGCCCTGCTCTTCGAAGCCCCAGAAGAAATGGCCCATGCGCCCGTAACCGACCTGCACTTCGTCAGCGATGCACACCCCGCCCTGCGCGCGGACCTTTTCATACACCTGCGGCAGATAGCCCGGCGGTAAAGAAATACCCCCGGCATTACCGTAGACCGGCTCGCAGATGAAACCGGCCAGTTGCCGCTTTTGCTCGGCCAGTTTTTGCAGGTGATGTTCGACGCTGCGCACGTAATCCGGCGCCGAATCCGCGCCACGGAATTCGCCCCGATAAGTGTTCGGCGCCGGCACCGGATGCACCCAGTCCGGGCGACTTTCCAGCGCCCTCGGGTTGTCGGCAATCGACGTCGATACCGCATCGGCACCGATCGTCCAGCCGTGATACGCCTCGAGCACGCTGATCATGTCGCGCCCGCCGCTGAAAGCCCAGGCCAGACGAATCGCCAGGTCATTGGCCTCGCTGCCGCTGTTGACCAGGAACACGCGATCCATGCCCTTCGGCGCCAGCTTCAGCAAGCGCTCGGAGAACTCGGCGACCGCCGCATAGTTGAAGCGCGAATTGGTATTGAGCAACGACCACTGCCGCGCCGCGACCGCCGCCATCCGAGGGTGACCATGGCCGAGAACCGCGACGTTGTTGAGCATGTCCAGATAGGAGCGGCCCTGCATATCAATCAGGTGATTGCGCCAGCCGCGTTCAATACGTGGCGGGTCAACGTAATAGTGTTTTTGCGTGCGGGCGAAACTGGCATCGCGGCGTTCAAGCAGGGTTTGCGCGTCCAGCTCAGGCTCGGCGTCGCAGGCCAGCCCGAGCAACGTCGCCGGCGACGGGCACGACGCCTGCCACGCGGATGCACGGGACGGCGTGCAGAACAGCGGCGCGTCGAGTTCCGCTCCCCGACACATCTGCACAAGCAGCGGGCCCGTGACCGTACCGAGCTTCTGGCCTCGATCCAGTGCCGCGTCATGGCCAAGAACTGGCGTCACGCCCCACAGGCGAACGCTGAACTGCGGGCCATCGAGTTGCAGCGCCCCGTTTGCCGCTTGATTTAGAACGCCGGGGAACGGTGCTTGCACCTCGCTTCCGGTCGGCACACGCAATTCGACATGCAACGGGAACGTATCCGGTTCAGTCGCACTGTCCGGGCGGGTGCGTGACAAGCGGTACTGGCCATAACGCGTCGCCGCCAGCCCATGCACCGCTGCGGCCTCTGTCAGCAAACGCTGATCAATGCCCGGTTGCTCCCAATTGCCCGCTTCGAAATGCGGACTCAACACGCCCAGATCGATCAGCGCAAATTCACGCCCGACCAGCCCGGGCAACAATGGCGCAAATTCTGTGTTTTCAGCCTCCGGCACGGTCTGTCCCACGGCTGTGAGAATCGCCGCTTCCATCAGCGCCTGTGGCACCGATGTCGCGACGCGAAAGATTTCCCACTCGTGACTGAGATTGTCGCGGCTATAAGTATTGGCGGGATCGATGCTCACCTGTTGCTCGCCACTGAGCACCAGCACCGCCGCCCGCGCCACGATCAATGGCCACAGCGCTTGCAGTTCTGCGTACTGCAACGGATTGACCGCGTGATACGCCTTGACCGCCGGCAGGATGACAAACGGATCGCCATCGGCGTGATGCAGCAAAGCCGCACAGGTCACCGACAGATCGGTGATGCGCCAGGTGCGCACCAGATCACCGAAGTCGATCACACCCTGCAATTGCCAATGCCGCTGGGCATCACGCGCCCAGACAACGTTGTCATCGGTGATATCCATGTGAATCGCCTGCACCGGCAGCTTGTCCAGCAGCGGCTGCAAACGGCGCTCGGCCTGCTCGGCGGCAGCGCTGATCACCGCACGCTGCTGCACGTCCGAGATCACCGGCAACAGATGACTGATCAAAGCGTTGGCGTGACGCGCGTCCCACTGCAAGGTGCGTTCAAGGCCGGGGTGATCGAAGCCTGCCAGCGCCAGATCCATCTCGCCACAGAGTCGGCCAAACCCGGCAACCACGTCCTGGCCAAGATGATCGAAATCGGTCAACGGCTGCCCGTCGATGTACTCCAACAACCGCACATGCACCGTTTCGCCATTGGCTTGCAACGACAACAGATCTGCACCGTTATTGGCTGCGATGACGCGCGGCACCTTGATCGCCGAGTGCTCGGCCAGATAATTGAGGCCTGCGTGCTGGGCTTGCAGCTCCACAAGAGCGTAGTCGCCACGACAGACTTTCAACACGAAGCGCCCATTTGCGCTGTCGACGCGGTAATTCAGATCCTGCTGGCTGCCCAGCGCCTGCAACGTGCCGCTGAGCCCGTAATGTTCGGCCAGCCATTGCAGCGCCTGCGCCTCTGAAACCTGCGGACCGGGCAAACTGGCGCGATGAATCAACGTGGCGAGCGGCATGAAACGACCCCTGAAATTTTATTAGGCGCTTATATCGCCATTGCCTTGGCGGTTACGCAACCCCCAGCGTGACTGAACGGCCCAATTCAAACCGAACGCTCGCGCCCTGCAGCACTTTGCGCAAGAATGTCGGCCATTCACACCTGTCTATGGAAATCCTCATGAATGTCATCACCACCGATCTGCCCGGTGTTCTGATCATCGAACCCAAGGTGTTCGGCGACGAGCGCGGTTTTTTCTACGAGAGTTTCAATGCCAAAGCGTTTCAGGACGCCACCGGTCTGGATACGCAATTTGTGCAGGACAACCATTCGCGCTCGCAAAAAGGCGTGCTGCGTGGCCTGCATTACCAGTTGCAGAACACCCAGGGCAAACTGGTTCGCGTGACCGCGGGTGAAGTGCTTGATGTGGCGGTGGACATCCGTCGCAGTTCGCCGCATTTCGGCAAGTCGGTGGCGGTGCGCCTGTCGGCGGAAAACCATCGCCAGCTGTGGGTACCGGAAGGTTTCGCTCACGGTTTCGTGGTGCTGAGCGAGTTCGCCGAATTTCTCTACAAGACCACCAACTATTACGACCCGTCCTCCGAGCGCAGCATTCGCTGGGACGACCCGGCGCTGGGCATCGACTGGCAACTGGACGAAGCGCCGAAGCTGTCGGCCAAGGACCAGGCGGCTGCGCTGCTCAAGGACGCTGACGTCTTCGCCTGAGGCCGGGCATAATGCGCCTGTCCCTACAGGCGTATCCGGCACATGAAACCACCGCTTCCCCGCAGACCCCGCTGGCGCAGCCTCGCGCTGTTGGCCCTGTGCCTGGCGCCGCTGCTGTGGCCGCTGGAACATCTTGCCGAGCGCTATTACCGCAGCGAACTCGCCGGGCAGAATCGCCAGACCCTCGATCTCTACGTCGCCAACCTGCTCGGCACCCTGCATCGCTATGAAGTGTTGCCGCAGATTCTCGGCGATCTGCCGGCCCTGCGCGCAGTGCTCGGTGCGCCGGACGACGGCGTGACCCAAGGCAACGCCAATCGCCTGCTGAATAACATCGCTGCGCAGACCGGCGCTGAAGTCATGTATCTGATGGACACCTCCGGCCAGACACTGGCGGCGTCGAACTGGGACAAACGCGACAGCTTCGTCGGCCGCAACTTCGCCTTCCGCCCGTATTTCAGTGAAGCCATGGCCGGGCGCCTCGGACGCTTCTTCGGCCTCGGCACCACCTCGGCCAAGCGCGGTTATTTCTTCGCTGCGGCTGTGCGCAGCGGCGAGAAAATCATCGGCGTGCTGGTGATCAAGGTTGACCTCGACCACACGGAAAGCCTGTGGGGCAAAACCCCGGAACAACTGCTGGTGACCGACCATAACGGCGTGGTCATCCTGACGTCGCGCCCGGAATGGCGTTTCCGCTCCACTCGCGAGTTGAGCGATGCCGAGCGCGCCGCGATCACTGCGATCCAGCCCTATCCGACCCGTGAACCCCGGCCGCTGAACCTGAGCCCTGACGCCTGGCTGACGCAGACCCACGACATCGCCGAGACCGGCTGGAGCGTGAGCATCCTCGCCCCGCGCACGCTGATTGATCGTCCGGTGCGCACGGTGGTCGCGATCGGCGGCGCCACACTGTTGGTGGTGATGCTGCTGGTGGGTTTGATGATGCAACGTCGCCGGCATTATCTGGAGCGCATCGCCTTCGAGGCCAAGGCGCGCCGCGAACTGGAAGGCCGGGTGGCCGAACGTACCAGCGATCTGGAAGGCCTCAACCGCCGTTTGAAGCAGGAAGTGCTTGAGCGCGAGCACGCCCAGCAGGAGCTGGTGCGCGCTCAGGACGATCTGGTTCAGGCCGGCAAATTGTCGGCACTGGGGACCATGTCGGCGAGTATCAGCCACGAACTCAATCAACCGCTGGCAGCGATTCGCAGTTATGCGGAAAACGCCGAAGTGCTGCTCGATCATCAGCGCACCGAGGACGCGCGCGGCAACCTCAAGCTGATCAGCGAACTGACCGGGCGCATGGCCTCGATCATCGCCCACTTGCGTGCCTTCGCTCGGCGCGATCGCCACGCACCGGAAAGCGTCGCTCTGCAACCGGCGCTGGACGATGCGCTGGCATTGCTCGCCAAACGTCGCCGCAGCATGGAAGTCGAACTGATTCGCGACTTGCCCGCAGCCACGCTGTGGGTCGAGGCCGGCGAAACCCGACTGCGCCAGGTGCTCGGCAATCTGCTGGCCAACGCCCTCGATGCGCTCACCGAAAAAGGCCCGCCGCGCAAGTTGTGGCTGAGTGCCGAAGCCACCGCCGACGGCGTCAATCTGTACATTCGCGACAATGGCCCCGGGTTCTGCATGGAAGCTCTTGGCCGCGCCAGCGAGCCCTTTTACACCACCAAGACCCGCACACAGGGTCTGGGTCTGGGACTGGCCATTTGTGAAACGCTGATGCGCGCCTTTGGTGGCGAGCTGTCGTTCGCCAACCACAAACAAGGCGGTGCCCTGATTACCCTGCGCCTGCGCGCCGGCGCGCCCGGAGTCAGCCTGCAACCGTCCGAGGATCGAAGTGCATGACCATCGACAATCGCATCCAGGTAGTGTTGATCGACGACGATCCGCACTTGCGCCAGGCTCTCGGCCAGACCCTGGACCTGGCCGGCCTGAAAATTCTGCCGCTGTCCGAAGCCAAAGGGCTGGCCGCGCAACTTGAGCGAGACTGGCCGGGGGTGGTGGTCAGCGACATCCGTATGCCGGGCATGGACGGCCTCGAACTGTTGAGCGAGTTGCATGCACAGGATCCCGAGTTGCCGGTGCTGCTGATCACCGGCCATGGCGACGTACCGCTGGCAGTGCAAGCGATGCGCGCCGGTGCTTACGATTTTCTGGAAAAGCCCTTTGCCAGCGATGCACTGCTCGACAGCGTCCGTCGCGCCCTCGCGCTACGGCGGCTGGTGCTGGACAACCGCAGCCTGCGTCTGGCCTTGAGCGACCGCAACGAATTGAGCGCTCGGCTGGTCGGCCATTCGACGCCAATGCTGCGCCTGCGTGAACAGATCGGCGCGCTGGCGGCGACCAAGGCCGACGTGCTGATCCTCGGCGAAACCGGTGCCGGCAAAGAGGTGGTGGCCCGCGCGCTGCACGATTTGTCGAGCCGCCGCAACGGCCCGTTCGTGGCGATCAACGCCGGCGCCCTGGCCGAATCGGTGGTGGAAAGCGAGCTGTTCGGCCACGAGCCCGGCGCCTTCACCGGCGCGCAGAAGCGTCGCATCGGCAAATTCGAATTCGCCAACGGCGGCACGCTGTTTCTCGACGAAATCGAAAGCATGAGCATGGACGTGCAAGTGAAACTGCTGCGCATGCTCCAGGAGCGGGTCGTCGAGCGCCTGGGCGGCAATCAGTTGATCCCGCTGGACATCCGCGTCATCGCCGCGACCAAGGAAGACCTGCGCCAGGCGGCGGATCAGGGCCGCTTCCGCGCCGACTTGTATTACCGCCTCAACGTCGCGCCGCTGCGCATCCCGCCGTTGCGCGAACGCGGCGAAGACGCACTGGTGTTGTTCCAGCATTACGCCGATGAAGCCAGCGCCCGTCACGGCTTGCCGCCCCACGAGCTGCAACCGGCACACCGCGCCCTGCTGCTGCGCCACACTTGGCCAGGCAATGTACGTGAACTGCAAAATGCCGCCGAACGCTTCGCCCTCGGCCTTGAACTGGCACTGGACAACAGCGCTGATGGCAGCGGCGGCGCGCCTGTAGAAGTGGTCAGCGGCGGCCTCAGCGAGCAAGTCGAAAACTTCGAAAAATCGTTGATAGCCGCCGAACTGGCGCGCTCGCACAGCTCGGTGCGCAGCCTCGCCGAAGCTCTGGGTATTCCGCGCAAGACCCTGCATGACAAGCTGCGCAAACACGGTCTGAATTTCGGCGACAGCAGTCACGGGGAAGACAACGAATGAGCAGCGAAAGCGAATACCTGCAAACGGTGCTGCATCACGACATTCCGCTGACCGCCGAAATGGGCCTCGAGGTGCTTGAGTGGCGCGAGCAGCAACTGAGCCTGCACCTGCCCCTCGCGCCCAACGTCAATCACAAGAGCACCATGTTTGGCGGCAGCCTGTACTGCGCAGCGGTGCTGGCCGGTTGGGGCTGGTTGCATTTACGTTTGAAGGAAGAAGGGATTGCCGACGGACATATCGTCATTCAGGAAGGGCAGATCAGTTATCCGCTGCCGGTGACGGGAGACGCCATGGCCATTTGCCCGGCGCCGGAGGCCGCGGTGTGGAAACGCTTTGTGGCGATGTATCGGCGCTATGGACGGGCGCGGCTGACGCTGGATACGCGGATACTGAATGCGGGAAGTGAGGACGAGGCGGTGAGATTTACCGGGCAGTACGTTTTGCACCGTTGAAGATCAACAGCCCCTCACCCTAGCCCTCTCCCGAGGGAGAGGGAACCGATACGGGGATGCTACAGATTTACGTCGACCTGAAACTGCTTCGCCGAATCCACAATCGACTCGATTCCCCAGGTCGATGCATAGCGCCAGACAACTCGGTCGGCTCCCTCTCCTGGGGGAGAGGGCTGGGGTGAGGGGAATTGCGGATCAGGCAGTTAGCCTCGGGCCAACTCCAACAACCGTCCGCGCCACGCAGCCTTCGCCGGCAGCGCCAGAAAAAACTCGTTCAACAGCGATTCTCGCGGCGGATAACTGAACGCCTCACCCTTCAAATCCAGCACCTCGCCCCCCGCCCCTTCCAGCACGCCCTGCGCTGCCGCCGTGTCCCACTGCGAAGTCGGCGCCAGTCGCGGATAGCAATCAGCAGCACCTTCGGCCAACAGACAGAACTTCAAGGAACTGCCGATATTGGCCAGTTGCAACTCACCAAGACTGGCGCTCAACCCGGCCAGCAAACGCTCTTGCTCGGGACTTGAATGTCGACGGCTGGCCACCACAGTAAACGCCTCGCCCGGCGCAGGCACATCGCGCACCTGAATCGCCGTCGGCGTACCGCCCTCGTCGCCACGCCAGGCTCCAAATCCGGCGCCGCCGACATAAAAACGACCGTTGGTCGGCATCGTCACCACACCAAACACCACCCGGCCATTTTCGATCAGCGCGATGTTGACAGTGAATTCTTCGCTACCGCTGATGAACTCCTTGGTACCGTCCAGCGGATCCACCAGCCACCAGCGCTGCCAACCGGCGCGAACACTTTGCGGGATGTCGGCGTCCTCTTCGGACAGCACCGGAATGCTCGGTTCCAGCGCCGTCAGCCCGGCAACGATAAGGTGATGGGCGGCCAGGTCGGCGGCCGTGACCGGCGAATCATCGGACTTGGCCGTGACTTCAACGCCGGCGCGCCAGAACGGCAGAATCGCCTCGCCAGCCTGTAAAGCCAGCGCAACCACAGGTGCCATCAGCGGATGGGGAAAATTCATCGACGTCTCACTCATAGCTGAACACCCCGCGCTGGCTCAGCAGGTCGCGGGTCAGATACAGCGCAGCCAAGGCGCGGCCCTCGGAAAATTGCGGATTCTGCGCCAGTGCCGACAGTTCGCGCAGGTTGACCTTGTCGACCCGCATCGGCTCCGGTTCATCACCTTCCAGCCGCTCTTCATACAGGTCGGTGGCCAGCACCACCTGGATTTTCTGGCTCATGTAACCGGGCGACAGCGACAGCTCGGTCAGATGTTCCAGTTGACGCGCGCCATAACCGGCCTCTTCCTTGAGTTCCCGCTCAGCGGCCGCCAGCACGTCTTCGCCCGGCTCGATCAGGCCTTTGGGCAGAGACAGTTCGTATTCGTCGGTGCCGCCGCAGTATTCCTCGATCAACACTGCGTGTTCGGCATCAAGCATCGCGACGATCATCACCGCGCCGTAGCCCGCACCCTTGCCGACCAGACGCTCGTAAGTGCGCTCCACGCCATTGGAAAATCGCAGCTTGAGTTCTTCGACGCGAAACAGGCGACTGGTGGCGACGATCTCGCGGGCGAGTACGGTGGGTTTCTGGCGCATGCAAAGCTCCTTGGCGTGAACGCGCTACTATAACGCGGCTTTCCCGATTGTTTGCGTCGGATATCTTTTCACCGTTCGAGACGTTGCCATGCCTTCTTTACCGTGGTCCGACATCGATACCGTTCTGCTCGACATGGACGGCACGCTGCTGGATCTGCACTTCGACAACCATTTCTGGCTCGAACACCTGCCCCAACGCTACGCCGAACTGCACGGCATCAGCCGGGCCATGGCCGAGCTGGAATTGCAGCCGTTGTTCGAGCGCCACGCTGGCCAGTTGCAGTGGTACTGCCTGGATTTCTGGAGCGCAGAACTGAAATTGTCGGTGCGTGAACTGAAACAGGAAACTGCCCACTTGATCGCCCTGCGCGCCGATGCCGATACCTTTCTCGGCGCAATCAAACGCGCCGGCAAACGGGTGATCATGATCACCAACGCGCACCGCGATTCGCTGTCGTTGAAACTGGAACGGATCGAACTGGCGCCGTACTTCGAGCGGCTGATCAGCTCGCATGACTACGGTTATCCCAAGGAGAACCCGCAGTTCTGGGATGCCTTGCAGGCGGACATAGGTTTTGATCCGGCGCGCAGCCTGTTTATCGACGACACCTTGCCGATCCTGCGCAGTGCGCGGGATTTTGGCGTGGCGCACTTGCTGGCGGTGAAAGAACCGGACAGCCGCAAAGGGCCGAAGGACACAGCGGAGTTTGCCGCAGTCGAGGATTACCGCGATTTGATTGCAGGGCTTTGACCCCTGTAGGAGCTGCCGCAGGCTGCGATCTTTTGATCTGCTTTTTTTAAAGTCCAAGTCAAAAGATCGCAGCCTTCGGCAGCTCCTACATGACTGCGTTATTTTGGAATGCGCAGTTTTTGTCCCGGATAGATCTTGTTCACATCCTTGAGCATCGGTTTGTTGGCATCGAAGATTTTCTGGTACTGGTTGGCATTGCCATAGACGCGCAGGGAGATCGCACTGAGCGTGTCACCTGCCTTGACCTCGACAAACTCGGCAGCCACGACGACCGGTCCGGTCACCGTGATCTGATCATCGACACTGCCTACGCCCGCAATGTTGCCCAGCGCGAGCAGAATCTTTTCCTTCTCTTCCTGGCTCGCCACTTCACCGGTCACCGTCACCTTGTCGCCATCCACGGTCGCCTGCACGTTGGGATTGCCCAACCCGACCTTGCTGATATGTTCCTTCAACTGCTCACTCGCATTGGCATTGCCTGGGGTCAACAGATCAATCAGCTTCTCACCGGCCTCTTTCACAAAGCTCAACAGACTCATAGCGCACACTCCTTGATTTGGGTTCCAGTCGTCCAAGCCTAGACCACCCCGGCCAAACCCGGTTCCAGTCCGACCAATGACGCTGCCGCGCCGCAGGCGGTAGAATCGCCACACCCCGCCAACCGCCCGGAGCGAAGATGGACATCAAGCAACTGAAATTCCTCATCGCCCTCGACGAAACCCGCCATTTCGGCCAGGCCGCCGCGCGCTGCCACATCACCCAGCCGACCCTGTCGATGCGCTTGCGCAGCCTCGAGGAAGAACTCGACCTGCCATTGGTCAATCGCGGCCAGCGCTTCGAAGGCTTCACCGCGCCGGGCGAGCGCGTGCTGGCCTGGGCGCGCACGGTGCTGGCAGCCTATGACGGCTTGCAGGCGGAAGCGGCGGCTTGTCGCGGCAATCTGATCGGTACGCTGCGCCTGGGCGTGGTGCCGCTGTCGAGTTTCGATCCCTTGCCGCTGATGCAACGTCTGCACGCGGCGCACCCGGACCTGCGCTTCGAGCTGTCGTCGCTGAGTTCCGAGCAGGTGCTCGAACACTTGGCGAACAACCGCATCGACATTGGCGTTTCGTATCTGGAGCGTCTGGACAGCGAGCGGTTCGATTCGCTGGCCTTTAACGAGACGCGCATGGGCCTGCTCTATGACGAGCGCTCGTTCAACTTCGGCGAAGAACCCCTGAGCTGGGAATCGCTGATCGAACTGCCGCTGTGCATGCTCACCAGCGGCATGCATTTTCGCCAGTCCATCGACCACAACTTCCACAGCCGTGGCCTGACGCCGCAACCGCTGTTGCAAACCGACGCCGTGCATCAACTGCTGCAAGCAGTACACGGCGGTTTTTGCTGCGCGATCATGCCCCTCGACGGCGGCGCGGAAACCCTCGCCGATCACCTGCGCCTGCAACCGATCGAAAATGCCCACACTCTCGCCCCGCTGGGCCTGATCATGCGCCGTGGCGCGCCGCGTTCAGCGCTGGCAGAAGCCTGTTTCGCGCTTTATCAGAAATCGTCAAACGACGGTTGATCGACGGCATCTATCGGTAGATCGGTAATAGCGATTAGACGCGACAACTTGCCGCGCCTAGTCTTGACCTAGATCAAACCGTCGGTGATGCCATGAACGCCAAGCGTCCAGCCTGCGCGGCGCCAGCAATTGAAACGCCCGCGCCAGCCGCCAGCCAGACCTACAGCTACAGCGATTTACCCTTTGAGGCATCGGCCAGCACCGCGCTGGCCGAGGAAGTCGCGTTGGCGATCGCCTACAACGGCATCAGCCAGGCGGTGATGCTGGTGACCCCGACCGACCTTGAAGATTTCATCGTCGGTTTCAGCCTCGGCAGCGGCATCATCGAAGACGCCAGCGATATCTACGATCTGCAACTGACAGGCGCAGGCTCGGCGCAATACGCGCAAGTGACCATTGCCAACCGCGCGTTCTGGAACCTCAAACAGCAGCGTCGGCAGTTGGCCGGCACCAGCGGCTGCGGACTGTGCGGCGTCGAAGCGGTCGAACAGGCACTGCCTGATCTCAAGGTATTGCCGGGCGCAGCCTTGCCACCGATCGAATGGCTCGACGGTTTGCGCCAGCGCATCGGCGCGTTCCAGCCGCTCGGTCAGCACTGCGGCGCGGTGCACGCGGCGGTGTTCATGAACGCCAGTGGTGAACTGCTGCTCGGTCGTGAAGACATCGGTCGGCATAACGCGCTGGACAAGCTGATCGGCGGACTGATCCGCCAGAAGATATCCACAGAGGGCGGGCTGGCGATCGTCACCAGCCGTTGCAGCCTCGAATTGATCCAGAAAGTCTTGCGTGCCGGCATCCAGACCCTGGTCAGCCTGTCGGCGCCTACCGGCCTGGCCGTGCAATGGGCCCGGCGCCACAACCTCAATCTCATCCACCTGCCGCAGAAAAGTGCGCCGCGGGTGTACAGCCCCGCGATGGAGAATCAAGCGTGAGCCAACATCATCAAGCCGACCAGAAACCTGTCCCGCGCTACAAGCCTTACAAAGGTGCCGCCGGCGGCTGGGGCGCCCTGATCAGTGTGGCCCAGGCGTGGCTGACCAGCGACAACGCCCTGAAAAACCTGCGCATGATGCTCAAGACCAACCAGAACGGCGGCTTCGACTGCCCGGGTTGCGCCTGGGGTGATTCGCCGGAGAGCGGCATGGTCAAGTTCTGCGAGAACGGCGCCAAAGCGGTGAACTGGGAAGCGACCAAGCGTCGCGTCGATGCCAAATTCTTCGCCAAGCACAGCGTCACTTCGCTGCTGGAGCAGAGCGATTACTGGCTGGAATATCAGGGTCGCCTGACCGAGCCGATGGTCTACGACGCCGAGTCCGATCGCTACAAGCCGATCAGTTGGGAAGATGCCTTCGCTCTGATCGGCAAGCACCTGCGCAATCTGCCGAGCCCGGATCAGGCAGAGTTCTACACCTCGGGGCGTGCCAGCAACGAAGCGGCGTATCTGTATCAACTGTTCGTGCGGGCTTACGGCACCAACAATTTCCCTGACTGTTCGAACATGTGCCACGAGGCCAGCGGCGTAGCGTTGGCGCAGAGTGTCGGGGTCGGCAAAGGCACGGTGACTTTCGACGACTTCGAACACGCCGACGCGATTTTCGTCTGGGGCCAGAACCCCGGCACCAACCATCCGCGCATGCTCGAACCGTTGCGTGAAGCGGTGAAACGCGGCGCTCAGGTGGTGTGCATCAATCCGCTGAAAGAGCGCGGTCTGGAGCGTTTTCAGCATCCCCAGCACCCCATCGAAATGCTCACCAACGGCGACAAGCCGACCAACACTGCGTACTTCCGCCCGGCACTCGGCGGCGACATGGCGGTGCTGCGCGGCATGGCCAAGTTCCTCCTGCAATGGGAACGCGATGCGCAGAAGGCGGGCGAGCCGGCGGTGTTCGACCATGATTTCCTCAATGCTCACAGCGCCAACGTGCTGGAGTACCTCGCCACGGTCGACGATACCTCGTGGGAGCAGATCGTCGAGCAATCGGGCCTGACCCTGGTCGAGATCGAGCAAGCAGCGCGCATGTACGCCAAAGGCAAGAACGTGATCATGTGCTGGGCCATGGGCATCACCCAGCACCGTCATTCGGTGCCGACCATTCAGGAAATCGCCAATCTGATGCTGCTGCGCGGCAATATCGGCAAACCTGGCGCCGGTCTGTGCCCGGTGCGTGGTCACAGCAACGTGCAGGGCGACCGCACCATGGGCATCAACGAGCGTCCACCGGTGGCGTTCCTCGATTCGCTGGAGCGTCGCTTCCAGTTCAAGGTGCCGCGTCATAACGGTCACAACGTGGTCGAGGCAATCCATGCGATGGCCGAAGGTCGCGCCAAGGTGTTCATCGGCTTGGGCGGCAACTTCGCCCAAGCCACGCCGGACAGCTCACGCACCTTCGAAGCGCTGAGCAACTGTGACCTGACTGTGCAGATCAGCACCAAACTCAACCGCAGCCACCTCGCTCACGGTAAAGACGCGCTGATCCTGCCGTGCCTGGGCCGTACCGACATCGACATCCAGACCGAAGGCCCGCAAGCGGTGACTGTGGAAGACTCGTTCAGCATGGTCCACGCTTCCAACGGCCAGTTGCAGCCGCTGTCGAACCAGATGCGCTCGGAGCCGTCGATCATCGCCGGCATCGCTGCCGCGACGTTGGGCAGCCAACCGGTGGACTGGAACTGGCTGGTAGCCGATTACGGGCGCATTCGCGAACTGATCGCCGACACCATCCCGAGTTTCAAAGACTTCAACGACAAGATCAAAAACCCGGGCGGCTTCTATCTGGGCAACTCGGCTGGCGCCCGCAAGTGGAACACGCCATCGGGCCGTGCCAATTTCCGCGCCAACCAGTTGCCGAAAGATCTGGTTCACGAACGCACCCGCGCCACCGGCCAGGTGCCGGATCTGATCCTGCAATCGATGCGTTCCCACGATCAGTACAACACGACGATCTATGGTCTCGACGACCGTTATCGCGGCGTGAAGGGCCAGCGTGACGTGCTGTTCGCCAACGAGGCCGACATCATTCGCCTGGGCTTCCGTCCTGGGCAGAAGGCCGACATCGTGTCGATCTGGGACGACGGTCGCGAGCGTCGGGTGAAAGGTTTTACATTGTTGGCGTTCGATATTCCTGCGGGGCAGGCGGCGGCGTACTATCCGGAGGTCAATCCGCTGGTGCCGCTGGAAAGTACGGGGGATGGCAGCCACACGCCGACGTCGAAGTTCATTGCGATCCGGCTGGAAGCGGCGAGTGAGACTGGGTTGATCATGGCTAAATCCGCTTAACCGCGGAGCCAGATCCGGCCCCTTCGCGAGCAGGCTCGCTCCCACACTTGGAATGCATTTCAAAGGTGGGAGCGAGCCTGCTCGCGAGTGCGATCGACCTGTCAACAGATCTGCCGTGGCAAAGATTTTCGACCGCCCACAAAAAAGGCCGTTTCTGCATGAAAACGGCCTGTCCGAAGTAGCTAAAGACCGGCGAAAATCGGTTAAGTTCCGGTGAAAAAACAGTAACTTGCAATATTGTATACAAGTCGTGTTATTCGTCGGATTTTGATTGTCACGCCCATTGCAGAGCTTCAGGATCGGCGCCGTCATCCCTTTGAGGCTCATCCTCTATGAAGTTCTCCTCGATTCTCTTGTTGTCCCTTGGCCTGGTCAGTGGCTTCGCTTCTGCCGGAGGCACCACCGAAGCAGGTGTGGGCGGCGCATTGGGCGGGGTTCTTGGCTCGGTCGTCGGTCAATCGTTAGGCGGCAATACAGGTTCCACCATCGGCGCAGCCCTGGGCGGCGCGGGTGGTAGTGCGGTCGGTGCAGACAAGCGCAGCCGTGGCGAAGCGGCCATCGGCGGTGCACTGGGTGCAGCCGGCGGTAACGTGGTTGGCCGTAGTCTCGGCGGCACCACCGGCAGCCTGATCGGCTCCGCCGCTGGTGGCGGCGCAGGTGGCGCACTGGGTAACTACATGGGCAACAAGAGTGACGACGATGATCGTCGTTACGACCGTCGCCATGATGACCGTCGCTACTACCGCGACCGTGGTCATCCAGGTCGCGGCCATGCCTACGGCCACCGCAAGCATCACAAGTACTATCGCCACCACTAAGGCGAAGGCTTGAACAAAAAATCGCAGCTTTTGGGCTGCGATTTTTTTTGCGCGTCTAGACCACCAGCCGCTCCAGCGCCCCGCGCAAACCGGCAGGAATCGGCACCGGCTGATTGCTCGCCCGATCGACAAACACATGCACGAACCGTCCCGCCGCACACGCCTCGCTTTCGCCGACCTTGAACACAGCCAATTCATATTGCACCGAACTGTTGCCCAGCTTGCCGACCCGCAGTCCGATCTCGATCAGATCGGGGAAAGCGATCGAGGCAAAGTAATCGCAGGCGGAACTGACCACGAATCCCACCACTTCGCCGTCATGAATATCCAGGCCACCGACCTGAATCAGGTAGGTATTCACCGCCGTGTCGAAGAAGCTGTAGTAGGTAACGTTGTTGACGTGACCGTAGGCGTCGTTGTCGTGCCAGCGTGTGGTGATGGGCTGGAAGTGGGGGTAGTCGCAGCGTTGATTCATGCAGGGTTCTCGCATTCTCTTAATTGAATTTGATCGTGATGACGAACACTTTACCTGTGGGAGCGAGCCCGCTCGCGAAGGCGTCAGCACAGCCGACTGGTGTCAACGATCAGCAAACCCCTTCCCCTGCGCCGCCAGTTCGCCAATCAACCGCGCCGGCTTCCACTGATCGCCCTGGCGTGTCTCCAGCGCCAGCAAGCGCTGATGAATATCCGCCAGCCCCTGCTGATCCGCCCAGGCCATAGGCCCACCCTTATCCGCTGGAAAACCATAGCCGTTCAAGTACACCAGATCGATGTCATGGGCCGAGCCGGCAATGCCTTCCTGCAGTATCTTCGCGCCTTCGTTGACCAGCGCCAGCAAACAGCGCTCAAGGATTTCTTCGGGACCGATGTCGCGACGCTGGAAACCCAGCTCTTCGCTGACCCGCAGTACCAATGCATCGACCTCGGGATCATGCTCGGCCTGGCGACTGCCCGGCTCATAATGGTAATAACCGTTACCGGACTTTTGCCCGAACCGGCCCATCTCGCACAGGCGGTTATCCACCTGAACTTCGGGCGCATCCTGCCCCTTGCCAGCTAGCTCCCGAGCACGCCATTCCAGATCGATGCCAACCACGTCGTACATGCGAAACGGCCCCATGGCGAAGCCGAAGCCTTGCAGCGCGGCATCCACCTGCTGTGGATAAGCGCCTTCGAGAAGCATCTTGCGCGCTTCGAGTACATACGGATGCAGCATGCGATTGCCGATAAAACCGTGGCAGTTGCCGGACAACACGCTGACCTTGCCCATGCGCTTGCCGAGTGCCAGCGCGGCCTCCAGCACCGCTGGCGAGGTCTGCGCACCGCGCACGATTTCCAGCAGCTTCATGATGTGCGCGGGGCTGAAGAAATGCAGACCCAGTACCTGTTCCGGGCGGCGGGTCGCAGCCGCGATGGCGTCGATGTCCAGCGCCGAGGTGTTGCTCGCCAGCAGCGCCTCAGGCTTGAGCAGGCCATCCAGCGCGCGAAAGATCTTCTGCTTCAGTTCAAGGTTCTCGTACACCGCTTCGATCACCAGATCGACGTTGCGGATCGCCGCGTAATCCGCCGCTGCAGATACGCGAGCCATTCGCGCATCCGCCTCGGCCTGATCAATGCGGCCCTGGTGCACGTTGTGTGCATAAGTTTGCGCGACCGTCGTCAGCGCCTGCTCAAGCATCTGCGGATTGTTATCCACCCATTGCACGTTCACGCCGGCACTGGCCAGGCACATGACGATGCCACGGCCCATGGTGCCCGCGCCGATCACGGCAGCCTGCTGAATCTCGAAGCTTGTCTGGCTCATGTTGTTCTCTTGTGAGTGGCCCGAAGACAGATTCCAACCTTAGTCAGGCAACGGCGGTTTTTGAAGTTTATTAGCGTGATGATCGACATTCAGCGGATGGATGCAGCGCCCACAGACTCTCTGCTTAATCGAGCAAGTGACTGTCCGCCCACTCGCGGACCTTTGCGTAGGGATACTCTTCCAACGCAGCAAAACCCGGTATCGCCCGCGCCTTGAGTTTGGTGAACAACGGCACGCTGATTCCGCACAGGAACCGTGTGAGGCGTTCGGCCGTCGGAAGGCTGCCTGTGTGCTGCTCATGCCTGTGGATAAATTCACCACACAATTGCGCGAAGTTTTTATCCACAAGTGCTGGCAACGGCGGCGGCTCCGGCAATCGCGCGATCTGGCCGTGACATACCGAACAATGCCCGCAATGTTCAGGGGCATTGTGGTCACCGAAATACTCGGCCAGGCGATAACCCAGGCAGCGTTCGGTGGCGAACACCTCAAGCATGGCGTGAATCCGCGCCACCTCAGTCCGTTCATGGCGAGTGAAATACTCGTGCAGCTCAGCGCTCAGGGCGTCGCTGTCAAAATCAATTTGCAGCAGGCTGTAAACCTCGGTCATTTGCTTGCTTTCAAGCTCGACCCAGCCTTTTTCCTGGAAGTAATCAAGCGCTGTCACTACGCGATTGCGCTCGGCGGAATACTGCGAAAACATCGCCTCGAAATCTACTGTGGCCCAGGTGCGTGCTCGCGTGGACGTCCTGATGATCGCCGCAACGAAATCCCTGCGCTCGCCTTCGAAGCGCTGGAGCAATGCTTCAGGCTCAAGCAGATATTTGAAGCGGTATTCAGCGTAATAAGCGTAGCGCGGCGCGATCAGGCCTCGCAGTTCCAGCTGCACCAGCAAAGTCTTCAACGGCAACGAGCGAATGTTGCTCTGATCCGCCAATGGCCCAAGCAAAAACTCCCATTGTCCGTCCGGCACTGAGGCTTTGAGCTCTTCGAGCACATAATGAATCCCGTCGCGTTCGGGCGTATCACCGTAGACGAAGTTTTCCAGCACATTGAGGCTGTCGCGGTTGGCCAGTACCAGGCAGTCGGAGGGCTGCCCGTCACGCCCGGCGCGGCCGATTTCCTGGCTGTAGTTTTCGATGGATTTGGGCAGATCGAAATGCACCACGTTGCGGATGTCGCTCTTGTCGATGCCCATGCCGAAGGCAATGGTGGCGACAATGCAATTGGACTGCCCGGCCATGAAGCGGCGTTGAATGTCTTCACGCTGATCGTGGGGCAAACCGGCGTGGTAAGCCTCGGCCTGGATTCCGTTGCGTTGAAGATGCTCGGCGATGTGCTCGGCGGTCTTCTGCAACGTCACATAGACAATGCTCGGTTGCCCAGGACGCTCGGTCATCCATTCGACCAGACGCCGGCGTTTGTCCTGACCGCGTACAGGCTCGACCAGCAAATTGAGGTTGGGCCGATAGAAACCAGTGGTCACTACATCGTCCGGAGCGATGGCGAATTTGGCCTGCATGTCGGCGATGACTTTTGGTGTCGCCGTGGCGGTGAGCAGCAAAGCCTGCGGAATGTTGAACTGACGCTGGTAGTCGGGCAGTTTCAGATAGTCCGGCCGAAAGTTGTGGCCCCATTCGGAAATGCAGTGCGCCTCGTCGACCACCAGCAACGAGATCGGCACCTGCTGCAGGAAATTGCGGAAGCGCTCGTTCTTCAAGCGCTCGACGGAGATCATCAGAATTTTCAGCTCGCCCGAACGCGCACGGGCCATGACGTCGTTGGCATCCTCGCGGCTCTGCGCCGAATCGATACTGCCTGCCGAGATGCCGCGGGACTTGAGAAACGCCAGTTGATCCTGCATCAACGCCAGCAACGGCGAGACCACCAATGTCAGGTGTGGTAGTAAAAGTGCCGGCAGTTGGTAGCAAAGCGATTTGCCGGAGCCGGTGGGAAAGATCGCCGCCGCGGATCGCCCCGCCAGCACCGCGCTGACAGCGGCCTCCTGACCGGGGCGAAACTGTGGATAACCAAAAACCTGTTCCAGGGTGTGGTGCATTTGCTGTCACTCCTTTGACTGCTGCCATGCCCAAAGCCTAGCGGGCGATTGCAGCGAGTCGAGAAAAGGTCGGGGTTGAATCAATACTGAATGATACATGGGAAGCGAAAACAAGCGTTTAACAATCGAAGCGCCTCGACATACTTTCGAAAAGCTCAGCTACATATATAACAAACTTCACATTACAAACACAGATACAACAGCGCCCTTTATTTTTTACACCACCTAAAACTAACTTGGCTGCTCTTATACATATGCAAGAGCAACGAAATGACAACTTTAACAATATTTTTCTGCGGCACCGGCTCCAACAAGTTTGATGACAAACATAAAAGCTTCTGGGACGGCGAAATCGTTTCTACGCTCGCTGCACACCACAGCGGACGCGAATTTGCCGAGTGGATCGTCGTCGATGGCCCTGGCAGCGGCAATCTGCAAGCCGACGACCTGTTCACCAAGACCTCTGAATACGGCCTTTCCGGCACCCTGTTCGGCAAAGGCTGGGATGAAAACGTGCAACACGCTGTGAACATTATCAAAGGCAAATGCGACTGGCAGCGTAAACAACTGACCGAGTTAGAATATAACCGTCTGAAAGCCGCAGGCATTCCTATTGAAGATGTAAAAGTGGAAGGCTCCTGGTTCTGGCGCCAGTATAACTATGGCGATCGCAGTATCACGCAACAGAAACTACAGGAACAAATCATCAAGACTTTCCGCAAGGACGGCGTTATTCCTGCGCGAGTCAATCTGGTCGGCTGGAGCCGTGGCGGTATCAGTTGCCACATGCTCGCCAATGCGATGTTCCAGGACGCTGCACTCAAACATATTCCGGTGAATATATTTGCGATTGATCCAGTCCCGGGCATCGGCAACTTCCAGGAAAACCGCGTCAAACTTCAATCCAACGTCAAGGAATACATCGCCTTCTATGCCCGCGACGAGCGCTCAAAAGGCTTCAGCTGCGTGATCCCGCAAACCGCTACCGGCACCAAAACCTCGATCTATCCAATGGCCGGTCGCCACGCCACCCTCGCCGGCAACGCCACGGCCCTCGGCGGCGATCCCACCAACAGCAGCGACCTCAATGCGCTGATCGAGCCCGGCCGCATCGTTCGCCATCTGGCGGAAATCTGCCTCAAGCGTTGGGGCGTGCCACTGAGCAAAACGCTCAATCTGAGCGATGCCGACCTGCTGCGCTTCACCGGCACCATCGTCAGCGACGAAGCCCGCTACAAGAAGATGCACAGCCAGTCCTACACCTATTTCACCGAACAGGACAAAGGCGAGCGCTATGTCTCGCTGGGCAGCAAAGGCGTGCCGTTCTCGGCAGTCAAAGGCACGATCTACCGGCCGGCAACAGGACTGACCACAAGCCTGCTGGATATTTCTGGCTACCAACATTTGCGTTGAAAAGCGTTTAAGAATCGGTAGCAACGTCTGGCGAATTGTTCGCCCCATTCCTACTTCACGCGATGTCTTGTCGGCTATCGCGAGCGGGTGGTGCGAACCTATAGTCGTGGGTGTCGCTGCTTTGGCAGCGACACCCACATCACCCACGCCCTGTACCTGCTGACACAGGACGGCTGGGACCTGCTGCAAGTCAGATGCCCCCGGCCAAGTAACAAACGAAACATCATCGCTGCACACGCCGTGTCCAGCACCAGGAGTCAAAATTTGCAAACTACTATTGATTGCGTACGATGGGAGCCATTACTCAGCGAAGGGCTCGCATTTATGGCCAGCACTGAAATCATCGATCACAGCGCCCTCGTTCGCTTGGTCGAAAACGGTTCTGTGAGCGGCACAATTATCGTCGCGAAACCAGGAGGCTGGTCGGTCGAGATTCGGCAAGGCAGCCGCAAATGCGCGCTGACAGCACAACGCAGTGGTCAGGTGCGCCTGTTCAAGAGGCTGGAGACGCTTGTGACCTATCTGCAGGGCTTGGGCATCAGCCAATTCAACGTGGATGCCTCCGGCTATGACCCGCTGCAACTGAAAACCTACGCCAGGCCTGATCGCTCTGAAGCGTTGAAACAAGCCCATGAAGCGGCCGCTTATGAGGAATGGTTCAAGCGACAGGTGCAGATCAGCATCGATGATCCAAGGCCAAGTATCAGCGATGAAGATGCTCGCCGAATATTCGCCGCCAAGCGTGATGCCCTGCGTCAACGAGGGCGCTGATGAGGTTGGTCTGGCGCCCGGAAGCGCTTGCTGACCGAGACCGGATAATGGACCGAATCGGTCAGGACAACCCAGACGCTGCTGCGGATCTCGATGAAATGTTCGAATCAAAAGGGGAAATAGCAAGACAGCGCCCAACCTTGTACCGAAAGGGCAGGGTCCTCGGAACACGTGAAATCGTTGCGGCCGCCAACTACGTCATCGTCTACGCAATCAAAAAAGACCGGGTGGAAGTGCTGCGTGTCATGCATGCACGGCAGCAATGGCCTTAATTAGAGGATCATGTTGCAGTACTGTTGAGTGGCATTACTCTGGCCGTATCAGGCCAAAAATGAATGAATACTGCTACATGGCAAGTGACGAACCGCCGTTGAGATGAGCTTACCCAAATCTTCGCCCATGAAAAAACCGCCCCAAAGGGCGGTTTTTTATTCACTGCAAACTACTACTTACAACTTCGGCCCAGCCGCCTTGATCGCGTCGCTCACTTCGAACTTCTTGAAGTTCTCGATGAACAGACCGGCCAGTGCTTTCGCTGCCTCGTCGTACGCCGCCTTGTCAGCCCAGGTGTTGCGTGGGTTGAGCAGGTTGGTGTCGACGCCTGGTACGGCCAGAGGCACGTCGAGGTTGATGGTGTCCAGGTGCTCGGTGGCAGCACCGATCAGAGCGCCGCTCTGGATCGCTGCGATCACCGCGCGGGTGGTCGGGATGTTGAAGCGTTGGCCGACGCCGTAGCCGCCGCCGGTCCAGCCGGTGTTGACCAGGTAGACCTTGGAGCCGAAGCCGCGGATGCGCTTGATCAGCAGTTCTGCGTATTCGCCAGCCGGACGCGGGAAGAACGGTGCGCCGAAGCAGGTGGAGAAGGTCGACTTGATGCCGCTGCCCGAACCCATTTCAGTCGAGCCCACCAGTGCGGTGTAGCCGGAAAGGAAGTGGTAGGCCGCTTGCTCTTCGTTGAGGATCGACACTGGCGGCAGTACGCCGGTCAGGTCGCAGGTCAGGAAGATCACCGCGTTTGGCTCGCCACCCAGGTTCTTCTCGGAACGCTTGGCAACGTGCTCCAGCGGATACGCCGCGCGGCTGTTCTGGGTCAGGCTGACATCGGCATAATCGGCGTGCTTGGCGTCGTCGATGACGACGTTTTCCAGCACCGCGCCGTGCTTGATGGCTTTCCAGATAACCGGCTCGTTCTTCTCGGAGAGGTCGATGCACTTGGCATAGCAACCGCCTTCGATGTTGAACACCACGCCTTCGCCCCAGCCGTGTTCGTCGTCACCGATCAGGTAACGGCTTTCGTCGGCCGACAGGGTGGTTTTACCGGTGCCCGACAGACCGAAGAACAGGGTCACGTCACCGTCTTCGCCGATGTTGGCAGCGCAGTGCATTGGCAGCACGTCAGCGGCCGGCAGCAGGAAGTTCTGCACCGAGAACATGGCTTTCTTCATCTCGCCGGCGTAACGCATGCCAGCGATCAGCACTTTCTTCTGCGCGAAGTTGATGATCACGCAACCGTCGGAGTTGGTGCCGTCACGCTCAGGCACGCACTCGAAGTTGGCAACGTTGAGCACTTGCCATTCTTCACGGCCAGCCGGGTTGTACTGGGCCGGGTTGATGAACAGGCAACGACCGAACAGGTTCTGCCAGGCAGTCTGTGTGGTCATTTTCACGGCCAGGTAGTGATCTTCCGCCGCGCCTACATGCACGTGGGAAACGAAGTGCTCTTGCGCGTTGTTGAAGGCCTCGACGCGAGCCCACAGGGCATCGAACTTGTCGGCCGGGAACTTGCGGTTGATCGGGCCCCAGGCAATAGCGGCCTGGGTGGAAGGCTCTTCAACGATGAAACGGTCGACTGGCGAGCGGCCGGTGCGGTGACCGGTGCGAACAACCAGAGCGCCGGTATCGGCAAGCTCGCCTTCACCGCGATTCAGGGCTTCTTTTACCAGATCATCAACACTCAGATCGGTGTACACGGCGTTATTGGCTTGCGTCATGAGGTTCCCCGTCGGCCAGTGGCCGAGTGTGCTCCAAACGTTTTGTAGTAGAAAGTCGTGCACTACTACCGCGAAAAAAGTGGGCCGGATTATGCCAGAAAAGCCCAAAAAGAGTAGGGTCCTCCCGTCGTAACGGCGATATTCCGTCATTCCGCAGTGAATTTACCTGCGCTGAACCGTTTTAGTGACGGGTATCTGACGGCGTATCGACGCCCGCGCCAGCGAACAATTGAGCAATATCGGCTGCGTCAAACAGGTACTGCTGATTGCAGAACTGGCAATCGATCTCGACTTTGCCGCCCTGCTCGGCGGCCAGCGCCAGCGCATCTTCCAGCCCAAGACTGACCAGCGCATTGCCGGAGCGCTCCCGCGAGCAGCTGCAACTGAAGCGCAGATGCTGCACATCAAACAGACGTACCTGCTCTTCGTGGTACAGGCGATGCAGCACGGTTTCGTTGTCCAGACTAATGAGCTCATCAGCGCTCAAGGTGCTGGCCAGTGCGGTGAGATGCTGCCAGCTGGCGGCGCGTTCCTCTTCGTCTTTCAAGCGATCGGCGGGGAGTTGTTGCAGCAACATGCCACGGGCACGACGACCGTCGGCGAAGAGCTTGAAGCGGGTGCCGACCTGTTGCGACATGACGAAATAGTTGGTGAAACAGTCCGACAGGGTCTCGCCGTCAAGATCAACAATGCCCTGATAGCGCTGGCCAACAGTCGGGTCGACGGTCAGGGCCAGAACGCCGTTCGGCATCAAGTCGGCAAGGGTCGCGTCAACCGCGATCTGCTCGGCGTCGTAACGCGCCAGGCCACGGATTTCGCGCTCGCTGGAACACTCGATCATCAGCAGCGGAATCGGCCCTTCCGAGCGTGCCTGCAAAATCAGCAAGCCATCGAACTTGAGCGTGCCGACCAGTAACGACGCGGCCGCCATCAGTTCGCCGAGCAACTGCGCGACCGGCTCCGGGTACGGGTGTTTGGCGAGGACTTCGGCGTAGCTGCGCTCCAGCGCTACCAGTTCGCCGCGAGTGTCGCTGTCATCGAAGATGAAGCGTTGAGTGAAATCGGTATCCGCTAGGTCGGTCATAGGTCTGGGTATCTGAATGTGATGACAAAATGATTACAAAACGTGAAAATTTGCGCTTGCTGGCACTTTTTTTGGTGCCGGCGCTTTTTCGCCATGGGAGGCATTTTATGAACAATCCGCGTTTGTTCCAATCAAGGTGGAACCTCGGCCGGCTGGTTCTGTGTAACGTAGTGCCGTTGGCGCTACTGGCTTTCTGGTTATGGCCTACCGGCCAGATGCTGTGTGTGATTTTCGACGAGTGGCTGTTCCGCTCGCTGAATGCGCCGCTGGCCAGCAACCCGATATGGCTCCACATCTGGGCAATTGCAAGTCTGCGCCCGTTCGACATCGTCGTCGGACTGATTCTGCTGACGCTGCTGATCAAGGGCGACTGGGTCTTCAGGGCGATCGACGTGCGTCGCGCGTTCTTCGGCTTTTTCTCGATCCTGCTGCTGATGGTGGTGATCCGCGCGCTGTTTTCCAAATTCGCCGATCACATGGGCTGGCAGCACAGCAGCCCGTCAATGGTGCTTGAGGGCGCCGTGCACATCAGCGATTACTTTCCGCATCTGGAAAAAACCTGGGAGCTGAAGGACCGTTCCGGCCAGAGTTTCCCCGGTGATCATGCCTCAGTGCTGTTGATCTGGGCATTGTTCATGGGCGTGTTCAGCCGCACCTTCGGACAATTTCTAACAGTATGGGGTCTGGCAGTGTTGTTCATGCTGCCGCGTCTGGTGGCCGGCGCGCATTGGGGTCAGGACGACTACATCGGCGGCTTGCTGCTGGCGGTGTGGGCGTTGGGCTGGGGTTACTACACACCGTTTGCCTATCACGCGGCGAACTTCTGGTTGAAGCTGACCGCGCCGGTTTTCGCGTTGCTGGGCAAGCTGCCGATGGTGTCGCGGATGAGTGTGGTGCGTAGCGCCTGATACCGCGTCGTACTCGATTCGCGAGCAGGCTCGCTGCCACAGACGACTTGATCAAATGTGGCAGCGAGCCTGCTCGCGAAGAGGCCGGCACAACGTTTCAATCTTCGTTGCTGCTACCGCGAAACTTGAACAGATCACGCCGCTGTTTCTTGCTCGGCTTGCCATCGGTGCTCACGCCCAACGATCCCGCCTTGCGCATCGCCGCAGCTGCTTCACGCTTGGCAATACTCGCTTCGGTCTCGGCATACAAGGCCTGCGCCTCGGGTGCGCCACGACGCACGATCGACAATGCCTCGACCTTCACCGTGCGCACTTCGAAGCCGGTACGTATCTCGAACTCATCACCGATGCGCGGCTCCTTGCCCGGTTTGCAGCGCTCGCCACGGCAATGCACCTTGCCACTTTCAATGGCGGCTTTGGCCAATGCACGGGTCTTGTAGAACCGCGCTGCCCATAGCCATTTATCGAGACGGACCTTGTCGTCCTCCTCCTGCTTCTGTCCCATATGAATTCCTCGCTCAGCCAGTAGTCGGAACTGTACTACCGTTTCTGTCGGGCGCAAGAACTCGGCCCTCCAGATAGACTGTGATCTTCGCCGCCTGACCGGCCTGGAGTGACCGCGTGACTAAATTTCCAACTTCGTTGACCTCACCCAAGGGCGGTTGCCAGGGCTGCCAGCAGAGCGAACGGCTGGACTTCGATTTTGCCTTCGCCTACCAGCCGATCGTCGACCTGCGCGACCAATCGGTATTCGCCCACGAGGCGCTGGTGCGAGGCGTGGCCGGGGAAGGTGCACTGTCGGTGTTAAATCAGGTTACAGAAGATAACCGCTACCGTTTCGACCAGCTCTGCCGGACCCGCGCCATCGAAGGCGCGGCGAGCCTTAATATGCAGACACACTTGTCGATCAACTTTTTGCCCAACGCCGTCTACCGTCCAGAGCTATGCATTCGCAGCACGCTGGAGGCCGCACGCAAACACAACTTTCCGATCGACCGACTGATTTTCGAAACCCTGGAAATCGAGCACGTAGATAATTATCGCCATTTGACCAATATTCTGCGTGAATACCGCGAATTCGGCTTCAAGACCGCCATCGACGATTTCGGTGCCGGTTATTCTGGGCTCAATCTGCTGGCTGATTTCCAACCGGACCTGATCAAACTCGACATGGCGCTGATCCGCGATGTCGACCAGGATCGTGTCCGTCAGGTGATCGTGCGGGGGATTGTCACAATGTGTGCGGAGTTGGACGTTACAGTCATTGCCGAAGGCATAGAAAGCGCCGGGGAACGGGATTTCCTCGCGGACTGTGGAATATTCCTGATGCAGGGCTACTGGTTCGCCAGACCGGCATTCAAAGCGTTGGCCCAGGTGCCGGACGAGGCCTGGAAGCGTTAACCCTTGGTTTTTTTCTTTGAAGACATTTGATCATTTGACCGTTGTCGGTCTGCGCGAGTGGGTGGCGCTCCCGGGCCTGGGACTCGCGGGCCTGCGCGCAAAAATCGACACCGGCGCCAGCACCTCCAGCCTGCACGCCACCGATATCGAACCGTTCGAACGCGACGGCGAGAAATGGGTGCGCTTTACCGCGCATCTCGGCACCGTGGTGCAGTTGCGTCACCGGCGCTGCGAAGCGCCACTGGTCACGCGCAAAACCATCAAGAGCTCCAACGGCCATGCGCAAGTGCGCTATGTGATCAGCACCACGCTGGCCCTGGGTGATCGGGTCTGGCCGGTGGAGTTCACCCTGGCCTGCCGCAAGTCCATGCGCTATCGCCTGTTGCTCGGTTCCAAAGCCCTGATCGATGGCCAGTTGGTGGTCAATCCGGGCATCAAGTATGTACAAGACAAGCCGGTGTTCCCGGTATCTACCTCCTCCACAGGTGTTGCATGAAGATCGCTGTGCTGTCGCGTAATCCGCGTCTGTATTCCACCCGCCGTCTGGTCGAAGCCGGAATCGAGCGCGGGCATGAAATGGTGGTGATCGACACCTTGCGCGCCTACATGAACATTGCCAGCCACAAGCCGCAGATCCATTACCGCGGCAAACCGCTGGAAGGTTTCGACGCGGTGATCCCGCGGATCGGCGCGTCGGTGACGTTCTACGGCTGCGCGGTGTTGCGTCAGTTCGAAATGATGGGCGTGTTCCCGCTCAACGAGTCGGTGGCCATTGCCCGTTCGCGGGACAAATTGCGTTCGCTGCAACTGCTGTCGCGGCGCGGCATCGGTCTGCCGGTCACCGGTTTTGCACACTCGCCGGACGACATCCCCGACCTGATCGCCATGGTCAACGGCGCACCGCTGGTAATCAAGGTACTGGAAGGCACCCAGGGCATCGGCGTGGTGCTGTGCGAAACAGCCACGGCGGCAGAGTCGGTGATCGAAGCGTTCATGGGCCTGAAGCAGAACATCATGGTTCAGGAATACATCAAGGAAGCCGGCGGCGCGGATATCCGCTGCTTCGTGGTCGGCGACAAGGTGATCGCGGCAATGAAGCGCCAGGCCAAACCGGGCGAGTTTCGTTCCAACCTGCATCGCGGCGGCAGCGCCAGCCTGATCAAGATCACCCCGGAAGAACGCATGACCGCGTTACGCGCTGCCAAGGTCATGGGCCTGGCGGTGGCGGGTGTGGATATCCTGCGCTCCAATCACGGTCCGCTGGTGATGGAAGTGAATTCGTCGCCGGGACTGGAAGGCATCGAGACCACCACTGGCAAGAATGTCGCCGGAATCATCATCGAGCATCTGGAAAAGAATGGCGGGCCGAATATGACCCGCACCAAGGGCAAAGGTTAACCCAGAGATATTCGGCGGCTGGAAAGCCGCCTTCGCGAGCAGGCTCGCTCCCACAGTTGATCGCATTCCAAAATGTGGGAGCGAGCCTGCTCGCGAAGGGGCCATCCGCCCTCTTGAAGATCTCAGCGCTTAAACAGCATCACGCGGCAACATCAACCCCAACGGCAACCGCACCCGCGCTTCCAGCCCCCCCCCGGACCGGTTGCGCAATTCGACATTGCCGCCATGCATCGCCGCAATCCTTTTCACGATCGCCAGCCCCAGCCCGGTGCCTTTGCCACCGCGAGCCCGATCACCTCGGGTAAACGGGTTGAAGATCGCTTCAAGCTCGGACGGATCAATACCCGCGCCACGGTCCATCACGCTCAGCACCACATACGGCGCGCTGGTATCTCCCGACACATAAGCCGCGACTTCAACACCCGTGCCGGCATGGTTCAAGGCATTGCCGATCAGGTTGTTGAGCAGGCGTTTCATCGACACCCGACGCAGCGGAAACGGCTGGATCGGCTCCAGGCGCAGGCGCACTTTCTCTTCGTTCTGGTTGTATGGCGCGGCGACTTCGCGCACCAGATCGCTGAGGTCGACCTCTTCCACCGACTCGTCACGACCGTCGCGAATGAACGCGAGGAACTGGTCGAGAATCGCGTCCATGTCCTCGATGTCGCGGACCATGTCGTCGGTGAGGTCGGTGTGATCGCCCATCAGCTCCAGCGACAGGCGCAAGCGCGTCAGCGGTGTGCGCAAGTCGTGGGAAACCCCCGCCAGCATCAGCTCGCGCTCACGCCCGGCCTGTTCGACGTCCTCGGCCATCTGGTTGAAGGCGCGATAAACCTCGGTCATTTCGCTCGGCGTATCACTGATCGGCAGACGTACGCTGCGACCCTGGCCGAGTTGCCGCGCGGCATACACCAGGCGCTTCAACGGCTGGTTGAGCTGGCTGACGAAAATCCATGCGGAGGCTGTCGACAACAGGCCGATGGCGAGGAACCAGCCGAGCACGTTCCAGATTTTCTGGCCGCGCAACGGATGCGGATACAGCGGTACTTTCAGCCAGCCATCGCCCAGGCTCGGTGCCCTCACCCACAGTGCCGGCGGCGAATGCATGCGCAAACGCACCTCGGTGTCGGCACCCAGTTCCGCCTGCATCTGACGTTGGTAGATTTCGCTGTACGGCCAGTGCTGCTCGCCTTCCGGCACACCGGCGCCGACCACCCGAATCAGGGTCGCGGCATCGGCAATTTTTGCGCGGTTCTCTTCGTCGGCGGCCCAATAGGCGCGCAGCGTCAGAGCGACACCATGGCTGTATTGGCGGTCCACCAGCACGTCCTCGTTCATCAACAGATAAACCAGGGTCAGCGCCTTGGAAAACAGTACGACGATCAGCACCAGCCATAGGGTGCGGGAGAAAAAACTTTGGGGGAACCAGACGGGGGTTTTCATCTTTAACCGCTACACACTTGCAGGAGCGAGCAATGCTCGCATATTGCGGATTGCGAGTCTGTGGCAATGGCCGTGCGACCAGAGCCTTGCAGACCCGCTCCTACAAATCACCGATCACTTGGTGGCGGTGCCATCCGGTACGAACACGTAACCCACGCCCCAGACAGTCTGGATGTAGCGCGGTTTCGACGGATCGGGTTCGATCATGCGGCGCAGACGCGAGATCTGCACGTCGATGGAACGCTCCAGCGCATCCCATTCACGGCCACGGGCGAGGTTCATCAGCTTGTCGCGAGTCAGCGGCTGACGCGCGTTCATTACCAGCGCCTTGAGTACCGCGAACTCACCGGTGGTGAGCATGTGCACTTCATCGCCACGCTTGAGCTCGCGGGTCGCCAGCGACAACACGTAATCACCGAAGGTGACGTTTTCGTCTTCACTGCCCGGTGCGCCCGGCACCGGTGCGGCCTGACGGCGCAATACCGCTTTGACCCGAGCCATCAGCTCGTCCGGGTTGAACGGCTTGGCCAGGTAATCGTCGGCGCCCAGTTCAAGGCCCTTGATACGGCTCAGCTCATCGCCCTTGGCGGTGAGCATGATGATCGGAATCTGGTTGTTCGCGCTGCGCAGACGGCGGCACGCGGTCAGGCCGTCTTCGCCCGGCAGCATCAGGTCGAGAACGACCAGATTGAACACTTCACGCGCCAGCAGACGGTCCATCTGCTCGGTGTTCGGAACGGTACGGGCACGGTAGCCCTTGCTGACGAAGAAACGCTCCAGCAGGCTGCTCAGCCCCGGATCGTCATCAACGATAAGAATTTTTTCGCCTTCAGCCGTTTGTGCAGTGCTGCTCATTGGATGCTCCTTTTAGCTCGGCGCGCATTATGGCGTAGCTGCCGTTATACGCACCGTGTGCATTGTTAGCAGATTTTTCCTTCACTGCCAGAAAACCGGGGTTTATGCCTACAGCCTGCAACGCCCCCGAATGACAGAACGCTGGTTATAATGCGCGGCGTTTTGCGCCAGGCAACGTCTGAATCGTTACCGTAAGTGGCCGGTATTTTTTCCGGCCCTGTGCAGTAACTGTTCGATTTCACGGGTCAATGGGCAGCTTCTTGATCCAGGCAGCGGCAATTTTCCAGCCGCTCAATCAGCCTCCAGGCCATTATCTGCGTGCCTGCGAGCCTGCTTTCATACTATGTCAGGTGGTTTTATGGACAGCATCAACAGCCGCATCGCCGAGGAACTCGGCGTACGCCCACAACAGGTCGAAGCGGCCGTCGCGCTACTCGATGAAGGTTCTACCGTCCCCTTCATCGCCCGTTACCGGAAAGAAGTCACCGGCAGCCTCGATGACACTCAGTTGCGTCATCTGGAAGAGCGCCTGCGCTACCTGCGAGAACTCGACGAACGGCGCATCAGCATCCTCGCCAGCATCGAAGAGCAAGGCAAGCTCACCCCTGCCCTGGAACGCGACATCAAGCTCGCCGACACCAAAACCCGTCTCGAAGACTTGTACCTGCCGTACAAGCAGAAGCGCCGCACCAAGGGCCAGATCGCCCTCGAAGCCGGCCTCGGCGAACTGGCCGACGGCTTGTTCAACGACCCGAACCTGTCGCCGGAAACCGAAGCCGCACGCTTCGTCGATGCCGAAAAAGGTGTGGCCGACGTCAAGGCTGCGCTGGAAGGCGCCAAGTACATCCTCATGGAGCGCTTCGCCGAAGACGCCAGCCTGTTGGAAAAGCTGCGTAATTTCCTCAAACAGGAAGCGATCCTCAGTGCCCGCGTCATCGCTGGCAAGGAAGAGGAAGGCGCCAAGTTCCGTGATTATTTCGAACACGACGAGCCGCTGAAGAGCATGCCGTCGCACCGCGCCCTCGCCATTTTCCGTGGCCGCAACGAAGGCATTCTCAGCTCCGCATTGAAAGTCGGCGATGAGTTGCCTGGCACCATGCACCCGTGCGAAGGCATGATCGCTCAGCAGTTCGGCATCCAGAACCAGAACCGCCCGGCGGACAAATGGCTCGGTGAAGTGGTGCGCTGGACCTGGAAGGTCAAGCTCTACACCCACCTGGAAACCGACCTGCTCGGCGAGTTGCGCGATGGCGCCGAAACCGAAGCGATCAACGTTTTCGCGCACAACCTGCACGACCTGCTGTTGGCCGCTCCGGCCGGCCCTCGCGCGACGCTGGGCCTCGACCCGGGCCTGCGTACCGGCTGCAAGGTGGCCGTGGTCGACTCCACCGGCAAGCTGCTCGACCACGCCACGGTTTACCCGCACGTGCCGCACAACAAATGGGATCAGACCATCGCCATCCTCGCCGCGCTATGCGCCAAGCATTCGGTGGACCTGATCGCCATCGGCAACGGCACTGCCAGCCGCGAGACCGACAAGCTGGCGATCGAGCTGATCAAAAAATATCCAGCGATGAAAATGACCAAGGTCATGGTTTCCGAAGCCGGCGCCTCGGTGTACTCGGCCTCGGAACTGGCGGCCAAGGAATTCCCGGACCTCGATGTGTCGATCCGTGGCGCCGTGTCGATCGCCCGTCGCCTGCAGGATCCGTTGGCCGAGCTGGTGAAAATCGATCCGAAATCCATTGGCGTCGGCCAGTACCAGCACGACGTCTCGCAGCTGAAACTGGCGCGCGGTCTGGACGCCGTGGTCGAGGACTGCGTGAACGCCGTGGGCGTGGATGTGAACACCGCCTCCGTGGCCTTGCTGGCACGGATTTCCGGCCTCAATGCGACGCTGGCGCAGAACATCGTTGCTCACCGTGACGAACACGGCGCGTTCAAGACCCGTGCAGCGCTGAAGAAAGTCGCGCGACTGGGCGAGAAAACCTTCGAACAGGCCGCCGGTTTCTTGCGCGTGATGAACGGCGACAACCCGCTGGATTCGTCGGCGGTGCACCCGGAAGCCTATCCACTGGTGCAGCGCATTGCCGCTGAAACCGACCGCGACATTCGCTCGCTGATCGGCGATGCCGCGTTCCTCAAGCGTCTGGACCCGAAGAAATTCACCGACGAAACCTTCGGTCTGCCGACCGTCACCGACATCCTGCAAGAACTGGAAAAACCCGGTCGCGACCCACGTCCGGAGTTCAAGACTGCCGAATTCCAGGAAGGCGTCGAAGACCTCAAGGATCTGCAACTGGGGATGATCCTTGAAGGCGTGGTGACCAACGTGACGGCGTTTGGTGCATTCGTCGATATCGGCGTGCATCAGGATGGTCTGGTGCACATCTCGGCGCTGTCGGAGAAGTTCATCAAGGACCCGCGCGAAGCGGTCAAGGCCGGTGACGTGGTGAAAGTGAAGGTCATGGAAGTCGATATCCCGCGCAAACGCGTCGGTCTGTCGATGCGCATGAGCGACACTCCCGGCGAGAAAATCGATGGCGCCCGTGGCTCGCGTCCGGGCTCGGCACCGCGCCAGTCTTCGGGCAACGCGCCGCGCAAGGAAACCGCCACAGCCGCGCCGGTGAACAATGCGATGGCCTCGCTGTTCGCCAACGCCAAGCAGTTGAAGAAACGCTGATGGAAATGCCGGCCGGGCTCGTCGAGAGCGCGTTTTTCAAGCTGTTGGGCTGTCGCCTGCACAGTCTCGAAACCGGGGTGGCGCAAGTCGCCCTGGCGCTTGAGCCCGATCTGCGCAACCGCGGCGGCAAACTGCACGGCGGCGCGCTGTTCAGTCTGGTCGACATCGCCATGGGCCTGGCTTGTTCCAGCAGCCATGGCTTCGATCAGCAGAGTGCGACCATCGAATGCAAGATCAACTACATCCGCGCCGTTTCCGACGGCGAGGTGCTGTGCACGGCGCGGGTGATCCACCCGGGCCGGCGCACGCTGGTGGTCGAAGCCGAGGTGGTGCAGGGCGACAAACTGGTCGCAAAAGCGCAAGGCACCTTCGCTGTCCTGTAGATGTTGCTCATCATTTTGAGTTAATTTCGGCGCAACGAATCCTGTGGGAGCTGCCGAAGGCTGCGATCTTTTGATTTTGTTTTTCAACAGCAAGATCAACAGATCGCAGCCTTCGGCAGCTCCTACGGGTTCATGTGTGCGGCTGACAGGCTAGAAAACCAGGCGATAACGCCAGTTTCAACTTCACCCTTGTAGACCGTCTTGCCCACCCCCATATTGGGGCGACTGACGCGTGAAGGAATCCAAATTGAGCGAACTTCTCAACCGCCGCCTGGCTCTGCTCGGCGAGCGCGCCAACCTCTCTCTGCTCAAGCAGTGCCTGCACGGTATCGAACGTGAATGCCTGCGTGTGACCAGTGAAGGTCGCCTGGCGCAAACGCCGCACCCCGAAGCCCTGGGTTCCGCGCTGACCAACGAACAGATCACCACCGACTACTCCGAGTCGCTGCTGGAATTCATTACGCCAGCCCTGCCGGATCCTGCCGACACGCTGGCGAGCCTGGACAAGATTCATCGTTTTGCCTACAGCAAACTCGGCAACGAGTACCTGTGGAGTCCATCGATGCCGTGCCCGTTGCCGGCCGAGGAAGATATTCCGATCGCCTATTACGGCACCTCCAACATCGGTCAGCTCAAGTACGTTTATCGCAAGGGCCTGGCCCTGCGCTACGGCAAGACCATGCAATGCATTGCCGGGATTCACTACAACTTTTCCCTGCCGGAACAGCTCTGGCCATTGCTGCGCGAGGCCGAAGGTTTCGTCGGCACCGATCGCGATTTCCAATCGGTTTCCTACATCGCGTTGATTCGCAACTTCCGTCGCTACAGCTGGCTGCTGATGTACCTGTTCGGTGCCTCGCCGGCGCTGGACGCCGGCTTCCTGCGCGGGCGTTCGCATCAGCTCGAGCAGCTCGATCCGGACACGCTGTATCTGCCGTACGCCACCAGCCTGCGCATGAGCGATCTCGGTTATCAGAGCAATGCCCAGGCCGGCCTGACACCGTGCTACAACGACCTGGCGAGCTACACCGACAGCCTGCGCGAAGCCGTGGCCACGCCCTACGCGCCATACGTGGAAGTCGGCACGCACAAGGATGGCGAATGGGTGCAGCTCAACACCAACATCCTGCAGATCGAAAACGAGTACTACTCCAACATCCGCCCGAAACGCGTGACCTACACCGGTGAGCGGCCGATCCAGGCGCTGATGGCGCGCGGCATCCAGTACGTCGAAGTGCGCTGCCTGGACATCAACCCGTTCCTGCCGATGGGCATCGACCTCACCGAATCGCGCTTCATCGACGCCTTCCTGCTGTACTGCGCGCTGAACGACAGCCCGCTGCTGACCAACACTTCGTGCGGCAACGCCACCTCGAACTTCCTCAGCGTGGTCAAGGAAGGTCGCCGTCCGGGCCTGCAATTGCAGCGTGACGGTCAACCGGTCGAGATGAAGCAATGGGCGGCCGAACTGCTGGAACAGATTGCTCCGCTGGCGGCGATGCTCGACCAGAGCGTCGGCGGCGATGCCCACAGCAAGGCGCTGGATGCGCAACTGGCCAAGGTCAACGACCCGTCCCTGACCCCATCGGCGCAGGTGCTGGCGGCCATGGCTGAGCACAAGGAAAGCTTTGCGCAGTTCTCCCTGCGCCAGAGCCAGACCCACGCCGAGTTCTTCCGCAGCGAGCCGTTGGCGGCTGACGAGCAAGCGAAGTTTGAAGAACTGGCGCGCGCATCGCTGGCGCAGCAGACCGAGCTTGAACAGAACGAGGTTGGCGATTTCGATGTGTTTGTTGGCGCGTATCAGGCGAGCATCCTCGCCATCAGTAATTAAAGCCGCCCCGGCCTTGATCGTTCCCACGCTCTGCGTGGGAATGCAGCCTGTGACGCTCCGCGTCACTTTGGACGCAGAGCGTCCTTTGAGGCGTTACCACGCAGAGCGTGGGAACGATCAGTCAATGGCTCATCCTCTCCTGTCTTAGATTTTTCCGCTCATATGCTCATTCGAAAAAGTTATTTATTTATCGATTCTTAGATCATTTAGTCTCCATTCACGCCGACATTCGGTCGCCTGATCTGGAGCTCTCAATTGAAACTGAATTTCCCGCTTCGCCTGCTCGCCGCCGCCTCGCTGGCCGCTGCAAGCTTCCTGGCCCAGGCGGCCGATCTCACCGTCGCCTACCAGACTACCGTCGACCCGGCCAAGGTCGCTCAGGCCGACGGCGCCTACGAGAAAGCCACCAAGGCCGATATCAGCTGGCGCAAATTCGATAACGGTGCCGACATCATTGCCGCCATCGCGTCCGGCGATGTGCAGATCGGCTATCTCGGTTCGAGCCCGTTGACCGCTGCGATCACGCGCAAAGTGCCGGTGGAAACCTTCCTCATCGCCACCCAAATCGGCGCCGCTGAAGCATTGGTCGCGCGTGACGGTTCCGGCATCAAGACTCCGCAGGATCTGATCGGCAAGAAAATCGCCGTGCCATTCGTGTCCACCGGGCACTACAGCCTGCTCGCGGCGCTCAAGCACTGGAACATCGACCCGTCGAAAGTCACCGTGCTCAACCTCGCGCCGCCAGCCATCATCGCGGCGTGGAAACGCGGCGATATCGACGCCACTTACGTTTGGGATCCGGCACTGGGCGTCGCCAAGGAAAACGGCAAAGTGCTGATCACCTCCGGCGAACTGGCCAAGTTCGGCGCGCCGACCTTCGACGCGTGGATCGTGCGCAAGGACTTCGCCGAGAAGCACCCGGAAATCGTCACCGCATTCGCCAAGGTCACCCTCGACGCCTACGCCGCTTACCGCAAGGATCCGCAGGCCTGGCTGGCCAACCAGAGCAACGTCGACAAACTGGTCAAACTCTCCGGCGCCAAGGCCAGCGACATCCCATTGCTGCTGCAGGGCAACGTCTACCCATTGGCGGCGGATCAGGTCAGTGACCTCGGCGCGCCGACCACCAAAGCCATCACCGACACCGCCGCGTTCCTCAAGGAGCAAGGCAAGGTCGAAGCCGTGCTGCCGGACTACGCGCCTTACGTCAGCGCCAAATACATCACCAACTGATCGGGAGGTACAGCGATGGCCTTGCTACAGCTGGAGCGCATCAGCGCACAGTACCCGGGCAGCCCGGAGCCGGTGCTGGCGGATATTTCTCTGACCCTGGGGCCGCAGCAATTGCTGGTCGCCCTCGGCCCGTCCGGCAGTGGCAAGACTTCGCTGTTGAACCTGATTGCCGGCTTCGTCGAGCCGAGTGCCGGGCGCATCACCCTTGACGGCGTGCCGGTCAAAGGCCCGAGCGCCGAACGTGGCGTGGTGTTTCAGGACGACGCTTTATTGCCTTGGCAGGACGTACTGGCCAACGTCGCCTTCGGCCTCGAACTGGCCGGTGTCGGCAAGGACAAGCGGGAAAAAATCGCCCGTGAAATGCTCGCGCTGGTCGATCTTGCCGGCTTCGAAGACCGACGCATCTGGCAATTGTCCGGTGGCCAGAAACAACGCGTCGGCCTCGCCCGCGCCCTCGCCGCCGATCCGCGCGTGCTGCTGATGGATGAGCCGTTCGGTGCGCTTGATGCATTCACTCGCGAACAGATGCAGGAACTGTTGCTGCAAGTCTGGCAGCGCACCGCCAAGCCGGTTTTCCTGATTACCCACGACATTGAAGAAGCGGTGTTCCTCGCCACGGACCTGATTCTGCTGGCACCGAATCCGGGGCAGATCGTCGAGCGCCTGCAGCTGGATTTCGGTCAGCGTTACGCCGCTGGCGAGTCGGCCCGCGCGATCAAGTCCGATCCGCGTTTTATCGAAACCCGCGAGCACGTGCTGAGCAAAGTCTTCTCGCAACGCAGCGCCGTAACCCGGCAGGAGCGCGCATGAGCAGTTACGAGGTTTCCGCTGCGGCGGTGAAAACACCTTCGGCGGGCATCCCGGTGCGCCGCAGCCTCAGCACTCGCTGGATCAGCCTGCTGACCCTGTTCGGCCTGTTGGCGGTCTGGTGGGCGGTGACCGCTACCGAGTTGATCGAACCGCTGTTCTTGCCACCGCCCTCTGCCGTGCTGCAAAAGGGCTGGTTGCTGGCGACGTCGGGGTACATGGATTCGACGTTATGGCAGCACCTGGGCGCGAGCCTGAGCCGCATCGGCCTTGGTCTCGCTTTTGCGATTCTCACCGCCGTGCCGGTGGGCATTGCCATTGGTGCAAACCGCATCGCTCGCGGTGTGCTCGATCCACTGATCGAGTTCTACCGTCCTATTCCGCCGTTGGCGTATCTGCCGCTGATCGTGATCTGGTGCGGCATTGGCGAGTTGTCGAAAGTGCTGCTGATCTACTTGGCGATTTTTGCGCCGATTGCCATTGCCACCGCGACTGGCGTGCGTACCGTCGACCCAGCAAAACTGCGCGCGGCGCAGTCGTTGGGCGCGACGCGCGTGCAGTTGATTCGCCATGTGATTCTGCCCAGCGCCCTGCCGGACATTCTCACTGGCGTACGCATTGGCCTGGGGGTTGGCTGGTCGACCCTGGTTGCGGCCGAACTGATTGCTGCCACCAGCGGCTTGGGTTTCATGGTGCAGTCGGCCGCGCAATTCCTGGTCACCGATGTCGTGGTGCTGGGAATTCTGGTCATCGCCCTGATCGCCTTCGCCATGGAAATGGGCCTGCGCGCATTGCAGCGCAGACTGGTGCCATGGCACGGCCAGGCGCACTAAATCGCCTTGTGAAAATTCCCCTGTGGGAGCGAGCCTGCTCGCGAAAGCGTCAGATCATTCACTGCACTGTCGCCTGACACTCTGCATTCGCGAGCAGGCTCGCTCCCACAAAAGCATGACACTCCGAATTCGAAGAGAACGACCATGAGCACCCTCAACATCACCCCGTTAAGCTCGGCCCTCGGCGCGCAGATCAGCGGCGTCGACATCAGCCAGCCGCTGAGCCTGGAACACCGCGACGCCATCGAACAGGCGTTGCTCAAATATCAGGTGCTGTTCTTCCGCAACCAGCCGATCGAGCCGGCACAGCAGGCACGTTTCGCGCATTATTTCGGCGACCTGCACATTCATCCGATCTACCCGAACGTGCCGGAACAACCGGAAGTACTCATCCTTGACACCGCCGTCACCGACGTGCGCGATAACGCGATCTGGCACACCGACGTGACCTTCCTGCCAACGCCCGCGATGGGCGCAGTGCTCAGCGCCAAGTTGCTGCCGGAGTTCGGTGGCGACACGTTGTGGGCCAGCGGCATTGCTGCGTATGAAGCGTTGTCGGAGCCAATGAAGTCCCTGCTCGAAGGTCTGACGGCCACCCACGATTTCACTCGTTCGTTTCCGCTCGAGCGCTACGGCAACACGCCTGAGGCGCTGGCGCAGTGGGAAGAAGCGCGGCGCAAGAATCCGCCGCGGTCGCACCCGGTGATTCGCACCCACCCAGTGAGCGGGCGGCGCTCGCTATTCGTCAATGAAGGATTTACCTCAAAGATCAACGAATTGTCGGAAACCGAGAGCGAGGCGATCCTGAAGTTTCTGTTCGCCCACGCGACACGGCCGGAATTCACCATTCGCTGGCGCTGGCAGAAGGACGACATCGCTTTCTGGGACAACCGCGTGACGCAGCATTACGCGGTGGACGATTACCGCCCGGCGCGGCGGGTGATGCAGCGGGCGACGGTGTTGGGGGATGTGCCGTTTTTTCGCTGAGCCCTTTTAAAGGCAAAAGCCCCTCACCCTAACCCTCTCCCGGAGGGAGAGGGGACTGATTGGGGATGCTGTAGAAGTACGCCGACCTGAACGTACTTTGCTGAATCCATAATCGACTCGGTATTTCAGGTCGATGTAAGACGCAAGACACCTCGGTCGGCTCCCTCTCCCTCTGGGAGAGGGCTGGGGTGAGGGTGGCTCACTCCGCCGTCGAAGGCTTCTCCCAAAGATTGATCCCGCCCTCCTGGGCAAACCGGTCAATCTCCGCCAGCTCTTCTGCACTGAAGCTCAGATTCTTCAACGCCCCAACGTTCTCGACAATCTGCTCCGGCCGGCTCGCACCAATCAGTGCCGAGGTCACTCGTGGATCACGCAGCGTCCACGCCAGTGCCAGTTGCGCCAGGCTCTGGCCGCGACGCTGGGCGATCTCGTTCAACGCTCGCACGTGAGCGATGTTGGCCTCGGACAAGTGCGAAGCCTGCAGCGAGCCGCCGCCCGGGCGATTGACTCGCGCATCGGCCGGCACGCCGTTGAGGTATTTGTCGGTGAGCAAGCCCTGCGCCAGCGGCGTGAACGCGATGACGCCCGTGCCGAGTTCATCGGTGGTGTCGAGCAGATCCTTTTCCACCCAGCGATTGAGCAGGTTGTACGCCGGTTGATGAATCAGCAGCGGCACTTTCCATTCTTTCAGCAGCGCGGCCATCTCGCGGGTTTTCACCCCGGAATAGGACGAGATACCGATGTACAGCGCCTTGCCCTGCTGCACAGCGGTGGCGAGGGCGCTGGCGGTTTCTTCCAGCGGGGTGTCCGGGTCGAAGCGGTGCGAATAGAAGATGTCCACATAGTCCAGACCGAGGCGTTGCAGGCTCTGGTCGAGGCTGGCCAGCACGTATTTGCGCGAACCGCCGCCCTGACCATACGGGCCGGGCCACATGTCCCAACCGGCCTTGCTGGAGATGATCAGCTCGTCGCGATACTGCTTGAAGTCTTCGCGCAGAAGGCGACCGAAATTGATCTCGGCGCTGCCGTATGGCGGGCCGTAATTGTTGGCCAGATCGAAATGATTGATGCCCAGATCGAACGCGGTGCGCAGCAAGGCACGCTGGGTCTCGATCGGCGTGCTGTCGCCAAAGTTGTGCCACAGGCCCAACGACAAGGCCGGCAGCACCAGACCGCTGCGACCGACGCGGCGGTAAGGAATGGAGTCGTAGCGGTTTTCGGCAGCGGTGTAAGTCATCGAATCCTCTCTTGTCTGTCTTTTAGTCATCTGCAACCGGACATCTTTGTGGCGAGGGGATTTATCCCCGATGGATGGCGAAGCCGCCCCAAAACCTGAAACCTCGGCGAATCTGGTGTACCGAATGCGCTGGTTTTACGACTGCTTCGCAGCCGAACGGGGATGAATCCCCTCGCCACAAAAGCCCCATCAATCATGCAAAGCGATTTGCTGGTCGAACCAGCCCCAGGTTCTGCCGCAGCGTGCGGCCTTCATATTCAGTTCTGAACAAGCCACGCCGTTGCAGTTCCGGCACCACGCCATTGGCGAAATCTTCCAGCCCGCCCGGCAGGTGCGGCACCAGCACATTGAAGCCGTCCGCCGCGCCTTGTTCGAACCACTCCTGCAGGCAATCGGCAATCTGTGCCGGCGTGCCGACCAGGCTGTGATGCCCCCGCCCGCCAGCGATCCTGCGACCAAGCTCGGCGAGGGTCAGGCTCTCCCGCCCGGCCAGCTCGGTCAGCAATTTCTGTCGGCTCTGCTGACCGCTGTCAGTCAGCGGCAATGGCGGCAGCGGCCCGTCCAGCGGGTACTTCGATAAATCGAAGTTGCCCAGCATACGCCCAAGCAGCGCGACGCCCACCTCCGGTTCGACCAATTGCTGAAACGTTTCAAACTTTTCCTGCGCTTCAGCTTCGGTAGCAGCGACCACCACGAACACACCGGGCATGATTTTCAGCGAATCGGTGCTGCGCCCGAACTTGGCCAAGCGTCCCTTGATATCAGTGTAAAATGCCTGTGCGGCGGCCAGCGAAGTCTGCGCGGTGAACACCACTTCCGCCGTTTGCGCCGCCAGTTCGCGCCCGGCTTCGGAAGAACCGGCCTGGACGATCACCGGTTGCCCCTGCGGCGAGCGCGCGACGTTCAGCGGGCCTTTGACCCGGAAATGTTCACCGACATGATCGAGCACGTGCAGCTTCTGCGGGTGGTAATAGGCGCCGCTGGCCTTGTCGCGGTGGAAGGCATCGTCTTCCCAACTGTCCCAGAGCCCGGTGACCACCTGATGAAACTCACGGGCGCGGCTGTAGCGTTCGGCGTGGCCGATGTGTGCGTCGCGGCCGAAATTCAGCGCCTCGGCCGCATTGTCCGAAGTCACCAGATTCCATCCCGCCCGTCCGCCCGACAAATGATCGAGCGAAGCGAACTTGCGCGCGACGTGGTATGGCTCGTTGTAACTGGTGGTGGCCGTGGCGATCAGGCCGATGTGCTCGGTCACCGCGCTCAGTGCCGAGAGCAAGGTCAGCGGCTCGAAGTGATCGGAGCGCGCCATGCGGCTGGCGATGTTTTCGGTCGGTGCGGCGACGCTGTCGGCGACAAACAGCGCATCGAACTTTGCCGCTTCGGCGATCTGCGCCAGACGTTTGTAATGGGCGAAATCCAGCCCAGCATCCGCCGGCACGTCCGGGTGCCGCCAGGCCGCTACGTGATGCCCGGTGGCCATGAAAAACGCACCGAGTTTCATCTGTCTGCTCATCTCAGAAATCCTTGCGCAGTTGCACGCCGAAATAGCGCTCGTCATCCCGTGGCACGGCGCGATAGATGTAGCTGCCGCCACTGGCCAGCAATGACGAATAGGATTTGTCGGCGAGGTTCTTGCCGAGCAGGGCGACACGCCAGCCATTGCTGTAATCGGCCAAGGCGACGCTGGCGTTCCACAGCCCGTAGGCGCCCTGTTTGGTATCGGGGTTCTGGCTGATGTCGTACTGCACTTCGCTCTGCCAGCTGTAGTCAGTGCCCAGTTCGATATCGAGACCGTTGTCCAGCGGAATTGTGTAGTCGGCGCGCACGTAGCTTTTCCAGTCCGGGCTGAACGGCAATGGTTTGCCGTTGACGTTGCACGACGCCGCCGCGCCGGCCGGGCAGGCGAATTCGTCGATGCGTGCGCGGGTGTAGGCCAGTGAGCCGGAGAACTTCAGTTGCTGGGTGGCTTGCAGGGCGTAATCGAGTTCGATGCCTTCACTGGTGACGCTGCCGGCGTTGATCAAACGCGTCACCACCTGCCCGGCGACGGTGTCGAAAAAGTTCGCCTGATAGTTGTCGTACTCGCTGTGGAAGATCGCCAGGTTGGTGGTCAGGCGGTTGTTCCAGGAGGTGGCTTTGATCCCCACTTCCCAGGTGTTGGAGGTCTCCGGTTTCAGCGCTTCGGTGTCGCGCGGCTGCATGTTGAAAAACACGTTGTACGCCGGGCCTTTGTAACCGCGCGAATAGGTCAGGTAACTGGTAACGGTATCGCTCAGGTCATATTGCAGACCGAGGCGACCGGACCAGCCGTCCTCGTCCACCGAGCCAGAGCTACTGGTCGCCGGTTGAATGCCGCTGACGGTGGTCGCTGATGTTGAAACGCGACGGTGATCGTATTTCAGATCATCGTGGGTATAGCGCAGACCGGCGATGCCGCGAAAGTTCGAAGTGAAGTTCAGCGTGCTCTCACCAAACACCGCGTAGCTGTCGCTGGTGGTGCTGTAATCGGCAACGCCACGGTCGGTGCGTGTGGTGGTCGTGAGGGTGCGCTGATAGGTCTCGTCGTCCTTGCCGTGCATGTAGAACAGGCCGCCGACGTACTCGAGAAACTCGCCCTTCGGTGAGGCCAGACGCAGCTCTTGCGAATACTGGTCGAAGGCCAGATCGCCTTTATCTGCCGTGCCGGGGAACGCCGCCGTCACGGTGCCGAGGCGATCACCATCCTGATACTGGGTATTGTCCCAGCCGCGCCATGCGGTGATCGATGTCAGCGTGTAATCGCCCAGTTGCCAGTCGAGCTGGCCGGACAGGCCTTTGTTGATGTCCTCGATGTGAGAGCGGGTGTCGGTGTTGATGTCGCGGTTGTGGCTGCTCGCGCTCACCGGACTCAGCGCGTTGGCGAAGGCCGGCGTCAGCGCTTGGCTGACGACACCATTGGGCGCGTCGTCGTGGGACTGCATGTAGTCCGCGATCAGGGTGAAAGTAATGTCGTCGTTCGGGGTGAATTCGAGTTTGCCGCGCACACCGCGGTGGTTGTAACCGTTGACCTCGTGGCCGTTGTGTTGATTGTCGATGTTACCGTCGTACGTGCCGAACAAGGTGCTGATCGAGCCCTTCAGCGTGTCCGGAATCAGACTGCCGCCAAGGCCGAAACGGCTGCGGCTTTCGTTGCCGCTGTAGAACGCCTGATCGATATAGCCGTGTGTTTCGGCGGTCGGTGCCTTGCTGGAGATGTTGAGTACACCGGCCGAGGCATTCTTGCCGAACAGCGTGCCTTGCGGGCCGCGCAGCACTTCCACGCGCTCCAGATCGAGCAGATCCAGCGTGGCCTGACCGGGCCGCGCGTACACCACGCCGTCGATCACTGTCGCCACGGTCGGCTCGACGCCGGGCGAGGTGGAAATCGTGCCGACGCCGCGCACGAATAACGAGGTGTCCTTGTTCGAGGCGCCGGTACGGAAATTCAGCGACGGCACTTGCTGAACGATGCTCGCCAAGCTATTGCGGTTATCGCGTTCGAGCTGTTCGCCGTCGAGCACGGAAACCGCCACCGGCACTTTCTGCAGGGACTCTTCGCGGCGAGTCGCGGTCACCGTGACGGATTTCAGCGTCGGTTCCTGATCGCTGCTGTCAGCGGCAAACGCCATGGGCAGCGGCAGCGCCGCCAGCCCGGTGAAAATCCAGCCCGCCGCGTGTATCGACTGCGTCAGTGTGTGTAATGCCCCAGGAAAATTACGCATAGGTGTTCGCTCGAAAATGGCCCTGAACCGCTGCCGTTCTGCGACGACAGCGCCTGAATCTGTCTTGGGCATTCGCTCGAGCGAGTAGCAGACAACGCGCCTTGTTAGCGCTAACATCGGCAATATTGGCCATCGGCGAATAGAGCGTCCAATACTGAAAAATTACTTTTATATGCGATTTGGTTTTTAGAAAGGATCGAGTCTTGAACGTTGAAAAACCGCGTAAACGTCGTGGCGCCGGCCGTGTAACGTTGAATGCCGTGGCGCGTGCGGCCGGGGTGTCGGCGATTACCGTGTCGCGGTATTTCAATCAGCCCGAACAGGTTTCGCCCGAGCGGCGCGAGCGTATTGCAGCGGTGGTTGCCGAGCTCGGTTATGTGCCGAATCTGGTGGCGGGTGGTCTGGCCTCGGCGCGGGGGAAAATCGTCGGCATGGTCATTCCGAACATCTCCGGGTCGATTTTTGCCAACACGATCCAGGGCTTCAGCGACACCCTTAGCTGTCACGGTTATCAACTGTTGCTGGCGTCGAGTTATTTCGATATCAAGCAGGAAGAAAATGCCGTGCGCGCGTTTCTCGGCTGGTCGCCGGCAGCGCTGGTGCTGACCAGCCACTTTCACAGCGCAGGCACCGAGAAAATGCTCGCCGAGGCGGATATTCCAGTGATCGAAACCTGGGATTACCAGCCGGAACGCGGGCCGATGCAGATTGGCTTTTCGCATTTCGAAGTGGGCGTGACAGCGGCAAGGCATCTGCTGGACAAAGGCTATCAACGCATTGCTTTCGTACAGAACAGTGCGCCGGGCGACTTCAGTGCACTGGAGCGCCGCGATGGTTATGCCGCCACTGTGCGTGAAGCAGGACGTGAGCCATGGATCTTCGCCCCGGACGCCGACCGCGCACCGTTCGAGGCCGGCAAGCAAGCGATGGACGCCCTGATGAACGCCTCACCACGCCCCGACGCGATCATCTTCGCCAACGACAATCTCGCCGCCGGCGGCCTCCTCGCCGGACAACGCGCGGGTATCAAAATCCCCGCAGACTGCGCCGTGCTCGGCTTCGGTGATTACCCGTTTGCCGAGATGTTATTGCCCAGTCTGAGCACGATCAAACCGCCAGCGCTGGAGATTGGCGTGCTGGCGGCAACGCGAGTGCTGGAAAGCCTTGGCGTACTGCCCAACGAAGCAGTGCAACGGCTGAACCTGCTGCGATGCCAAGTGATCGAGCGCGAAAGCTCCTGACTGCGGGAGTGAGCAGGATCGCTCCCACAGAATTTCTGTCATACCGACAATTCGCGCAGCGCAGCCGCCGCCAGAAATCCGGAGCGGGAACGGTAGCGCCGGTCTCGCCGGACGGTCTGGTCAATACGTTCCAGCAACTGCTCGGGCAATGTGGCATTGAAGCGCACTGATTTGCCGAAGTAAGGCGTGATGTCAAAGTCGACCACGCCCCAGATACCGCCCGCGTAATCCGGGTTATCAAGATGAGCATCAATGTCGCGCACTTGCGGCAGTGGGGCGCCATCGGCGACCAGCCCCTCGTAGTGCAGCGCCAGCGCTTCCTGCGTGTTTTCGAAAGCTTCGGCTACCGTGGCGCCTGCGGAATAACACCCCGGTACGTCCGGAATGATCACGCCGTAGTCCGAGTCGGCATCCTTATGCAGAACGACCGGGAATTTCATAAAGGTTTCCTTCGCCCTTTCCGACGTCAAGAATTACAACTCTAGGGCATAAAGCGCGCAGCGATACACACCATACACACTTGGATAAATAATAGTCTGTTTCGTGATCATCACAGAGGGACGGATCGCCGGCAGGGCCCAAGATTGCGATGGGCAGTGCGGTGTTTGGCGTGCCAGTGGCGGCGATGGTGTTGTTCATGCTGCTGAGCGCCGAGGCGTAAAAACCTCTCGGCGCTCAGCCGCTGGATCAACGCACCAGATGCAGGAACTGCATGTGCCGTTCGTACTGGTCGAGGATGTCGTTGATGATCTGCTCTTTGGTGTAGCCGACCAGATCGTAGTCCTGACTGCCCTCGCTCAAGTGCACTTCGGCGCGGTAGTAGCGGCGATTGTTGAGTTGCTTGGAACCCATGCCGCCGCGCGCGAACGATGGCGTGAAGTAGCCGCGCATCTGCACCTGATAGATGAACGGATGCTGCTCGCCATGACCGATTTCCAGGCTGACGTTGTCATGCGCCGGATCCGGCTGGGTAACCACGTGCAGGCCTTTTTCGACGAACACGGCGGTCACTTCTTCGATCGCCGGGCGGACGGTGCTTTCCATGAAGCGGTACACCTCGTCGCGGGACGGGAAGTGCACGGCCTGACTCAGGCGCTGACGCCAGCCACCGGTGCCACGCCGCGAACCGGAGACCGGCGCCAGCGAATGCAACTGCGCGATCTGCTTCTGCGACTCCAGATAGAACGCCTTGTGCAGGCCCCACATCATCAGCAGCAGAATCAACGAGAACGGCAATGAGGTCAGCACCACCGCCGACTTCAACGCATCGATGCTGCCGGAAAACAGCAGTGCGCTGGTGATCAGCGCGGTCATCGCACCCCAGAACACCCGCAGCCATTTCGGCCCGTCTTCATCCGGATTGCCACCCTTGGCCGACAGGGTCGAGAGCACCACGGTGCCGGAATCCGCAGACGTCACGAAGAACACGAAGCTGATGAACACCGTCACGGCGATGACAGTCTTGCTCCACGGATAGGTTTCCAGCAGCAGATAAATGCTCATCGACGGATTGTCGATGGCCGACATGCCCAGCGCACTCATGCCGTGATTGAGCACTTGATCCAGGGCGCTGTTGCCGAAGATCGACATCCACGCCAAGGTGAAACCGAGCGGAATCAACAGCACGCCGAAGACGAATTCACGGATGGTGCGGCCACGGGAAATCCGCGCGATGAACAGGCCCACGAACGGCGACCATGCGATCCACCAGGCCCAGTAGAACACGGTCCAGCCGCCCAGCCAGTCGCTCGGTTTGTCGTAGGCGTAGAGGTCGAAACTCTTCATCGGCAGCGCGCCGAGGTAATCGCCGACGTTCTGGATCAGGGTGTTGAGCAGGTGCTGTGTCGGCCCGGCGAACAACACGAACAGCAGCAGCCCGCAGGCCAGCAGCATGTTGATGTCCGACATCACCCGTACGCCTTTGTCGACGCCGGAGACGGCCACAATGATCGCCGCACCCATCATCAGCGTGATCAGGCCGACCTGAATCCACTGGGTGTGGGCGATGCCGAACAGATAATCCAGACCGGAATTCAGATGCAACACGCCGAAGCCCATGTCGGCACCAAGGCCGAACACCGTGGCGATGATGCCGAAGCCGTCCACCGCATAGCCGATCGGGCCGTTGATGCGTTTGCCGATCAGCGGATACAGCGCCGAACGCAGGGCCAGCGGCAGGTTGTGCCGATAGGCGAAATAGGCCAGTGCCATGCCGACGAAGGCAAACACGCCCCAGCCATGCAGGCCCCAATGCAGGAACAGGATCTGCATCGCCTGGCGCGCCGCGTCCGCCGTGCCGGCCTCGCCTTGCGGCGGCTGCAGCATGTGCGTCAGCGGTTCGGAAACGCAGAAGAAAAACAGCGTGATGCTGATCCCGGCGGCGAACAGCATGCCGGCCCAGGACAGGTAACTGAATTCGGGTTCGTCGTGGTCGGCACCGAGTTTTATCTTGCCGTAGCCGGATAAGGCGGTGACCACCACGAAGACCAGATACAGGGTCATCGCGAGCATGTAGTACCAGCCGACCGTGTTGGCCGCCCAGTTTTGCGCTTCCAGCAACCAGGCGCCGGCCTGCTCGGGGATGGCGATGACGACAAGACCAAACAGCAGAATGACCGTCGCGGCGAAGTAGAACACCGGCGGATTCATGCGCACCAGACCGCTGGCGGGGGTAGACGATGCACTCATGAAAAGTGCACCTCGAAGGGTTGAAACGTGGCTGAAATGATCGGACTCAGCAAAGGCAAGCCTCCTGTTGTGAGCGGGCAGCGAACCACCGGTTTAACTTGAATGAACGTTCAAGTTAAACATGAATGGGGTGGTAAGGACTAATCGCAGGGCTGGGCGGTAGGTTTCCTACAGCGCCCGAGGAGGTTTATGACGCGGGTTTTGTGAGATTCGTTCACTGCGCCAAGCAAGAATCAAAAGCCCCTCACCCTAACCCTCTCCCAGAGGGAGAGGGGACTGATTGGGGGATGTTCAGAATGTGCGCCAACCTGAGGAAACCGTGCCGAATCCATAATCGACCCGGTATTTCAGGTCGATGTATGACGCAAAACACCTCGGTCGGCCCCCTCTCCCTCCGGGAGAGGGCTGGGGTGAGGGGAAAAGGATTCCACGGCCTACTTCTGCGTCCCGTCATCATGCTGCAGATTTGCCTGCGTCAGATTCGCCCCCGCCGGCACACTGCGCGTCAGCCAGACGTTGCCGCCAATGGTCGAGCCCTTGCCGATGGTGATCCGTCCGAGAATCGTCGCCCCGGCATAGATCACTACGTCATCCTCAACGATCGGATGACGCGGATGGCCCTTCTGCAACTGGCCGTCCTCATCCGCCGGGAAGCGCTTGGCCCCCAGGGTCACCGCCTGATAAATCCGCACCCGCTCACCAATGATCGCGGTTTCGCCAATCACTACGCCTGTGCCGTGATCGATAAAGAAACTGCGGCCGATCTGCGCGCCCGGGTGGATATCGATGCCCGTCGCCGAATGGGCGATCTCCGCGCTGATCCGCGCCAGCAGCGGCAGTCCGGCGCGGTATAAATGGTGCGCGAGGCGATGGTGAATCACCGCAAGAATGCCCGGATAGCACAGCAGCACTTCATCAACGCTGCGCGCCGCCGGGTCGCCGTGGTAGGCCGCCAGCACGTCGGTGTCGAGCAGCGTGCGCAAACCCGGCAATGCGAGGGCAAAATCCTGCACGATCTGAATGGCGCGGGTCTCGACTTCACTGTCGTCCTGCGCGCTGTGGCGGGCAACGTAACGCAGCTCCAGGCGCGTCTGCGCCAGCAATGCATTGAGCGCTACATCAAGCGTGTGGCCGACGTAGAAGTCTTCACTTTCTTCACGCAGATCGACCGGCCCCAGACGCATCGGGAACAGCGCGCCACACAGCGCCTCGAGGATTTCCGCCATCGCCGCTCGCGACGGCAATTCGCGGCCGCCCTGCTCTCCTGAAGCCCGACCATTCTGTGCGCGCCACTGATCCCGCGCGCTGCGCAGCTGGCTGACGATGGTCTGCAATTGCCAATGGCTGGAACGCTCGCTCACGGTAAAGACTCCTCACGGGCGGCCGGACTGTCTGGCCGCGTCAACGGCGCCTACTTTACGGCATGCCTTTGCCGACGAATTAAGAACCGATAGTGCTGGCCTCAGTCCATTTGGCTATAAGCGATTGGCGGTTGCCCGGGCAAAATCGCGTGCCTATAGTCCTTTCATTCTTCTGCGCCAGTACGGACCCATGATCAAACAACAGCTGCAACGCTTCCCCCGTCTCGAACTGCTGAGCCACCCCACGCCGCTGGAAAAACTCGAACGCCTGTCCACCTGGCTTGGTCGCGAGGTGTACATCAAGCGCGATGACCTGACGCCGCTGGCGATGGGCGGCAACAAGCTGCGCAAACTCGAATACCTGGCCGCCGACGCGCTCGCGCAAGGTGCTGACACGCTGATCACGGCCGGTGCGTTGCAATCGAACCACGTGCGCCAGACCGCCGCGCTGGCCGCGAAACTCGGCCTCGGTTGTGTGGCGCTGCTGGAAAATCCGCTGGGCACTGATGATGGAAATTACACCGGCAACGGCAACCGCTTGCTGCTGAATCTGTTCGACACCAAAGTCGAGCTGGTCGACAACCTCGACAATGCCGACGAACAACTGGCCGCCCTCGCCGTGCGCCTGCGCAGCAACGGCAAGAAGCCGTATCTGGTGCCGATTGGCGGCTCCAACGCGCTCGGTGCTCTGGGTTATGTGCGCGCCGGGCTGGAACTGGCCGAGCAGATCAAGGACAGCGGCCTCGATTTCGCCGCTGTGGTGCTGGCTTCAGGCAGTGCCGGTACTCACAGTGGTCTCGGACTGGCGCTGAGTGAGGTGCTGCCGCAACTGCCGGTGATCGGCGTGACCGTTTCGCGCAGTGAAGAAGATCAGCGCCCGAAGGTTCAGGGTTTGGCCGAATGCACCGCTGAGCTGCTGGGCATCGAGTTGCCGGCCAGTTTCAAGGTCAAGCTGTGGGACGAATATTTCGGCCCGCGTTACGGCGAGCCGAATGCCGGTACTTTGGCGGCGGTGAAACTGTTGGCGGCTCAGGAAGGTCTGTTGCTTGACCCGGTGTACACCGGCAAGGCCATGGCCGGCCTGTTAGACGGGATTGGCCGGCAGCGATTCGATGACGGCCCGATCATCTTCCTGCACACCGGGGGCGCGCCAGCGTTGTTTGCCTACAAGGATTTTCTGTAAGAGCAGATCAAGAGATGGTGATTGTTCCCCACGCAGAGCGTGGGAATGATCTTATGCAGAAAGTGAATATCAAAATTGATATTAAGTATTTTCAAGTCTAACGATCACATCTTATAGTCTCGCCGCAGGCGAATTTCAGGCGAGACGCTTAAGCTGCTTTAAGGCAGGATAGCGCTGTCGTCCAAATCACCAATTTGCCTACATTCCTTAAGCGTCTTCCATAAGAAAACACAGGGGCTTGTCATGAATTTTTCCGCACTACGTCGCACTCTGCTGGTCGGTTCGCTGGGTCTGGCACTGAGCGCCGGCCTGATCGGTCAGGCAGTGGCCGGTGAGCAGTTGCAACAGATCAAGGACAAGGGCGTTCTGAACGTCGGCCTGGAAGGCACTTACCCACCGTTCAGCTACGTCGACGAGAACGGCAAGCTGTCGGGTTTTGAAGTGGAGCTGTCCGAAGCGCTGGCGCAAAAGCTCGGCGTCAAAGCCAAGATCCAGCCGACCAAATGGGACGGCATCCTCGCCGCACTCGAATCCAAGCGTCTGGATCTGGTGGTCAACCAAGTGACCATTTCCGACGAGCGCAAGAAGAAGTATGACTTCTCCGAACCGTACACCGTCTCCGGCATCCAGGCCCTCGTGCTGAAAAGCAAAGAGTCGGCGCTGAACATCAAGACTGCCGCTGACCTGTCCGGCAAGAAAGTCGGTGTCGGCCTGGGTACCAACTACGAGCAGTGGGTCCGCGCCAACGTGCCGGGTGCTGACGTGCGCACCTACGATGATGATCCGACCAAATTCGCCGACCTCAACAACGGTCGTACCGATGCCATCCTGATCGACCGTCTGGCTGCCCTCGAATACGCCAAGAAAGCCCCGAAAACCGTAGCTGCCGGTGAGGCCTTCTCGCGTCAGGAATCCGGTATCGCCCTGCGCAAAGGCGAGCCTGAACTGCTGGCTGCGGTGAACAAGGCGCTCGACGAACTGCGTGCTGACGGCACTCTTGAGAAACTGTCGAAGAAATACTTCAACGCAGACGTCACTAAATAATGGAAGAGGCTTTCCAACTCGCGCTGGATTCCGCGCCCTTTCTGTTGAAGGGCGCGTACTACACGGTAGTCCTCAGCCTCGGCGGGATGTTCTTCGGTCTGCTGCTGGGCTTCGGCCTCGCGCTGATGCGCCTGTCGCGCTTCAAATCGGTCAGCTGGCTGGCCCGCATCTACGTGTCGTTCTTTCGCGGCACGCCGTTGCTGGTGCAGTTGTTCGTGATCTATTACGGCTTGCCGCAACTGGGCATGGAGCTTGATCCGCTGCCAGCAGCGCTGATCGGTTTCTCGCTGAACATGGCCGCCTACGCCTGTGAAATCCTGCGTGCCGCGATCGGTTCGATCGAACGCGGTCAGTGGGAAGCCGCTGCGAGTATCGGCATGACCCGCGCGCAGACCCTGCGCCGGGCCATCCTGCCGCAAGCGATGCGCACGGCATTGCCGCCGCTGGGCAACAGCTTCATTTCGCTGGTCAAGGACACGGCGCTGGCCGCGACCATTCAGGTGCCGGAGCTGTTCCGTCAGGCGCAGCTGATTACCGCCCGGACTTTTGAAGTCTTCACCATGTATCTTGCCGCCGCGCTGATCTACTGGATTCTGGCCACGGTGCTTTCGCACTTGCAGAACAAGTTGGAAGAGCGGGTCAATCGGCACGACCAGGAGTCCTGACGCGATGATTGTCGTGGAAAAACTGACCAAGCAATTCAAGGGACAGGTCGTGCTCAACGGCATCGACCTTGAGGTAAAGGAAGGCGAAGTCGTCGCGATCATCGGCCCCAGTGGTTCGGGGAAAACGACGTTCCTGCGCTGCCTGAATTTCCTCGAAGAACCCACCAGCGGCCGGATCAAGGTCGGCGATATCGAAATCGATACCAGCCGCCCGCTGAACCAGCAGCAAAGTCTGGTGCGCAACCTGCGCCAGCACGTCGGCTTCGTGTTCCAGAACTTCAACCTGTTCCCCCATCGCACCGCTTTGGAAAACGTCATCGAAGGCCCGATCGTGGTCAAGAAGATGCCGCGCGACCAGGCAGTTGCTCTGGGTAAAAAGCTGCTGACCAAAGTGGGGCTTGCCGGCAAGGAGGACGCGTATCCGCGCCGGCTTTCCGGTGGCCAGCAACAGCGCGTGGCAATTGCCCGGGCGCTGGCGATGGAGCCGGAAGTCATTCTGTTCGACGAACCGACCTCCGCCCTCGACCCGGAACTGGTCGGCGAAGTGCTGGCGACCATTCGCGGTCTTGCCGAAGAAAATCGCACCATGGTGATTGTCACCCATGAAATGGGTTTTGCCCGTGACGTGGCCAATCGCGTGGTGTTTTTCGACAAGGGCGTAATTGTTGAACAAGGTGAAGCCAAGGCACTGTTTGCCAATCCGAAAGAAGAGCGCACCCAACAATTTCTCAGCAAGTTTCTGAATCACGCCTGAGAACTTTCTCTACCACAGCCCTCAACTTCCACGGACGGAAGTTATCCCTCCCCCGGCATTTCATTCTTCTAAAGATTTATTACTTTTGCGCGCAGATATACATTGCGCAACGATGCCGCACGTTCTCGATTCGTCATATTTCCATACGTTTGCCGGTGAACGAACCCGCACAAAACACCGCGAAACCGCTGTTTATCTGTAGCTGATTTCGCGCTTACGCCTAGGCTTAGTGCCTCGATGACGTAGGAGCTTTCTGATTAACTTGTAATTTACGCATTAACTAATCCCCTCTATTGACACCCCACTCCGCAGACTTTTATCTAGTCGGCAACCGGCGCCCCTTAGTTCAAACAACCCGCACTAATACCGAGCAAATACTTGTCGCTTTTATTGCCAGTTGATTCGCGCCTTTTTTGTTTTCCAGAAACGGATTTCGCTGCAAGACTTCAAGGAGAGAAACCGATGACCCGCACTTCGCACACACCCGAACTTGCAGCGCCAACGCTGGCATGCGCACAAAAAACCGGCATTAACCTGGCAACAGCAGCCCACCTGCTCATCGACGTGCCGCCCTACTGCGACATGGACGTTGGCGATCTGATCGAACTGTTCTGGGACAAATGCTATGTCGCGTCAAAAGTCCTCAGCGCGGCCGATGTGGGCGAGTCAGTGAGCCTGCGGGTGCCGGAGAGTTTCATCACCAATGGCACCGCGCGCATTCACTACCGCGTGATGCAGGTCGGCCAGGGCCCCGCGCTTTCGGCAACGACGCGGATACAGGTCAAACTCGATTGCCCGGGTGGCCAGCCCGCTGCGCACTGCGAAGATGAAAACCAGCAACTGGCACCGGTGATCATCCCCGAAGCGATTCGCCGCCAGGGCGTCAACCCCAGCCAGATCAAACGCGGCGTGCCGCTGACTATCGAGCCTTATCTGAACATGGCCGAAGACGACGCCATCACATTGCGCTGGGGTGATGTGCGCATGGATCTGGCGGCGCTCACTGCGGCCGACGTCGGGCTGCCGATTCAGGTCTGGGTGCCACCGGCGGTCATTGTCGAAGCGGGCGAAGACCTGCGGCTGGACGTGACCTACTGCATCCTCGACCGGGTCGGTAACAACTCGCGCTGGGCACCGCCGCGCACACTCAAAATCGGTTGCGTGAATCCGTACGTGAAAGTCCCGTTGAAGCCCGAATTCAAGGCCGCTGAATCACGTACCAAGTGAGACCTGCTCAAGGTGGGAGGTCAGTTATCTCTCACCTGAACCTCGTTAACCAAGCCGAACATCCACCCTTCTATGCATATTCCTAAAAGTTAGTTCATTTAATTTTTATACACGCTTAGGGTATATGCACCGGACCACCGGACATTCTTTCAATCGCCGCACTTCGCGGCGTTTTTCATGAGATGTGAGGTAGGTATGGTCCGGAACACAATCACCCCAGTGCAGATCGCCAGGGCATTGCGTGCAGCCAGGGAGCGGCACTGATGTCCAGTCTGGCAGATGCGAATCTGCAGTCCGATCTGGACATCGCCCCACTGTTGTTGCCCGCGCAAGTACTGCGCAACGACGCTCAAGCCATCAAGGCCGCCCAAGAGCTGGCGCAGGCCGCCCGCGTGCAGGCGGCCAAACGCGACCGTCAGCGCAAGCTGCCATGGTCGGAAATTGAACAGTTCACCCGCAGCGGTCTGGGCAGCATTGCCATCCCGCGCGAATACGGTGGCCCGCAGGTTTCCTTCGTCACATTGGCTGAAGTATTCGCGATCATTTCCGCCGCCGACCCAGCGCTCGGGCAGATCCCGCAAAACCAGTTCGGCATCATCCATCTGGTGCTCGGCACCGCCACCCAAGCGCAGAAAAAGCAGCTGTTCCAGAGTGTTGTGGAAGGCTGGCGCATCGGCAATGCCGGCCCGGAACGCGGCACGAAAAACACCTTGGAACTGAAGGCGCGAATCAGTGCAGATGGCGACGACTACGTGATCAACGGCCAGAAGTTCTACTCCACCGGCGCCCTGTTCGCCCACTGGGTCGCGGTGAAAGCGCTCAACGATGACGGCAAGCAAGTGCTGGCCTTCGTCCGTCGCGGCACGCCAGGTTTGCGCATCGTCGATGACTGGTCGGGTTTCGGCCAGCGCACCACCGCCAGCGGCACGATCCTGCTGAACAACGTGCGCGTCGAGTCGAGCCTGGTCATCGACAACTGGAAGATCAACGACAAGCCGAACACCCAAGGGGCAGTGTCGCAGCTGATTCAAGCGGCCATCGACGCCGGCATCGCACGCGGTGCTATCGACGACGCCATCGACTTCGTCAAAAGCCGCGCGCGGCCATGGATCGACGCCAAGGTCGAGCGCGCCAGCGATGACCTCTACGTGATCGCCGATATCGGCAAACTGAAAATCGAACTGCACGCCGCCGAAGCGCTGCTGCGCAAGGCCGGACAAGTGCTTGATCAGGTTCACGCGGCGCCACTCACTGCTGAGTCCGCTGCTCGCGCTTCGATCGCCGTGGCTGAAGCAAAAGTACTGACCACCGAGATCTCGCTGCTGGCCAGCGAAAAGCTCTTCGAACTGGCCGGCAGCCGCGCGACCCTCGCCGAATTCAACCTCGACCGCCACTGGCGCAACGCCCGCGTGCACACCCTGCACGACCCGGTGCGCTGGAAATATCACGCAGTCGGCGCCTATCGCCTGAACGGCACTTTGCCGGCTCGCCATTCCTGGATCTGAGACGACCAGTCATCTGGAGAACCCCCCTATGACGCTTTCCCATCACGTCGCGCTCATCACCAGCGATGAGCAAGCCCTGATCGTCGCCAGCGACCTGGCCGAAGATTTCAAACGCGACAGCGCGATCCGCGACCGCGAACGCCGCCTGCCATTGGCCGAGCTCGAAGTGTTTTCCCGCTCCGGCCTGTGGGGCATCAGCGTGCCAAAAGACTATGGCGGCGCGGGCGTATCCAACGTCACCCTGGCCAAAGTCATCGCCCTGATTGCGCAGGCCGACGGTTCACTCGGGCAAATTCCGCAGAACCATTTCTACGCACTGGAAGTGCTGCGCGTGAATGGCAGCGATGAACAGAAAAAGCGTCTGTACGCCGAGGTCCTCGCCGGTCAACGCTTCGGCAATGCGCTGGCAGAACTGGGCACCAAAACCGCTCACGACCGCGTCACCAGCCTCGAACGCGACGGCGCTGGTTATCGCATCAACGGTCGCAAGTTCTACTCGACCGGGGCGATTTACGCGCAGCGCATTCCGACGTCGGTGGTCGATGAAAACGGCGTACAGCAACTGGCCTTCGTCCCGCGCGAGAGCAAGGGCCTGACGGTGATCGACGACTGGAGCGGCTTCGGCCAGCGCACCACTGGCAGCGGCTCGGTGGTGTTCGAAGATGTCTATGTAGCGGCCGAAGATGTGCTGCCGTTCCAGAGCGCTTTCGAGCGCCCGACCACGGTCGGCCCGCTGGCGCAGATTCTCCACGCCGCCATCGACACCGGCATCGCCCGCGCCGCTTTCGAAGATGCCTTGCATTTCGTGCGCAGCAAGACCCGTCCGTGGATCGATTCCGGCAACGACAAGGCCACCGAAGATCCACTCACATTGAAGAGCTTCGGCCACTTGAGCATTCGGTTGCACGCCACCGAAGCCTTGCTCGAACGTGCCGGCGAAATCCTCGATGCCGCGCAAGCCGAAACCAACGCCGAAACCGTAGCCGCCGCATCGATCGCGGTTGCCGAAGCGCGGGCGATCAGCACGGAAATTTCCCTCGCCGCCGGCAGCACCCTGTTCGAACTGGCCGGCAGCCAGGCGACGCTGAGTGAACACGGCCTCGACCGCCACTGGCGCAACGCCCGAGTGCATACCCTGCATGACCCAGTGCGCTGGAAATATCACGCAGTTGGCAATTATTACCTCAACGACGAAAACCCTCCGCTGCGAGGGACGATCTGATGAGCGCTGCGAAAAAGAAAATTCTGCTCAATGCGTTCAACATGAACTGCATCGGCCATATCAATCACGGCCTGTGGACGCATCCGCGCGACACTTCGACCCGCTACAACACGATCGAATACTGGACCGAACTGGCGCAGTTGCTTGAGCGTGGATTGTTCGATGGCTTGTTCATCGCTGACATCGTCGGCGTCTACGACGTCTACCAGAACTCGGTGGACGTCACGCTGAAAGAGTCGATCCAGTTGCCGGTCAACGATCCGCTGCTGCTGGTTTCAGCGATGGCCGCCGTCACCAGAAACCTCGGCTTTGGCCTGACTGCCAATCTCACTTACGAGCCGCCGTATCTGTTCGCCCGACGCATGTCGACGCTCGATCATCTGAGTCGCGGCCGGGTCGGCTGGAACATCGTCACCGGTTACCTGGACAGCGCCGCCAAAGCCATGGGCCTGCGCGAACAGGTCGAACATGACCGCCGCTACGACCAGGCCGAAGAATATCTGCAGGTCTTGTACAAGCTCTGGGAAGGCAGCTGGGAAAACGGCGCGGTGCTCAACGACCGCGAGCAGCGCATCTACGCCAATCCGGAAAAAGTGCACAAGGTCGAGCACAAGGGCGAGTTCTATCAGGTCGAGGGTTATCACCTCTGCGAGCCGTCACCGCAGCGCACGCCGGTGTTGTTCCAAGCCGGCAGCTCCGATCGCGGCTTGCTCTTCGCCGGGCGTCACGCCGAATGCGTGTTCATCAGCGGCCAGAACAAACCATCGACCAAAGTGCAGGTCGACAAGGTCCGTGCCAGCGCGGTCGAAGCCGGGCGCAATCCTCAAGACATCAAGGTATTCATGGGCCTCAATGTGATCGTCGGCGCCACCGAAGAAGCGGCGTGGGCCAAGCATGCCGAGTACCTGAGCTACGCCAGCGCCGAGGCCGGCGTGGCGCATTTTTCCGCCTCCACCGGCATCGACTTTGCCCAGTACGAAATCGACGAACCGATCCAGTACGTGAAGAGCAACGCGATTCAGTCGGCGACGAAAAACCTGCAAAACAACGACTGGACCCGGCGCAAATTGCTCGACCAGCACGCCCTCGGTGGTCGTTACATCACCGTGGTCGGCTCGCCCGAGCAAGTGGCGGATGAACTGGAATCGTGGATCGCCGAAACCGGTCTGGACGGCTTCAATCTGACCCGCATCGTCACCCCGGAAAGCTATGTCGATTTCATCGAACTGGTGATTCCCGAGCTGCAGCGGCGCGGCTCGTACAAGACTGCGTATGACAGCGGCAGCTTGCGCGAGAAGTTGTTTCACGGTGAGGCTCAGTTGCCTGAGCAACACAGCGCATCTTCGTACAGGCATCAGAAGCTTCGCGAGCAGGCTCGCTCCCACATTTGAAATGCGTGCCCCTGTGGGAGCGAGCCTGCTCGCGAAGAGGCCCTCCCCGACAGCAAAAATTCATGCACTGACTGGAAAAACCACCATGACCAAAAAAACCCTGTCCCACCCAGTCAAAGCACTGGCCCTGGCCTTCGGCCTGTTCAGCTCGGCGGTGTTTGCTGCCGATGCGCCGCTGAAAATCGGCACCACCGCCGCGTTTGCGATTCCGCTGGAGGCCGCCGTCGAAGAGGCCGCCAAACAGGGCCTGCAAGTCGAACTGGTGGAATTCACCGACTGGATCGCGCCCAACGTCAGCCTCGCCGCTGGCGACATCGATGTGAATTACTTCCAGCACATTCCGTTCCTGGAAAACGCCAAAGCCGCGTCCGGTTTCGATCTGGTGCCATTCGCACCGGGGATCATCAACAACGTCGGTCTGTATTCGAAGCGATACAAAAGCTTCGATGAGCTGCCCGAAGGCGCCAGCGTCGCCATCGCCAACGACCCGATCAACAGCGGACGCGGTTTGCAATTGCTCGCCAAGGCCGGGTTGATCAGCCTGAAACCGGGCGTCGGCTACAAAGCCACCGAAGACGACATCGTCGCCAATCCGAAGAAGATCAGGATTCTTCAGGTCGAAGCCGTGCAGCTGGTGCGCGCGTACGACGACGCCGACCTGGTTCAGGGTTACCCGGCCTATATCCGACTGGCGAAGACCTTCGATGCCGGCTCGGCACTGCTGTTCGACGGTCTCGATCACAAGGAATACGTGATCCAGTTCGTCATCCAGCCGAAGAGCAAAACCGACCCGCGCCTGATCAAGTTCGTCGACATCTATCAGCATTCGCCGGCCGTTCGCGCGGCACTGGACAAGGCCCACGGCAAGCTCTATCAGGCCGGTTGGGAAAGCTGAACATGACTGCCGCGATCCAACGGCGACTGGAGCTTCCAGAGCCACACAATGCTGAAAAAACCGAGCTGCACCCCGAGTTGAATCGCGCCCACGTACGCTTTATTGGCGTGGGCAAAACCTACGACGGCCGGCAAGGTCCGGTCGCGGCCTTGCAGGGCATCGACCTGGCGATTCAGCGTGGTGAAGTGTTCGGCATCATCGGCCGCAGCGGCGCCGGCAAGTCGTCGCTGATCCGCACGATCAATCGCCTGGAGCAGCCAACGTCGGGGCGGGTGCTGATCGATCAGGTGGATATCGGCGAGTTCGATGAAGACCGCCTCGTCGCCCTGCGCCGGCGCATCGGCATGATCTTCCAGCACTTCAATCTGATGTCGGCCAAGACCGTCTGGCAGAACGTCGAGTTGCCGCTGAAAGTCGCCGGCGTGCCGAAGGAGCAGCGCGACAACAAGGTTCGCGAACTGCTCGAACTGGTCGGCCTGCAAGGCAAGCACAAGGCGTACCCGGCGCAACTCTCCGGTGGGCAGAAACAGCGTGTCGGCATCGCCCGTGCGCTGGTGCATGACCCGGACATTCTGCTCTGCGATGAAGCGACATCGGCGCTCGACCCGGAAACCACGCAGTCGATCCTCGGCCTGTTGCGCGAGATCAACAAACGCCTGGGCCTGACCATTGTGCTGATCACTCACGAAATGGCAGTGATCCGCGAGATCTGCGATCGCGTCGTCGTGCTTGAGCATGGCCATGCGGTCGAGCAAGGGCCGGTGTGGCAAGTGTTCGGCAATCCGCAACACGAGGTCAGCCAGACCTTGCTCGCGCCGCTGCAACACGCCTTGCCGGAAGAATTGCAGAGCCGTTTGCTGACGCAGTCAACGGCTTCAAATGCAGCGGTGGTGTTGCGTTTGCAGTTCACCGGCAGTGCCGCTGATGAGCCGGATCTGGCCGCGTTGTTTGCGGCGTTGGGTGGCCAAGTGAAGCTGCTTCAGGGCGGCGTGGAAAGGATTCAGGGTCACGCACTGGGGCAGCTGTTGCTGGCCGTCAGCGGCTCGGCGTTCAGCGCCGGGCAATTGCGCGAACGCGCCGGGCAATGGGCGCAACGAGTGGAGGTATTGGGCTATGTGGTTTGATCGCTTGCTGCAGGGTTTTATCGACACTTTCCTGATGGTCGGCGTGTCGTCGCTGATCGCGCTGCTGGCGGGGATTCCCATGGCGGTGATTCTGGTCACCAGTGACAAGGGCGGGATCTATGAGGCGCCGCTGTTGAACCGTGCGCTGGGCGCCTTCGTCAACCTGTTCCGCTCGATCCCGTTCCTGATTCTGATGGTTGCGCTGATTCCGTTCACCCGCCTGATCGTCGGCACCACCTATGGCGTGTGGGCCGCTGTGGTACCGCTGACAATCGCCGCAACGCCCTTCTTCGCACGGATCGCCGAAGTGAGTCTGCGCGAGGTCGATCATGGTCTGATCGAAGCCGCGCAGGCCATGGGTTGCCGGCGCTGGCATATCGTCTGGCATGTGCTGCTGCCCGAGGCGCTGCCGGGGATTGTCGGCGGTTTCACCATCACCCTGGTGACGATGATCAATTCGTCGGCCATGGCTGGGGCAATTGGTGCTGGTGGGCTGGGGGATATAGCTTACCGCTACGGCTATCAGCGCTTCGACAGCCAGATCATGTTGACGGTGATCGTCTTGCTGGTGGCGCTGGTGGCGGTGATTCAGTTGGGTGGGGATCGGTTGGCTCGGGGGTTGAACAAGCGGTGAAGCAGACTCTTTGCTTCCGATGGCTGGGACGCCAGCGCCCACCATCGGATGCGAACTGGTGGCGCTACTGTGAGTGTTCACCCGACATAACCTGGAGTAATCGAATTTTTTTTCAGAAAAGCCCGGGTATTTCCCTGATCAAGCGTGTTTTCCATGTTTTCTCTTGTCTGAAAAATCAGACTCGTCATGTCTTTCCACTTCACGCTGTTATGAGATTGCCACTCCACATACTCATCAGGCGAAGCCAGACCCGTTTCGACACCCGACATAATCCTTGTCAATACTTGCCACGTTTTGGATTGCATTTGGTGAAACACTGGATACAGATTTCCAAATGAAGCCAGATTATTGATTGAAGGCTTCAGATCAAAGCTGTCGACTCCGGTCAACGTCATATATTTACGTGACTCATCTTTCAGATGGAAGGCAGCAGCCCCATAGGCTGAAGCGCCACCCGCGCTGGCCAGACCGGCAGAGAGTTTCAAAGCCCCATAAACAGGCCTGAAATCCCCATTGAATTTCGAATGATCTAGCGAGCCATACTCTTTTATTATTCTGGAAGGGGAATGAGCATAGTCAAACATGCCCATTTCGAAACCATCCCGGATCTCCGTTGCAAAACCCGGTTTAACCCCCTGATGCCACATATTCATGAGGCCATCACCTTCTAGATCAGGGATGTTTTGCGGATTGATATTGAAAGTCAGTTTCGCCCTGGATATGACATCAACAGCGGCTTCCAGCAATTCATCCGCAGCCACATCGCTCTGGATGCGCGCCAGCTTTTTAATTTTGCCAATGGCAGAACTCTTATCCGTGTCCTTTCTAGCCATGATGCTGGGGAGCAAATGCAATTTGAAATGGGCCCTGCGCGCATGTTCCGCGTCACTTTCGCCGCTCAAAACGCTACTCAAACCTCTGATCGTCCCCTGTTCATCAACGAAAATCAGCGGACTATTTCCTAGCATTGCGTAAAGATTGATTCCATCGATATCTCGGCCAGGATCGGGACTTGTCCAGCGTTGTAACCACGGCGCGTAATAACGATATCCATAATAGTAAAGACCGGTCGCATCCCGCTCTTTGCCTGAGTAGCGAATCGTTTTGTTTTTCACCGCCAATGAATTCTTACCAGCCCAGCACGCCGTGCCACCAAACGGGTAATAGTGCTCCTGAGTCAAAATCCCCGCACCATCATCCAATTCCAGCGTGCTGGAACCAAGATGATCACTGAGGCTGTAACGCAGTTGGTCGCCTTCCACCCCGCTTGGCCAGTGCAGCAGTCGTACCCGATTGCGCCCGGTGTCGACATTGACGACATGTCGCTCGACACCATCGACTTCGCGATGAATCTCGAGCCCCGGCAGATAACGAACTTCTACCGTCAGCGTCTGACCGGACGCTTGGCTGACAGTCGTTTTACGCAACCGATGCCCCGGCTCGTCGTAGCCATAACACTCGTAGTCATCGCTTTCATCCGCACGCTGCACCAACACAACCCGGCTTAACTCATTGCGTACGTTCCAGTACATGGCCTGACCGCGTTGCAACTCCAACTGATTACCCGCCGCATCAAATCCCAGCGCTATCTCCGCTTCTCCGGGCAAGGAACCATCGTCGCGCTGCGCCAGGCTTCGGTTGCTGCGCTGGGAGGTGTACATCGAAAAACCTGGCGCACCGCTGTGATGGCGAGTGATGAGGTTGCCCGCTGCGTCGTAGTCGAATTTCTGCGTGTAGTTGCGCCGTTGATTAGGATCCAGCGGCGTTGGCAGCAGCTCCGGCAAGGCCGGGCCATGACTGGGCTGGCTGACTTCCCAGCCGCTGGCCTCGACCAGTTGATAAAGGCTGTCGTAGCGATACCGACTGACCGGATCGATGCGCTGATTGTTGAGCCAGAACACGGCTTGAGTCTTGTCTTCCAGGCTGATGATGTTGCCCACCGGATCGTAGACGTAATTCAGATCCTGCAACGGAGGATGCGTGCCGACACTGGCGAGCAGTCTGAGCAACCGGCCGTCATCGCGGCTGTATTCGGCGCGGGCGATGACGCCGTTGCCGGCCGTTTCGCTTTCGATCTGACCCTGCGCGTTGTAGCGAATCGCGCTGACCAGGCACTTCGGCTGCCTGCCCTCGCCGGCCTGCAACAGCCTGGTCGCGCAAGCTTGCCCGGCGATGTTGTAATGCTGGGTCCGAAGGTTGCCTACCGCGTCGGTGTGATGCTGCAACTCGCCAGTTGGAGTGAAAGTCTGCCGGGTGACGTAGGTTGTTTCCTCGAGATAGTCATCCCGCCGGTCGGGTTCGAGTGGCCAGTCAGGCGTCTCGAGCTCGATCAAAAAGCGTCGCGACTCCACCACCACTGCACCGCCGAGGCCGTAGTGATCGAAGTGCCGATTGCCGGCCGGGTCGTCGTGGCGGATCGGTCGACCGCACTGGTTGTGCTGTGCGTGATCATCGGTGGCTTTTGCATAGGTCCAGCGCTCGACCACGCGAGGCTGCCCGTCGTGCGCCTGCTCGGTGAGGGCTAGCGGTCGCTGCAGATCATCGTATTGGCGGTGACTCTGACTGCCCCGCGCATCCCAGCCAGAACACATCGAGCCCGCTTCATTCAACAGCCGCACCTGCCAACCGGCGTCGACGCTGTCTGCGAGTAAGTCTTGACCGCTCAATGCGTAGAGTGTGGCCAGATTCGGTTTGGGCGCAACGCCGTACAAACGCGGATCCCACGACGCTACCTGACGCCCCGCCTCATCAAAAATCTGCCGGGTGATGCGCGATTCGATGTCGGCTTTATCCGGGTGTCGGCAATAGGCAACGCTGCGAACCACCAGTGCGCGCGGGTCAATTACCGACAAGGTCGGAGTGGCGGTGTCATGGCGGGTATTCACGGCTACGCGAGTCCCTGATGTCTATACGCCGAGACTGAACCAGTTTTCTCCATCCCGATACTGTAAGAACTACCAGTTGCATTCAGGTTTGCGCACCCATGCGGTCATTCAGACGGGCTGGCGCGTGGACTGAATAAGCGCTAAGGTCGATGGCGGCAGGTGGCCATCAATCAGGCCCTTGTGATCGCGATATCTTAGGCAACGCCCTTCTCAAAAATCAGATGCTTCCTACACCACTTTTGTCGTTTCGCCAGCCCGAACCACGGGGGTTTGCAGGACGATTCCTAGAATAATTTGCCCGCTTGTACCCGAAATATCCTGTAGCTAATCTCCGGTCGTCACTGTTTTGCGGTGACTGGATTCAGTTGTCCGGCCGGCGACTGATCCGCGTGCAGCCGCCGTCCTGCTCGTTTAGTCGCGAAATGGTTGGCTCCCACTTGAAGTCAGGAGTTTACCCATGGAAAAAAATCTTGCCGATCCGCCACTCAGCCTTACCTCAAGCAAGCGGTTCACCGAGGATTTGCTCAAGGATCGCTCTGCACTGTGCCGCGCCGTCGACTCGCATCTGGCCGGCAATCAGGTCACGTTGGCGGGACAGAAACGCGTTTACAGCATCAGCGAAGATGTGACGCTGGAGGACGCCCAACTGTATGTTGCCGATCTACTGCGCTGCGCCTCGGTGACCGTCCATCAATGCGGTGACCAGCTCGGGGGCGCGGATCGGGCCATGGTGTTTTCGGTCTGGCATCTGCTGGAAATGGCCAAGGCGATGATGGACCGCTCGATCGATTGTCTGGGAGCGAAGCAGCACTGAAGCCTGGCACCCATTGCCGCCTGCACTGGCCCCAGCGCAGGCGGCGTTTTTTTGCCGGTGAAAAGGCTTATAGTCCGCCCTCACGCCGCCAATACAGCATCGATCATGAAGCAAACGCCCAGCGACCTCGAACAGATCACCGCCACCACCCTTGGTCACTACAACTCGGTGGCCGAGGATTTCCGTGAAGGCACTCGTGACCACGATGTAAGCCAGAACATCGAGGCCTTGCTGCGTCACATTCACGGTGAAGCACCTTTCACGATTCTCGATTTCGGCTGCGGGCCGGGGCGGGATTTGCAAACCTTCACGCGCATGGGCCACGTCGCGATCGGCCTCGATGGCTCGCAGGAGTTCGCGCGCATGGCCCGCGAAGACAGCGGTTGCGAAGTCTGGCAGCAGGACTTTCTCAAGCTTGATCTACCCGCCGAGCGCTTCGACGGGATCTTCGCCAATGCCGTGCTGTTTCATGTGCCGTTGCAGGTGTTGCCGCAAGTGCTACGGCAACTGCACGGCACCTTGAAACCGGGTGGCGTGCTGTTCAGTTCCAATCCGCGTGGCGACAACCAAGAGGGCTGGAACGGGCCGCGCTACGGCTCGTATCACGATCTCGAGGCCTGGCGCGGGTTGCTGACGGCGGCGGGGTTTGTCGAGCTGGAGCATTATTACCGGCCTGCGGGCTTGCCGCGCGAACAGCAGCCGTGGCTGGCGAGCGTGTGGCGTCGAGTTGATTGAAGATCAAAAGATCGCAGCCTTCGGCAGCTCCTACGTTGGAATGCGTTTCCCTGTAGGCGCTGCCGAAGGCTGCGATCTTTTTCTTTTGCTTCAGGAAGATTCTTTTTCAGGCTCGCGAATCTTGTACCAGGCCACATACAGCGCCGGCAGGAACAGCAGCGTCAGCAGGGTCGCCACGACGATGCCGCCAATCATCGCGTAGGCCATCGGCCCCCAGAAAACTTCGCGGGCGATCGGGATCATGCCCATGCTCGCTGCCGCTGCGGTCAGCAGGATCGGTCGGCGCCGGTGTTCGGTGGCTTCGACCACCGCGTCCCACGGCGCATAGCCTTTCTGCTCGAACTCATCGATCTGCGTCACCAGAATCACCGAGTTGCGGATGATGATGCCGATCAGCGCGAGAATCCCCAGGATCGCCACGAAGCCCATCGGCGTGCCGGTCGGCACCAGCGCCAGGACCACGCCGATCAACCCCAGCGGCGCCACACTGGCGACCAGGAACATCTTCTGCACGCTGTGCAACTGGATCATCAGGAACGTTGCCATGAGGAACAGCATCAGCGGCAACACCTTGGCAATCGGCCCCTGGGCCTTGCCGCTTTCCTCGACCGTGCCGCCGGTGGCGACCTTGTAGCCGACCGGCAGTTTCGAGGCAAAAGCATCGATCGACGGCTTGAGCAGTTTCACCAGATCGGTCGGCTGAATCTCGTCGCGCACCGAGGCCTTGATGGTAATGGTCGGCAAGCGGTCGCGACGCCAGACCAGCGGTTGTTCCAGTTCATAGCGCACGGTGGCGAACGCCAGCAGCGGAATCGAGGTGCCGCTCGGCGTGACGATCTGCAGGTTCTGCAGGGTTTCCGGGGTACCGCGCTCGGAATCCACCGCGCGACCGACCACGTTGATCAGGTAGATATCGTCATCGACCTGGGTCAACGGTGAGCCGCTGACAATGCTGTTCATCAGGTTGGCGACGTCTTCGGACGACAGCCCGAGTTGCCGCGCCTTGTCCTGGGCAATATCGATGCGCAGGACTTTGCCGGGCTCGTTCCAGTCGTAAATGATCTCGCCGATGTGCGGGTTCTTGTCCAGTTCGGTGGCCAGATCGATGGCGTGTTTGCGCACCTGATCGACGTCTTTGCCGCTGACTCGATACTGAATCGGACGCCCCACCGGCGGGCCCATTTCCAGAGCCTGCACGTAGCTGCCGATGCCGACGAAGTCTTTGTGCAGGCGCTCACGCAAGCGCTGGCTGAGTGCCTCGCGGGCTTCGAAATCCTTGCTGACGATCACCAGTTGCGCGTAGTACGGGTTCTGCAACTGTTGGTCCAGCGGCAGGTAGAAACGGATCGCCCCCTGACCGATGTAAGTGCTCCAGCGCACGATGTCCGGGTCGCCCTTGAGCGTCGCTTCGAGCTTGTCCACCGCCTTGCGGGTTTCGTCGATCGAGGCGTTTTGCGGCAGGTTCAGGTCGACCAGAATTTCCGGGCGGTCGGAAGCGGGGAAGAACTGGTTCTGCACGAAACGCATGCAGAACACCGCCAGCACGAACAACAGCACGGTGACGCCGATCGCCCACCAACGATTGCGCATGGCCCACAACAGACCACCGTTGAAGGCGCGACCGACGCGACCCGGCTCGGCATCGTGGGCCTTCACCTTGTCGCTGAGGATGTGCACGCCAATCACTGGTGCGAAGAACACCGCCACCACCCACGAGACGATCATCGCCACGGCAATCACCGCAAACAGCGTGAACGTATATTCACCCGCCGAACTGGCGTTGAGACCAATGGGCACGAAACCGGCGACGGTCACCAGCGTACCGGTGAGCATCGGGAATGCCGTCGAGGTGTAGGCGAACGTCGCCGCCTGCTCCTTGCTCTCTCCCATTTCCAGGCGCGTAACCATCATTTCCACGGTGATCATCGCGTCGTCCACCAGCAGACCGAGGGCGATGATCAGCGCGCCGAGGGAAATCCGCTGCATGGTGATGCCGCTGTATTCCATGAACACGAAGACCATGGCCAGCACCAGCGGAATCGAGCAGGCCACCACCAGACCGGCGCGCACGCCGAGGCTGATGAAGCTCACCACCAGCACGATGATGACCGCTTCGAACAGCGCGCTGGTGAAACCGCCGACGGCCTCTTCCACCACCACCGCCTGATCGGAAACGGTGTGCACGCCGACGCCGACAGGCAAGTCAGCGGTGAGCTGGTCGATTCGCTCGTGCAGCGCCTTACCGAATTCCTGAACGTTGCCGCCCTTCTGCATGGCAATCGCCAGGCCGATCGCCGGTTTGCCGTCGAAGCGGAATTCCGGTGTCGCCGGGTCGACGTAGCCACGGCTGATCTCGGCGATGTCGGCCAGACGATAGAAGCGATCGTTGAGCTTGAGATTGACCTCGGCCAGATCTTTCTCCGACTCGAACTGGCCCGAGGTGCGCACGGAAATCCGCTCCGGCCCCGCCTCGATCACCCCGGCCGGAGTCACCGCGTTCTGCGATTGCAGGCTCTGCACCACCTGGCGCTGGTCGATACCTAACGCGGCAAGTTTGCGCGTGGAGAAATTCAGGTAAATCGTTTCGTCCTGCTGGCCGACCATTTCGATCTTGCCCAGCCCCGGCACGTTGCGGATCTCGGCCCGCGCCTGTTCCACGTAATCGCGCAACTGGCGCATGGTCAGGCCGTCGGCGGTGAAGGCGTAGACCGAGCCGTACACGTCACCGAACTCATCGTTGAACCCCGGCCCCTGAATGCCCTGGGGAAACTGGCCGCGAATGTCGTCGATCTTCTTGCGCACCTGGTACCAGATTTGCGGAATGTCCTCAGCGCTGGTGGTGTCGCGCAGGTACACGTACACCGTCGATTCGCCGGGGCGGGTGTAGCTTTTCACGTAATCGAGGGAATCGAGCTCTTCGAGTTTTTTCTCGATGCGGTCGGTGACCTGCTTGAGGGTTTCTTCCTGGGTCGCGCCCGGCCATTTGGTCTGGATCACCATGGTCTTGATGGTGAATGACGGGTCTTCTTCGCGGCCGAGATTGAAGTAGGAGAACACCCCCATCAGCAGTCCGACGAACATCAGGTACCAGACGAATGACTGGTGCTTCAAGGCCCATTCGGAGAGGTTGAAAGAGCCTTTCATTGACTGTCCTCGTCAAGTTTTACCGATTGTCCGGGTTTGAGACTGTTGACGCCGGCGCTGACCACGCGCTCGCCGTTTTGCACGCCACCGGCCAGCACCACGCTGTTGTCGCCACGGCTGACCACGCTGACGTCGCGCGGGTTGACGGTTTTGTTCTGCGTGTCGATGACCCAGATCCGGGTTTTACCGTCGGCTTCCTGCAACGCCGTCACCGGCAGTTCGATGCGCGGCTTGATCGCCGAGCTGAGGGTCACGCTGATCGCGGTGCCGAGGCGGAAACCGTCCGGCGTATCCGACAGGGTCAGGCGCGCGCGGCGGGTGCGCGTGGCGCTTTGCGCCTGGGGTTCGATCTCGCGGATGATCGCCGTGGTGTTGATGCTCGGGTCGAGTTGCGCGGCCACCGAGAACACCACGTCGCTGGGCAACTGATCGACCAGCGTATCAGGCAGGTCGATCACCGCTTCCTTGATGTCCGGTTGTGCCAGCGTCACCACTTGTTGCCCAGCGGTCACCACTTGCCCGGCTTCGGCGTTCCACGCGGTGACCACGGCTTTGTGATCGGAGCGCAGCTCGGTGTAGCTCAGTTGATCCTTGCTCTGGCTGACCGCCGCCCGTGCCTGATCGAGCGAGGCCTGAGTGGTTTTCAGATCGGTGTTGGCGACGTCCAGTTGCGCCTGCGCACCGACGCCGCGATCAAACAGCGCTTGCTGACGACGTGCATTGGCCTGAGCGTTGATCAGTTGCGCCTGGATTCTCGCCAGATCGCCCTGGGCCGAGCGCAACTGGTTCTGCTGATCGGACGGATCAAGGGTGGCGAGCAAGGTGCCCTTCTGCACCTCGGCGCCGACATCGACGTTGCGGCTGGCGATGCGTCCACCGACGCGGAAACCGGTGTTGCTCTCGTAACGCGCCTGAATGCTCCCGGCAAAGCGTCCGAGGCTTTCTTCGTTGAGCGCTTTGACCGTGACCGACAGCACCGGGCGTACCGGTTCCGGCGGGGTTTCCTTTTCCGAGCAGGCGCCCAGCAGCAACGCCATGCACAACAGGCCGAGGCGCTTCATGGCTGCGCTCCCGGTTGCAGATCCTTGTAGGTGTTTTCGGCAATCTCGACTTTCATGCCGGGGTGCAGCAACTGACCGCCGGCGACAATGACTTTCTCGCCGCCCTTGAGGCCTTCGCTGATGATCACTTTGCCGGTCAGGTAACGACCGACCGTGACCGTATGCAACTGCGCTTCGCCTTTGTCATCGACCAGCCACACCGCCGGGTCGCTGATGTTTTTTGTCAGCGCCGACCAAGGCAGTTCCACAGCCGATTTGCCGGTGCCTTTGGCGGTGGCGCTGACCACCGAACCGAGTTGCATGCCCGGCGGCAGCTTGTCGAGGCTGACCTTGACCTGCACGGTGCCCGATTGCGCCGACACCGACGGCGTGATTTCACGCACGGTGCCGGTGGTCTTGATCTCGGGATTGTCGAGCAGGCTGACCACGATCGAACGATCGGACGGACGCTCGGCCAGCAGCGATTCGTAGACATTGAATACCGCGTCGCGGTCGCCATCGCGGGCTAGACTGAAAATCGGCGCGGTGGCCTGCACCACCTGGCCGACTTCGGCCTGGCGCTCGGTGATCACCCCGGGTGCATCGGCGATCAGCGCGGTGTAGCCGAGCTGGTCCTTGGCGTTGGCCAGCTGCGCCTGCGCCGCGCTCAATGCGCTCTGACTGCTGCGCAGCGCGGCTTGTGCCGAATCGTATTCGCTCTGGCTGGTGTAGCCCTTGGGCAGGAGTTTTTGCTGACGCACGAAAGCGGCTGCCGCTTGCTTCACGCGGGCCTGTTCGGCGACGACCTGGGCCTGAGCGGAATCGACGTTGGTCTGCAGATCCTTCGGATCGAGTTTGGCCAGCACCTGTTTGGCCGTGACGCGGTCGCCGACATCGACCATGCGCTGGATGATTTTGCCGCCGACGCGAAATGACAGCTGGGTCTGCACCCGCGCCTGCACATCACCGGTGAGGGTCACCGCTGCGGCGTAGTTGGCCGGTTCGACCTCTTGCACAAAGACCCGTGGCAAGTATTCCTCAGCAGGCTTCTTGTCGCCGCAAGCGGTGAGCAACGCCATGGCGCTCACGGCCATCAGCACTTTCAATCCGGGACCCGCCATGCACACTCCTTGGCCTTAAATGCTGCTGTCGAGACGATACGACTTCAGAGCTTAGAACAGGGTTCCACGGTTGCGGACGCCAACACCAGATTTATCTCATTAAAGGTATGCTCCCCGCGTATCGCAGTGACCCGGAGAAGGATTTCATGCTCAACACCCTGGCCGTGGCCAATTACCGCTCGATCAACAAACTGGTGATTCCGCTCGGGCGCCTGAACCTGATTACCGGACCAAACGGCAGCGGCAAGTCCAACCTCTACCGCGCCTTGCGCCTGCTGGCGGAAACCGCCCAGGGCGGTGTGGTCAATGCACTGGCGCGTGAGGGCGGGCTGGAATCGACGTTCTGGGCCGGGCCGGAAACCATCAGCCGACGCATGCGCAACGGTGAAGTGGCGATCGAGCCGACGGTGCGCCAAGGCGTGAAAAGGTTGCGCTTGGGATTCGCCGGCGAGGACTTCAGTTACGCCATCGGCCTGGGCCTGCCGGAGCCGAGCACTTCATGCTTTTCCCTCGACCCGGAAATCAAGCGTGAGTGCATCTGGGCCGGCCCGGTGTTTCGCCCGGCAAGCCTGCTGGTCGACCGCAACGGCCCGATGATCCGCGCCCGCGAAGGTCGCGCCTGGGATGTACTGGCGCAACACACACCGAACTTCGATAGCCTGTTCGATCAGGTCGGCAATCTGCGCAGCTCGCCGGAAGTGTTTCAGATGCGCGAATTCATCCGGCGCTGGCGCTTTTATGATCACTTTCGCAGCGATGCCGACGCGCCGGTGCGTCAGCCGCAACTGGGCACGCGCACGCCCGTCCTGCACCACGATGGCCGTGATCTGGCGGCGGCCTTGCAGACGATTATCGAGATTGGCGATCCGCAAGCACTGAGCGCGGCGATCAGCGATGCGTTTCCCGGCGCGCGGCTGAACATTGCACTGTTGGCCGGTGGCCGTTTCGCTATCGAGTTTTATCAGGAAGGCTTGTTGCGACCGCTGTCAGCGGCAGAACTGTCGGACGGCACTTTGCGTTATCTGCTGCTGATCGCCGCCCTGCTGACCCCACGACCGCCATCGCTGATGGTGCTCAACGAACCGGAAACCAGCCTGCACCCGGACCTGCTGCCGGCGCTGGCGCGGCTGATCATTCGCGCTTCGGAGCAGTGTCAGGTGTGGGTCGTATCCCATGCACGACGATTGATCTCGGCGTTGCAGGAAGACCCGGAATGCAATTGCATCGTGCTGGAGAAGACGCTGGGCCAGACCGGGATTGTCGGGCAGCGGGTGCTGGATGAGCCGGCGTGGCAGTGGCCGGATTGAGGGTGCCAGCGAAAAGCCCCTCACCCTAACCCTCTCCCAGAGGGAGAGGGGACTTCACCGAGTTGTTTGCGAGAGTTACGCCGACCTGAAAGCCTGAAGTCGAACCTGATTTTGAAAAGCCCAGACATCGGCTCCCTCTCCCTTGGGAGAGGGCTGGGGTGAGGGGCGAGCCTCACCGCTGATCCAACGGGCAATCACCCCAACCACTTGCCCCCTTCACCAATCACACTCTCAGGCCGGGTGTCATCACTCAGCTCTTTGCGCACATATTGGGTGACCGAATTTTGCTTAGCCCATCTGGGCTGCCCACATTCATATCGCTTAAACATTATTCTGCGGGTTTGCCGGGAAGGAATAAGACGGCTATTTTTCCTTGCGCTGTAGGACGGATCTTTTTTTCAGGAAAGACCTCCAAGGACCCACAGCTTTTGGCCAGACTCTCCGGCCCATCCACCACAAGGAAGAACAACATGGACGTAAAAGTGCCGCAGCGGCTGGATCCGCAGGACATTGTGAAATTGCTCAGGGCGTTGCGCCGGGCGTTGAAGACTACAGCGTAAGTCGAAAGCCCCTCACCCCAACCCTCTCCCGAAGGGAGAGGGGGCCGACCGTGGTGTCTTTCGTCGTACATCGACCTGACGAACCGAGTCGATTATGGATTCAGCGACGCACGAACAGGTCGACGGGCCTCTACAGCATCCCCCAATCGGTCCCCTCTCCCTCTGGGAGAGGGCTAGGGTGAGGGGCTTTTCAAGACACACAAAAACGCCGATGACCATCACTGGCCATCGGCGTTTTCACGTCTGAAGCGGATTTACTCAAGCGTCAGATCAGAACGCCGGCAATACCGCGCCGCTGTACTTCTTCTCGATGAAGGCTTTGACTTCCGGGCTGGTCAGGGCCTTGGCCAGTTTCTGGATCGCGTCGCTGTTCTTGTTGTCCTCACGGGCCACCAGGAAGTTCACGTACGGCGAGTCAGCGCCTTCGATCACCAGCGCATCTTTCTGCGGGTTGAGCTTGGCTTCCAGCGCGTAGTTGGTGTTGATCATGTCCAGATCAACTTCTTTCAGCACGCGCGGCAGCAGGGCCGATTCCAGTTCCTTGAACTTGAATTTGTGCGGGTTCTTGGCGATGTCTTTCGGCGTTGCCAAAGCGTTTTTCGGATCTTTCAGTTCGATCAGACCGGCCTTCTGCAGCAGGATCAGCGCACGGCCGCTGTTGCTGCCTTCGTTGGGGATGGCGATGGTGGCGCCATCCGGCAGTTCAGCCAAGGTTTTGTACTTGCTCGAGTAGCCACCGAACGGTTCAACGTGGACGCCCTGCACGGTCACCAGGTACTTGGACTTGTCGTCCTTGTATTTGCCTTGGTTGAAGCTGTTCAGGTACGGCAGGGTCTGGAAATAGTTGGCGTCCAGACGCTTTTCACCAACCTGTACGTTCGGTTGCACGTAATCGGTGAAGACCTTGATTTCCAGATCCACGCCTTCTTTGGCCAGGGTCGGTTTGATCAGCTCAAGGATTTCAGCGTGGGGCACCGGCGTTGCGGCAACCACCAGTTTCTCGCCGGCGTTGGCGAAAGAAGCCGTCAGCGCAGCCGCCAATGCGGTAAACAACAGAACCTTTTTCATGCAGTGTCCTTATCGAAAATCACGGTCGTCATCGACGACGGCATTTAATACGTGTGCCAGTGAAGTGATATCGCTGGCGTGAGGCGGACAATACCCGGATTTTTTATTCCCGGACAATAACGTTTATTCAGCTTCATATTCCATTTTGTTCATACAGCTCTACCTCAACTGAAGGAGCTGCCGAAGGCTGCGATCTTTTGATTTTCAAGGCTTTGAGACAGCTGAAGATCAAAAGATCGCAGCGTGCCGCAGCTCCTACAGAAGTTTGGCGTCCGCCAGAAGTTGCTTGAGCGCGGCTTGGTCAGCGGGGGAGCCGGTGGTCAGGATCTGTTTGATCTGGCTTTCGATCTGCGTCAGCACCGGCGGCAGATTCAGATGTTCCGGCAGGATCTCGTCGCCGGTGCTGACCAGCAGGGCAAAGTGAATGACGTTTTCCAGTTCGCGAGTGTTGCCCGGCCAACTGTGTTGTTCGAGCACATGTTGCGCCGCTTCGCTGATCAGCGGTACGGGCAGGTCAAGACGCTGGCTGTAGATGCCAAGGAAATACTCGGCGAGCGAGAGAATGTCGCCGGTCCGCGCGCGCAACGCCGGCAGCTCCAGATGACCCTCGCTGAGATAGTGATAGAGCCGCTCGTGAAATTTCCCGGCGTCCACGGCCTGGGCCAGATCGATGCTGGTCGCCGCCACCAGGCGCACATCCACCGGGCTCGGCTGATGCGCCCCGACGCGGGTGACTTCGTGATTTTCCAGCGCCGCGAGCAGCTTGACCTGAATCGGCAGCGGCAGGTCGCCGATCTCATCCAGGTACAAGGTGCCGCCGTTGGCCGAACCGAACCAGCCGGCGCGGCTGCTGGCCGAACCGCTGTAACTGCCGGCGGCGTAGCCGAACAGCTCGGCGTCGGCGTAGGTCGGGCTGATCGCGCCGCAGTTCACCGAAACGAACAGACCGCTGCGGTCACTGGCGCGATGGATATGCCGGGCGAGCAGCTCTTTACCGGTGCCAGTCTCACCGCGAATCAACACTGAAATCGAACGGGGAGCCAACTGCTCCAATTCCTCGCGCAATTGCCTCGAGCGTGGGTCGACGAACACCAGCGCCTTGGCGCGAATGCTCAGAGGGCTTTTTTCCGCATCGGGAAAGGTCAGCAAGGGCTGACCGAAGGTTTCAAAACTCATGGCAGGCTCCCGCCCAAAACCGCCAGCCGACGGGGGCGTTGAAAAATTAGATCAGGCGCGACGGCGGGCGTGGTCTTCCAGGCGGTTTTGCAGGCGATAGAGATAGGCGAAACCCTGCTCCCAACGCTGATGCCCGGACTTGACGTTGATGTGCCCGGCACCGGCAAGAATCCCCGCCTCCGCCCCCCAGTTGCGTGCCAGTTCGAGCGCGCGCGGGGCACTGACGGCGGCGTCGTTGTCGGAGCTGACGACCTGACTGGGAAACGGCAAAAGATCCGTCGGGATCGGCGCGAAATTGCGCAGTGCCGGCGCACAGGCAGGACGCTCGACATCGGCCGGCGCAACCAGCAACGCCCCGCGCACCTGACGCAGGTATTGCAGCGGCGCAGTCGCCGCCCAGTGGGCAACGGTGATGCAACCGAGGCTGTGAGCGATGAGGATCACTGGCGTGCTGTCGGCGGCAATCGCTTCGGCCAGCGCGGCGACCCAGTCCTCACGACGCGGCGTCAGCCAATCGGCCTGTTCCACCCGTGCGCTGTTCGGCAGGCTGTTCTGCCAATGGCTTTGCCAATGATCTTCTGGCGATCCTTGCCAGCCCGGCACAATCAGGTAGCGGATTGATTCGTTGCGCATGGGGAAGCTCTCCTGCGTCGTGTCTGTTCCGGGTCGAGTATAGGGAGAGGAGTTATATTCGTTAAGGAATAAGAAGCTATTTATTAAGACCTGTATCGAATATGTGATCTGTGTAGGGCGTGAGATTCTTCCCCCTCACCCCAGCCCTCTCCCCCAGGGAGCGAGGGGGAAAGGGGGCTGATCTTCAGGCTCTTCAAATCTTGAGTTCGACTGGATTTCTCATATCGGTGTATAGCCGCCAGACAACCCGGTCAGTCCCCTCTCCCTCCGGGAGAGGGCTAGGGTGAGGGGCTTTTCAAAAACTGAACGCAAAAAAAGGGCCGCACCCTGCCAAGGAGACGGCCCCGGAAAAACGAAAATCTGTCACCGCGCGGTGATCACCGACAACTTGGTAATCCCCGCCCGTTCGATCGAAGCCATGGCACGCGCCACTTCGCCGTAATTCACCCCGTCATCGGCCTGCAATTGCACGCGCACCTCAGGGTCCTTGGCTTTGGCCGACTTGAGGTTGAATTCGAGCAAGTCGGGCTGAATCTCGTCCTTGTTGATAAACAGTTTGCCGACGCCGTCGATGCTCACCACCAGCGGATCCTTCTGCTCGACCGGTGCCACCGCTTCGGTCTTCGGCAGGTTGATCGGGATCGCGTTGGTCAGCAGCGGCGCGGTGACGATAAACACCACCAGCAGCACCAGCATCACGTCTACCAGCGGCGTCACGTTGATTTCGCTGAGCACCTCATCCGTGTCTTGCGTGGAGAAGGCCATATCAGGACGCCTCCTTCACTTTTGCCGCGTTGCCCGACGTTGCCACTTTGTGTGCGGTCGGGTGGATCAGCACGCGGAACGCGCTCTTCTGCGCCAGGCTGTAGAAGTCGTGGGCGAAGTCATCCAGATCCGCGGCGGTCAGTTTCAGCCTTCGCAAAAAATAGTTGTAAACCAGCACCGCCGGCACCGCAACGGCGATCCCCACGCCGGTCGCGACGAGTGCCGCACCGATCGGGCCGGCCACCGTTTCCAGGCTCGCCGAACCGGCGGCGCTGATGCCTTTCAAGGCCTCCATGATTCCCCACACCGTGCCAAACAGACCAATGAACGGCGAGGTGCTGCCGATACTCGCGACAACCGCCAGACCGGTTTCCAGCGAACGCCGTTCGCGGACGATCTGCTGGCGCAAGGCACGCTCGAGGCGATCCTGATGGTTGATCGCCTGGCTCAGATCATTCGCCTGCGGCGCCTCGCCCACCTGGATCGCTGCATAGCCAGCCTGCGCCACTCGCGCTGCGGCGCCGGGCTGGGTTTCGCTCAACTCTGCCGCGGCATCCAGACTCGACGCCGCCCAGAAACGTTTGTGAAAGCGCCGATCCTGCGCTTTCAGACGACCGAACTGCACAGCCTTGAGCAACGCCAGGCCCCAAGTGGCGACGGAAAAAACCACCAGCAGCCAGATCACCGCGCTTTCGATGGATTCCAGTGGAGATGCCAGTAACGTCATGATGTGTTCCCTCGTGTAAACATTTCGCGCGAATTTGGTTTCGGTTTAATGAATCTTGAAATCGATGGGCACGCTGACCCAGCCGTCCTGGGCGACATCACCCTGTTTGGCCGGAACGAAACTCCAGCGCTTTACAGCGTTGAGCGCTGCGTCGTCGAGCTGCTGCCGGCCACTGCTTTTGGCAATCTGGATCTCGCCCGGTTTACCGCTGGCCAACACATGCACCCGTAACAACACCGTGCCTTCCCAACCGCGCCGCTGGGCCAGCGACGGGTATTCCGGCGCCGGATTTTTCAGATACGCAGCGTTGGCTGAAGCCGGGGTAACGGGCGCCGGTGCCGGTGGCGCAGCCGGCGCTGGTGCGGCGACGGGCGCTATCGGTTTCGCTGGCGCTGGCGGCTGCTCTACTGCCTTTGGCGCCGGTTTGGGCGGCGGTTTCACCACCGGTTTGGGTTTGGCGATCGGCTTGGGCGGCGGCGGTTTCACCGCCAACTCGTCCTCCACTGGCGGTGGCGGCTCGACCACGGGCGCCGGTGGTGGCGGCGCAACAACCGGCGGCGCGGGCGGAGCCGGACGCGAAAACTCGATGGTCATCGGCGGAATTTCCGGCGGTACCACCGGCAGCACTGGCGTCGGCTTCTGGCTGACCCAGTAAATCACCGCGCCATGCACGACCAACGCGAGCACACCGAGCAAAAGGGTTTCGCGTCGACTCAAAATGCCCTTGGGAGCACGTTGCAAACGCAACTGCCCCAACGGCACCCTATGCGGCCGGCCAAGATCGACCAGCTCGCCACTCGGCGTGTGCCGCCACAGCAATTCCCCTGCGCTGGCGGCGGTCTGGACATTGCCCATTGTTCAACTCCCTGCGGTCTCTTTCCGTTCTACGAGCCAAAGCGATCGACCCGCCATTCTTGAAGCCCCCACGGCGTAGTCGATGGGGCAATCATTGGGCCTGAACGCTTATCACCGAAAGTAATCTTTGAAGTTATGTATAGATCTGCATGGAATATACAAATCGGCCTTTTTCACCGAGGCCACGCGCTACAAGGGCTGCAGCGATGAGCCGTAAATCGCATGCCTTTGCGGCATGAAAAGTATTCGTCCACGGCATCCATCCGCGCCCTTCAACGGCTGGCATTGGTTTGCTGCACGCCGACAGCGGGCGCGATCACTGCAGTCTCTGAACGCGGTGTACCGGCAGGCACCCAGTCATAGCTCACCGGCAGCGCTCGATACACCCAGTTGCTGATTGCATCGCTGCCCGGCGCTTTGCCCAGATACGGGCTGACGTATTCCCAAACGTTTTCACCACTGGCGGTTACCTGGAAAAACCGTCCGTTCATGCCTTCGTCGATCAACGTGTTGCCGTTGGGCAACCGCCGCGCACTGCTGATGAACGAGCTATAGAACGCCCAGCCCGGCTGCTTCGTATTGGCCGCGCTGTACTGCCAGACGATTTGGTTTTTCTGTGGGTCGATTTCCAGCACCCGCGAGCCGGATATCAACCCAAGGGTGACGTTTGGATAGCCCGCCGAGCCCTGGTTATCGAACACCAGCAGATTGCCGGCGCCGGGCAGCCCGGCGGGGATGATGTGCGCGTCATGCTGGCCGACGAACTGATCGACCGGACGCGGCAGTTTCTGCGCGGTTTTCGGATTGATCAGCGGCAGATTCGGCCCCAGCCGCCAGACCACTCTGCCGCTGCTTTTGTCGATGATGGCGATGAAGTTGGCGTTGCGTGAATCGATCAACAGATTGTCCGGACTGAAGCGCTTGTCACCGGCGTCGAACCACTTGTTCGGCCCGACCAGACTGAGGTTGTTGATGTGCAGGTAATCCGGATTGTCACTGGCGCGCACCAGTTTCAATTGCTCGGCAGTGAAGCCGAATTCGCTCAGATGATCCGAGGCCAGCCACTGCCATTTCACTGCACCGTCGGGGCTGACTTCGTAGATCACATCATCGATTACTTCGGGCGCCTTGAAGCCTGTGACCTTGTGCACCTTGTTCGCCAGCACCACGGTGTTGCCATTGCTCAAGCGCCGCTGATCGTGATGTTGCTGCGCCGCGCCACCAGGAGCCTTGTCGCCCCACTGCCAAACCACTTTGCCGTCCCAGTCGAGTTCGCCGACGCTCTGGTTGCCCAGGCCATTGCCCGCCGAGCCGAGCTTGCCGGGGTCCTTGTCACTCAATTGCAGCAGCACATGGCCGCGTTTACCGCCGACCAGTTGCGGGTCGATGATTGCGGACGGGAAACCTGCCTGCGGCCAGGTCTTCACTTCGTTGCCGTTCATGTCGATCAGGTGCGTCTGTTTGTCGGCACCGCTGAAGATCACGTACTGGTTAAACGCCTTGTCTGGGTCATAACGGGTGACTCCAGTCGGGTACACACTGGGCGCGGCGAAAGCACCGCTGCTCAGGACTGCGCCGGATAGCAGCAGGGGTAAAGCGCTTTTGATGGGCAACATGGTGCAGCTCCTTAAAGGCAAATCAGAAGTCGTAGCGACCGGTAACGCCGAGGGTTCGCGGGGTGCCGAGCAGGCCTTCATAGCCGCCGTTGCCGCCGGTCCACAGAGTCGTGTAGTAGGTTTTGTCGAAGGCGTTTTTCAGCCACAGCGAGACATCCCACTGGCCCTGATTGAAATCGCCGCGCAGGCCGGTGGAAAGGTTGACCACCGCGTAACTGGGTATCTGCCCGTAATCGGAATCCTCGACCGTGCCCACCGCTTTGGAGCGGAACGCGTAGCTGCCGGTGACGTAGGGTTCGAAGCCGTTATCCAGATTCCATTTGTATTCGCCGTTGGCGTTGCCGATCCATTTCGACGCGCCGACCACTTGATGGCCGCTGAGGTCGCAGGAGGCCGGTGCACCCGGGGCCTGGCTGACTTCCGGCGGGCACGGCGCATCCTTGTACGAGAGGTAGCTGACGTCGTTGTACGAGCCGTTGAAATTCAGGGTCAGGCCACGCAGCGGCACCAAGGTGCTTTCGAACTCGATGCCGCGCGAGCGCACCGAGCCTGCGTTGGTCAGGTATTGCACGCGGTTGGCGGCGTCGTAGGCGTTGGTCTGGTAAGCGTTGACCTGGGTCCAGAACACGTTGGCGTTGAGTTGCAGGCGGCGATCCCACAGGGTGCTTTTGAAGCCGAGTTCGGCGTTGTTGGCGCGCTCGGTGCCGATCAATAACGAGTCGGCGCCAGCGGTAGGTGCGGAGCCGACCGCAAGGTTGACCCCGCCGGATTTCTCGCCGTGGGACAGCGTGGCGTAACCGAGCACATCGTCGGTGATGCGATAGCTCAGGTTGAGCAGTCCCGAGGGGCTGGAGCTGTACTGATTCAAGTCTCCGGAATCGTAGACGCCGGCACGGCCGCGACGCGCATTGGCTGCCGCACCCGCCACCGCCACGCCACCGAGCGGCGCGTTGCGGCTGACCGAGGCGTTTTTCTCCTCGTAGGTGCCACGCACCCCGGCGGTGAAATCCAGCCGCTCGCTCAGGTGCCAGGTGCCTTGGGCAAACAGGGCGAAACTGTCGGTCTGGATATGGCCGTTGCCGATGCTGGTGACGTTGGCCAGGCTGCCCGCCGGTGTGCCATTCCAGATGTCGGCCTGCGGGCCGTAATAGGCGAAGGATTTGTTGTCCAGATCCGAGCCGAAATAGTAGGCGCCGACCACATAATCGAAGAACTCACCCTTGGGCGAGGCCAGGCGAAATTCCTGCGAATACTGTTTGTCTTCCACCGACACGCCGGCGTTGTAACTGGCCGGCACGTTGAGGCCATCGTCGTTGCGCGGGGTGAAATTCCAGAAACGATACGAACTGACCGAGGTCAGGGTGAAGTCGCTCGGCAACGTCCAGTTGGCTTCCACCGACGTGCCGCCCTGATGCACGGTGACGTGCTGGTCATTGTCGAGATTGACCTTGCGATGCCGGCCGTTGACCAGCGTCGCCCCGGCCGCGCTGGCCCGCGATTCATACAGATTGACGCCGTTGATGGTCGGCCCGGTGTTGTACAGCACGCGGGTGCCGGCACTGGAATCTTCTTCGTTGTAATCGCCGATCCAGCGCAGATTGAAATTTTCATTGGGCTTGAACAACAGCTGCGCGCGGAAGCCCTCGCGGGAGCCGCCGTTGAGGTCGTGGCCGTCATATTCGTTCTTGATGTCACCGTCACTGCGCGTGCGATACGCCGAGAAGCGCCCGGCCAGTTGATCGTTGAGCGGCCCGGAAATCGTGCCCTTGGTCTGGAAATAACCGTCCTCGCCGACCGATGTTTCGATGCTGCGCTCAGGCGTGAAACTGGGCGCGCGGGTGCTGATATTGATGACCCCGGCGGTGGTGTTCTTGCCGAACAGCGTGCCCTGCGGCCCGCGCAAGACCTCAAGCTGCTCGATATCCATCAAGTCGAACACTGCCATACCCGGACGGCCCAGATAAACGTTGTCGATGTACAGGCCAACGCTGCCTTCCAGGCCATCACTGGCCGGGTTGTTACCGAGGCCACGGATCGACACGCTGGACTGCCGCGCATGCATGTAAGCGACGTTGACGCTGGGCACCAGTTGCTGCAAATCCTGAATCCGGTAAACCCGTTGCGTCTCCAGATTCTGCCCGCTGACCACGCTCATTGGCGTCGGCACGTCTTGCGAACTTTCTTCGCGGCGGCGCGTGGTGACGGTCACGGTTTCCAGCTGCGAACCGTTGGCCGCCGCTGTGTCTGCGGGGACGGGCGGAGGGGTTTCGGCTTCGGCGGCATAGCCGTGAGTCCAGCTGGCGCTGCCTGCCAGCAACAGCGCCAAAGGCAGGCGTTTGAGCCGTCGGGGAGATGGGGGTAACGCGAGATTCAACGGACTCATGGCGCGGCTCCTGGTCAAAAAACACACAGACATCTTCAGTGCTGCATATTCTTTTCAGTTATTTATTTATGGATTTACAAATATTTACTGCATAAGAGATTGCCTTTATAAGGAGTCGACCTAATGCATATCCAATGCATTTCCCGGATATTTTTTATGTGAAAAATGCATATCGACTTGCGCCAATTGCGTCACTTCATCGCTCTGGTTGAGCAACGCAGCTTTGTCGCTGGCGCGCAGGCGGTGAACCTGTCGCAGTCGGCATTCAGCCGCAGCATCCAAGCACTGGAACACAGCGTCGGCTGCCAGTTGGTCGACCGTGGGCGCAAGGAATTGCCGCCGACCAAACAGGGCCATGTGCTGCTCGAACATGCGCGGCGACTGGTCAGCGGTGCGCAGCAGATGGCCAATGAGATCAGCCAGTTCAATGGCCTCGAGGCCGGGGAATTGCGCTTTGGTTGCGGGCCGGCGCCAGCCGCCGGATTGATCCCGCGCGCGATCGGCGCATTCATCGGCCGCTACCCGAAGGCGCGCGTACAGTTTCTGGTCGATGACTGGCAGAGCCTGAGCAAACGCCTGCTCAGCGAAGAGTTCGAATTTTTCGTCGCCGATACCCGACAATTCGAGGCCGACCCGGATTACCAGACCCACCGCCTGCGGGCGCGCAAATGGCATTTCTGCTGCCGCGCCGGGCATCCGCTGACGGCGTTCGAACGCATCACCGCCGAGCAGTTGCTGAGTTATCCACTGGCCGTAAGCATTCGCCCGCCGAACCTGCGCAAGGTCATCGTCGACCTCAGCGGCCGCCCTGATTTCACCCCGAATGTGGAATGCGAAAACGGTTCGACGCTGTTGAGCGTGGTGCTGCGTTCGGAGGCGATCGGAATTGTCGGCGCGTATTCCGATGCGCTGCATCTGGCCAAGGGTGAGCTGGTCTGTTTGAAGATCGAAGGCCTGGCGGATGATCTGGAGGAGCTGTACACCCGCTATGGGATTGTCAGCCGCGCGGGGTATCGGTTGTCGCCACTGGCCGAGGCGATGATCGAACAGATCAAGGCGATTGATGCGGAGGATGAGGAGGTGTGTTCGCTGGAGAATTTCGCGGTCTGAGCTGGCCCCTTCGCGAGCAGGCTCGCTCCCACAGGAATACGCATTTCAAATGTGGGAGCGAGCCTGCTCGCGAAGAGGCTGATGCAATCGCTGCATAAAAACCATTCCCCAAATGCACTTGCCGAAAACCCCCACCGACAGCGAAAACCCTCACCTGTCCCACTGACCGGTGAACTCCATGCCCACCCCATCCAACCCCGTGCGCAACGTGCTGTACATCATGTGCGATCAACTGCGCCGCGATTACCTGTCCTGCTACGGCCACCCGCATCTGCACACACCGAACATCGATCGCCTCGCTGCCGAAGGCGTTCGTTTCAGCCGTGCCTACACCCAAGGCACGATCTGCGGCCCGTCGCGGATGTCGGCCTACACCGGGCGCTATGTCAGCAGTCATCAAGTGGCCTGGAACTCGGTGCCGTTGCCGCTGGATGAATTGACGATCGGCGATTACCTGCGACCTCACGGCATCCGCACCGCGCTGGTCGGCAAGACCCATGCGACGGCCAATGTCGACGCCTTGCAGCGGCTGGCGATCAACCCGCAAAGCGCGCAAGCCGAGTTGCTCAATGAGGTCGGCTTCGAACCGTACCTGCGCCACGACGGCATCTACCCCGACGATCCGTCATTCGACGACAAGCGCGAATCCGCGCCCTATACCCAATACCTGCGCGCGCAGGGCTTCGATGGCAAGAATCCCTGGCACGACTGGGCGAATGCCGCCGAAGGCGAGAACGGTGAAATCCTCAGCGGCTGGAAAATGCGTCATGCGAATTTGCCAGCACGAATTCCCGAGCAACACTCAGAGACTGTCTACACTACAACTCGGGCCATCGACTTCATCGCTGAGCAAGGCGAGAAATCCTGGTGTTTACACCTCTCGTACATCAAACCACATTGGCCATATATCGTACCGTCGCCATACCACGCCTTGTACAGTACGAAATCGATTCTGCAACCGATCCGCGCGACGCTCTCCGAAGCCAGCAAACACCCCGTATACACTGCCTTTCGCCAACATGAGGAAAGCCGCAACTTCTCCCGCGATTCAGTACGATTGAATGTAATCCCCACCTACATGGGCCTGATCAAGCAAGTGGATGATCAGTTGGGGAGACTGTTCGATTTTCTACAGAGCAACGGGCGCTGGGATGACACGTTGATCGTGTTCACCAGCGATCACGGCGATTTCCTCGGCGATCATTGGCTCGGCGAGAAGGAGTTTTTGCTGGAGCAGGCGGTGGGTGTGCCGTTGATCGTGCGCGATCCTCGGGGGGCGGCGGATGTCACTCGCGGCACTGTCGATGAGCGCTTGGCAGAAACCATCGATGCGCTGCCGACATTTCTTCAAGCACTGGGATTGCCGGCAGCAGAGCATCGGCTTGAAGGGCGTTCATTGATCCCGTTGCTGCACGGGGAAAATCCCGATTGGCGCCGCTATGCAATCAGCGAATACGACTACGCCTTCCAGGCCCCGGCGCGGGAACGTCTCGGCCAGCCGATCGACCGTTGCCGCATGACCATGGTGCGCAGCGAGCGCTGGAAATACCTGGCGTACGACGGGTTTAGACCGCAGCTGTTTGATCTGTTGAATGATCCGCAGGAGCTGAATGATCTGGGTGAGGACCCGGCATACGCGGCGGTGCGCGAGGAGCATGCCGGATATCTGTTTGAGTGGATGAGGGGGTTGAAGCGGCGGACGACGATCAGCCATCCGGAGATCGATTTGCGCGGGCAGCGGTTTCGTTATGGCGAACCGGAAACCGAGAAGGTTGTTCAGATTGGTGTTTGGTAGCGGGAAGAGCCCCTCACCCTAACCCTCTCCCGGAGGGAGAGGGGACTGAATGGGGGATATTTCAGAGGTGCACCGACCTGATCCAGCTTCACCGAATCCATAATCGATAAGGTCTTTCAGGTCGATGCATAACGCGAGATAACTCGGTCGGCTCCCTCTCCCTCTGGGAGAGGGCTGGGGTGAGGGGCTCTTGATCTTCAATCACGACCTTTGATGGTCTGGCTGCGCTGCCCATTCACCCCCACCGGCACCTCGCCCTTGAGCGTCACCCGGCGCACCACGCGATCCTGGGTGCCGTAATCATCAATCGCGTAATGCTGCGTCGAGCGGTTGTCCCAGATCGCCACATCTCCAGCCTGCCAGCGCCAGCGCACGGTGTTTTCCTGGCGGATCACATGGCTCTGCAGCAAGCCGAACAGGTGCGCCGAATCGGCCTGTGAATAACCTTTGATGCGTTTGACGAAATGCCCCAGCAGCAAGCTCTTCTCGCCGCTGATCGGGTGCACGCGCACCACCGGGTGCTCGGTTTCGTAGACGGTCGAGGTGAAGACTTTGCGATAGCGCTCCAGCTTCTCTGCCGAGACGTCCGGCTTCGCCCCGGCGTAGTCGTACTCGTTGCTGTGCACAGCGGTCAGTTTGTCGGCCAGCTCACGCAGCTCGCTCGGCAAACCGCTGTAAGCGGTCGCGGTGTTGGCCCACAGCGTATCGCCGCCGAATGCCGGCGCAACCACCGAGCGCAGGATCGATGCTTTCGGATAGGCATCAACGAAGGTCACGTCGGTGTGCCAGGAATTGGCGCGCTGGCCCTCGGCGCCGTCCAGCTCCAGAAGGTAGCGAGTGCCTTCACGCACCGGCACGGTCGGGTGCGCCACCGGTTCGCCAAGCAGATGGGCAAAGGCTTCCTGACGCTGATCGTCGAGTTGCGTCTGCTCGCGGAAGAACAGCACTTTGTATTCGACCAAGGCTTGCTGGATGGCTTCGACAGTGGCGGCGTCCAGCTCACCGGACAGGTGAACGCCGCGGATTTCGGCACCGATACGACCGGCCACCGGGTGAATTTCCAGCGCGTGAGAAACGGGTTTTACAGCGAGTGCGGCATTGCTCATGGGAAGACCCTCATCGACGGCTTGCGGTTTTGACGGCAGCGAAACAACGCTCTATCTATATTCCATTTACATCTAATAGATAATCACATGCTTCGTTGACGGAATAAGAGCTTGCATTTAAAACCTCAAGCAACCCTCGTCGCAAATGCCTTCGAGCTATTTTTAGGATGCCGGAAAAGCATATGGATCTTCGCCAGTTGCGCTACTTCATCGCCCTTAACGAACACCGCAGTTTTGTCCGTGCGGCAGAAGCCATGGGCATCACTCAACCGGCGTTCAGCCGCAGCATTCAGGGGCTGGAGCAGGAATTCGGTTGCGTGCTGGTCGATCGCGGCAACAAGGATCTGCGCCCTACGCCCGAAGGCCAGGTGGTGCTGCAACACGCCCTGAGCCTGGTGCAGGGCGCAGCTTTGCTCAGCGCCGAAGTGACGCAGATGACCAAGCTCGACGCTGGCGAAGTGCACTTCGGCTGCGGCCCGGCGCCGGCAGTGAAACTGGTGCCGGATGCGGTGGCGCAGTTCATCAATGCGCACCCGAAAGTGCGCACCTGTTTTCAAGTGGATAACTGGGAAAAACTCAGCCGTGCGCTGAGCCGCGAAGAGATCGAATTCTTCATCGCCGACATCCGCCATTTCGAGTCCGACCCGAATTTCCAGACGCAACCGCTGACGCCCAAGCGCGGCGTGTTTTTCTGCCGGCCGGGGCATCCGTTGCTGGCCAAGGAAAGCCTGTCGACCAACGACATGTTCGACTACCCGCTGGCCGCCACACTGATCCCGCCGGGCATTCGCAAGCTGCTGGCGAACCTGAGCGGGCGCATCGATTTCTCGCCGACCATCGAGACCGAGCACTTTCCGGCACTGGTCAAAGTGGTGCTGCAATCCAATGCGATAGGTGTCGGTACCGAGGAGGCGTTTGCCGAGGATGTCGCCAAGGGCTCGCTGGTGCTGCTGCACTGGCGCAACCTGCCGCAGAACCTCGAAACGATGAACGCGCGCTGCGGCATCGTCAGCCGCACCGGGTTTCGACTATCACCAGCAGCGAGGGCAATGATCGAGACGTTGATCGCGTTGGATCGGCAGGACGTCAGCGTCGCTGTCTGAAACCCTTTCGCGAGCAGGCTCGCTCCCACACAGGACCTGTGTACACATCCAATGTGGGAGCGAGCCTGCTCGCGAAGAGGGCAGCGAAGACGCTGGAGATCTAAAGCTTGGCGGCTGAGAGTTCAGGCGCCACCCAATCACTGACCTTGAACGGCTTGCGGATCAGCTTCTGCTGCGCCGCCAGGTCGACCTTGTCTTGCAGGCCGCTCAAGAACACCGGATCCAGTGTCGACGGGAAAATCTCACTGAGATTCTGGTCCTTCAGATCCTGAGCCAGAATCACCGGCGGATAACTGGCCAGCCCTGATACCAGCTGCACATAGGCGTCCTTGTTGCTGTCCTGCGTCAGCCACTCGACCGCTTGCTGCTGCGCCTTGAGCAGTTTCGCAATGACCTCAGGATGGGCGTCGACAAACTTGCCATTACCCAGCAGCACCGCCTGCACGCTGCCAGCGCCGCCAAGGTCCTTGGTGTTGAGCGGCAATTCCGCCAGGCCTTTGGCTTGCAAGGCACTCAGCGCGGAGCTGCCCCACGAGGCATCGATCTGCTTGGCCGCGAGTGCCGAAACCGCCGCGTTGAAATCCAGATTGATGACCTTCAGATCCTTCTCGCTCAGGCCCTGACTGGCCAGCGCCGCATCGAACGACAGCTGCGTCGCCGTCCCGCGAAAGATCGCCACGCGTTTGCCCTTGAGATCCTGCAAGGTCTTGATCCCCGAGCCGGGCACCACGCCGAGGTATTGCTTGACCCCACGCGCCGTCGCGCTGAGCAGGCGCGTGTCCAGACCGTTGGACTTGCCGATGATCGCGGCCAGATCACCGAGATAGGCCAGATCGACCTGCCCATTGGCAAACGCCTCATTGATCACCGGCCCGGCGCCCTTGAAGAAACTCCACTGGATCTTGATGCCCTGCTCGGCGAAGGCCTTTTCGAAGATCTGCTGATCGCGCAGCACATCGACGATGCCGCCGCCGCTGTGTTGAGTGCCGGCGCTGAGGTCGGGCACCGCGATGCGGATTTCCTTGAGTTCTTCGGCTTGGGCGCCAAGCGCAAGAAAGCCTGCAAGCGCGGGGACGGCAAACAGGCTGAGGATTCGTTTGAAGGGAAGGTTCATGGGTGCGGCTCCTTGATCGCTGAGGAGCCGAAAGTAGGCTGACTGGCTACATTCGCTTAAATACTAAAAATTCACATTTTTATATCTTTATGAGCTAAGCAAGTGGTTGTGCGGCGTGCAGCGCGATATGCATTAACAGCATCGAAAATATTCTTCGAATGCATTGGATGCGCGTAAGTAGGCAAGCCTTAAATGGATTCGCTTATCTCCCGATAGCATCGAACGCAACTTTGTTAGATCAGTTTCATATATGACGAAACCCAGTGTGGGAGCGAGCCTGCTCGCGAATAGGCCATACCAGCCGACATCAGTGCTGCCTGAAACAGCCATTCGCGAGCAGGCTCGCTCCCACATGAAAAGCGGTTCGCCATGCAACCCGACAACGGAGGTCACCCATGGCCCGTCAATCTCTGCTCAGCCTGCCGCTGGCCGCGCCGCCGCTGAAAAGCCGTCGCACCTGGCCGAGCCTGAATCAACGCCTGTTGCCCTGGCTGTTGCCCGTCAGCCTGTTCGTCCTGTGGTGGCTGGCCGCGCGCAATCAGTGGATGAGCGAGCAGATCCTGCCGGCGCCATCGCTGGTGTGGAGCAGCGCTGTGGAACTGGCCCAAGGCGAGTTGTGGAGTCATTTGTGGATCAGCCTGCAACGGTTGTTCTGGGGCTTGTTGGCAGGCGTTTCGACCGGCGCGGTGCTTGGCGCCGCACTGGGCTTCAGTCGACGTCTGGAGCGCCTGGTTTTTCCGACATTCGCTGGATTGGCGCAGGTGCCGACGCTGGCGTGGATTCCGCTGTTCATGGTGTTCTTCGGCATCGGCGAAGTGCTGAAACTGGTGGTGCTGATCAAGGCCATTGTGGTGCCGGTGACCTTGCACACACTGGTTGGCGTGCGCGATGCGCAACCGAAACTGCGCGAAGCCGCCGCCGTGTTGCGCCTGCCGCCGCGTCTGCTGATTCGTCGTCTGGTGCTTCCCGCTGCGCTGCCGGCGTTCATGGCTGGCGTGCGCCTGGCACTCGCCGCCGGCTGGACCTCGTTGCTGGCGGTCGAGCTGCTGGCCTCCAGTGAAGGCATCGGCTATCTGATGGTCTGGGCGCGGCAGCTGTTCATGCTCGACATCGTGTTCGTGTGCATCGTGGTCATCGGTCTGATCGGTGTGGCCATGGATCGCGGCATCGGCCTGCTCGACCGCAGACTGGTGCACTGGCCGCACCCGGCCACCGCGCAAATCACTCGCGGCCCGCGCTATCAGGGCTGGCAACGCCTGCAACCGTGGCTGTTGCCGCTGGGCTTGTTGGCGCTTTGGCAAACGGCCAATGATCAGCAGTGGGTCGACGCGAATATTCTGATCAGCCCTGCGGCTGTGCTGAGCACGACATGGGACGGACTGCTCGACGGCACGCTGGTCAACGGCATGGCGCTGAGCCTGAGCCGCACCCTGGGCGGCTTGCTGATCGGTGGCGGCCTCGGCTTCGCCCTGGGCTTGCTCCTCGGCCTGTCGCGTTTCAGCGAACGCCTGCTCGGCCCGACACTCGCCGCACTGCGGCAGATTGCGATTTTCGCCTGGGTGCCACTGCTCACCGCGTGGTTCGGTCTCGGCGAACTGGCCAAGTGGGTGTTCGTCGCTCTCGCCGCCTTCTTCCCGCTGTTCGTCGCCACCCAGCGCAGCGTCGCCAATCTCTCGCCGCAACTCAACGAAGCCGCGCAAGTGCTGCGCCTGAGGCTCGGCCAGCGCCTGCGTCGACTGGTGCTGCCCGGCGCTGCGCCGGGGATTTTCGCAGGGCTGCGATTGAGCCTGATCTACGCCTGGCTCGGCACCATCGGCGCTGAATATTTCATGCCGTCCAATGGCGGCATCGGCAGCCAGATGATCGGCGCGCAGCAGCTGTTGCGCATGGATCTGATCATGGCCGGCATGCTGCTGGTCGGCCTCACCGGCGCCCTGCTCAACCTGATCGGCCAACGCCTGGAAATTCGCGCGACCCGCTGGAGACACGCATGAACGCACCGATTGTCAGCTTCAACCACGTAGGCAAATCCTTCGCCGTCAACGGTTTCGAACTGGAGGCGATTCGCGAATTCAACCTGGACATTGCCGAGGGCGAATTCGTCGCCATCGTCGGCTCCAGCGGCTGCGGCAAATCCACTTTGCTGCGTTTGCTGGTCGGCCTCGACACCGAGTTTCGCGGACAGATCAGTGTCGATGGCAAGGCCGTCAGCGGCATCGGCGGCGAGCGCGGTATCGTCTTTCAGGAACATCGTCTGTTTCCGTGGCTGACGGTCGCCGACAACATCGGCCTCGGTCTGGTCAATGAACCGCTGAGCGGAGCGCAGAAACAACAACGCATCAAAGACTTTATCGAGCTGGTCGGCCTCAGCGATTTCACCGCGGCCTATCCGCATCAACTCTCCGGCGGCATGGCGCAGCGCGTGGCGATTGCTCGCGGTCTCGTCGCCAGCCCGCGAATCCTGTTGCTCGACGAACCCTTCGGCGCCCTCGACGCACTGACCCGCCAGCAAATGCAGGACGAACTGCTGGCAATCCGCGAACGAGCAAAGATCACCACGATTCTGGTGACCCACGATGTCGAGGAAGCGATTTTTCTGGCCGATCGCGTGGTGGTGATGGAGCCGCGTCCGGGGCGGATCAAGCAAGTGGTCGACATCGCCCTGCCGCACCCGCGCCAGCGCAGCAGTTACGACTTTCATCAGCTGCGCGAAGAACTGCTGCACGAGCTAACCAGTGATGACCATTACCAACCGAGCGCACCGGTGCAGATCCGCGATCTGCCGCTGACGTTCATTGCCTGCTGAACAGGAGTTTCGCGATGCCGCAACGTCCCAACTTTCTAGTGATTCTGGCCGACGACCTAGGCTTTTCCGACATCGGTGCGTTCGGCGGCGAAATCGCTACGCCGAACCTCGATGCGCTGGCCGAGAACGGCCTGCGCCTGACCGATTTCCACACCGCACCGACCTGCTCGCCGACGCGCTCGATGCTGCTGACCGGCACCGATCACCACATCGCCGGCATCGGCACCATGGCCGAAGCGTTGACCCCGGAACTGATCGGCAAACCTGGCTACGAAGGCTACCTGAATGACCGCGTCGTCGCCCTGCCCGAGCTGCTGCGCGAGGCCGGCTATCAAACCTTGATGAGCGGCAAATGGCATTTGGGTCTGAAGGCTGAACTGGCGCCCCATGCGCGCGGTTTCGAGCGCTCGTTTTCACTGTTGCCGGGCGCTGCCAACCACTATGGTTTCGAGCCGACCTACGATGAGCAAACGCCGGGCCTGCTGAAATCCACCCCGGCGCTGTACATCGAGGACGATCAGTTTGTTGACGAGTTGCCGAAGGATTTCTATTCCTCCGATGCCTTCGGCGACAAGCTGCTGCAGTACCTCAAGGAACGCGATCAGACCCGGCCGTTCTTCGCTTACCTGCCCTTCTCCGCGCCGCACTGGCCGCTGCAGGCACCGGCCGAGATCGTCGAGAAATACCGTGGCCGCTATGATGCCGGACCGGAAGTGCTGCGCCTCGAACGCCTGGAAAAACTCAAGGCACTGGGTCTGATCGAGGCAGACGTCGAACCGCACCCGCTGATTCAGCTCAGCGCGCAGTGGGACGCGATGAGCGATGAACAAAGGCAGATTTCCGCACGAGCCATGGAGGTCTACGCGGCGATGGTCGAGCGCATGGACTGGAACATCGGCCGGGTCGTCGATTACCTGCGCCAGCAAGGCCAGCTCGACAACACCTTCATCCTGTTCATGTCCGACAACGGTGCCGAAGGCGCGCTGCTGGAAGCGTTCCCCAAATTCGGCCCGGAGCTGATGACCTACCTCAACCAGCATTACGACAACAGCCTCGACAACATCGGCCGGGCCAATTCCTACGTCTGGTACGGGCCGAACTGGGCGCAAGTGGCAACCGCGCCGTCACGCTTGTTCAAGGCTTTCACCACCGAGGGCGGGATCCGCGTGCCGGCGCTGCTGCACTATCCACAATTGCCGCTGAAAGGGCAGATCAGCCATGGTTTCGGCACGGTGATGGACATCACCCCGACCATTCTCGATCTGGCTGGCGTGCGGCATCCGGGCAAACAGTGGAAAGGCAAAGCCGTGGCGCCACTGCGCGGCAAGTCGTGGCTGGGGTTTCTGTCCGGCGAGACCGCGCAGGTGCATGACGAGCACACCGTGACAGGGTGGGAATTGTTCGGACGCCGGGCGATTCGCCAGGGCTCGTGGAAAGCGGTGTGGATCCCCGGGCCGGTCGGGCCGGCGACCTGGCAACTTTATGATCTGGCGAATGATCCAGGGGAGATTCATGATCTGGCGTTGAGTCAGCCACAGAAACTCACTGACCTGATCGGGCATTGGCAGCGGTATGTAGAAGAGACCGGGGTGATCCTCAGTGCTTCGCCGTTTCAGCCGGATTGAACCAAGATCAAAAGCCCCCCTCACCCCCAGCCCTCTCCCTGAGGGGGAGGGGGAAAGGGAGCAGATCTTCATGCTTTTCCAACCTGAGGTCGGCTCGAAATTTCAGGTCGATGTATCCAGCATAAACAGCTAGATCAGTCCCCTCTCCCCTGGGAGAGGGTTAGGGTGAGGGGCATCTGTCAGGCCTCCACCGCCTCCCCGGACACCACTTCCTCATCTCCGCGCACAAACCGGTTCGCCCGGCCAAACGTGCCGAAATCATTGAACCGCACGCCCATCTCGCGCATCACCTTGTGCGCCACCGGCACGGTCATCTGACGAATGTAAAACGGCTCCTTGACCACGAAATGATGAATCCCGTGACTGCTGCCGAAGTTGAAGCAGAACGCTTGCAACGGCCACAGCCACCACGGGTTCAGCACCTGGCATTGCTGCAGCACATTGCCCGGTTCGACGTCGCCGTAGTAATGCATGTTCGAGCTGATGAAGTGCAGGCAGAAAGTGCGCAGCACGTTGGGGCCAATGATCACCACGGCGGCGATATCGATCACCTGCATCACCGACAGCGTGGTGGCCGACCATTCGATGGGCGAGCCGAGCAAATGCGCAATGCCATTGGCCGCGTGAAAGCCGAGAAACACATACCACGCGCCCCAATGCAGCAGCGCCAGCGGTGCGTAGACCTTGAGCACGCGTTTGGCGATGCTCCACTTGTGTGCCCAGGTCCTGGCGCGGAGCAGGCGGATAAACGCCGACATGACGTTATCGCCAACCATCAGCAGACGGGCAAACCCCCACGGCTCGCCATTGGTGATTGCGCGCTCTTCCATGTCGGCTTCAGTGCCGGAAACCTTGTGATGGTTGAGGTGCAGATGACGACGGATCCACGGGTTGATCGTGCTCGGTCGCGCCAGCCAGACCAGGCCCATCATCAGGTTGTGCGGCACGCGCTGCTTGCGGAAGTACATGCTGTGGATCAGGTCGTGTTCCAGCTCATGGGTCAGCGAGGCGAAAAACCCGTTGAGCAGCAGGCACACCCACCAGGCCATATGGCCAGTGATGTACAGCGCCGCCGAGCCGATCATCCCGGCCAGCGCCAACGCCAGAATCCCCGCACCGAGGGCATCCTGATGCTGAAGCATCGGGTAGCGCTCACGCAATTGCGCACCCTTGGCCAACACCACTTGGCGAATATGTGCCGAGCGCTGCGCCGCATTCAGTCGTTCAGGGCTTGCAGAAGTACCGTCCATGCTTCCATCCTCGGGTCTAAGATGAATGCATCGTGCCTTGCCGGGGTTCGATCCGCGCTAGCCAAGAACGCCAACCTGTTGACCGGACGCGCCAATCAGCATGAAGGAACCGACCTCCCTCGCCAGCTGGACCCGCGCCTTGCGCAAACAACTCGACGCGCTCGGGCTGGACAGCCTTGCCTTGTGCCAACAGGCCGGGCTCGACCCTACGCTGATGGACGACCCCAATGCGCGCTATCCGCTATCCGGTACCACGCGCCTGTGGGCGCTCGCCGTTGAAGCCAGCGGCGACCCGGCGCTGGGCTTGCGCGTGTCGCGTTTCGTCAGCCCGACCACGTTCCACGCGCTTGGTTATGCACTGGTGGCGAGCGGCAGCTTGCGCGAAGTGTTCGAACGCATCGTGCGTTATCATCCGGTGGTCAGCGATGCGCTGGAGCTGGAGCTGAGCCGTAGCAATGACCGTTATCAATTTCGCCTGAAAATTCCGCCCGGCAACCCGGCGCCGGCCTTCGAAGCCATCGACGCATTTACGGCGATCTACGTGCGCACCTGCCGCAATCGCCTCGGCCGTGACTACGCACCGCTGGCGGTGTACTTGCGCCGCCCCGAACCGAGCGATGCCCAGCAATGGCACAAAGTCTTCCGCGCGCCGGTGTATTTTTCCGCCGCCGAAGACCGCCTGGAATTCGCCCTCGGCGACTTCGACAGCCACCTCGACGACGCCAACCCGGAACTGGCCGAGCACAACGAAGCCGTACTCAAACGCACCCTCGCCCAGCTCAAACCGCTGACCTGGGAGCGCAAGGTGCGCGATGCCATTGAAGAACAACTGCCCGAAGGCGAACCGAGCGCCGAGCGCATCGCCCAGGCCTTGCACCTGAGCCTGCGCAGCCTGCAGCGGCATCTGGCGGATGAGGGCTGTCGCTTCGACACCCTGCTCAACGAAAGCCGCGAAAACCTCGCGCTGCTGCACCTGCGTGACCCGCAGTGTTCCTTGAGTGAAGTCAGCTATCTGCTGGGATTCGCCGACACCAGCAGCTTCAGCCGCGCGTTCAAGCGCTGGACCGGGATGACGCCGGGGCAGTTTCGGGATCAGTTGCGCTGAGTTTCAACTGTTGCGCAGGCTGCGCGCCAGACCGGCCGACCATTGTTCGATCATTGCAGCGCCCACCTCTGCGAAGGCAGGATGATTTGCGCTGTACTCCGCCATTTCGCCCAGCGCTTGCTGTACACCCTGCGCGACCATTTGCAGTAACTGGTTGCAACGCGCTTCACTTAGATTGCAGGCCGTACGACCAAACTTGGTAAGCATTTTATGCTTGGGCCACGCCTTCGAACCGCCCAACAGCAGTGCCATGCTATCGCTCTTGATGTACACCGACGTGGTGATGATGTCGTACGCCGGAGCCAGCCTGACCAATGCGCGCTCGCCACAATCCTCATAGAGCACGCCAAAGTTTTTCAGGTGGGCATCGCCGTTTTTCAATGCCGCCGATAAAGCGACAATCTTGAAGAAAGCTTCCAGTGCGTGCTTGAGTAATGAGGGCGAAACAAACGCCTTGATCTGCCGTGCGACTCCTTCGTAAGAGCCATCGTATTTGGCCTTCGACGGCCAGCCGTTGAGCACGCAAAAGTCTTCGAAACCGAGGTATCCGGTGTCGCTCAAGTCAAAACGCTCGATGACGAGAAATTTGCCATGCTCGCTGAGTTCGAAATGCGGCACGTCGAGGCCACAAAGTTGCGCAGCGCGCAGGCAGAAATATTCGTTGGTTGCCAGCTCGGGATACTCTTCGGCACGGAAGGCTTTGACCAGATGAGTCGAGCCTCGGTGCGTCAGTCGGTCTATTGCAGCGGCACTGTCACGCACCAACACTTTGGGCTGCACGCCTGAAACTCCGGAATACTGCCCGTAAGTCTGCAAAAGATCCTCGAACAAACCTTGCGCACCGTCATGAACCAACAATTCAGCCAGCGAGGTTTCAGGTGGACGATCAGTTGTCGATGCGCTCGCGATCGAAAGACGCCCGAGTTGATGCGGGCCGACGATACTTAGTAAAGCGAAGTCATCGAAGCCGCGCACGGCTTTGCTGAAACGCCGGACCAACTCATCGCGCAACGCACCTTCAGGAAGATTCATCTCGAATATCGGATGAATGCCGCGTTCATAACCATAACTTTCCAGGCGTGTCGGCATGGTCAGCGAAACGGCATTTTCATCAATCGCATCGTCCCGATAGCTGAACACGCTGTCGACACCTGCGTGCCCGCGCCCCAATCTTCCAACCTCATGGCCGCCGACGCAGACCTGCAAGCGGTCCAATGCCTCAGTCATGGAAGTTCATCTTGCGCAGCGTGTCGAGTGTCGGCCGTCGAGAGGCGCGGGGGATTGCGGCCAATTCGTAGCCGAATCCGTTAAGAATCGCTTCGACTTTACGCAGACCGATTTCCGAGATTGTGTTGTTTTCAATCCCCGAGATTGTTGCGCGGCTCATGCCGTATTGCTGCGCCAAAGCTTGCTGGGACAGCTTTTCAGCCTTACGCAAGCTTCTGATCAACTCGCCAATTTTTTCCATCACCGCCCCAGATGCATTGTTTACAATGCAAATCCACCAAAAAAATTTAATTGCATCATTAACAATGCAATTAAATGAGCTTAGCGTAGATGGTCAGCCATCGCTAACGTCTTAACACGGCCCCGCAAACCCCAACTCAAACACCGTCCCCCCCACATCACTCCTCACCCGCACCTGCCCGCCATGCAACTGCATGATCGACTGCACGATCGCCAAACCCAGCCCACCCGAATCTCCCGGTTCCGCACGTGAAGGATCGACGCGGTAGAAACGGTCGAACAGTTTGCCCAGATGCTCAGGCGCGATGACCGGGCCGTGGTTGTGCACTTGCAGCCAGCACATACCCGGTTCATCGCGGCGTTGCAGGCTGATCAGGCTGTCGGGGTCGGCGTGGCGTACGGCGTTGGCCAGCAGGTTGCCGAGGGCGCGTTGCAGCAGTTGCTGGTCGGCGAGCAATTCGCCGTGCATGCGGTTTTGCAGTTGGAGGTCGCGGTCATCGGCGAGGGCTTCGAAGTAATCGCAGAGCTCGTCGCCGACGTCGTGCAAGTCCAGTGTGTGCAGATTTAGCGCACGTTCGGCCTGTTCGGCGCGGGCGAGGAACATCAGGTTCTCGGCCATGCGCTTGAGCCGTTCGAACTCTTCCATGTTCGAGGCCAGCACTTCCTGATATTCGGCCGTGCTGCGCGGATGGTTCAGGGCCTGGCCGTTGCCGGCGAGCAAGGTGTGCAGCGGCGTGCGGATTTCGTGCGCGAGGTCGGCGGAGAATTGCGACAGGCGCTGCACGCTGTCGTCCAGCCGCGCCAGCATGGTGTTGAGCGCGTGCACCGGCTCGCGCAGTTCGCTCGGCGTGCCCTCGGTAGGCAGGCGTCGATCGAGGCTGCGCAGATCGATACTGCGCACCGCTTCGCTCAACTGATGCAAGGGCTGCAAGCCACGCCGCAGCAATAACAGACCCAAGGCAAATGCGAGCACCGCGCCGAGGCCGACGGACAGGTACAGACGCAGGCGATAACTGCCGAGCATCTGCTCGCGCTCGCTGAGCACTTTGCCGGCGATCACCGTGAGGGTTTCACCGTTGGGGCCTTGGGCCTGGCCGGACAGCAAGGCCAATTCGGCGCCGTCGCTGGCCTGCCAGGTGAGCACGTCACGGCGCTGCGGCATTTGCTCTCGCGCTAATGCATTGAGCGCGGGCAGTTCACGCTGACGCGGGTTGATCGCGATCACGCTGGAGCCGTCGGCCCGGCGCACCAGCAGCAGACTGTCGAGATTACCGAGCATGTTCTGATACAACCGTGGCCGTGCCTGCAAGGCGTCGAGGCTGTCGCTGTCGGCGAGCAAGGCGCGCACTTGCTCGAGGCGACCGAGCAAGGCCATGTCGTCACGAAAGGCCAATTCCGAGGCCAGCGAGCGGTAGAGGAACACGCCGATTGCGCTCAGCACCAGCGCGCAGACCATGGCGAAGGCCAGCGCCAATCGCCAGGCGATCGACTTACTCCACATCGTCCGGCGCTTCCAGTTGATAACCGACGCCGCGCACGGTGTGGATAAGTTTCGGCATGTACGGATCATCAACCTTGGCGCGCAGACGCCGGACGGCGACTTCGACCATGTTGGTGTCGCTGTCGAAATTCAGGTTCCACACTTGCGAGGCGATCAGCGTGCGCGAAAGCACTTCGCCCTGGCGGCTGGCGAGCAGTTGCAAGAGGGCGAATTCCTTGTTGGTCAGGGCAATGCGCTGGCCGCCGCGACTGACCCGTCGGCGCAATACGTCGATTTCCAGGTCGGCGATGCTGTACGACTCGGCTTCGCGCATCGGCCCGCGTCGCAGTAGCGTGCGCACGCGCGCGAGCAGTTCGGCGAAGGCGAAGGGTTTAAGCAGGTAGTCATCTGCGCCCAGCTCAAGACCACGCACGCGGTCTTCGATAGCGTCCTTGGCGGTGAGAAACAGCACCGGTGTGGCGCCGCGCTGGCGGATCAGTTGCAACAATTGCCAGCCGTTGAGACCCGGGAGCATCACGTCGAGGATGATCAGGTCGTATTCCTGCTGCTCGATAAAATAGCGGCCGTCGAGGCCATTGAGCGCCACATCCACGGCGAAACCCGACTCGCCCAGGCCCTTGGCGAGGAAATTCGCGGTTTTGGCTTCATCTTCTACGACCAGCAAACGCATGGCACACCTCGATTGATCAGGCACACAGGCTAGGCGTGTTCGGCGCCGTTGCCCATTACAAACTTGTAATCCGCCTGACGGGGTTCTGACGAAGTGCGCCGGTTAAGGTGCAGACCTTCCCATTCGGAGCCTGCACATGACCGTCAAATACCTTGTCGCCAGCCTGATCCTCGGCCTCAGCGGCGCTGCAAGTGCCACGCCAGAACTGCCGCGCCACGCCGATCTCGACCTGAAAACCGCACGCTGGCTGGCGGACAAGGCGATGAGCAGTTGCACCGGCACGGTGTCGGTGCTCGACCGTGGCGGTAACTTGCTGGTGACGTTGCGTGGTGACGGCGTCGGGCCGCACAACACCGCCGCCAGCCAACGCAAGGCCTACACCGCGCTGTCGACCAAGACGCCGACGCGGCTGTTCGCCGAGCGCGCCCGCAGCAACCCGGAAACCGCCAACCTCAACACCCTCGATGAATTGCTTTTGCTCGGCGGCGGCATTCCGTTGTTCGCCGGCAGCGAACTGGTCGGCGCCATGGGCGTGGCCGGTTCCGGCGGCGGTGAGCAAGACGAAAACTGCGCCCGCGCCGCCGCCGACAAAGCCGGCCTGACCATCACCCGTTCCCACTAAGGAGATCCACCATGACCACCCTGCGCATGACTCTCGCCGCCCTCGGCCTGAGTGCTGTTTCCAGCCTGACGATGGCCGCCGGCAATCCGCTGAGCGTGCACGTGCTCAACCTGGAAAACGGCCTGCCGTCACCGGGCATCAACGTCACCCTGGAAAAACACGTCGGCGAAAACTGGCAACCACTGGCCCAAGGCACCACCAACGAGCAAGGGCGGATCGCCGAGCTGTTCCCGGCCAAACAGCCATTCGAAGCCGGTGAATACCGCGTGGTGTTCAAGACCGGCGAGTATTACCAGAAGATCAAGCATGAGACGTTCTTCCCGGAAATTCCGGTGATCTTTCAGGTCAAGCAGACCGATCAGCACTACCACATCCCGCTGCTGCTGAGCCCGTACGGTTTCTCGACCTATCGCGGTTCGTAAAATAAACACAGATCCTTTGTTGGAACTGGTTTCTGTGGCGAGGGGATTTATCCCCGTTGGACTGCGCAGCGGTCCCATTTTTCAGGGCCGCTTCGCGCCCCAGCGGGGATAAAACCCCTCGCCACAGGTGCCAGTTCCGACATTGGATCGGTTTCAGTTTTCAGATCGTGGCCAAGGCACGCAATCTCACCGCATCGAGAATTTCGATTTCGCCGTATGCGAGCCCGATAATCCCCTGCCCCTGCAGATCCTTGAGGATCTGATTGGTGGTCTGCCGCGACAGCGACAGCATCGCCGCCAGCTGCTCCTGCGGCAGTTGCAGCGTCCGGCGTGGTGCGTCGAGTTCGCCGTAGCCTTCGGCAATCATCAGCAGCCGATGGGCGAGACGCGCCGGGGCTGGCAGCAGGCTCAGCTGTTCGAGATTGATGAAGGCCAGGCGCAATTTGTGGCTCATCAACAGCGCCAGATGCCGCCAGTACTGCGGCTGTTCGTCGAGCAATTTGAGCAACGCCGCTTGCGGAACATTCAGCAAGGTGCACGACCCGACTGCATAGGCATCGTGAGTGCGAGGCTGGCCATCGAACAGGCAGATTTCGCCGAACCAGTGCGGCGCCTCCACCAGACTCAACAACGCCTCCTTGCCCTGCTCGCTCACCGCGCCGATGCGCACGGCGCCATCGAGCACTGCATACAGACCGCACGGCGCATCGCCACGCTGGAACAATCGTTGTCCCGCCGTCAGCCGCCGCTCCCGAGCCAGCGCCAGCAGGCTATCCTGAAAAGATGCAGGCAAATGACTGAACCACTGGCCGCTGAGCAACCGTGCACGAATTTGCATAACCACTCCTGGAGTGTCGCCTGCCCGACAGAGCGAACGCGGATCCCGAGGGATGATGCATTCAACCCCACTGGAGGAACAACAATGAAAAGCCTCGTCGACCATCTCAGTCAATACGCCGCCTACCACCGCGACCCGCGCAACATCGCCAGCCACTTTATCGGCATTCCGCTGATCGTGGTGGCGGTGGCTGTCCTGCTGTCACGGCCGCAGTGGGAGCTGGGCGGGCTGTGGATATCTCCAGCCGTTGTGGTGGCGCTGGCCTCGGCGTGGTTTTACCTGCGTCTGGAGTTGAAGCTTGGCGTGTTGATGACAGTACTGATGGGGCTGTCGGTGTGGGCCGGGCATGCACTGGCGCAGCAGAGCACCATGGTCTGGCTGAGCAGCGGCCTGGCGATGTTTGTGATCGGCTGGGTGATCCAGTTTGTCGGGCATCACTATGAAGGGCGCAAACCGGCGTTTGTCGATGATGTGTCGGGGCTGATTGTCGGGCCGTTGTTTGTCGTGGCTGAGTTGGCGTTTCTGCTGGGGATGCGGCAGGAATTGAAACAAGAGATCGAGTTGCGGGCGGGGGTGGTGCGGGTCAATCCGAATCGCGCTGCTGTCTAGATCGTATTCGCGAGCAGGCTCGCTCCCACATTTGGAATGAGTTTTCCCTGTGGGAGCGAGCCTGCTCGCGAAGCTTTTGCCTTTAAATATTGGCGACTTTCTGCCAGACCTTCGGCTTGAAGAACAAGGTCTCACCCTTGGCCAACCCGATCAGGCTGTCGTGGTCTTTCACCACTTCCGCTTCGATCAGATCCGTCTGCCCTTCCACCTTCAGCGTCACCCTCGTCGTCGCACCCAATGGGCGGATATCGCGCACTTCAGCGGCATGGTGATCTTCCAGCTCATGCTTGGACAGCGACACTTCATGCGGGCGGAACAGCACGTGGTTGTCGTCGCTCAACAGCAAGCGGTTCGAATCGCCGAGGAAGTGATAGACGAAATCGCTGGCCGGGTTTTCGTAGACGTCGCCCGGTGAGCCGATCTGCTCGATCACACCCTTGTTCATCACCACGATGCGGTCGGCGACTTCCATCGCTTCTTCCTGGTCGTGGGTCACGAACACCGAAGTCAGGTTGATGTCTTCGTGCAACCGCGCCAGCCAGCGCCGCAGTTCCTTGCGCACCTTGGCGTCGAGGGCGCCGAACGGTTCGTCGAGCAGCAGCACTTTAGGTTCCACCGCCAGGGCACGGGCCAACGCGATGCGCTGACGCTGGCCACCGGACAACTGCTCCGGGTAGCGATCCGACAACCAGTCCAGTTGCACCATGTTCAGCAGTTCGTGAACCTTGGTGGCGATCTGGCTTTCGCTCGGGCGCTGGTTTTTCGGTTTCATCCGCAGGCCGAACGCGACGTTGTCGAACACCGTCATGTGGCGGAACAAGGCGTAATGCTGGAACACGAAACCGACGTTACGATCACGCACATCGTGGCCGGAAACGTCCTCGCCGTGAAAAACGATGTTGCCCTGATCCGGGGTTTCCAGACCGGCAATAATCCGCAGCAAGGTGGTTTTGCCGCAGCCCGACGGACCAAGCAGCGCGACCAGCTCACCGCTGTGGATATCCAGGCTGATGTTGTCCAGCGCCTTGAACGCGTTGAAATTCTTGCTGACGTTACGCACTTCGATCGACATGAATTATTCCTCCGCGGCGCTGGCGCGCAGGCGGTTGATACGGTTTTCGCTCCACTGCTTGAGCAGCAGGATGAAGAGCGCCAGGATCAGCAACAGGCTCGCCACGGCGAACGCGGCCACGTGGTTGTATTCGTTGTAGAGGATCTCGACGTGCAGCGGCAAGGTGTTGGTCACCCCGCGAATGTGCCCGGAAACCACCGACACCGCACCGAACTCGCCCATGGCCCGCGCGGTACACAGCACCACGCCATAAATCAGGCCCCACTTGATGTTCGGCACGGTGACGTGCCAGAACATCTGCCAGCCATTGGCACCGAGCAGGCGCGCGGCTTCCTCCTCTTGGGTGCCTTGTTCCTGCATCAGCGGGATCAGCTCCCGGGCCACGAACGGCACGGTGACGAAAATCGTCGCCAGCACAATGCCCGGCAGGGCGAAGACGATCTGGATGTCGTGATCCTGCAGCCACGGCCCGAACAGGCCCTGCGCACCGAACATCAGCACGTAGACCAGACCGGCGATCACCGGCGACACCGAGAACGGCAGGTCGATCAGCGTCACCAGCATGCTCTTGCCACGGAATGAGTATTTGCTCACGCACCACGCCGCACTGACGCCAAACACCAGGTTCAGCGGCACCGAAATCAGCACCGCGAACACGGTGAGTTTCAATGCCGAAAGCGCGTCCGGTTCAAAAATCGCGGTGAAGAACGCGCCGAGACCGTTTTTCAGACCTTGCGATACGACGATGAACAACGGCAGCAGCAGAAACAGGAAAAAGATCAGCCAGCCAAGACCGATCAGGATTCTGCGCGAAGTGGCGCTGCCACGGCGCGCAGCGTTGGCCGAAGAGGCGGCCGCAATGGACGATTGGGACATGTTCGCGCCTCCTTATGGGGTTTCGATGCGCCGCTGCAGCAAGTTGATCAGCAGCAACAGGATGAAGGAAACCACCAGCATCAATACGCCGATGGCGGTAGCGCCGGTGTAATCGTATTGGTCGAGTTTGACCATGATCAGCAGCGGCAGGATCTCGGTTTTCATCGGCATGTTGCCGGCAATGAAAATCACCGAACCGTACTCGCCGACGCCACGCGCGAACGCCAGGGCAAAACCGGTCAGCCAGGCGGGCAGCAGTGCCGGAACCAGAATGTGGCGAAATACCTGCCATGGCTTCGCACCCAGGCACGCCGCCGCTTCCTCGACTTCACGGGGAATATCGGCCAGCACCGGTTGCACCGTGCGCACCACGAACGGCAGCGTGACGAAGGTCAGTGCGAGGGTGATGCCCAGTGGGGTGTAGGCGATTTTGAAACCGAGATCGGCAGCGAACTGCCCGACCAGCCCGGCCGGCGCGTACAGCGCGGTCAGCGCGATACCGGCCACAGCGGTCGGCAGGGCGAACGGCAGATCGATCATCGCATCGATCACCTTGCGCCCGGGGAAGGTGTAGCGCACCAGCACCCAGGCCAGCAACGTGCCGATGATGCCGTTGATGATCGCCGCACACAGCGCGGTACCGAAGCTCAGCTTCAACGCCGCCAGCACCCGCGGTGCGGAGATGATCGTCCAGAACTGATCCCAGGTCAGCTGGGCGGCGTGGACGAACATCGCCGCCAGCGGGATAAGCACAATCAGGCTGAGGTACACCAAGGTGTAACCCAGCGTCAGCCCGAAGCCGGGTATGACGGGGGAGATACGACGCGACATAAAAGTCCCTGGTTGAAAACGCATCAATGTGGGAGTGAGCCCTGTGGTGAGGGGACTTATCCCCTCACCACAAAAGCTCAGTCCCACATGTCATGTGCCCAGACATCAGGCCGGTTGAAGGCGAGATTACTGCGCCTGATAAATCTGGTCGAACACGCCGCCGTCGTTGAAGAATTTCGGCTGCGCGGATTTCCAGCCGCCGAAGTCCTTGTCGATGGTCACCAGTTCCAGTTTCGGGAACTGCTGGGCGTACTTGGCCGCTACATCCTTGTCACGTGGACGATAGAAGTTTTTCGCCGCGATTTCCTGGCCGGCCGGGCTGTATAGATGCTTGAGGTAGGCTTCGGCGATCTGCGCGTTGCCCTTCTTCTCGGCATTCTTGTCGACCACCGCCACTGGCGGTTCGGCGAGGATCGACAGCGACGGCACGACGATGTCGAACTTGTCCGCACCGCCGTCTTCTTTCAGCGCCAGGAAAGCTTCGTTTTCCCAGGCCAGCAACACGTCGCCCTGACCGTTGTTGACGAAGGTGATGGTCGAACCGCGGGCGCCGGTGTCGAGGATCGGCACGTGCTTGAACAGGGTCTGCACGTATTCCTTCGCCTTGGCTTCGTCACCACCGTTGGCTTTCAAGCCATAGGCCCACGCGGCGAGGAAGTTCCAGCGCGCGCCACCCGAGGTTTTCGGGTTTGGCGTGATCACCGAGACATCCTTCTTGACCAGATCGCCCCAGTCCTTGATGCCTTTCGGGTTGCCCTTGCGCACCAGGAACACGATGGTCGAGGTGTACGGCGTGCTCGCTTGCGGCAGACGCTGCTGCCAGTCGGCCGGCAGGCTCTTGCCGAGCTTGGCGATTTCATCGATGTCACCGGCCAGGGCCAGGGTCACCACGTCAGCACGCAGGCCATCGATCACCGCACGGCCCTGCTTGCCCGAGCCACCGTGGGACTGCTGGATTTTCACCGTGTCGCCGGCATGGTCCTTCTGCCAGAACTTGATGAATTCGGCGTTGTATTCCTGATACAGCTCCCGCGTCGGGTCATACGACACGTTGAGCAGCTCGTAATCCTTGGCAACGGCGGAACCGGCAAACACGGCACTGACCAGCGCGGCCAGAGCGTAACGGCGAATCGACGACATGGTGAAAGCTCCTGGAATTCTTGGTGATGGCTTTTTCTTATGTATTGCTGGAATCGGGTCCCGTTGAAAGATCGCCGCCTTCGCCAGCTCCTGCACACAGCCCCCTGTAGGAGCCGCCGCAGGCTGCGATCTTTTGATTTCAGCCCGGTTGTTTACCGGGTTGCTGCAAACGAAATTTCTCTTTGCGTTCGATCTGTACGACTTGCGCGTTGTGCACAGTGATCTCCACCGCGCCGAACCGCAGATCGCGCAGGGCGCTCTGGATTTCACGCAAGATGGTGCTTTCGTCCTGACCGTCAACGCTGCGAAGGGATGCGCTCATGGTGCTGCTCCTTTGAAGGGGATTTGCCTGGCAGTGGGCGGCACTGCGTTCGGCGTGGGAGCAATATAAGAGAGGCATGGATATTCTTAAAAAGACTATTTAAGAATGTTTATATAACCAGAAAACAATATGAGAGAGGGCAAGGGGTTTGCGCTGATTTGAAATCGTCAAGAGAACTTGTGGCGAGGGGATTTATCCCCGTTGGACTGCGTAGCAGTCCCGTTTTTTTGGGTCGCTTCGCGACCCAACGGGGATAAATCCTCTCGCCACAGGATCGGTGTTAGCCATATAGGCTTATTCAGCCAATCATTGGCGTTTTCGCCCAATCAAGCCGATCCGCAGACACCGGCCGCCCAAACCAGTAGCCCTGCCCCAGATCGCATTCCTGCGCCAACAGAAATGCCGCCTGCTCAGCCTGCTCGATCCCCTCGGCATGCACCTGCATACCCATGCTGCGGGCCAGCGCGATGATCACCCGGACAATCGCCACGTCATCCTCATCCCACGGCAACCCGGCAACGAAGCCCTGATCGATCTTGAGTTTCTGCACCGGCAGGCGCTTGAGCCGCAGCAGCGACGAATAGCCAGTGCCGAAATCGTCAATAGCCAGACGTACACCCAGCTCGCGCAAGCGATGCATCTGTTCCAGCGCCACTTCGGGATCGTCCATCACCGCGCTTTCGGTGACTTCCAGTTCCAGATAGACCGGATCCAGCCCCGTGTCGTGCAGCACCTGCGCCACCTGCTGGTACAACTCGCGCCGGGCAAACAGCCGCGAGGAGACATTCACCGCGACGAACGCCAGCACCACACCGCTCTGCTGCCATTGGCACATCTGCCGGCAGGCCTGCTGCATCACCCAGGCATCGATCTCGGCGATCAGCCCGGTGCGCTCGGCAATCGGAATGAATTCCGCCGGCGACACCAGCCCGCGCTGCGGATGCTGCCAGCGCACCAGTGCCTCGACGCCGACCAGACGGCCGCTTTGCAGGTCATGCACCGGTTGGTAATAGACACGCAGTTCCTCCTGCTCCAGTGCGCGGCGCAGCTCGAAGGCGATTTCGACCCGTTGCTGGGCATGGGCGGTCAGCTCTTCGGTATACAGCGCGTAGCCATTGCGCCCGCTGCTTTTGGCCTTGAACAGCGCACTGTCGGCGTTGCGTAACAACTGCTCGGCGCTGAGGGCATCGCTGGGAAACAGGCTGATGCCGATGCTCGCGTTGATGAACAATTGATTGCCATCTACCAGCACCGGCTCCTTCAAGGCGTCCAGAGTCCGTTGCGCCAGCGCGGCGGCCTGGGCCGGCTGTGGACAACTTTCCGCGAGCACCGCGAACTCGTCACCGCCGAGCCGCGCCAAGGTAATGCCGTGGCCGAACAGTTCCTGCAAACGCGTCGCCACCGCTTTTAGCAACCGATCGCCGACGTTATGCCCGAGGCTGTCGTTGATCATCTTGAAATGATCCAGATCGAGCATCAGCAGCGCGCAGCCACGCTTGTGTGTCTGTGCCGACGCCAGCGCCTGCTCGGCGCGGTCGCTGAACAGCAGGCGATTGGGCAGATCGGTCAACGGATCGTGATGCGCCAGGTGTTTGAGTTCGGACTCGGAATCCTTGATCGCACTGATGTCCGAGAACACCGCCACGTAATGGCTGAGCCGGCCGAAATCATCGTGAATCACCCGAATGGTCTGCCACTGTGGATAAATCTCGCCGGTCTTGCGCCGGTTCCAGATCTCGCCGCTCCACTCACCTTCAGCCTCGAGGGTAGCGAACATCGCCTGATAGAAGCCCGGCGGATGATGGCCGGACTTGAACAGACTGGGCTGCTGGCCGATGACCTCGTCGCGCCGATAACCGGTGATCTCGATAAAGGCGCGATTGACGTGGACGATCAGGCCCCGGTGGTCGGTAACCAGCACCCCTTCGCGAGTGCAGTCGAACACGGCGGCCGCCTGACGCAGACGCTCACGGTCGGTGTGGCGCTCGCGCAAATGCGCGCCGATGCCGAGAAACCCGCACAGCCGCGCCCGTGCGAGGAAAATCAGCGCGGCGCTGATCGTCGCCAGCAGATAACCGTTGATCAGTTGCCAATGGGTCAGCTCACGGGAGTCATCGAAGAATCTGCTTAATAAATGATCAGAAACTTGCAGCCACAGGGCGGCCAGTACGAGGTAGAGCAGCGCTGCACGCAAGGCATCGCGGTAAGTCGCAGACATTCGGTCGTCCATGTCCCTACAAAAAGGTTGGAATTATAGGTCAAGAAACATTCAGCGACTTCTTATCTGAAAGGGCGACTGGTTTTATCTGTGTGCTTAGTGATAATGCAACGGCTGTTTTTATCTTTATCGAGGGCCCTATAGCCTATGTGGTACGAAGGTTTTCTTGGCTTGTCGGCCTGGTCACTGGTCGCGGTCACCCTGCTGATGACCCATGTGACGATTGTTGCCGTCACGGTCTATCTGCACCGTTACTCGGCCCACCGCTCGCTCGAGCTGAATGCGGGTCTGAAGCACTTTTTCCGTTTCTGGCTGTGGCTGACCACGGCGCAGAACACCCGCGAGTGGACTGCCATCCACCGCAAACACCACGCCAAATGCGAAACCGAGGATGACCCGCACAGCCCGGTCATCAAGGGTCTGTCCACCGTACTGCGCACCGGCGCCGAGCTGTACCGCAGCGAAGCGCAGAACCCGGAAACCCTGCGCATCTACGGCAAGAACTGCCCGGAAGACTGGGTCGAACGCAACGTCTACAGTCGCTATCCGCTGCTGGGCGTGGCGATCATGGGCGTGATCGACCTGCTGCTGTTCGGCACCATCGGCATCACCATCTGGGCCATCCAGATGATGTGGATTCCGGTGTGGGCCGCTGGGGTGATCAACGGTCTGGGCCATGCCGTCGGCTATCGCAATTTCGAATGCCGTGACGCAGCGACCAATCTGGTGCCGTGGGGCATCCTGATCGGCGGCGAAGAGCTGCACAACAACCATCACACCTACCCCAACTCGGCCAAGCTGTCGGTGAAGAAGTGGGAATTCGACCTCGGCTGGGCGTGGATCAAGGTCTTCTGCTTCCTGCGCCTGGCCAAGGTGCAGCGGGTCGCACCGATTGCCCACCGCGTCGAAGGCAAGGGCAGCCTGGACATGGACACCGCCATGGCGATCCTCAACAACCGCTTTCAGATCATGGCCCAATACCGCAAATTGGTGATCGGTCCGCTGGTCAAGCAAGAGCTGGCCAAGGTCGATCATTCGGTGCGCCACCAGTTCCACCGGGCCAAACGCCTGCTGTCGCGGGAAACCAGCCTGCTGGAAGACCGTCATCACCTGCGCATTCAGACCATGCTCGAACACAGCCATGCGTTGAAAGTGATCTACGAGAAACGCCTGGCTTTGCAGCAGATCTGGGTCAAGACCAGTTCCAATGGCCACGACATGCTGGCCGCCATCAAGGAATGGATTCACGAGGCCGAGGCCAGTGGCATCCAGTCGTTGCGTGACTTTGCTGATCAGCTGAAAACCTACTCGCTGCGTCCTGCGACTGCCTGACCTGCAACGAGGCTGTGATCTCGACGATCGCAGCCTCGTTGCAATCGTCGGCTCCTGCCCCCCGCCGCCCGGCGGTACTCGGTAATGGTCGGGAACTTCGCCGAAAATCCTCTATCTCAATGACACTTCGCCATCCCGGCGGGTTGTCCTGTGGCCGTCGTCGACATTGCGGCGCGCCCTTTGAGATTTGTGCCGATGGTCAACAACAACCAGAAAGACACAACCTTTACCCAATGGCCTGAGGCCGCGCAAACGCTGATGGCGCTGATGCATGCGCAGGGCGAAGTCGCGCGCCTGAGCGAGCGCGAACAATTGATCAGTTCGCTGCTGGTCAGCGTCAACGCCGTGCTCTGGGCTTTCAACTGGGAAACCCGCCAGGTGTTGTACGTCAGTCCGGCCTATGAACGGATCTTCGGCCGTTCCGCCGCGCTTGTGCTGGCTGATTACAACCAGTGGCGTGACAGCATTTACCCCGATGATCTGGAGTACGCCGAACGAAGCCTTGCCGAAGTCCTGCACCGAGGTGCGGTGGAAGATCGCGAGTACCGCATCATTGCCGCCGATGGCCAGGTGCGCTGGCTCAGCGACAAATGCTTTATCAATCGCCAGGACGAGCCCGGGCAGCCGGTGATCATCGTCGGCATCGCCGAAGACATCACCGACAAAAAACACATGGAAACCGAGCTGCAACGCTTGGCCACCACCGATGTGCTGACGCAAAGCAGCAACCGCCGCCACTTCTTCGAATGCGCCCACCGCGAGTTCGCCGAGGCCCGCCGCCAAGGCACACCGCTGGCGTTCCTGCTGCTGGACATCGACGATTTCAAAGTGATCAACGACAGCTACGGCCACCCCGAAGGCGACAATGTGCTGCAACGGATCGCCGAATGCGGGCGCGGCTCATTGCGCCGTGGCGACCTGTTCGGGCGGATTGGCGGTGAGGAGTTCGCCGCGGTGTTTCCCGGCTGCGCGCCGGAGATGGCCGTGCAAGTGGCGGAGCGCCTGCAACAGGAGATCCAGCGACTGCGCTTCAACCACGACGGCCAAGCATTCAGCATCACAGTTAGCCAGGGCCTGACCAACCTCACCGACGAAGACAAGAGCCTGGACAGCCTGTTCGCCCGCGCGGATGCCGCGATGTACGAGGCGAAACGGCAGGGCAAGAACCGGATCATTGCGGCCTGATCCGTATTTTGTGGCTGCCGCAATTCCTGTGGGAGCGGGCTTGCCCGCGATGAGGCCTGCACCTTCAACAAAAATGTTGCCTGCGCTGGCGCCTTCGCGAGCAGGCTCGCTCCCACATTGGAATGTGGTGATCTGTCATTTGCGCATCCGCATCAACTCCGGCAGCCCGATCTTGAGCAACCGCGCCGTCCGGCTCTTCGCCAGCTCCTCGACACCTTCATGCTCGGTCAGCCGCGCCATCTGCGCGGCCATGTGCATCACCAGCGCCTCGCGACTGTAAACGCCACCACCGAGCTGGTAGGCCGAAGCAATCAACTCGCGCAACTCCAGCGGCAGACGCCAGCGGGCGCGCAATGCCGAGCCATAAGAAGCGCCAAACTTCGCCAACGCTTCACCGACCTCCTGCAACTCGTCCAGCTCGCCGCCGGCCTGCTGCCATTCCTGCAGACAGCGCAGCAGCGCCAGATCGCCGAGCCGATGTAGCATGCCCGCGCAATAGCAGCGCTCCTGATCCAGATCGAGCAGGCGCGCCAGCGTGCGGGCGTATTCCGCCGCGTGCAGTGACAGCCCCCAATAGCGCTCGGCGTAATCCGCCAGGCATGGATCGCTGAGCCGCGCGCTGCGTTTGAGCGCCAGGCCGAGAATCAGGTTCATGCTCTGCCCGGTGCCGAGTCGGTGCAGCGCCTGGGCCAGGGTTTGCACCGGCGCGCCGTAGTGTTGCGCGGCACTGTTGGCGGCTGCGATCAGCACGGCGGTAATCTGCGGATCGGTGCGCACCTCTTCTTCCAGCAGCTTGAGGTCCAGCCCCTCGGGATTGAGGCTGCGCTTGACCGCCACTTGCACGTCGGTCATCAGCGGCGCGCCATCAGCCTGCTCGCGACGCCGCTCAAGGAACACCGACAGGGTCATGCCCGGCGCCAGTGCCGGCACTTCGCAAACCACCGCTTCGCCAGCGTTGAGCAGCAAGCCCTGCAAGCGCTCGGTCAGGCCTTCCATGTTCAACGGTTTGGTCAGGTACGCCGTCGGCGCCAGCGGAATCGCTTCGCGCACGCTGGCGCTGTCGTTGCGGCTGCTCATCAGAATGAACGGCAACGGCGGATTGCGTTTGCGCTGGCGGACGCTGCGCAGCACATGCAATCCGTCGATGCCAGGCAGCTCCCAATCGACGATGGCCAAGTCATAGGGCACCTCGCTGAGCAACGACATTGCCTGCTGGCCATCGGCACACAAATCCAGGCGCGCATCGCAGCGCACATTGAGCAGCACTTGTTTAAGCAGGTCGCGGGACCAGGGATCAGCCTCGGCAATCAGCACCCGGGGTACGGCGGGTAAATCAACGGCAGTCATGCGCGCTCTCCTTGCAATGCCTGAACCTTAGCCAATGCTGGCGATTCGATACAGCGCAAACCCGTCCGATGTGTTTCAAGGGACGAAAAAAACCCGCCGAAGCGGGTTTTTGTCGAGCGGGTCACACGAGCGGATCAGAGTTCAGAGAAGCACTCTTCGATGATCGCCAGGCCTTTGTCCAGTTGCTCGTCTGGCGACGTCAGCGGAACCAGCACACGCAGCACGTTACCGTAAGTGCCGCAGGACAGCAGGATCAGGCCCTTGTCACGCGCCTTGGCCACCACGGCAGCCACGGCAGTCGGGTTCGGCTTGTGGCTGTCGCCGTTTTCGAACAGCTCGACCGCGATCATTGCGCCCAGCGCACGCACTTCACCGATGACCGGGTACTTGGCCTGAATCGCCTTCAAACCGGTGACCAGGCGCTCGCCGACAGCCTTGCAGCGGTCCAGCAGTTGCTCTTCTTCAAACACTTCCATGACTGCCAGCGCAGCGGCGCAAGCGATCGGGCTACCGGCGTAGGTGCCGCCCAGGCCGCCTGGAGCAATGGCGTCCATGTATTCGGCCTTGCCGCACACGCCGGCCAGCGGGAAGCCGCCAGCGATGGACTTGGCGAAAGTGGTCAGATCGGCGGCAACGCCCATCTGTTCCATGGCGAAGAAAGTACCGGTACGGCCAGCACCAGTCTGCACTTCGTCAGCGATCAGCAGGATGCCGTGCTGGTCGCACAGCGCACGCAGACGCTTCATGAATTCCTTCGGCGCGACGTAGAAACCACCTTCGCCCTGCACTGGCTCGATGATGATTGCAGCGATGTCTTTCGGCTCGGCGTCGTTCTTGAAGATGCGCTCGATCGAAGCGATCGAATCGTCAATGCTCACGCCGTGCAGTTCGTTCGGGTACAGCGCGCGGAAGATGCCGCCTGGCATCAGGCCCATGCCCGCCGAGTACGGCACGACTTTACCGGTCAGACCCAAAGTCATCATGGTACGACCGTGGTAAGCGCCGGTGAACGCGATCACGCCGGCACGGCCAGTAGCGGCACGGGCGATCTTCACGGCGTTTTCAACGGCTTCGGAACCGGTGGTGACCAGGAGGGTTTTCTTGGCGAAGTCACCAGGAACCTTGGCGTTGATTTTTTCGCACAGCTCAACGTAGGGCTCGTAAGCCAGCACCTGGAAGCAGGTGTGGGTCAGCTTGTTCAGCTGTTCAGTCACGGCGGCGATGATTTTCGGGTGCACGTGGCCGGTGTTCAGTACAGCGATACCGCCGGCGAAGTCGATGAACTCACGACCTTCAACGTCGGTCACGGTGGCGTTCTTTGCCGACTCGGCGAAGATCGGGTGAATCTGGCCAACACCACGAGGTACGGCATTGGTGCGGCGGGCCATCAGTTCAGCGTTAGTCTTGCTCATTACAGTCCTCATTCGCCGCTCATCGGGCGGCGTGGTTCAAGGATGAAGCGGGAGGAATCGGCGGTGGCAGCATGCGATGATCGACTGCCACGGCGTTCCTGGCCGCAGAGAAATTTCCTGTTTGAAACGACGCAAAGGGACAGCGCTCTCGTGCCCCTTGCGTTTGCAGCGATCCCTTTCCCGGCTTAGATGCCCAGGCAGAGGTATTTGATTTCCAGGTAGTCTTCGATGCCGTACTTGGAGCCTTCACGGCCCAGGCCCGAAGCCTTGATGCCGCCAAACGGCGCGACTTCGTTGGAGATCAGCCCGGTGTTGACGCCGACCATGCCGTATTCCAGCGCTTCGGCGACACGGAACACACGGCCGAGGTCACGCGCGTAGAAGTAAGAAGCCAGACCGAATTCGGTGTCGTTGGACATGGCGATCACTTCGGCTTCGTCTTTGAAGCGGAACAGCGGCGCCAGCGGACCGAAGGTTTCTTCCTTGGCCACGGCCGCGTTTTTCGGCACGTTGGTCAGGATGGTCGGCTCGAAGAAGTTACCTTCCATCGCCTTGCCGCCCGCCAGTACGGTGGCGCCTTTGCTTACGGCGTCAGCGATGTGTTCCTGAACCTTGGCCACGGCTTTTTCGTCGATCAGCGGGCCGGTGGTGGTGCCGTCTTCCAGACCGTTGCCGATCTTCAGTTTGGCCACAGCCACTTTCAGCTTCTCGGCGAACGCATCGTAGACCGCGTCCTGAATGTACAGACGGTTGGCGCAGACGCAGGTCTGGCCGTTGTTGCGGTACTTGGAAATGATCGCGCCTTCGACGGCCTTATCCAGATCGGCGTCGTCGAACACGATGAACGGCGCGTTGCCGCCCAGTTCCAGCGAGACTTTCTTGATGTCCTTGGCGCATTCGGCCATCAACTGGCGACCGATTTCGGTCGAGCCGGTGAAGGACAGTTTGCGCACGATCGGGTTGCTGGTCAGCTCGCTGCCGATGTCACCAGCGCTGCCGGAGACCACGCTGAACACGCCCGCAGGAATGCCCGCGCGCTGGGCCAGTTCGGCCAGGGCGAAAGCGGAAAATGGAGTTTGCGATGCGGGCTTGAGCACCATGGTGCAACCGGCGGCCAGCGCCGGGCCGGCCTTACGAGTGATCATCGCCGCCGGGAAGTTCCACGGGGTGATCGCGGCGGTGACGCCGATCGGTTGTTTGATGACGATCAGGCGCTTGTCCGGCTGATGGCCCGGAATCACATCACCGTAGATGCGCTTGGCTTCTTCGGCGAACCACTCGATGAACGATGCGGCGTAAACGATTTCGCCCTTGGCTTCGGCCAGCGGCTTGCCTTGCTCGAGGGTCATCAGGCGCGCGAGGTCGTCCTGGTTCTCGATCATCAGTTCGAACCAGCGACGCAGCTTGCCGGCACGCTCTTTGGCGGTCAGCGCACGCCAGGCCGGCAGCGCTTTGTCAGCGGCTTCAATGGCACGGCGGGTTTCAGCGGCGCCCATCTTCGGCACGGTGCCGAGGATTTCGCCGGTGGCCGGGTTGTTGACCTTGATCGTCTGACCGTTGTCGGCATCGACCCAAGCGCCATCGATGAAGGCTTGCTGGCGGAACAACTGGGTGTCTTTAAGCTGCATGTCGGCTTTCCTTAACAGCACCGCGGCCTGCGCGGAGCAAATTATGATTGTAGAAAGGCGCCTCGCAAGGCTGCCGTCAGGGAAATCAGTGAGCGGATTGTGGCGCATCAACAGTGCACGACCGGGCGCACTTGCGCTGCAACATCCCGCCAAAGAGCGTTTGAAATCTCAAACGGATCGTAGGTTCAAAGGGGGTAAAGGACAATAGGTCGTTCGAAAAAAAGAACAAAAATGCCGCTTTTCAGATCAACGTACTGAAAACCCGTGCCGCAGGAAAAACCTTAGATCAACCCCGCCAAAGCGCCAAGCGAGGGTTTTGCAGGACGTTACCGCTTTAAGGAATGCAGCGATTTTGCGCCGACACGCACACTGACAAAACCCGCCAAACCCGGCATGGACGCCCCGAGCCGACCTAGGTATGATGTCGCCCGCTGCACCAGTAGCTCAGCTGGATAGAGTACTGCCCTCCGAAGGCAGGGGTCGTGGGTTCGAATCCCGCCTGGTGCACCATGAATCAAATGAGAAAGCCCCGGACTATGATGGTCCGGGGCTTTTTTGTGGGCGATGACAAGATCGCTGGAACGACGTCACTCCGTCGTCCAGTCAAACTCATCATATTCATCGTCGTCATCCCCCTCCTCCTCAGCCTCGTCAAATACCTCGTCTTCTTCAACGAGGTCTTCTTCCGGCTGATTCAGCAGAAATTCCTTACGTGTCTCGGTTACTGCACGCCGCATTTGTTCGCCCTTTTCCGGGCAGTTGAGTAGCTGGGCGATGCGGTCGATTTTTGCTGCCACGGTGTCCTCCAGCGCATTGGCAATGGCTCGATAGTGCGCGTTTTCGCGGGGCAATGCCAAATGGCTGGGGAATCAGGGCAGTCAGCCGCCCGTGAGCGGCCGAACCTCAGCGGTGATAACGCCGCACCGCGCTGCTGTTGCGCAGCACATGGCCTTTGATTTTCTCCATCAGCTCGGCGCGGGTCAGGCCAGCCGGCAGGGCGTCCGGGGCGAGGTCGAGGGCGTAGATCTGGATGATGTAGTGATGGGCGCTGTCGCCCACTGGCGGGCATGGCCCCATGTAATGGGTGTTGCCTTTGCTGTTGGTGCCGCCGACGCCTTCGAGGGCGGATTTGGCACCGACGCCGGCCGCGATCTGATGGGTGGTGGGTTTGATGCCGTAGTGAATCCAGTGATCGACGCCCAGGCCTTTCTGGCCATCCGGGTCGTGCATGACGATGGCGTAACTCTGGGTCCCGGCCGGGCCGGCGTTCCAGCTCAGCGCCGGCGACTGGTTCTTGCCGCCGCAGCCGGGTGCGTCACTTGCCGCTGCCGAGGTGAACAGACGGTTATCCGACACGCCGGGGATGCTCAGGGTGAAGCGCTCCTGGGCCTGTGCCGGGAACTGCACGCAAAGGGTCACGGCGATGGCCGCCAGCCATGGGTTGAGAGAGGTCAATCGGGTCATTCCGGGAGCACCTTGTGCAGTGAGGCCGTCGTCGGCCCGCAAACTATAGCTGTACCGTTCGTGCCTTGGCAGTAGCAAATGGCTGAACCTCGCGCGGCGCCGCCAACTCACAAGAGAAATGCCTGCGAGGAAGCCGAAAATGTCCCTGCACCGTGTCGCCCGTTTCGCCGATGTCCCGCAAGACCGTGGCCTGCAAGTCGAAATCGGCGACTGCAAGATCGTCCTGCTGCGTGCCAACGGCGAGTTGCGGGCGTTTCAGGGCCTGTGTCCACATGCCGGCGCACCGTTGGCCGAGGGGGCGATGTGTCACGGCAGGTTGATCTGCCCCTGGCACAAGGCCGCGTACCGCGCCGAGGACGGTGGCCTGTGCGAGCCGCCATCGCTGGACAGTCTCAAGCGCTATCCGCTGGAGTTGCGCGGCGATGAAGTCTGGGTCGATGACCAGCCCCTGCCCGACCCGCACACCCCGCCCGCTGACGACCCAAGAACGTTCGTGGTGGTCGGCGCCGGGGCGGCGGGCACGGCTTGCGCGGCGGCGCTACGGGAGAAGGGTTTCGGCGGACGCATCGTGCTGGTCGATGGCGAACCGGATGCCGGCTACGACCGCACGGTGTTGAGCAAATTTGTTCTCGCCGGGGAGATGTCGCCGAAAGAAGTGCCGCCGCTACGCGATGAGGCGTTCTATCAAGCGCAACGGATTGAGCGCGTGCAAGGCGAAGTAACTTCACTCGACGCCCCAGGCAAAACGCTGCATCTGAACAACGGCGGCATCCTGCGCTACGACGCCGCTGTACTCGCCACCGGTGGCGCGCCCAATCCATTGCAGTTGCCTGGTGCCGAGTTGGCCAACGTCTTCGTCCTGCGTTCGAAAGCACAGGCTGAAGAGATCATCAACGCCGCTCAACCGGGCCAGCGCGCGGTGATCATCGGCGACAGTTTTATTGCTCTCGAATGCGCGTCAGCCCTGCGCGAGTTCGGCCTCGACGTCACCGTGCTGGCACGCCATGCAATCCCGTTTGCCAAGCAATTCGGCGAGGCCGTGGGCAAGGCGATTCGCGCCCTGCACGAAGAGCACGGGGTGAAGTTCATCAGCGAACACGAGGCTACGCAGATCCTTGGCGAGGACAAGGTCGAGGGCGTGCTGCTCGATAATGGCTTGAGGCTGGCGGCAGATCTGGTTCTCGCCGGCGTCGGCGTTCACCCGGCCACTGAACCTTTCGAATCATTGCCCAAGGAAGAAGACCAATCCTTGCGTGTTGATGACGGCATGCGCGTCAGCGATGGCCTGTGGGCCATCGGCGATATCGCCACGTTTCCGTTGAACGGCCAGCCAACCCGCATTGAGCATTGGCGCCTGGCCCAGCAACACGCGCGCATCGCTGCGGCCAACATGCTCGGTGGCGAGGAACATTATCTGGATGTGCCGTTTTTCTGGACCTACCACTTTGGCAAGAACTACGACTATCTCGGTCACGCGCAGGAATGGGACGAGGTCGAGTTCAGCGGTGAGCCGGAACAGCCGCCGTTCATTGGCCTGTTTGCAAAAGACGGCATCGTCGTCGCGGCGGTGGCCTGCGACAAGCAACGCGCAATGGCGCTGCTGGCTGAGCGAATGAAGCAACCTCTGCAAATGAAAGAGGCCTGGACGCTGATCCAGGCCTGACAACGACCTGTAGGAGCTGCCGAAGGCGGCGATTTTTGACTTTGGAAAAAGATCAAAAGATCGCAGCCTTCGGCAGCTCCTATACAGGCCGTGTGGAGGTCAGGTCAGGCGTTTCACCGGCTCGCGACTGTCGTCTTCTTCGGCATGCAGAAAGATCACCCGTGGATGCTCCAAAGGTGCCAGCGGCGCCGGCAGTGCTTGCTGCTGAAGCGGCCACAAATGCGTTTCGACATGGCTGATGTCGCCGTCCTGATCGTTGTGAATGGTCATCACCCCCGGCGTGCGCAATTTCTGGAAACGCTCGTCGCACAGCTTGAAACTCTTGCTCAGACCTTCATCGCCAATCACCGGTGACGGCAAACGGCGCTGGGCGAAGCTGCGGCTTTTGCGTTGCTGGTAACGCGCCCAACCGATCAGGATCACCGCGTTGACGAGCGCCACCCACATATAAACCTGCAGAGTCCCCAAGGCATCGAACGCCGAATGATCGATGCGCGGGCCGCCGCTGGTTTCGATCAATGGCCATAACCCGCGTACCAGCAGGAACAGCAGGCCGACCCAGGCCAGGACGGTGAGGATCACGTCGATCACCACCAGAAAGGGCCGTTGGCGAGTCCGGATAATTTTCATTTGATGACTTCCTCCTGGTCGTCGCCCAGCGGTTTGATACCCCGATCAGGACTGACCCAGCGCGCGCGTTTTTTGTGTTGGCTGAACAACACCTTGGGGAAACTGACCAGGGTGGTCAGCAGACTGACGAGCCAGAACACCAGCGGATACCAGACCACCCAGAACATGGTCTTGCCCAGACCCGGTTCATAGCGCCGATCGATGATAATGCTGACAGCGAACTGCACCAGGCAGACGAACGCCAGCAACAGGCCGGTGAAGGCCGGCGGCATCAGGTGATCGACGGCGATCGCGTCGGGCATGACCATGAACTTGCCCATGCCCCAGAAAATCACCGACAGCAGGAAAGTGAAGGCCCAACCGGTGGACAGGCAGTATTCGAACAGCAGCGGCCACAGGTAGCGATGGCGGTACTGCCAGATGCCGCGAATGTTCTTGAACAGCACTTCGGCGCCACCCTGAGCCCAGCGCAGACGCTGCTTCCACAGGCCGCCGAGGGTTTCCGGCATGAGAATCCAGCACAGCGCACGCGGTTCGTAGAAGATGCTCCAGTGATCGAGTTGCAGCTTCCAGCTGATGTCGATGTCTTCGGTGATCATGTCCGGGCTCCAGTAGCCGACACGGTTCAGCGCGGTGCGGCGGAACGCGACGATCACGCCGGAGACGGTAAAGATGCGCCCGAACACCCGTTGCGTACGTTTGATCAGCCCGATGATCGAGGAGAACTCGCCGACCTGCACTCGCCCGATCAAGGTCGAACGCGTGCGGATGCGCGGGTTGCCGGTCACTGCGCCAAGACGTGCGTTATCCAGCATCGGCGCGACCAGATAAGCCGCAGTGTTCGGGGCCAGCAAGGCGTCGCCATCGATGCACACCAGATACTCGCTGCGCGCAGCGATCGCGCCCATGCGCAGAGCCACAGCCTTGCCCTGGTTTTCCGCCAGATGCAGCACCCGCAGTCGCGGATCTTCCTTGGCCAGCGCATCGAGCACTTCGGCGGTGTTGTCCTTGGAGCCGTCGTTGATCGCGATCACTTCGATGTTCGGGTAGTGCTGGGCCAGCGCCGCGTAAATGGTATCGGCAGCGTTATCGCCTTCGTTGTAGCAAGGAATCAGGATCGAAATCAGCGGCTCGCCTTCCAGCGGCGGCGGCAGCGTGTCGTCCTGCCATGGCCAGTGGCGCTCCCAGTGCAGCCAGAAATACAGGCCGCCGGCGATCCACAACCCGGACATGAACAGTGGGTAGAAGAACACGAACGACATCAGGAACTGGCCGGTCACCAGGAAGATCAGCCCCAGCGGAACGCCAAGGACAATCGCCAGAACAAGCAGGGCTAACAGTCTATCCAGCATGTTATGGATTCCATTTGTTGGAGAGTGCAGGCCTTACGGTTTTCAGGTCTGGCAGGTTGTCGAGGAAGTTGTCCGGGTAGTAACCGAAACTGGTCGCGCCCTGGCGCTTGAGCCGGCCCATCCAGTCCGCCAGATGCACGGCATCGATATCGGCCTGATCCTTCTGGTTCCAGTCGCGCGCCTGCAATTCGAACACGGTGCGGTTGAGTGCGCCGGGGCGTTTCTTCACCGTGGCAACCAGTTCTTCCAGCCACGGGCCGGACTCGGCCAGTGTCTGTTTTTCCATCAATGGCATGGCCATCGGCGCCGTCCAGTCGTAGGTGGCGAGGAAGTCATCGAGGTTCTGCGCGAACCACGCTTCGCTTTCAGGATTGAGCATCGGCTCGGCGAAGATGTTGCGTGCGGTCAGCACTTGCGGGCCGCGAATCGCACGGACCTTCGCGGTCAGTTCGTTGGTGAAGTCGATCAGGTAGCGGCTCTTGAAACGCGTCCAGCGTTGCATCGCCGCCGGATCGTCGCGCAGCGCGGCAATCGAACCCGGCAGACCTTGAGCGGCGTACGCCTTCAAGGCATCCGGGCTGGCGTCTTCGAAATCCGAGAGCACCGCATCGTCGTGGTAGAGAATGCCGTCGACCGAGGTCAGCCGCGCCACATCTTCATAGATTTCACCGATGATCTTGCGCACTTCCGGATTGAACGGTGACAGGCGTTTGTACTGTTTCGGATCGACCGAGGTGGTGGCGGTTTTCGGGTCCCAGCGGGTCACGCGCGGCAGCTTCGAATCCAGTTCGAAACTCAGCACCGGCATCCACGCAAAGACCTTCACGTGGGCACGGGTGCGCAGTTGCCAGGCGACGCGGTCGAACAGGTCGGCGCGCATCGGCAAGTGACGGTTGGGGAAGTACAGCGAATGCACCAGACCATCGCCCTTGGGATCGGCGAAGGCTTGCAGGAACACCGTGCTGGCACCGAGGTCAGCCATGCGCTGCACCAGTTTGCCAAGGTTGATGTCCTGCTGGGCCGGGTCCGGGTCGTAGACGTTGTCGAGGTCGACATGCACCACGCGCATCGGCGCTTCGGCCTGCACCGAGACGATGCTGTTGGCGAAATGCTCGCCGTCAGGATCGGAGGCGACGAGAAAGCGCGGCCCGCTCATCAGGTTATCGAGGGTGTCGAGGCCGTCGTCCAGCGTCAGGGCCATTTCATAGCCCTCCTCACCGACCACGGTCAGCGAGGTACCGTCGGCGGTGCCGTACGGCCAGACCCAGACGCGTGGTTTGTAACCGGTGGCCTTGCGGATCTTCTCGGAAATGTTTTTCACGTCGGTGCGAATGCGCGCCTGGAAATCGGCTTCGGATTCGTAGCGTTTGGTCACCGGGTCATAACGCCGGGTCGCGGCGGCCGGCTGCAGGTTGCCCTGCGGGTTGCCAAGGATGCCTTTGTGGTTGGCATCGGTGTGAGCGGCGATCTCTACCAACCCGGACCTGGAAATTTCGCGGATCTGCTGCCAGGTCAGGAAGTTCTCACGGTTACGCGGCGTGCCGGCGAAATCCACCGGTTGATTGAGCGGCGTGTCGATCCAGGTGCCGACCGGCGCCAGCAAGGCGTGCCAGTTGTAGGCGCGCAACACTGGCAACACGCGGGTATAGAAGCTGGCGTAACCGTCGTCGAAACTGAGCAACACCGCTCTCGCCGGCAGCTCCGGGCCGCCCTTGCGTGCCGCCATGATCTGGTCGACGGTCACCGGTTTGTAGCCGTTCTCGCGCAGCCAGGCGAGCTGCTCGATCATGCGCTCGGTGCGCACCGCCACCACGGCCTGATCGGGATCACGGTCTTCGACATCGTGATAGGCGATGCCGAGCACATGGTTTTTTGGCCACGGTTGTTCACTGGCCGCGACCGGGCGCTCGGAGGGCGGCGCGAAGGCGGGGGCTTGCTGGGCGCAGGCGCTGACCAGCAGCGCTCCCAGCAGAAGGATGAAACGCGAGATAAAAGGCATCTTCAAACTCTTCTAGAAGCGGAAAGTGAGGTCGACAAGCAGTCGCAGATCAGTTTCCCGATCACCGTCATAAGGCCGGTTGATCACACTGAACATGCCGCCCACATCGAACACGTCGTTCCAGGCGTACCGTTGGCCGTAACCGAGCAACGCCATGCCGCCGGTGCCGTGGTCGCGCTGACTGTAAGTGCCCGCGCCGGCCTGGAATTGCTGGCTCCAGGAAGTCTCGTAGCGGTGGTAGAGCACGTGGTTGACGTTGACCAGCGGCATCACGCTGAAGTCCGACTTCGGGTTGAAGTACGGCACGTCGTCGGATTTCGAGTTGTGGCTGGTGCCGACTTCCAGGCCTGCGTCGACCTGGATGTTCGGCGCGGTGTAGATGCCCTCGCGCCCGGTCACCAAGGCTTCGACGCGGTTGTTGCCATCACTGAAGTGCGACGGGCTGACCGACACGCGCCACTCGCGGCTTTCGTTGGCGCGCCAGCGCAGGAACGCACTGCCGCCATTGGCCTTGATGTCGCTGTTGAGCGCGCGCAGCGGCGTTTCCGCCGAGAGGTATTCGAGGCTGCCGCCGTACTGCCAGTGATCGTTGATGTCGCGGGCTATCGCCAGGCGTGCGCCTTGTTTGTCACCGAAGCCGTAATCGTGATTCGACACCTCGGCTTCGAGGGTCATGTCACGGGTGCGCCGTTCCAGGCCGACACGCTGGAAGCGATGGTGGCCGGTGCCTTCGGCGAAATCACCGGTGGCATAACCGGCCCCGGCGAAGACACGCCAGTCTTCATTGATCGGTGGGCTGTAAAGGGTGCTCTGGATACCGAAATCACGGCTGCCGCTGACCGCACCGGCATCGCCGCTGCCGCCACCGTTGGCCTTGCCGCCGTAGGCTTCGACGCGCAGTTCGGCCATGTCATGCACTTCCCGTTCGCGAGCCAGACGCTGCACCTGGCGGTTGTCCGGATAACGCGCGACCACATCGTCGACCAGCGCATCGTTCTGCCGCCACTCCTGCAACTCCATCGCGGTGCGCGCCTGAGCGACTTCCAGGCCGGCATCGCGGGGCGCCATGCTCTCGGTTTCCTTGAGCTGATTTTCCGCGCGGCGCGGCCACTGGCGGGCGAGGTAAAGATCGGCCTGGGCCAGACGCAAGCCAAGGTTGCCCGGCGCCTGATCGACCAGCGTCTGCAAACGCTCTTCGCCGTGCGGAAGATCGGAACCGTAGGTGCCGGCCTGGGCGGCGAGTTGCTGGGCGTCCATCCATTCGTCGTTGGGGTTGCCGATGGGCAGACCTTTGAGCTCGACGCGCGGACGCTGGGCTTTCGCTGCGTCTTCGGCGACCTTGCGTGCTTCATCGGCGCGGTCGCTTTCCAGCAGCGAGTAGTACAGCGCAGTGCTGTCCTCAAGACGATCACCGACATCGGCGTCCGGCGCCGAAAGCACCTGGCGATACAGATCGGTGGCAGTCTCGGGCTCACGCTGATCGAGATAAGACGCTGCCACCCAGCGCAGGGCATAGGTCGGAATTTCCACGCCCTCGGCTTGCAGTTTCTGGTATTCGCTGATGACGTCGGCGGTGCGCGCCCGCGCCTTGAGCGCGCCCATGCGGTCGATGCGCCAGCGCGTCACGTCATCGTGAGCAGTGGCGTCAGGGGTCCAGGTTGCGAGCAATTTGTCGTAATCGGCCAGCGCGCGGTCGGCGATGACGTAGCGTTCCTTTTCGCTGCGGGTGGCCAGTTCGGCGAGGCGCACGCGTTCGGCGGCGAGATCGCCTTCCAGGCGGCGCAAGGTCACCGGATCAATCAGGCCGGGACGTTGACTGGCCAGCCGCAGCGCCGGTTCTGGCAGGCGGGCCTTTTGCAGGGCGACCACGTACTCGCGGGCAACTTCCGGCTTGTTGCCGGCGCGGATGAAGGCCTGATCGTATTCGAAGAGTGCGTCGTACTGTTTGCCGGCTCGACCGAGTGCGTAGCCCAAGGCGAGACGGCGTGACGGATCGTCGGGTTTGGCGGCGACCAGCGCCTGGGCGCGGGTGACGGCCTGATCGGGTTTGCCGGAATCGGCCTGGGTCAGCGCGAGACCCAGTTGCAGGTCGGCGTTGTCCGGCTCCAGCGCCAGCGCCTTGTTGTACACCTGGATGGCCTGATCCCAGCGCTTGAGGTTGCGATAGGCACGCGCAACGGCAGTCAGCGCCTGCACCGGCAGAACGCGGTCACGGCCTTGGGTTTCATAGACCTTGACCACTTCGGCATCGAGCCCGGCCCAACTGGCGATTTGCAGATGATCGCTGATCTGGCCTTCGCTTGCCTGGCCCGGCGGCACCTGACGCAGCACGGTCAACGCAGGCGTGTAATGCCCGGCCCGGGCATCGCGCACCATCTCGTCGTAGGGTGTGTCGGCCAACGCCAGCAGCGGCCAGAGCAACTGGCTGCACAGGGCGAATCGGAACAAAGGGCGTAAACCACGATGTAATACAGGGCCATCAATACGCGGCATTTGTCAGCATCCTTACATGGCCAGCCGGGTCGCAATGCCCTCCTTGCCCATTCGTAACGGTGGCCGACAAAAACAGCCTTCGGCCAAGCTTGGTGAGGCAGTCTGCACGCAAGCGAGAGCGAATTTTCACAACGCAATATTTGTTCAGAATCGGTCCATCTGTACAAAATCTGTACAGCAAAACGCCCAGCGCCTGTTCACACAGGGGCCGGGCGTCTGGGGGGGGGGCGCGGTTGGGTTTATTGCTCTTGGGTGACGCCGGCAAACTTGCTCATGAGGAAACCGATGAACTGCTCGACGGTCATCTTCTGGCCGTTGAATTCGACCTGATTGGCCGCGTAATGCAGTTTGGTCACCACGTTGGTGCCGTCGGCGACAGCCAGTTGCGAGCCGACCGCCATGCCGGCGAACATGTCCGCCGCTTCCTTGGACTGATCGACGATGGCTTTGGCGTCAGTCTGGCCATCGAGTTGCGCCTGCACGCTGAGCAGATCGACCAGCATCGGCTTGGATACCTGAATGTTCAGGTCGAGCAGCGCGATCAGTTGCTTGCCGAGTTGATCCGGCGGCAGATCCATCGATTGCGGCTTGGTCAGGTCGATCACCAGATTGGCGCGGCTTTCACCGTTGGCGGTGTTGAACGACAGGTTCTCCAGCGCCAGTTGCGGGCCGGCCGCCAGCAACTTCTGCAGATCGGCTTTGACCTGGGCGTTTTCCGCTTCGGTCAGATTCAGCTCCGGTGCCGGCAAACCCTGCGCGGCGGCCTCGGCGGCAGCTTTTTCGTATGGCTGCAATTTGGTCTGGTAGATCTGCATCAGCGACATGGTCGACGGAATGTCGAGGTTCTTCAGGCTCATGGCCATGGCCGCCGAACCGACTTTCTTGTCGTTGAGCGTCACTTCGCCGATTTTGTAGTCGGCACGCCCCGAGGCGTTGCTGCCGCTTTCTTCGGTGCGGTTCTTCATTTCGAAGTTTTTCACGCCCAGCACCATCGGCTTGGCACCGAAGGTGGTTTTGCTGCTAGTCACTTCCAGGGTGTTTTCCCCGGTGTAGTAGCCGTAGCTGCTCTTGGCGAGGTTGCTGGCCAGGGTCAGACCGTTGAGCTCGACCTGCACCGGCGCCTGGTCTTGCGACACGGTGACCAGTTTCAGGTTGTCCATGTAGCCGTCGGCCTTGACCTTCTGCGCCTGGGCGCTGGCGGCGATGTCCATGCTCAGACCGGAAAACTTCAGGCTCGACTGCTCATCCAGCGCGGTTTCGAACGGCACCAGACTGAGGGTGCTGGTGGTCGATTCGTCGTAGCCGATGTTGGTCACGCCCTTGAGCGGCGCGGCGCCGTTGGTAGCGGCGAACCATTTTTCCGTGGACGGGCTCTTTTCCAGCTCGTAGTTGCTGGTGGCCATGACCGGCAGCCACTTCAGCGAAACCAGACGCGAGAACGGCAGCGGGCCGTGCTCGATGTGGTCGACGAATAGTAGCTCGACCGGGGCATCGCCGAACATTTCGCCTTCGCCCTTGAGGCGATAGTGCGCGGTGCTGGTGAAGGTGTGGCGCTCAAGCGATACCAGTTCCAGCGACGCGGTGCCGTTGGAGCCGGCCATGGCGGTCTGCAACTCTTTGTTGGCGTTGGTCACGGCGTTGTTCAGTACGCCTTCGATCTTGGTCCCGGTGTACCAGGCCCCGCCTGCGCTGATCGCGCCGATGGCAACAACAATTCCGAGAAGCACGCCTGCTGATTTATTCATGAATGACCTGATCGGTTTCCGTGGCTGTGGATGAAGTCGTCTTCCTTGAACCCGGGATCGGGTCGCGGCTCGACTGTGCGCAATTAAGCGATGGAGATTAGCACCGGGCGCGGGCGACGGCCCAATGTTTAAAGGTTAAAGAGTGTCTATGGACACTTGGGAGAGCAAAAAGATCGCAGCCTTCGGCAGCTCCTACATTTGCAATCCGATTGTCCTGTAGGAACTGCCGAAGGCTGCGATCTTTTGATTTCAGGAATACTGAACCTCGATTTCATCCAGCTGATGATCAAAGCTCTTCAGCCGCGCGGTCCAGGTATACACCAGCACTTCAAAGTCGCGATCGATCACCGCTCCGCCGGTGGTATCCGCCCGCACATCGCAGAAATCCAGCTGATAGCGTTCACGAGCCATGGCCGTGGCGACGTCGGACAGCTCGCGGGCGTTGTTCAGCCAGTGCCAGCCGTCATCGGCGATCTGCTTGTCGAGTTCCAGGCATTGCTTCTTCAGCCCTTCGAGGCTTTTTTCCAGCGGCGTGCCGGTGAGCTCGCCCATGACCTCGGCGAAGGTTCGCCCGGGCTGCCAGTAACTGCCCCAGAAGTAGCGGTCGAACACGGTTTCAACCCGGCGCAGGGCGACTTTGGTGTCCCAGATCAGCACGAGCATCTTGCCGCGCTCGAGCTGGCGCTTCTTGACCCGTTGCAGCTGAATCGAGGTCCACGCGACGACGACGATCGCCATCACCGCGATCAACGCAACGGCGCTGTCGAGGAAAACCATTGCCGTGTCGATCTGGTGGGCCAGCATGATCCCGTAGAAATACGTGGCCGAGAGCAGCACCAGTGCGACCAGAGCGCACCAGAAGCCGAGAGCGTAAGGGTTTTTCATTATTGGTTTCCCCTGGGCCAGCACGAGCAATGTGCATTGCAGGAGCGCTTGGCATGGGGCGCCCCTCCAACACTTCAAAGCATAGCAACGGCCTCAGGGTTTGCTGGCGCTCGAGGTGTTCGTTCGTCCGCTTTCCCAGCCACCGCCCAGGGCGAGGAACAAATCGATCTGGCTCATTGCGACCTGGGTGTTGGCGCCGGCCAGTTGCGCGGTGACATCGGTGTAGGTGCGGGTTGCTTGCAGGTCGGCAAGGAACGACTCGCGGCCGGCCTGGAAGAAGCGGTGCGTCTGCTCGGCGGCGAGCTTGGCCGACTGCTCGGCTTCGGCCAGCGCATCGCGGCGTTGCAGCAGCGCGCTGTACTGGGCCAGACCGGTCTGGGTCTCGCGGATGGCGTTGAGCACCACGCCGTCGAAATGCGCCAGCGCGCCTTGAGTGTTGGCCTCGGCTTCACGGATGCGCGCGCGGGCGCCGTTGGTCGGTACTTTCCAGCTCAACGACGGGCCGAAGCCCCAGCGGTTGGTCGACGGGTCGCCGAGGTCATCAATGATGCCGACGGTGCCGATGGTCGCGCCGATGCTGATGTCCGGGTACAGCTCACCGGTGGCGATGCCGATGCCGGCGGTTGCCGCAGCAAGACGCCGCTCGGCCTGACGAATATCCGGGCGGCGCTTGAGCAGCGCAGCGCCGTCACCAACCGGCACCAGTTGCGCGATCTTCGGCAACTCGGCGCAACTGGCGGTACCTGCCGGCAACTGCTCGACCGGTTTGGCCAGCAGCATCGACAGACGGAACAGCCCGGCCTGACGCGCTGCTTCATAGCGCGGCAAGTCGGCGCGCAGGGATTTGAATTGGGTCTGCGAACGGGTGACCTGGGTCTCGTCGCCACGCCCGGCATCGCGCAGACGCTGGATCAGCGTGGTGCTTTGCGATTGCAGGTCGAGAGAATGCTCGGCGATTTCCCGCTCTTCATTGGCTGCGCAGACTTGCGTATAGGCGCGAACCACGTCCGCCACCAAGGTGATACGCGCAGTGTCGGCTGCGGCCTGAGTAGCATCGGCATTGGCTTTGGCCGCTTCGATACCGCGCTGCAAGGTGCCCCACAGGTCGAACTGATACGAGGCGCTGATGCCGATATCGGCGATGTTGGCCACCGGGACTTTTTCCGGCAGCAGGAACGCCTGACCGGATTCCTGCAAACGTTGCGCGCCCATTTTCACCCCGCCGCTCCACCCGCCAGCGGCCTCGGCTTCATCCACCTGAGCGCGCGCCCGCGACAGGTTCGCCGCCGCTACACGCAAATCGGTGTTGGAAGCCATGGCCTGCTGTACCAGTTGATCGAGGCGCGGGTCTTTATACAGCCGCCACCAGTCCGCCGGCACCGGCGCCGAGACCACCGGTTTGCCGGCGACTGCCAGCTCACCCTGAATATCCTTGCGCTGCACCGCCGCGTCGGCGGGCACCTGATAATCCGGGCCGACCATCTGACAGGCCGAGAGCATCACGCCCAACCCGGCGATCAACCAGGCCCTGCTCATGGCTGCGGCTCCTCATGCTGGTCGTCGATGATCGACACGGTGGCGGTACGCCCGGCAATCATGCGGAAGTCGGCCGGTACATCATCGAATGCGATGCGCACCGGAATCCGCTGCGCCAGGCGCACCCAACTGAACGCCGGGTTGACGTTGGGCAGCAGGTTGCTGCCGCTGGTGCGGTCGCGGTCTTCGATGCCGGCGACGATGCTTTCGACATGCCCGCGCAACCGCGCGCGGTCGCCGATCACGCGAATATCCACCGATTGCCCGACGTGAATGCCGTCGAGTTTGGTTTCTTCAAAATAGCCGTCGATGTGGAATGAATTGCTGTCGACCACCGATAACACCGGGCGCCCGGCGGTGACGAATTCCTGCGGACGCGGCGCGCGGTCGTTGACGTAACCATCGACCGGGCTGCGGATCACCGAGCGATCGAGGTTGAGCTGCGCACTGTCGACCGCCACCAAGGCTTCGGCCAATGCCGACTGCGCACGGGCGACGCGCGACTGGCTTTCTTCCAGTTGTTCGGCCGGCACCAGGTTGCCGAGGCCACGGTTACGCTTGGCTTCACGCTGCGCCTGGGCGAGGGTTTCTTCGCGATCGGCAACGGCGGCCTTGGCCTGGCGCAGAGCCAGTTTGAAGCGATCCTGGTCGATGCTGAACAGCACCTGACCGCGCTTGATCAACTGGTTGTCCTTTACCTCGACCTGCTGGATCAGCCCGGACACGTCCGGAGCGATCTGGATGATGTCGGCACGAATGTGGCCGTCGCGGGTCCACGGCGCGAACATGTAATACATCACCATGCGCCAGACGAGGACAACGGCAAAAGTCACGATCAGCAGGGTCAGAACCACGCGACCGATGGTCAGAAACGGTTTTTTCATGTCATCAGGTATCGACTGAGTGAGTCCACGCCGTACAGCAGCACGGCGTAAAGCGCCACGTTGAACAATGCCCGGTGCCAGACCAGACGGTAAAAGTGCAGGCGTTGCAGCACGCCATGCACCAACAAAAACAGCACGTAAGTAATGCCCATCAGCACCAGCAGGGTCGGCAGGAAGATGCCGCTGATATCCAGGTCACCGATCATAGGGGCGCTCCATCGGGCAGCGGTTCTTCGGGCTCGGCGCTGGAGACGAACTCGACGCCGGGCAGCAAGGCGAGACGCAGACCGCTCAAGGCGTGCAACAGGTGCAGACGGGTTTCATCGTCACCCTGGCCGTTGAGCGCACGGCGCGTGCGATCGAGGGTCATCAGCAGACCGCTCGGTGCCGGCAGGCGTTCGTCGGCTTTGAGGCAGGCGCGAAAATACTCGCCGACCTCCCCCACCACTTGTCGCAACAGGGCATTTGGCACGCCGGTGACGCGCGGGGTGTAGGCAAGCAGATCGAGCATGTTCAGACCGACACGCACTTCACGCATGGCGATGCCGGTGTCCTGACCGGTCAGGGCCAGACGCGGCAGGTGCTGCATCAGCCGATCGAGCAACTGCACGCCCAACTGCCGATGCTCGGCGAGGCTGGCCGGTTCGGTCATGCTGACGATGTCTTTCCAGCTGAATCGGGTCAGACGCTTGGCCGCCAGTTCGGCACCGAATGGCCGCGCCACCAGCGTCCAGATGAAGGCGAACAACAGCCCCAGCGGTCCAGCCAGATTGGAGTTGGCGAAGGCGAAAAAGTCTGCGTCGTAGGCACCCTGAATACTGATGAACGACGAGGTATTGACCAGCGTCAGCAGCATGCCGAGGTAGAAACGCGGCTGCACGGTCAGCGTACCGATGCAAATGAACGGCACGGCAAACGCCAGCACGAGCATCGGGAAATCGTGCAGGTTGGGCAGAATCAGAAACAGATAAAGACTGGCGAACAGCACCGACATCCCGGTCCAGAAAAAGAACCGGTAAATCTGCGGCGCCGGGTCGTCCATCGAGGCAAAGAAGCTGCACGCCACCGCCGCCAGAATCACCGCGCTGCCACCGTCCGGCCAGCCGAGCAGAATCCACAGCACCGAAGCGACGATGATCGCCAGGATGGTCGAGGCCACCGAATACAACATCAGCCCGCGATCGATGAACGGCGTCAACCGGCCCAGGCGCCAGTGCCGGTACACCGCGCGCCAGCTGTCCTGGCGCTCGCAAAGAATCGCATCCTGCAGGCTGCGGCAGTCCTGCCACAGATCGATGAATTCACCGAGGCGGTAAATCGCATTGGAGAACAGCAACTGTTTGCGCTCCTCCAGCGCTTCGGCGCTCGGTTGCAACGCGTCGAGTTGATCTCTCAGTGCTTGCCAGCGCTCGAGATTGGCGTCCGCGTGGCCCAGCCATTCCCGGGTCGCGGTCAGCAACGGCTGGAATTTTTCCACCAGTTCCGGGGTGCGGCGTTCGAGGGCGTACAGCGAATCCTCTAGGGCATCGATCACTGGCAACAGGTGAATCATCCGGCCGCGCAGTTCCTTGGTGTTACGCACGGTTTGTGGCCGCGCGCCTTCGTGGGGCAACTGGCCGATCATCAACTCGAGGCTGTTGAAATTGGCGACCATGGCCATGCGCAGCGCGGTGACTTCTTCCGGCTGCACATCGCGGCTGAGAAACTTCAGGCTGTAGCTCGTCGCATCGGCGAACCACTTGCTCACGGCATCATTGAACACCGGCGCCAGGCGTCGCGGCCAGAACATCGCACCGACCACCGCAGCGACGGCGATGCCAAGGAAAATCTCTTCGGTACGCGCCTCGGCCACGTCCCACACCGCCAGCGGATTATCGACCACCGGCAGGGCAATCAGCGGCAAGGTGTAACCGGCCAGCATCAGCGCATAACTGTTGGCGGTGCGCAGATGCAGGGACATGAACAGCAGAATGCCGGTCCACAACGCGATCACCACCACGAGCACATACGGGCTCTGCACGAACATCGGCACGAACAGCACCGCCGCCGCTGCGCCGAGAAATGTACCGGCCGCGCGGTACAGCGCTTTGGAGCTGGTCGGGCCGAGAAACGGGCTGGAGACGATATACACCGTGGCCATCGCCCAATACGGACGCGGCATTTGCATGAGCAAGGCGATGTACAGCGCAATCATCGACGCGGCAAAGGTACGGACCCCGTAAAACCAGTCACGGGCCGGCGGCATGCCAGTGAAAAAACCTTTCAAGAATTGACCACCACAGGCGAACTCGCCGCCTCAAAAGCCCTGAGTACCCGAAGCGTAGCTTCCAGATCACTGCGCTCGATGCCTTCCAGCACCTCATGACGCAAGCGCACCAGCTCAGCCTCCACCGCCTGCACCAGCTCGCGACCGGTATCGGTCAGGCTCAGGCACTTGGCCCGGCGATCCTGGGCATCTTCGGTGCGACAGACGTAACCGGCGTGGCACAGCTGATCGAGCAAACGCACCAGCGAAGGACTCTCCATCCCCGCAGCCTGGGCGACTTGCACCTGACGCACGCCCTCGCCCAAACGCCCGATCATCAACAAGGGCACGGCGCAGGCTTCGGAAATTCCATAGTTGACCAGCGTGGTCTGGCAGATCTTCCGCCAATGCCGGGCGGCCACCACCATGGCGCTGCTGATGTTCATCTGGAGACTGTCGAGGGAATCGGACACGGGATAACGGACACTGTTAGTTTGCTAACTATCAATATCGCACTGGATGGGAATTTCAGTCAAGTTTTGAAACAAATCTCTCCGTTAGTCGCCCTATCTGACTCAAAGCTATCTCCTTCGATACTGACAAGGTATATACGTTGTCATCACCAAATTCAGGAGCCCAACATGTCAAAACAAGCCGTTTTCACAATGAAACTGGAGCCGGAACTGCGGGAGGAGTTCATGGCGGAAGCCGAAGCGGCACACCGGCCGGCGTCGCAAATCATGCGAGACATGATGCGTCAGTATGTTCAAACCCAGCGAGAGGCCCGCGAATATGAAGCGTTCCTGCAACGCAAGGTTGAAATCGCTCGGGAATCCGTACGTGCCGGAGACGGATTGAACAACGAAGACGTAGAAGCAGCGTTCGCGGCAAAGCGCAGGCAGGCAGAAGATCACCTATGAAAATCATATGGACGCCAGCCGCCGCACAGGATCGTGCAGATATTTGGGACTACTTGCAGGCCGCCAACCCAAGAGCGGCCATCGAAATGGATCTGCGCTTCAGCGAAGCGGTTCATCGCCTTTCCGACAATCCGTTGATTGGCCGTGCCGGCATCATTGCCGGTACGCGTGAGCTGATTCCGCATCCCAGTTACCGTCTTGTCTATCAAACGGAGAGAGATGCCGTCTGGATCATGGCGCTGGTGCATACGGCACGGACTTGGCCTCAGCCGAAGTAATCAGCCCGCCCCTTGCGCAACATCACATTCAACTGATCCACCACCTCCGCCCAATCCGCATCGTCGAGAATCTCCTCGCGCAGAAACTGCGCCTGACTTTCCGTCCAGAAAAACGCGTCAGCCAGATGCAATTCCGGTTTGAGCGGTGAATGGCTGGCGATGAATTGTTCGATGCCGGTCGGATCGTCATCGAGGCCGAGTTGTTTGAACAGGGCCGGTAGGCTGTGCTGCGGATTTTCCATGATGCAACTCCTCTGCAATTCAGGTCCGGCGTTGCGCCGTTTGCTGCAATGGAGTTGATCATAGCTGGCGCTGCGGGTTCAGGGTCTGGCGACGTCAGGTGAGCCTGCGGCCAGTTGCGCTGCCGGATAGACCGATTGCCATCCGCCGCCCAACGCCTTGTACAAACCGACCATCGCCAGGGAAACGCCGGTCGAGCTTTCCACCCATTGCTCCTGCGTGGCGAGCAAGGCGCTCTGCACGGTGAGGACGTTGACGAAATCGACCACGCCTTCGACGTATTGCTGTTGCGCGGTGCGCAGGGCGATCTGGTTCTGGCGCACGGCTTCGGCGAGGCTGTCGCGACGGCGCTGGCTGGCGTTGTAGGCGGTCAGTTGATCATCGATTTCATGCCAGGCGCGCAGCACGGTTTGCTGGTAGGCGATGGCCGCTTCCCGCTGTTGGGCTTCACGCAGTTGCAACATACCGCGCAGGCGTCCGCCGTCGAACAACGGCAAGCTGAATTGCGGGCCGATGGCAAAGGCACGCGAGCCCCATGAACCGAAATCGCTCAGCTGCATGGCCTGTGAACCGAGGTTGCCGGACAGGGTGATGCGCGGATAGAAATCGCCCTTGGCCACGCCGATGTTGGCGGTGGCGGCGTGCAGACGCGCTTCGGCCTGGCGGATATCGGGGCGGCGTTCGGCCAATTGCGACGGCAGGCCGATGGCGACCTGCAGTGGTGACTGCGGTACTGCCGCGTCTGTGGATAACGTTTCAGCGAGAGCTTGCGGTGGCTCGCCCATCAACAGACTGATCGCGTTGATCAGTTGCGCCTGACGCTGCTCGAGCGCCGGCAGCTGTGCCTCGATGGCGGCGACTTGCGCGGCGGCTTCGGCGACGTCCAGGTCGGTCGCCACGCCATCGGCCAGCCGCAGCTGCGAGAGTTTCAGGCTGTGGCGAGCGACGTCGAGGTTCTGCTCGGTGACGGCGCGTGTGTTTTGCACGCCGCGCAGCTGAATGTAGTTTTGCGCAGTGTCGGCGAGCACGGTCAGCAGTACGTCACGACGGTCGTTTTCTGCCACTTCGAGATTGGCATCAGCGGCTTCGGCTTCACGGCGCACGCGGCCCCAGAAGTCCAGTTCCCATGACGCCGAGAAACCGCCATCCCACAGGTTGAAAGCCTCATCGCCGTTATTTCCCGATGGATCGTTCAAGCCTTTGCCACTGTTGCGTTTACGTGCGTAGCTGCCGCTGGCGGTGCTGTTCGGATAACGCTCGGCGGTGATCACCTGGCGCGCGGCGCGGCTTTGTTGCAGGCGGCTGCTGGCCAGTTGCAGGTCGAGGTTGCTGTTCAGCGCGCGCTGGGTGAGCGCGGACAGCTGCGGGTCCTGGAAGGTTTCCCACCAGCGTTCGTTCAAGGGTTCGCTGACGGCCTGGCTTGGGGCGGACCGCGCCGGTTTGGCCCAGTCGGCAGGTTGGGTGGCTTCGGGTTTCTGGAAGTCCGGGCCGACGGTACAAGCGCTGAGGCTGACTGCAAGCAAGGCACTCAGGGTGAGCTGCTGCCTATGCCCCCATCGCTGGCAAGCCAGCTCCCACAAGGATTGTGCAGGTTGTGCAAAATGGTTCAGCCTGCCAATGACCCCTGTGGGAGCTGGCTTGCCAGCGATGAGGCCAACCGATTCAACACCGATCATCGTTGCGTCACCTCGCGCCCGGACGCCTTCGAGCTGGCGGTATCAATACTCGCCTCGACCGACATCCCCACCCGCAAGCGCTCGGCCAGTGGCTGGCCCGGTTCCAGCATGATCTTCACCGGAATCCGCTGCACAACCTTGGTGAAGTTGCCCGTCGCGTTGTCCGGTTTCACCGCCGCAAAGGTCACGCCAGTTGCCGGCGCAATGCTCTCGACGCGGCCGGTCAGAGTTTCGCCACCGAGACTATCCACTCGGACTTGCACATCCTGCCCGGGCTGCACGTCGGTCAACTGGGTTTCCTGAAAATTGGCGACCACATAAGCCTGCTGCAACGGCACCACCGCCAACAGTTTGCTGCCCGGGGTGACGTAGGCACCGACACGCACCGCGCGCTCGCCGATCATGCCGTCCTGCGGCGCGGTAATGCGCGTGTAAGAGAGGTTGAAACTGGCGATTTCCAGTGCCGCCTGCGCGTGTTTCAGATTGCCTTCAGCGGCGTTGCGCTGGGCAGTGAGGATTTCGACTTGTTTGCGTTCGGCCGCCAGTTTCGCCGTCGCAGTGTCAAGGCGCGCCGAGGCCTGATCGATGCGCGTGCGCGCCTGCTGCGCGTTCTGCACGGTGCCAGCGCCGACACCGGCGAGATGGTTGTAGCGGTTCAGTTCCTGCTGCGCAAAAGCCATTTGCGCTTTGGCCGAGACCACGGTGGCCTGCGCCTGAGCGATCAGCGACGCCTGCCGCTCAAGGGTCGCATTGGCGTTCTGCAATTGCGCCCGCGCGACCAGGGTTTGCGCGTCCGCCGCTTCCGCCGCTGCGCGCAAATCACGGTCATCGATCAGCGCCAACAATTGCCCGGCCTTGACCTGCTGGTTATCTTCGACCAGCACCTGCTTGATGAACCCGGCCACGCGCGGCACCACCAGCGTGTAGTCGGCGGAGACGAAGGCGTCATTGGTGGTTTGCTCGGTGCGTTGGCCGAACAGCCCGGGCATCGCCAGGTACACCAGCACGCCCACCGCCAGCGCGGCAGCCACGGCCACCGCGAGTTTTTGCTTGGATTGAGTCATAAAAAACCTTCAGTTTCAGTACAGCGATCAGGTCGGCGCGCGCGGCGGATAAATCCGCGTCGGCAGCCAGAAAATCAGCAGGATCAACGCCACGGCGACGCCGGCCATGCACAGGTACAAATCGGACGAAGTCAGCACCACCGCCTGCTCGTGCACGCGGTGAGCGAGGCCCGGATCGCTGTGATCGGCCAGCGGCGAATTGCCCAGGCTGTCGACCAACATCGTCGAATGGAAATGCAGGCGCGCGGTGGTCAGCGCTTCGATGACGCCGGTGGCGACCACGGCGGCAAGGCCCTTGACGGTGTTGAACCACGCCGACGCGAACGGCCCTTCCATCGGCGTGATACTGCCGGTCGACAACATCAGCAGCGGCAACACCGCCATCGGCTGGCCGAAAATCTGCAGCCATTGCAGAACGTAGAAATCATCGCGAATCCACGCCGAAGTCAGGTGTGAACCGCCGAGGCAGGACAGCGCGAGCATGCTCAGACCAATGCCAAGCACCCAGCGGCAATCGACCCAGCGCAAGTTGCATAGCGCCGCCACCAATGGCAGCGCGATCAACTGCGGCAGCGCGGCAATGAGCATGATCGGCGCGGTTTGCGCCGGACGATAACCCTGCACCTGGGCCAGATAACTCGACGGAATCAGCACCACCGCCAGCAGCACGATCAACACCCCGGCGAGGGTGATCAGGGCGAACAACAGGTTGCGGATGCCGAGCATCTGCAGCTTGAAAAACGGAATCGGCTGCGACCATTCATTGATCATAAAAGCCACCAGCAGCAGCGAACCGGCACCGAGTAATCCACAGATCAGATTCGACTCGAACCAGTCCAGCCGATTGCCCTGCAACAGACCGATCACCAGCATGCAGATCGCTGGAAAGCCCAGCAGCAGGCCTTTCCAGTTGAACGACTTGAGGCGCTCCAAGCGCAGCGGATCCTGGGGCAATCCGTAAGCCACTGCGGCCATGGCGATCAGGCACGGCACGATGATCTGCCAGAAGGTCCATTGCCAGCCGACGTATTCGGTCCACAGACCGGCCAGCGGCGTGCCGAGTCCCGGGCCGAAAGTCGCGGTCAGTGCGTAGCCGGCCAGTCCGTAAAGTTTGATGTTCGCCGGGAGAAAGCGCAGCGCGACGGTCATCAGCATCGGCGGCAATGCACCACCGGCGAGGCCCTGGAGGATGCGCATCAACAACAGACTTTCGTAGTTTGGGGCGAACGGGCACAGCACGCCGAGCAGAGTAAACAGGCCGATCGCGCAGAGGGTGAAGCGACGCAGCGAGAAGGTCACCGAGCACCACGGCGCAAAGGCCATGGCCGCGACCGACGTGGCGGTGTAGCTGGCGACCAGCCAGGTGCCTTCGTCGTAGCCGATGTGCAGCGCACCGCGAATATCGGCGAGTGCGACTTTGGTGACCATCTCGTTGAGGCCCGAGACCAGCACGGCCAACAGCACGCCGACCAGACCAATGATGATCCGCGCCCCGAACACCGGTGGCGCAGCCGCCGTCGCCGGGCTGGTCGCGGCGAGAGGCGCCGAGACCGTCAGGGATGTCATGAATGAAAAGCTCCGGGGGTGAAAATACCGGAGCATTTTAGTGGGGCTTGATGCTGACGAAAATTGACTTATTGACAGGTTATAAGTGCATCAGACACAACGGTGAATGCCTATGTGGGAGCGAGCCTGCTCGCGAAAGCGGTGGACCAGTCGCCATTGAGGTGACTGACTCGACGCCTTCGCGAGCAGGCTCGCTCCCACAGGGATTCGATGGTGTCTGATGATTTACGGCTGTGCCGCCAGCCACGTTTCATCGCAGCAGGTCTTGAGGGTTTCGCGCAGCCAGCGGTGGGCCGGGTCCTTGTCGAAGCGCGGGTGCCAGGCCTGGGTCAGCATCAGCATTGGCAGCGGAATCGGCAGGTCGAATGAACGCAGTTTCAGGCCCAGCCGCCGCACGCTGAGCAGGGCTTCTTTAGGCACCGGCAGGATCAGGTCGGAGTCCGGCAGGGCAAACATCGCCGCATGGAAACTCGGCGCGATCACCGCCACTCGACGCTCCAGCCCCAACGCATTCAACGCCGTATCGATCGGGCCGCGAGCGATGCCCCGGCGCGACATGCTGATGTGGGAAAACCCGGCGTAGCGTTCGGCAGTGATTTCGCCATCGAGCAACGGATGATTCTCGCGCACCAGGCCGACGAAATGCGTGGAGAACAGGTTCTGCACTTTCACTTCCGGCGTGAGCCGACGGGTATTGCTGACGCTCAGATCGATGCGCCCTTCGCGCAGCGCTTCATCGTCGCCATCGCCTTCCGGGACGAAGCGCAATTCGCAATGCGGGGCGAGTTGGTCGAGGGTGTCGAACAGCTTGCCGCCGTAAACGCCGACGAAGAAATCATTGGCGCGAATGCTGAAACGTCGACGCAAGGTGCCTAGCTCGACGCTGTCGGCGGAACGAAACAGCAGCGCCGCCTGCTCGACCACGTCGCGCACCTGTTCGCGCAGTTCGAGGGCTTTGGGGGTCGGCACCAGGCCACGCCCGGCGCGCACCAGAATCGGATCGCCGATGGCTTCGCGAATTCGCGTCAGCGTGCGGCTCATGGCCGCCGGGCTGAGGTTCATCCGCCGCGCCGCACCGACCACACTGCCCTCGTCGAGCAAGGCATCGAGGGCGACCAGAAGGTTCATGTCCGGGAGTTGCATGCTGAGCACTCTTGGCTGATCTGGATTGATCCGGGCGCAATGCTAGCAAACATCCCTAAAGAGTGACGATGCCAGCGCTGGCCTCTTCGCGAGCAGGCTCGCTCCCACCTTGGAATGCGTTCTCATGTGGGAGCGAGCCTGCTCGCGAAGAGGCCGGCCCAGCCAACGAAGATCTCAGCGCTGCATACCCCAGCGCTTGACGGTCACGCGCTCGAGGGTGGCAAACACCAGATTTTCCACCAGCAGACCAATCAGGATCACCACCGCCAACCCGGCAAACACCTTGTCGGTGTACAGCTCATTGCGATTCTGGAAGATGTACCAGCCCAGCCCGCCCTTGCCGCTGGTCGCGCCAAACACCAGTTCGGCCGCGATCAACGTACGCCAGGCAAACGCCCAGCCAATCTTCAAACCGGCGAGAATCGACGGCAGTGCCGCCGGGATCAGGATGAACAACACAAGGCGCAAACCCTTGAGGCCATAGTTGCGCCCGGCCATGCGCAGCGTCTCGGACACACCGAGAAATCCGGCATAGGTGTTCAGCGCCAACGCCCACAACACTGAATGCACCAGCACGAAAATCAGACTGTTCTGGCCCAAGCCGAACCAGAGCAGCGCCAGCGGCAGCAGGGCAATCGCCGGCAACGGATTGAACATCGAAGTCATGGTGCTGAGCAGATCACGTCCCAACTGGGTCGAGACCGCCAATGTCGTCATGGCGAACGCGAGGACGATGCCGATCAGGTAGCCTTTGATCAGCACCACCAGCGAGATCCACACCTTGGCCAGCAGCTCACCACTGAGCAGCCCGTCGAACAGGGCCTGCGCGGTTTGCAGAAAACTCGGCAGCATCAGGTCATTGTTCTGAATCCGCGCGACCACCTCCCAGATGATCGCCAGCACAATCAGGATCAGGCTTTTGCGCAACCAGCCCTGTTGCCACAGGCGCGTGCCAAGCGGCAACTCGCGCTCGACCGGCACTGCGGTCAGCGGCTCGAGCACGGTTTCGAATTCTTCACGCACGGATGATGAATGGCTCATCGGGTAGTCCTCCTGGCCGCTCAATAGGCGATGCGAATGTCGTTGAAGTCGTGCTCACGTTCGGTCTCCGGCGCTTGGCCCTCATCGAACAGCAGACGATGAATGTGCCGCGCCGACTCCTGAAACGCCACGCCGCCGAGGCTGTGCAGATCGTATTGATGGCTGTGCACTTCGGCGCGCACCCGGCCTGGATGCGGTGACAGCAAGAGGATGCGATTGCCCACCACCAATGCTTCTTCAATCGAATGGGTGACGAACAACAAGGTGAAGCGCACCTCTTCCCAGAGCAGCAGCAACTCTTCCTGCATCTTGCGGCGGGTCAACGCATCGAGTGCAGCGAAGGGTTCGTCCATCAAAAGAATTTTTGGTTGCATGGCCAACGCCCGGGCGATCGCCACCCGCGCTTTCATGCCGCCGGACAAAGTGTGTGGATAGGCGTCGGCGAACGCTGCGAGGCCGACCTTTTCCAGACAATGCAACGCACGCTCTTCGGCTTCTTTCTTGTTCAAGGTGCGCGAGGCCAGCAGCGGGAACATCACGTTCTGCTTAACGGTTTTCCACGGCGGCAACTGGTCGAATTCCTGAAACACCACAATGCGGTCCGGCCCCGGCGCATCGACGCGCTGGCCTTGCAGACGGATCTCGCCTTCGCAGGGCAGGATGAACCCGGCGACCGCTTTGAGCAGGGTCGATTTACCGCAACCGGACGGGCCGAGCAGGACGAACCGATCAGCCGGGTCGACGGCGAAACTGACTTGATGGGTAGCGCGCACCACTCGCTGCGGCGTGCGGTATTCGAGGCTGACGTGATCGACGGCCAGCAACGCTTCGCTGTGGGCGATCGGGTTGCTGGCCGCGTGGCCTGGCAAAGGGGCGTTCATGGTCGATCTCCGGCAAATCAGAAAGGCGCATCGCCCTGAATGGTCGTGCGATACAGCTTGCGGCGCAGGTGCGCAGGACAGCCGGCGGCGAGATGGATCAGCGAGCGGTTGTCCCAGAACACCAGATCATGCGGCTCCCACTGATGGCGGTAGATGTTTTGCGGCAGCACGCTGTGGGCGAAGAGTTCGCCGAGCAGCTGACGACTTTCGTCTTCCGGCAGACCGACGATGCGCGTGGTGAAGCCTTCGCTGACGAACAAGGCTTTGCGGCCGTTTTCCGGATGGGTGCGCACCACTGGGTGCACCACTTCGGCGACTTGGGCCAGTTGTTCCGGGGTCAGGGTCGGGCGCCAGTTACCTTCGAACTTGGTTTCGCTGTAGCGCGCGGTATAGGAATGCGCGGCAAAGCGCCCTTCAACCGCATTGCGCAACGCAGCCGGCAGGTTGTCCCAGGCTTTGTGCATGTCGGCAAACAGCGTGTCGCCGCCCTCGGCGGGCAGCTCTTGGGCGTGCAGCATCGAGCCGAGACTTGGCAGCTCTTTATAGGAGAGATCGGAATGCCAGAACTTGCCGGCGTCACCGAGACCGATGTTCTGGCCGTTCTCGATAATGTTGGAAACGATGAGGATTTCCGGGTGATTGGCCAGCAGGAACTGCTTGAGCACATGGATCTGCAACACGCCGAAACGGCGGCTGAAATCGATTTGCTGTTGCGGGGTAATCTGCTGATCGCGGAAGACCACGACGTGGAAATCCAGGTGCGCGCGGTGAATCCGCGCGAAGTCCTGATCATTGACCGGCCGGCGCAGGTCGAGGCCAACGATCTCGGCGCCGACGGCACCGCTGAAGGGGCGAATTTCGAAGATTTGCGGCGCGGCAGTTGCGGCGCTTTCGGTGGCAGTAGCGGCGGACATCAATCATCTCCCACGCACGGCGCGCTCACGGACGCGCTCGTCGATCAGACACTCACGCTGGATTGCGTGTCGGTTCAGGTCGTGCGGCGCGCCGATTGGTCGGCAGGTACGCAGGTTAGTGACTTTATAGCTATAAGAATTGGAAATTAAATACCGTTAATGAATAACGATATGGCGAATGGTGAGGGGGTGGGTGACCATTTGTGTCACTTACCGACGGATATGTAGCGCTTCGGAGGACGCCTTCGCGAGCAGGCTCGCTCCCACAGTTGGAATGCAATCTCCTGTGGGAGCGAGCCTGCTCGCGAATAGGCCGTCACCAGCGCCGAAGATCTAGCGCTCGTGCAACGCTTCAGCCCGCGCCCGAATGATCGGCTTGAGCAAATAGCTCAACACCGATTTCTTGCCAGTGATGATATCCACCGAAGCGACCATCCCGGGAATGATCAGCAAAGGCTTTTCATCCGTGCCCAAGTGGCTGCGCTCGGTGCGCACTTTGATCACGTAGTAGGTGGTTTTCTTGTCTTCGTCGGTGATGGTATCCGCACCGATCTGCTCCAGCTGTGCCTTCAGGCCGCCGTAAATCGTGTAGTCATAGGCGGTGAATTTGACGATCGCTTCCTGACCCGGATGCAGGAACGCGATGTCCTGCGGGCGGATCTTGGCTTCGACCAGCAGGGTGTCGTCCAGCGGCACGATTTCGACCATGTCGCTGCCCGGCTGGATCACACCGCCGATAGTGTTGACCAGCAACTTGTTGACGATGCCCCGCACGGGTGAGGTAACCAGCGTACGGCTGACGCGGTCTTCCAGCGCCTTGCCGGTGGCCTGGGCCTTGTTCAGGTCGGTGCGGGCTTCGTTGAGTTGGGTCAGCGCTTCGCTGCGGAATTTGCCGCGGGTTTCGTCGATCTTGCGCTGCACTTCCTTGATCGCCGATTCCGCGCGGGGGATGGCCAGCGTGGTCGCATCGAGCTGGCCACGGGTTTCCACTTCGGCACGCTTGAGGCGCAACACTTCCACCGGCGAGACCGCGCCCTGCGCCACCAGCGGCTCGGACATGTTGATTTCCTGACGCTGCAAGCCGAGTTGCTGACGGTACTGCGCCTGCTTGGAGCTGAACTCACGCAGCTCCTGCTGACGCTGGATCAACTGCTCCTGCAAGCCGCCGATTTCATCGTGTAATTGCTGACGGCGGCTGATGTACAGCGACTCTTCGCTTTTCGCCTGACCCGGCACGGCTTTGAGTACGTCCTCGGGGAAGTTCAGCGGACGATCCTCGACTTCCGCGCTCAGACGCTCGACCCGCAGCAGCATCGACAGGCGATCAGCCTCGGTTTCGCCGACGTTGGAGGCAAAACGCGTGTCGTCGAGACGAATCAGCGGCGCGCCGGCCTCGACGATCTGGCCTTCCTTGACGAACAGCTCGGAGACGATACCGCCCTCCAGGTTCTGGATTTTCTGGATCTTCGACGACGGAATCGCCTTGCCGTCGCCCTTGGTCACTTCGTCGATTACGGCGAAGTTGGCCCAGAGCATGAGGAACACGAAGAAGCCGATGATCGCCCAGATGGTCAGGCGCACGACGCGCGGGGCGTCTTCGATCAGCGCCTTGTTGACCTCTGGCAGCGGCTGGCCCTGCAGCGAGGCAGAGCCCTTGAAGTAGCGACGGATCGACTCCTTGACACCGGACTTAAGCAACACTGATCTGCCCCTTCTTCAACGCTTCCATCACGGCGGCTTTCGGGCCGTCGGCGAGAATCTGCCCGCGATCGATCACCAGCAGGCGATCGACCAGCGACAACAGCGATGCCCGGTGCGTGACCAGCACCACGGTCTTGTTTTCAATCACTGCTGCGAGGCGTTGCTTGAGGCGTTCTTCGCCGGTGTTGTCCATCGCACTGGTTGGCTCATCCATCAACAAAATCGGTGGATTGAGCAACAGCGCCCGGGCCAGTGCGACGTTCTGCCGCTGGCCGCCGGAGAGGTTTTGCCCACGCTCGCCGACTTGCAGCTCGTAGCCTTGCGGGTGCAGACGGGCGAATTCGTGGACGCCGGCCAGTTCGGCGGCTTGCAGCACCAGCTCGTCTTCGACGTAACGCGCGCCGGACACCAGGTTGTCACGCAGGGTGCCGGACAGCAGCTGGATGTCCTGCGGTACGTAGCCGATGTTGTAGCGCAGTTCGCTGACGTCGATCTGGCGGATGTCCACGCCATCGACCAGCAAGGCACCGTCGTCCGGTTGGTACAGGCCCACCAGCAGTTTCGCCAGCGAACTCTTGCCCGAGCCGCTGCGGCCGATGATGCCGATCTTCTCGCCGGGACGGATCACCAGGTTGATGTTCTTCAGCGCAGGGTTCTGCTGGTCCGGGTAGGTGAAGCTGAGCTGACGGCATTCGATCGCACCCTGCAAAACCTTGCGGCTTAGCGGACGCTCTTCGAAATTGCGCTCCTGCGGCAGCTCCATCATCTGGTCGACCGAAGTCATGGTCACCCGCGCCTGTTGATAGCGCGTGAGCAGGCCGGACAGCGACGCCAGCGGGCTCAGCGCACGACCACTGAGCATGTAGCAGGCAATCAGCCCGCCCATGCTCAGGTTGCCGGCGATGATCTGGTACACGCCGAAGACGATCATGATCACCCCGGCCAGTTGCTGGATCAGCAAGGTGATGTTCATCGCCAGACCGGAGAGCATTTTCACTCGCAGCTCGAGGCGGCTGAGGGTGCCGATGGTCTGCTCCCACTGATACTGGCGCTCGCTTTCGGCGTTGTTGACCTTGACCGCGTCCAGACCGGCGAGGGTTTCGATCAGGCTCGACTGGCGCTCGGCGCCCAGCGCCATGGTCCGTTCCATGGTCGCGATCAACGGCTTCTGCAAGGCGTAGCCGATCAGCAGGGCAATCGGGAAAGCCAGCACCGGAATCCACACCAGATGCCCGCCGAGAATGGCGATGACGATGAAAATCAGGATGGTGAACGGCAGGTCGATCAGGCTGGTCAGGGTCAGCGACGCGAGAAAGTCGCGCAGGCTCTGAAACTCATGGATGTTCTGGGCAAAGCTGCCGACCCGCGCCGGGCGGTATTTCATCGCCATGCCGACAATGCGCTCGAACAGCGTGGCGGAGATGATCAGGTCGGTTTTCTTCCCGGCCAGATCCAGGCACAGGCTGCGCAGGCTCTTGAGGATCAAGTCGAAGATGTAAGCGCCGGTGATGCCCAGCGCCAGCACCCACAGGGTTGCTTCGGCCTGGTTCGGTACTACGCGGTCGTAGACGTTCATCACGAACAGCGGTGCGGCCATGGCGATGATGTTGATCAGGAAACTGGCGGCGATCGCATCGGCATACAGCCAGCGCGAACGCTTGAGGGTGTCGCGAAACCACGAGCGTGCACGCGGGATCAGCGTGCCGTGATTGACGTCGAATTTGTGCTGCGGCTGGGCGAAGAACACTTTGCCGGTGTAATCGTCGCTCAGCAGTTCGCGGCTGACCACCGATTCGCCGCCATCGCTTTCGCTGAGCAGCACTCGTGCTTCATTGTCGCCCTGCCAGCCGAGCAGAACGGCGCTGCGGCCATCCTTGAGCAGCAACAGCGCGGGCATGGCGATCGCCGGAATTTCTTCGAGTTTGCGCTGCAACACCCGCCCCTGCAGCCCGGCGCGAGCCGCTGCGCGCGGCAGCAACTCGACACTCAAACGTTGTTTGGGCAGCGGCAGGCCGGTGGTCAGCATCGCCGCGCTGGCAGGCTTCTGGTGCAGCATGCACAGGGCGAGCAGACCATCCAGCAACGGATCGTCATGCAACGCGCGTGGATCATGGCTGAGTTGAACTCGACTGACTTCTGATTCCACGCTCGACACTCTTTAACAGTTGGAAGGGATAACTCAGTTCATCCCAGGCAGCTGGACCTTGGGCTTCACGTCGTTCTGCACAACGGATGCCAACGGCGCGACCACTCCCTGGCTTTTGAGCAATTGGCCCATGGTCGCCTTGATTCGGTACTGAGTAAATAACTGAATGTTCTTGATTTCCGCCAGACGCCGCGAGGCGGTGAACAGCTCGTTCTCGCTGTCGAGCAAGTCCAGCAGGGTGCGTTCGCCGAGGCTGAATTGACGCTGGTAGGCGGTACGCACCGAGGTGCTGCGATCGACGTACTGCTGAGCGATCGGCACTTGGGCGTTGGCATTGTTCAGCGCGTTCCAGGCGAGGCCGAGCTCTTCATTCAACTGACGCAGGGCGTTGTTGCGGATGTCCAGCGCCTGGTTGGCCAGGTACGACTTGGACTCCAGATCAGCCTTGTTGCTGCCACCGGAATACAGGTTGAAGCGCATGCGCAGCATGGCCTGCCATTCATTGTTGTGGCCGTTCTGGCCGTCGATATCGTTATCGGCGGTACGGCCCAGTTCGGCGTCGAAGCGCGGGTAAAAGGTCGATTTGGCGGTGGCGAACTGCTTCTCGGCAGCGGCAATATCCGACTCGGCGGAACGCAGGATCGGGCTGTTTTCCAACATCTGCGCGCGGGCTTCATTGAGGTTGGCGGGCATCATCGCCATGAACGGCGCCGGGCGCTCGAGCTGGTCGGGCATCTGGCCGACGGCGCTGAGGAAGTTGGTTTCCGCATCGGCGAGGTTGGTCTGTTCGGTGATCAGGTTGTTGCGGGCCTGGGCCATACGGGCTTCGGCCTGATCAAGGTCGGCACCGCTGCCGACACCGCGCTGGGTGCGCAGCTGGATCTGATCGTAGATGCGCTGGTGGCTCTTGAGGTTTTCCTCGGCCAGACGCACGAATTCGCGACGGGTCAGCACGTCCAGATACACCTGGGCGACAGTCAGTGCAGTACGCTCGGAAGTGCCCAGCAGTGAGTAAGCACGGGAGCTGACGTTGGCTTGTTGACGCGCAACTTCGTTGGACGTCGCGAAACCGTCAAAAACCATTTGCGAGAGACGTAAACTTGACTCGCTGCGGTTCAACGTCTCCCAGTGATTGCTTCCACCGTTCGCTCGCGTGGTCACACTGTCAGTGCCTTCACGGCCATAACCGCCCAGCAGATCGACCTTGGGCAGGTATCCCCCTTTCGCAGCCTTTAACTGATAATCCGCCGCCAATCGACTGTTGACCCCCGCCTGAATCTCCGGATGGACATCCAGCGCCTGTTGCATGGCTTCTGGTAAGGATTGTGCTTGTACAAAAGAGGCGGCGAGAGCGAAGGGAGCGGCAAGGATCAAAAGCGAACGCATGGTTGGAATTATCCCGGAACTTCTTGTCTTGAATCACAGCAGAAACGTGGTGCTGCGTCGGATGATGGCAACCCGAAAGACCGTATGTCGGAAAGTTCAAAACAGGAACTGGATGACAGGCTGAAGGACAGGTCGCCGCGGAAATATCAATGTGACATTAGTGGGGCGATTGTTTAGGATGGCTCCCAGAAGGTCAATAGTTTGGCATAAAGTTAATCGCGATAATTTATAGCCAGATTATTGACGGAAATACAGCGTCAATAAGTTATCCATTTATAGAAAGTACGTCCAGACTGAAGTGGCGCCGACGCCCGTCAGGTCCATGGAAGTCAACTGAATGTGACACCCCGGAGAGTCTTCAATGAGCAGTGTTGTTGCCGTCGTCAAAAGCATTGTCGGTCAGGTTTTCGTGGTGTCCCCAGAGGGCGTGCGTCGCGTACTCGTTGAAGGCGATCGCCTGTATGTCGGCGACCAGATCGATACCGGTCTGTCCGGCGCGGTGTCGCTGGAACTGGCCGATGGCCGCATGCTCGATCTGGGCCGTGACACCCAGTGGAGCGCCAGCTCGCCTGACTCCAGCACTGACCTGGCCGAAGCCACGGCGCAGGCCGCGCCTTCTGTAGAAGAACTGCAGCAAGCCATCGCCGCCGGTGTCGACCCGACCACCGCACTCGAGTCCACCGCGGCCGGCCCGACCGCCGCAGGTACCGGTGGTGCTGCCGGCGGCGGTCACAGCTTCGTCATGCTCGACGCCACCGCTGGCCGCGTCGATCCGACCATTGGCTTCCCCACGGCGGGCATCAATTCTGCCGGGCAAGTCGCGCAGGACACCACGGGCGGCCTGACCACCGACACCACCACCAACGCACTGCGTGACTCGACCCTGAGCCTCAGCGCCACGCCGACCATCACCGAAGCCGGCGGCGTGCTGGTGTACACCGCGACCCTGACCCAGGCGCCGCTGACCGACCTGACCATCACCCTGTCCAATGGCGCAGTGATCGTTATCCCGGCCGGCGCCACCACCGGCACCGTCAACGTGCCGCTGGCACCGAACGACACTGTCTATAACGACCCGACCCAGATCGACGTGACCGTCACCGGCACCAGCGGCGGCAACGGCATCACCGTGACCCCGCCAACTATCCCGGCGACCACGCAAGTCACCGACACCGTCGACACCACTACCGTCACGTTGACGGCTGGTTCGAGCGTGACCGAAGGCGGCCAGATTACCTACACCGCGACGCTGACTAACCCGGCGCAAACTCCGGTCACCGTCACGCTGTCGAATGGCTCGACCATTACCATTGGCGCTGGCCAGACTACCGGCACCGTCAACGTGCCGACCCCAGCCAATGACGTTTACAACAATGGCAGCACCGTTACGACCACGATCACCGGGGCTACCGGCGGCAACTTCGAAAATCTGGTGCCGAACCCGACACCAGCCGTTACCACCATCACAGACTCGGTTGATAACACCGGCCTCACGCTGACCGCGACCAACAACATCGTCGAAGGCGGCCAGATCACCTACACAGCGACACTGACTAATCCAGCGCAAACGCCGGTAACCGTCACCCTGTCCAACGGTTCGACCATCACCATTGCTGCTGGCGAAACCGTGGGCACCGTCAACGTGCCGACTGCGGCCAACGACGTCTACAACAATGGCGGCACCGTCAGCACCACGATCACTGGCGCTACCGGTGGCAACTTCGAAAACCTGGTGCCGAACACCACACCAGCCGTTACCACCATCACAGATTCGGTCGACAACACCGGCCTGACCCTGACTGCGACCAACAACATTGTTGAAGGCGGTCAGATCACTTACACCGCGACACTGACCAACCCGGCACAAACCCCGGTAACCGTCACTCTGTCGAACGGTTCGACCATCACCATTGCGGCTGGCGAAACCGTGGGCACCGTCAACGTGCCGACTGCGGCCAATGACGTCTACAACAATGGCAGCACCGTCAGCACCACGATCACTGGCGCTACCGGTGGCAACTTCGAAAACCTGGTGCCAAGCAACACGCCTGCGGTCACGACGATCACCGATTCGGTCGACAACACCGGCCTGACCCTGACTGCGACCAATAACATTGTTGAAGGCGGTCAGATCACTTACACCGCGACACTGACCAATCCGGCACAAACCCCGGTAACCGTCACTCTGTCCAACGGTTCGACCATCACCATTGCGGCAGGCGAAACCGTGGGCACCGTCAACGTGCCGACTGCGGTCAACGACGTCTACAACAATGGCGGCACCGTCAGCACCACGATCACTGGCGCTACCGGCGGCAACTTTGAAAACCTGGTGCCAAGCAACACGCCTGCGGTCACGACGATCACCGATTCGGTCGACAACACCGGCCTGACCCTGACTGCGACCAATAACATCGTTGAAGGCGGTCAGATCACTTACACCGCGACACTGACCAATCCGGCACAAACCCCGGTAACCGTCACTCTGTCGAACGGTTCGACCATCACCATTGCGGCTGGCGAAACCGTGGGCACCGTCAACGTGCCCACAGCGGCCAACGACGTCTACAACAATGGCAGCACCGTCAGCACCACGATCACTGGCGCTACCGGTGGCAATTTCGAAAACCTGGTGCCAAGCAACACGCCTGCGGTCACCACCATCACCGATTCGGTGGATGACACTGGCCTGAGCCTCAGCGCCACCGACTCTGTGGCCGAGGGTGGCCAGATCACCTACACCGCCACGCTGACGAATCCGGCCGGCACCCCGGTAACTGTGACCCTGAGCAACGGCTCGGTGATCACCATTGATGCCGGCAAAACCACGGGCACCGTTACCGTTCCAGCGCCGGCCGATGACGTCTACAAAGACGCCGGCCAGGTCGAAGTCAGCATCAAGGACGCCACCGGCGGCAACTTCGAAAATCTGGTGCCGAACACTACGCCGGCTGTGACCGAAATCACTGACACCGTCGATACCTCGACGGTGAAGCTGAGCGCAGACACCTCGGTTGCCGAAGGCGGCACCGTGACTTACACCGCCACCGTCGGCGCGCCAGTCACCGGTTCGCCTGTGGTCGTGACGTTGGCCAACGGTCAGAACATCACCATCGCCGTCGGCCAGACCACTGGCTCCATCACCTACACTGCACCGAACGATGCCTTGACCGGCAACGCTCCGCTGACCAATTCGATCACTGGCGTAACCGGTGGCAACTACGAAAATCTGGTGGCGGACAAAACTCCAGTTTCGACCACCGTCACCGACGTGGCCGACACCACCAATCTGTCGCTGAGCGCGACCGCTTCCGTGGCTGAAGGCGGCCAGATCACTTACACCGCAACCTTGACCAATGCTGCTGGCTCGCCAGTGACCGTGACCTTGTCGAACGGCGCCGTCATCACCATCAAGGCAGGCGAAACCAGCGGTAATGTGAGCTTCCCGGCTCCGTCCGACGACGTCTACAAAGACGCCGGCTCCGTGCAGGCCACCATCACCAGCGCCACCGGCGGCGACTTCGAGAACCTCGTTCCGAGTACCACGCCAGCGGTCACTCAAGTCACCGACACCATCGATACCTCGACGGTCAAATTGACCGCCGACACCTCGGTCGCTGAAGGCGGCACCGTCACCTACACCGCCACTGTCGGCGCGCCCGTCACCGGCTCGCCAGTTGTCGTGACCCTGGCCAACGGCCAGAACATCACCATCGCCGTCGGCCAGACCACCGGCAGCGTTACCGCCCCGGTATCGAATGACGTGCAGATCGGTCACGCACCGCTGACCAACTCGATCACCAACGTCAGCGGTGGCAACTACGAGAATCTGGTCGCCGACAAGACCCCGGTCAGCACCACTGTGACCGACACCGTCGACACCACCAGCGTCGCGCTGACTGCCACCGGCAACGTCAACGAAGGCGGGCAGATCACCTACACCGCGACGCTGAGCAACCCGGCCGGCGCGCCTGTGACCGTGAATCTGAGCAACGGCTCGGTCATCACCATTGAAGCTGGCAAGACCACCGGCACCGTGACCGTTCCGGCACCTGCCGATGACGTCTACAAAGACGCCGGCAAAGTCGAAGTGACCATCAAGGACGCCACCGGTGGCAACTTCGAAAATCTGGTGCCGAGCACTACGCCTGCGGTGACCAATGTTGCCGACACGGTCAACACCACGCACCTGACCCTCAGCGCAGAAAGCTATGTGCTCGAAGGCTCTTCGATCACTTACACCGCAACGCTGACCAACGCCGCGCAGACGCCGGTGACCGTCAACCTGAGCAATGGCCAGACCATCACCATCGAAGCCGGCAAGACCAGCGGTTCGGTGACGATTGCCGCACCGAGCGATGACGTCTACAAGGACGTCAGCAAGCTCACCGTAACCATGACCGATGCCAGCGGCGGCAACTTCGAGAAACTCGACGTCAGCAAGACCCCGGTCAGCACCACGGTCAACGACACCGTCGACACAACCGCACTGACCCTGACTGCCAGCGATACCGTCAGCGAAGGTGGCCAGATCACCTACACCGCGACCCTGAGCAATCCGGCCGGCACTGCGATGACCGTGACCCTGGCCAACGGCGCGGTGATCAACATTGCCGCTGGCGCGACCAGCGGCTCGGTGAATTTCCCGGCGCCCGCCAACACCCCGTACATCGATGGCAGCAACGTGCGGACGGCGATCGCCAGCCACAGCGGCGGCAATTTCGAGCGCGTTGAGGCCGATCGTTCGGCTGTGGTGACCAAAGTCACCGACGCCGTCGACACCACCAACATCAGCCTGAGCGCCACCGGCAGCGTTGCCGAGGGCGGCTCGATCGTCTACACCGCCACCCTGAGCAATCCGGCCGGCACCGCCATGAGCGTGACCCTGAGCAACGGCGCGGTGATCAACATTGCCAAAGGCGCGAGCACCGGCAGCGCAACCGTCGCCGCCCCCGCCGATGACGTGTACAAGGACGCCGGCAAGGTCGATGCGAGCATCACCAAGACCAGCGGCGGCAACTTTGAAAACCTGGTGATCGACAAGACGCCTGCGGTAACTGATGTCACCGACACCATCGACAACAGCACGGTTTCGCTGACCGCCAGCGCCAGCGCGGTAGAAGGCGGTGTGGTTGTCTACACCGCGTCCGTGACCGCCCCGGTCACCGGTTCGCCAGTGCTGGTGACCCTGTCCAACGGCCAGACCATCACCATTCCGGTCGGCGCCAGCAGCGCCAGCGTCAACTTCACCGCGCCGAACGACGCACAGGCCGGCGGCAACACCCTGAGTGTGAAAATCGACGGCGCCAGCGGTGGCAATTACGAAAATCTCGTCGCCGACCAAACCCCGGCGGTGACCTCGGTAACCGACGTCGCCGACACCACCAACCTGTCGCTGTCCGCGACCGGCTCCGTGGCCGAGGGCGGTTCGATTGTCTACACCGCGACCCTGAGCAACCCGGCCGGTACCCCGGTGACCGTTAATCTGAGCAACGGCGCGGTGATCACCATCGAGGCCGGCAAATCCACCGGCAGCGTCACCGTTCCGGCACCTGCCGACGACGTCTATAAAGACGCTGGCAAAGTTGAAGTCACGATCAAGGACGCCACCGGCGGCAACTTCGAAAACCTGGTGCCAAGCACCACGCCAGCGGTCACCGATGTCACCGACACCGTCGACACCTCGACGGTCAAACTGACCGCCACCGAAACCGCGGCCGAAGGTGGCACCGTCACCTACACCGCCACCGTCGGCGCGCCGGTCACCGGTTCGCCTGTGGTCGTCACCCTGGCCAATGGTCAGAACATCACTATCGAAGTCGGCAAGACCAGCGGCAGCGTGAGCACCACCGCGCCGAACGACGTCCTCTCCGGCCACGCGCCGCTGACCAACTCGATCACCAACGTCAGCGGCGGTAATTTCGAAAATCTTGTCGCCGACCAGACCCCGGTCAGCACCACCGTGACCGACACCGTCGACACCACCAACCTGTCGCTCAGCGCGACCGGCGCGGTGAACGAAGGCGGCCAGATTACCTACACCGCAACCCTGAGCAACGCCGCCGGCACACCGGTCACCGTGACCCTGTCGAACGGTGCGACAATCCTCATCGAGGCCGGCAAATCCACCGGCACCGTGACCGTCGATGCACCGAAAGATGACGTCTACAAAGACGCCGGCAGCGTTGAAGCGACCATCCAGAGCGCAACCGGCGGCAACTTCGAAAACCTCGTCACCAGCACAGCGCCGGCGGTGACCACGGTCAACGACACCATCGACACCACCACCGTGTCGCTGAGCGCCACTGCGAACGTCGCTGAAGGCGAAACCGTGGTCTACACCGCGACCGTGGGCGCGCCAGTGACCGGTTCGCCGGTCACCGTCAGCCTGTCCAACGGCCAGACCATCACCATCGCCGTTGGCGAAACCACCGGCAGCGTCAACTACGTCGCGCCGAACAGCCCATTGGCGGGCGGCAGCTCGCTGAGCGTGACCATTGATGGCGCCACGGGTGGCAATTACGAAAAACTGGTGGTCGACGGCAAGTCCGCAGACACCGTGGTTTCCGACACCACCGACACCACCAACCTGAACCTGACCGCCAGCGATTCGGTAGCCGAAGGCGGCCAGATCACTTACACCGCAACCCTGACCAACCCGGCCGGCACACCGGTCACCGTGACCCTGTCGAACGGCGCCACGATCACTATCGATGCAGGCAAAACCACCGGCACCGTGACCGTCGACGCACCTAAAGATGACGTCTATAAAGATGCCGGCAAAGTCGAAGTGACCATCGAGGGTGCGACCGGCGGCAACTTCGAGAACCTGGTGCCAAGCGCGGTTCCAGCGGTGACCAATGTCACCGATACCATCGACACTTCGACCGTCAAACTGACCGCCGATACCTCGGTCGCTGAAGGCGGCACGGTCACCTACACCGCCACCGTCGGTGCACCAGTGACTGGCTCCCCTGTCGTCGTGACTCTGGCCAACGGTCAGACCATCACCATCGGCGTCGGCCAGACTACTGGCACTGCAACTGCTGTTGCTGCGAACGATGCGTTGGCCGGTAATGNGCCAGTCACCGGCTCGCCTGTGGTCGTGACTCTGGCCAACGGTCAGACCATCACCATCGGCGTCGGCCAGACTACTGGCACTGCAACTGCTGTTGCTGCGAACGATGCGTTGGCCGGTAATGCTCCGATCACCAACTCGATCACTGGCGTGASCGGCGGCAATTTCGAAGATCTGGTGGCGGAYAAAACTCCAGTTTCAACTTCTGTCACCGACGTTACCGACACTACAAATCTGTCGCTCAGCGCCAGCAATTCCGTGGCAGAAGGTGGTCAGATTACGTACACCGCGACCCTGACCAACGCCGCTGGCTCGCCAGTGACCGTGACCCTGTCGAACGGCGCCGTGATCACCATCAAGGCTGGCGAAACCACCGGCACCGCAACTGTTCCCCGATCACCAACTCGATCACTGGCGTGAGCGGCGGCAATTTCGAAGATCTGGTGGCGGATAAAACACCGGTTTCGACCACTGTCACCGACGTTTCCGACACTACCAATCTGTCGCTGAGTGCGACCGGTTCGGTAGCCGAAGGTGGCCAGATCACTTACACCGCGACATTGACCAACGCCGCTGGCTCGCCAGTGACCGTGACCTTGTCGAACGGCGCTGTGATAACCATCAAGGCTGGTGAAACCAGCGGCACCGCAACAGTTCCTGCACCGTCTGATGACGTCTACAAAGATGCCGGTTCCGTCCAGGCAACGATCACTAGCGCTACCGGTGGCAACTTCGAGAACCTGGTACCGAGCACTGCTCCAGCCGTGACGACTGTCACCGACACCATCGATACGTCGACCGTCAAATTGACCGCCGATACATCGGTGGCTGAAGGCGGCACCGTGACTTACACCGCCACCGTCGGCGCGCCAGTCACCGGCTCGCCTGTGGTCGTGACTCTGGCCAACGGTCAGACCATCACCATCG
>NZ_LMQZ01000005.1:0-3057 GCF_001425545.1 Pseudomonas sp. Leaf434 | reverse complement strand
CTCAGTGATGTCATTGTGGATTGGGCGGGCAATTGGCAAGCCGAAGTGACGTTGCCGGTGGGCAGCAAAACGATCTGGGCCCGGCAGAGGTTCATGGATGAAAGCGGCAAACTGCAGGAGTCGAAAGACAGCGAGCCGCTGCACTTTGACATTGTGCCAGCGGCACCCTTCATTGAAACCCCGGTCGAGGGCGATGCCATCGGGCAGCAGGTGGTGGTGTGCGGTTTTGGCGTGCCGGGCGATACGGTTACGGTGACCCTGGTCGGTGCCGCGCGTTCCGAGCCGGCAAGCGCCGTCGTGCAGGAAAATCGCACCTGGTCAGTGATGCTCGATGCAAGTCTGCTCGGCGGGGGGCTTTACCGGCTCGAGGCAGTCGCATCTCTGGACGGGTTCGAATCATTTGAAACCCTGCGCTCGGTCTTTCTGGGTACTTTCCGCGCGGGGCGGCGACAAGGGCACTGCCTCTGGCGGGCAACTGGTACCGATTCCGGCAGACGCTGACTGACGCGGCGGATGACGCAACGATGTCCGATTGGGCCGACAGTGCGCGTTTTGAAGTCGAAGCCGCGCGCCTGATCAGCCATGCCGGGCGGCGTTACTCAGGTGTACAAGCTGGTGGACTCTGAGTGATGTGTGGCAACGACGCAAGCTGATGCAGTCGCGTTTAATGGCTGAAGGACGCAAGGATACTAAGGCGTGGAATAGTTACCGCTGGTCGGGACTGTCAGGTTTTACAGGTGTAGCGATGTGAGGCACCGGTATTCAATGAATTTACCTGTTGCATCAATCAGCCACCTTGCCCTTTCTGAGATCCGGCCATGGAACAAGATGATGGTATTAAAGATCCTTCCGACAGCTTGCCCCCGAAACAAGAGGTAGTCTGCGCTGAGGAGATCGGAACGGATGTGACATTTGTAACCCATGAGCTTCACGCGGAAGAAGACGGTAGGTGGGCGCAGCTTCGAGTGAGCTATGCCTACTCCTACGATGGTTCGACATTTACTTGCATCGTGTCAGCGTACAGAGCAAAAGAGAATCGACGTTATGAAGGGAATGTAAAATTCTATCTTTCTTTGGTTAGCGGTGAAGGTGATGTAAGAGAACTGACGGGCAGTGCTCGCCAGACCGGTGAGTGGATTGATCTTGATGAACCCTATCGAGAAACGATTATCGCCAATCAAAGAAACGTAACAGTGGGGTTTGATTATATTTATGATGTGGGTAACGCAAGTGATCCGGTTCTGAAAACCTACAAGGTTGCCAATTATCGGATGCCCATTCCAACCATCAGTGCAATCCGAAACTTCACATCTTCAACTTTCTCTGTCAAGGGCACGGGAGCAATATACCGTTATACTGTTGTCTTGGATGATGGGCGCGGTACGATTGGGGCAGAAGAGGCTTTCTACGATCCTTGGTCAGTGCCCGTCACCGTGGCAGAAAACAAGAATTCTCTAAGTTTTCAAGCATATCAAATGTACGCCGGTAAGGTTTCCGAGCGGACGGCTTATGTAACAGTCTACCGCGCTCGAATTACTTTCCCGGCAGCTAATGCTTTGGTGTTGGCAAAGGATCTGGTTTGTTTCAGAGGTATGGCTGCGCCGGGTACTGTTATCAGAGTGGTTGGGCATTTGGATCATTATGAAAACTGGAGTGAGGTTATTACTGTCGGAAAGTCCGATACGACTTGGGAGGCTCCGGCAATAAAGGTCTCTGGCAGCGGGACGTTCTCGGTTGTCGCCCAACTTAAATCACCCAATATCAATCATTTTTATACCGATGCCATAACTTTCAGAGTCATGGGGCTGCCGTTAATATCCAAGCCACCTGCGGGAACAGTTTATGAACAAGACTTCCTTCTGACAGGAAGCAACGGCTTGGCTGGGGCGCGATTGAGAGCATTTTTTGATCTGACGAATGATCCTGTTCGTGATTGGGAAGTCGTTAGCAATGCAGACGGGGCGTGGGAGGGGATGATCAACGTGCCGCCAGGGCCGATCAGCCTGGTCGTCGAACAGGATCTGGATGACGTGTCATCCGGACGCAGTGCACCACAAGCCTTCAGGATTCGCCCCCCCACTCTGAAACAGCCCAACGTCACCATCTCCGGGACCACGGTGACCTTTGCCGGTAACGGTTATTACGATCGCGATCTCAAATCTGAAATCCAGTTCACCGTCAGCGGGGGCGCGGTGCAAGTTCCCGCGCCTGCAAATGCTGAAGTGATGCCGGGAGGCATCTGGGAAACCGCAGCGCAGTGGCCTTTGGGTACCTACAACGTCTCTGTCATTCAAAAAATCGCCGACAACGCCAGCGGCTGGATCGACTCGCTGCCGCTGACCTTCGAAGTAAAAAATATCCTCCCCGATGTCAGTGAAGTGCAATTCACCAACGACTACCAACCGACCTTCAGCGGCAAAGGTTTCAACAGAGCCTTGGTTCAGCCACGCAGGCCCAATAGCCCATATCTTGAAGCGCCTGAAGTGGAGGTCGTCGGCGGGCGGTGGTCCACCCAGGCTTCGAGCGTTTGGGGACCCTCGTTCGAACGTGAAGTACACATAAAGCAATTTCTCGACGGGCACCAGTCGCCAAACTGGTTTGTCCTCAAAGTCACCATCCCGCCGCAGGCCCCTGGCCTGAACGAGCCTGAGGATGACGGACTTTCACCCAGGTTCAGCGGCACGTGCTGGCCGGGTGCAACCGTGAACATTGAGTACAGCGACGAAACTGGCATTGTGCACAAGGGCATCGTCAGTGCTGGCACATGGCAGTTCAGGCGCGACAAAGAATTTGCCCTGGATATCACACATACCGTCACGGTAACCCAAGTCGCCGCGCAGCAAACTTCGCAGCCGACGTCCACGACCTTCATTGTCAGGAGAGCGATGGTCACGCCAGTGATTACCCAGCCGCCGGACGGCTCGGAAGTCGGTCGTGCTGTAACGGTCGAGGGCACAATGGGTATGGTGGGCGCCACTTTGCAACTGCGCGACAAGCAGTTTGATCGTCCCTTGGGCGATCCGAAAATATTGAGCCAGGATGGCGACTGGTCGATTG
>NZ_LMQZ01000004.1:0-3120 GCF_001425545.1 Pseudomonas sp. Leaf434 | reverse complement strand
CGATGGTAGTGTGGGGTTTCCCCATGTGAGAGTAGGTCATCGTCAAGATTAAATTCCGAAACCCCAATTGCGAAAGCAGTTGGGGTTTTGTTTTGCCTGCGAGAAATGTGTCCGCTTGATTTCTATGCAACGGCCCGGGGCATGGCTATTATGCGGGCCTCATTATGAGGCGATACCTGCATGCTGACGTTGTTGAACCTACTGAAGGATGGACGATTCCATTCCGGACAGGACTTGGGCGTTGCCCTGGGAATTAGCCGAAGTGCTGTATGGAAGCAGCTACAACAGCTTGAAGCTGAACTAGGCCTGTCGATCCATAAAGTTCGCGGTCGCGGATATCAATTGTCGGCGCCTTTGATGCTCCTTGATCCTCTTGAAATAACCAGGAAGATGCCGCAATGGCCGGTGCGTGTGTTCGACTCCGTCGACTCGACAAATGCCGAAGCTCTGCGCTCCATCAGCGAGGGCGCCCCCGCGCCGTTTTTGGTGCTCGCGGAGCGACAATTGGCAGGCCGTGGTCGTCGAGGCCGCAAGTGGGTGAGCCCATTTGCGGAAAATCTTTATTACAGCCTGGTTCTTCGAATAGATGGCGGCATGCGTCAGCTTGAGGGGTTGAGCCTTGTTGTTGGCTTGGCCGTGATGCAGACCTTGCGAAGCGCCGGCGTGCCCAATGCCGGTTTGAAGTGGCCCAACGATGTTTTGGTGGGTAACAAGAAAATAGCCGGCATCCTGCTCGAACTCGTCGGCGATCCGGCGGATGTATGTCATGTTGTATTGGGTATAGGAATCAACGTGAATATGCAGGTTGCCGATGAGGTCGACCAGCAATGGACTTCTATAAAACTGGAGTCAGGCAAAGCCTGCGATCGCAATGCTCTGGTGGTTGAGTTGAGTAATCAACTCAAAGCTTATACCCATAAACACCAGCTCAACGGGTTCGCAAGTCTGCAGGCAGAATGGGCGGAAAATCATCTGTGGCAGGGTCGATCCGTGTCGTTGATCGCGGGTAACAGCCATATCGATGGGATAGTGCTCGGGATTGATAGCCAAGGCGGGTTGCGCTTGATTGTAGATGGTGTTGAAAAAGTCTTTAGTGGTGGAGAGCTCAGCCTGAGGTTGCGTGATGATTCTTGAGCTTGACTGCGGCAATAGTTTTATCAAATGGCGCGTGCTGGATGCGTCGGCGAGTGGGCTGGTCTCGGAAGGAGTTGTAGATTCCAATCAGGCTTTGCTTGAGAGTCTACGGATCATAAAGTCGCTCTCGCTGCGCAAGTGTCGTTTGGTAAGCGTCAGGACTAACGAGGAAACCAGCGCTTTAACCGAAATGCTTGAGCGCGCGTTCGGTATTCCTATCGTGTGTGCGAAACCCGCCCGCGAGATGTCCGGTGTTCGAAACGGCTATGAAGACTATGAGCGTCTGGGGCTTGATCGCTGGCTGGCGATGCTCGGCGGCTTCCACCTGGCTGCCGGAAGTGCTTGCCTGGTTCTCGATTTCGGTACCGCGGTCACTGCCGATTTTGTCGCGGCTGACGGTGAGCATCTCGGGGGGTTCATTTGTCCTGGTATGCCTTTGATGCGAAACCAGTTGCGCACCCATACCCGTAAAATTCGTTATGGTGATGAAGCAGCAGAGCGCGCCCTTTCCAGTCACGTCCCGGGACGGACCACCGTTGAAGCGGTGGAGCGCGGTTGTTCTTTGATGCTGAGGGGCTTCGTTCTCACTCAATTAGAGCTGGCTCGAGCGTACTGGGGAGAGCAATTCGCCGTCTTTATTACGGGAGGGGATGCCGAGTTGGTTAAAGGCGTCGCGCCTGACGCCAGGGTTGTGCCCGACCTGGTTTTTGTCGGCTTGGCGATGGCTTGTCCCTTGTCTTGAGGTTTATATGCGTTGGTTGTTCCTGCTGCTGGTTGTACTCAATGTTTTTTACTATGTCTGGCATCAGCAGGAAGCGCCCTTGCGAGCCAAAGATGTAACTCCTCTTAATCTGTATCGTGGTTCGCAGCAGGATATCCGTCTGCTGAGCGAAACCGCAGGTGAAGGTCGAAGAGGCGAGGTGGCGCCGCGTCAGCAGTGCTTGTTCCTTGGTGGATTTTCTGACGAAGATTCAATTGCCAGGTTGCAACAGCGTCTGGTGGCGATGAAAGTCAATGTGCAATCCCTGCCGAAAGATGCTGCCGGAAGCGGGTACTGGCTGGCAGCTGCACCGGACAGCCAGCGTTTGTTAGGCGATCAGCAGTTGCAAAACCTTTCCAAGGAATTCAATGAGTTAAAACATAAAATAATGCTGTGCGAAGGGGTTGCACCTGCTCAATAGTTTGCATAGAATGGCGCCCGCTCCACAGCGAACACCTTAATCGGGATTCGAAGTGAAGTGTGTCAACGCAGCTAACCTCAGGTTTTTAAATGAGAAAATGCTTGACAGGGGTTTGGCATGGTATAGAATGCCGGCCTGATTAGGAGGGGTTCCCGAGCGGCCAAAGGGATCAGACTGTAAATCTGACGTCTACGACTTCGAAGGTTCGAATCCTTCTCCCTCCACCAGATTTAAGCGTGAGCTGCAGGCTCCGCGGGTATAGTTTAGTGGTAGAACCTCAGCCTTCCAAGCTGATGATGCGGGTTCGATTCCCGCTACCCGCTCCAAGTTTGCAGGTTGTGCAAAAGGGTTTTGCTCTTGTAGCTCAGTTGGTAGAGCACACCCTTGGTAAGGGTGAGGTCAGCGGTTCAAATCCGCTCAAGAGCTCCATATAACAAGGCAGATATGAAAATATCTGCCTTTGTTTTAATGGTTGATATTGTTTGTCTAATTTCTTCTGTAGAGGGTGATATCGATGGCTAAGGAAAAATTTGATCGTTCCCTGCCCCACGTCAACGTTGGGACCATTGGTCACGTTGACCACGGTAAAACCACTCTGACTGCTGCTCTGACTCGCGTTTGCTCCGAGGTTTTCGGTTCTGCAATCGTTGACTTCGACAAGATCGACAGCGCACCAGAAGAAAAAGCTCGCGGTATCACCATCAACACCGCGCACGTTGAGTACAACTCGAAGATCCGTCACTACGCTCACGTTGACTGCCCAGGTCACGCTGACTACGTGAAGAACATGATCACCGGTGCTGCT
>NZ_LMQZ01000003.1:0-15768 GCF_001425545.1 Pseudomonas sp. Leaf434 | reverse complement strand
GCAGCACCGGTGATCATGTTCTTCACGTAGTCAGCGTGACCTGGGCAGTCAACGTGAGCGTAGTGACGGATCTTCGAGTTGTACTCAACGTGCGCGGTATTGATGGTGATACCGCGAGCTTTTTCTTCTGGTGCACTGTCGATCTTGTCGAAGTCAACGATTGCAGAACCGAAAACTTCGGAGCAAACGCGAGTCAGAGCAGCAGTCAGAGTGGTTTTACCGTGGTCAACGTGACCGATGGTGCCAACGTTGACGTGCGGTAGGGAACGATCAAATTTTTCTTTAGCCACGACAATTAACTCCTAGCCTAAAGGGGCTGAATCAGCCTTGTTTTTTGGTTACGGATTCGACGATGTGCGACGGAGCCGTATCATATTTTTTGAATTCCATAGAGTAGCTTGCGCGACCCTGGGACATGGAACGAACGTCGGTCGCATAACCGAACATCTCACCCAGTGGAACCTCGGCACGGATAACCTTGCCGGACACTGTGTCTTCCATACCCTGGATCATGCCGCGACGACGGTTAAGGTCGCCCATCACATCACCCATATAGTCTTCAGGCGTAACAACCTCTACCGCCATGATCGGCTCGAGCAACTCACCACCACCCTTCTGGGCCAGTTGCTTGGTCGCCATGGAAGCAGCCACTTTAAACGCCATCTCGTTGGAGTCGACGTCGTGGTAAGAACCATCGAACACGGTAGCCTTCAGGCCGATCAGCGGATAGCCGGCAACAACGCCGTTCTTCATCTGCTCTTCGATACCCTTCTGGATAGCCGGGATGTATTCCTTAGGAACCACACCACCTACAACTTCGTTCACGAATTGCAGACCTTCCTGACCTTCGTCAGCAGGAGCAAAACGGATCCAGCAGTGACCGAACTGGCCGCGACCACCGGACTGACGAACGAACTTGCCTTCGATTTCACAGTTCTTCGTGATGCGCTCACGATACGAAACCTGAGGCTTGCCGATGTTGGCTTCGACGTTGAACTCACGGCGCATCCGGTCAACCAGGATGTCCAGGTGCAGCTCGCCCATGCCGGAGATGATCGTCTGACCAGTCTCTTCATCAGTTTTAACGCGGAAAGACGGGTCTTCCTGAGCAAGTTTGCCCAGAGCGATACCCATTTTTTCCTGGTCATCCTTGGTCTTAGGCTCTACGGCAACCGAAATAACCGGCTCCGGGAAGTCCATGCGAACCAGGATGATTGGCTTGTCAGCGTTGCAGAGGGTTTCACCAGTGGTGACGTCCTTCATGCCGATCAGGGCCGCGATGTCACCAGCGCGTACTTCCTTGATCTCTTCACGGGCGTTTGCGTGCATTTGCACCATACGACCCACGCGCTCTTTCTTGCCTTTGACCGAGTTGATCACGCCGTCGCCGGAGTTCAACACGCCCGAGTAAACGCGGACGAAGGTCAGAGTACCCACGAATGGGTCGGTAGCGATCTTGAACGCCAGAGCCGCGAAAGGCTCGTTGTCGTCTGCATGACGCTCCATCTCTTCTTCCTCGTTATCAGGGTTGGAACCCTTGATAGCAGGAATGTCGGTCGGAGCAGGCAGGTAGTCGATAACGGCGTCGAGAACCAGGGGAACGCCCTTGTTCTTGAACGAAGAACCGCAAACGGCCAGAACGATTTCGCCGGCGATAGTACGCTGACGCAAAGCCGCCTTGATCTCTTCGATCGACAGCTCTTCGCCTTCCAGGTACTTGTTCATCAGCTCTTCGTTGGCTTCGGCGGCAGCTTCAACCATGTTGTTGCGCCACTCTTCCGCCAGCTCTTGCAGCTCGGCAGGAATGTCCTTGCGAACAGGGACCATACCTTTGTCGGAGTCGTTCCAGTAGACAGCTTGCATGTTGATCAGATCGATCTGACCCTGGAAGTTGTCTTCGGAACCGATGGCCAACTGGATCGGCACCGGAGTGTGACCCAGACGCTGCTTGATCTGACCGATCACGCGCAGGAAGTTGGCGCCGGCACGGTCCATCTTGTTTACGTAAACAAGACGTGGAACGCCGTATTTGTTGGCTTGACGCCATACGGTTTCCGACTGCGGCTCAACACCCGAAGTACCGCAGAACACAACGACAGCGCCGTCGAGTACGCGCAGGGAACGCTCAACTTCAATGGTGAAGTCAACGTGGCCCGGGGTATCGATTACGTTGAAACGGTGCTCGTGAGAGTACTGCTTCTCGGAACCTTTCCAGAAGGCGGTAATGGCAGCAGAAGTAATGGTAATACCACGCTCCTGCTCCTGAACCATCCAGTCTGTGGTCGCGGCGCCATCATGCACCTCGCCCATTTTGTGACTTTTGCCGGTGTAAAACAGTACGCGCTCGGTGGTGGTGGTTTTACCAGCATCCACGTGAGCGACGATACCGATGTTACGGTAGCGGCTAATCGGAGTAGTACGAGCCATAAAGCCCTCGCAAAATTAGTGAAGCTAAAATTAGAAGCGGTAGTGCGAGAAAGCTTTGTTAGCTTCGGCCATACGGTGCACGTCTTCACGCTTCTTAACAGCAGCACCTTTACCTTCAGCAGCATCCAGCAGTTCGCCAGCCAAACGCAGAGCCATAGACTTCTCGCCGCGCTTACGGGCGAAGTCTACCAACCAGCGCATTGCCAGAGCGTTACGACGGGAAGGACGAACCTCGACCGGAACCTGGTAAGTAGCACCACCAACGCGGCGCGACTTCACTTCGACCAGCGGAGCGATGGCGTCGAGTGCTTTTTCGAAGAGTTCCAGGGGATCGGTGCCAGCCTTACGGGCCGCAACGGTTTCCAGGGCACCATAAACGATACGCTCGGCAACGGCTTTCTTGCCGCTTTCCATAACGTGGTTCATGAATTTGGCGAGGATCTGGCTTCCGTATTTCGGATCGTCCAGAATCTCACGCTTTGCTGCTACGCGACGTCTTGGCATGATAAGCCCTCAAGCGGTCTTCAGGTTAGCTCGGGACAGATCCAGAGGATGCGTGCCCGACCTTACTCTTATCGACTCAATAAAATAAAAATCTGCAAAACGGCCGATTACTTCGGACGCTTGGTACCGTACTTCGAACGACCCTGGTTACGGCCTTTAACGCCGGAAGTATCCAAGGAGCCGCGAACGGTGTGGTAACGAACACCTGGCAAGTCTTTTACACGACCGCCGCGGATCAGTACCACGCTGTGCTCTTGCAGGTTGTGGCCTTCACCACCGATGTACGAGGAAACCTCGAAACCGTTGGTCAGACGCACACGGCATACTTTACGCAGTGCCGAGTTAGGTTTTTTCGGCGTGGTGGTGTACACACGGGTGCACACGCCACGACGTTGCGGGCAGTTCTGCAGCGCAGGTACGTCGGATTTCTCGACGATACGCTTACGCGGCTGACGTACCAGCTGGTTGATAGTTGCCATCTACTAGCTCCACTGTTGTCTTGCGACGCTATTGTCTTGCAAGAAAAGCAAAATGGCAGGAACGAATTCCCGCCAAATTTAGGGGATCAAGAGTCTAAAGAGGATCTTGATTCCAGTCAAGGCAAGGCCCCGACCTCCCCGCCCATCGAACCTTGACTTGATGTCTCGATTCGACGAACGGAGCGATCAGGGCCTCACTCTCGTTTATCGCAGAACTCAGTTACCGCTCGAGTTCAGCGCTTCGGTCAGTGCAGCTTCCACTTCACTGGCGCTTACGCGCAACGGCTTGTCGGCATCACGGCGACGCTTGCGCTCGCTGTGATAGGCAAGACCGGTACCGGCCGGGATCAGACGACCCACGACTACGTTTTCTTTCAGGCCGCGCAGGTAATCGCGCTTGCCGGTGACTGCCGCTTCGGTCAGTACGCGGGTGGTTTCCTGGAAGGAAGCCGCCGAGATGAACGATTCGGTGGACAACGACGCCTTGGTGATACCCAGCAGAACGCGAGTAAACTTGGAGACAAACTTGTCTTCCGCGCTCAGACGCTCGTTCTCGACCAGAACGTGAGTCAGTTCCATCTGGTCGCCCTTGATGAAGCTGGAATCGCCGGACTCGGAGATCTCAACTTTACGCAGCATCTGACGCAGGATGGTCTCGATGTGCTTGTCGTTGATCTTCACGCCTTGCAGACGATAAACGTCCTGGATCTCGTTGACGATGTACTTGGCCAGCGCGCTCACACCCAGCAGACGCAGGATGTCGTGCGGATCGCTTGGACCGTCGGAGATAACTTCGCCGCGGTTTACCTGTTCGCCTTCGAATACGTTCAGGTGACGCCACTTCGGAATCAGCTCTTCATACGGATCGCTACCGTCGTTCGGGGTAATGACCAGACGGCGCTTGCCCTTGGTCTCTTTACCGAACGCGATGGTGCCGCTGACTTCAGCCAGAATCGACGCTTCTTTCGGACGACGCGCTTCGAACAGGTCGGCAACACGCGGCAGACCACCGGTGATGTCACGGGTCTTCGAAGTTTCCTGCGGGATACGAGCGATAACATCACCGATCGCAATCTTCGCACCGTCAGCCACACCGACCAGGGCGTTGGCTGGCAGGAAGTACTGAGCGATAACGTCAGTGCCTGGCAGCAACAGATCCTTGCCGTTGTCGTCGACCATCTTCACTGCTGGACGGATTTCCTTGCCGGCAGCTGGACGATCTTTGGCGTCGAGTACTTCAATGTTGGTCATACCGGTCAATTCGTCAGTCTGACGCTTGATCGTGATGCCCTCTTCCATGCCCACGTAGGTCACGGTACCTTTCATTTCGGTAACGATCGGGTGAGTGTGCGGATCCCACTTGGCCACGATTGCGCCAGCGTCGACCTTGTCACCTTCTTTAACCGAAATCACAGCACCGTACGGCAGCTTGTAACGCTCGCGCTCACGACCGAAATCGTCCGCGATTGCCAGCTCACCGGAACGGGACACAGCAACCAGATGGCCATCCACTCGCTCAACGTGCTTCAGGTTGTGCAGACGGACGGTACCGCCATTCTTCACCTGAACGCTGTCGGCTGCGGAAGTACGGCTTGCCGCACCACCGATGTGGAACGTACGCATGGTCAGCTGGGTACCCGGCTCACCGATGGACTGGGCAGCGATAACGCCGACCGCTTCACCAATGTTCACCTGGTGACCACGAGCCAGATCACGGCCGTAGCACTTGGCGCAAATGCCATAGCGGGTTTCGCAGCTGATCGGCGAACGCACGATCACTTCGTCGATGCTGTTCAGCTCGATGAATTCGACCCACTTCTCGTCTACCAGAGTACCGGCAGGAACGATGACGTCCTCGGTGCCTGGCTTGAATACGTCACGGGCAATGACACGACCCAATACGCGCTCGCCCAACGGCTCTACAACGTCACCGCCTTCAATGTGCGGAGTCATCAGCAGACCGTGTTCGGTGCCGCAATCGATCTCGGTTACAACCAGATCCTGCGCCACGTCTACCAGACGACGAGTCAGGTAACCGGAGTTCGCAGTTTTCAACGCGGTATCCGCCAGACCTTTACGAGCACCGTGAGTCGAGATGAAGTACTGAAGTACGCTCAAACCTTCACGGAAGTTCGCAGTAATCGGCGTTTCAATGATGGAACCGTCCGGCTTGGCCATCAGACCACGCATACCGGCCAGCTGACGAATCTGTGCTGCGGAACCCCGCGCACCCGAGTCGGCCATCATGTACATCGAGTTGAAAGACTCTTGGTCGACTTCGTCGCCGTGACGGTCGATGACTTTCTCTTTCGAGAGGTTGGCCATCATCGCCTTGGAAACTTCGTCGTTCGCTTTCGACCAGAGGTCGATCACTTTGTTGTACTTCTCGCCCTGGGTTACCAGGCCGGAGGCGTACTGACTCTCGATTTCTTTCACTTCGTCGGTGGCTGCACCGATGATGCGGGCTTTTTCATCCGGGATAACGAAGTCGTTAACACCGATCGAAACGCCGGAGATGGTCGAGTAAGCGAAACCGGTGTACATCAACTGGTCAGCGAAGATCACGGTCTCTTTCAGACCAACCACGCGGTAGCACTGGTTGATCAGCTTGGAGATCGCCTTTTTCTTCATCGGCAGGTTGACGACGTCGAACGACAGACCTTTCGGCACAACCTGGAACAGCAGCGCACGGCCGACAGTGGTGTCGACGATACGGGTACCGCTCACGCTGTTGCCGTCACGGTCGTTGACGGTTTCGTTGATACGAACCTTGACCTTGGCGTGCAGTGCAGCTTCGCCGGCACGGAACACACGGTCGACTTCCTGCAGATCCGCGAACACACGACCTTCGCCCTTGGCGTTGATCGCTTCACGAGTCATGTAGTACAGACCCAATACAACGTCCTGCGACGGAACGATGATTGGCTCACCGTTGGCTGGCGACAGAATGTTGTTGGTCGACATCATCAACGCACGCGCTTCGAGCTGGGCTTCCAGTGTCAGCGGTACGTGCACGGCCATTTGGTCGCCGTCGAAGTCAGCGTTGTACGCGGCGCAGACCAGCGGGTGCAGCTGGATAGCCTTACCTTCGATCAGTACCGGTTCAAACGCCTGGATACCCAGACGGTGAAGGGTTGGTGCACGGTTGAGAAGAACCGGGTGTTCGCGAATCACTTCAGCTAGAACGTCCCAAACCTCTGGCAGTTCGCGCTCGACCATTTTCTTGGCCGCTTTGATGGTGGTCGCCAGACCACGCATTTCCAGCTTGCCGAAAATGAACGGCTTGAACAGCTCGAGAGCCATCTTCTTCGGCAGACCGCACTGGTGCAGACGCAGGGTCGGGCCTACGGTAATTACCGAACGACCGGAGTAGTCAACACGCTTACCGAGCAAGTTCTGACGGAAACGACCCTGCTTACCCTTGATCATGTCAGCCAGGGATTTCAGAGGACGCTTGTTGGAACCGGTGATAGCGCGGCCACGACGACCGTTGTCGAGCAGTGCATCGACAGCTTCCTGCAACATGCGCTTTTCGTTGCGCACGATGATGTCCGGAGCCGACAGATCCAGCAGGCGCTTCAAACGGTTGTTACGGTTGATCACTCGACGATACAGATCGTTGAGGTCGGAGGTCGCGAAACGACCGCCATCCAGCGGGACCAGTGGACGCAGATCTGGCGGCAGAACCGGCAGAACGGTCAGCACCATCCACTCTGGCAGGTTGCCGGAACCCTGGAAGGCTTCCATCAACTTCAGACGCTTGGACAGCTTCTTGATCTTGGTTTCCGAGTTGGTTTGCGGAATCTCTTCGCGCAGACGGCCAATCTCGTGCTCCAGGTCGATAGCGTGCAGCAGTTCACGGACAGCTTCAGCACCCATGCGGGCATCGAAATCGTCACCGAACTCTTCAAGCGCTTCGAAATACTGCTCGTCGTTCAGCAGCTGACCTTTTTCAAGGGTGGTCATGCCTGGATCGATAACGACATAGCTCTCGAAGTAGAGAACGCGCTCGATATCACGCAGGGTCATGTCCATCAGCAGGCCGATACGCGACGGCAGCGATTTCAGGAACCAGATGTGGGCAACCGGCGAAGCCAGTTCGATGTGCGCCATGCGCTCACGACGAACCTTGGCCAGTGCAACTTCAACGCCGCACTTCTCGCAGATCACACCACGGTGCTTCAAGCGCTTGTACTTACCGCACAGGCACTCGTAATCCTTTACCGGGCCAAAGATCTTGGCGCAGAACAGGCCGTCACGCTCAGGTTTGAACGTACGGTAGTTGATGGTTTCCGGCTTTTTAACTTCACCGAACGACCACGAACGGATCATCTCCGGCGAGGCCAATCCGATACGGATGGCGTCGAACTCTTCGACTTGACCCTGGTTTTTCAGCAAATTCAGTAGGTCTTTCAAGGCCTTTCCTCCTGGCGGAGCAGAGAGCGGGCAATCCTGCCCCGCTCTCGATTCGCGTCACGTGTTATTCGGTTTCCAGATCGATATCGATGCCGAGGGAACGAATTTCCTTGATCAACACGTTGAAGGACTCGGGCATGCCCGGCTCCATACGGTGATCGCCATCCACGATGTTCTTGTACATCTTGGTACGGCCGTTCACATCGTCCGACTTCACTGTGAGCATTTCTTGCAGAGTGTAAGCAGCACCGTATGCTTCCAGTGCCCAGACCTCCATCTCCCCGAAACGCTGACCACCGAACTGCGCCTTACCACCCAGCGGCTGCTGGGTAACCAGGCTGTAAGAACCGGTAGAACGCGCGTGCATCTTGTCGTCTACCAAGTGGTTCAGCTTCAGCATGTACATGTAGCCAACGGTAACTGGACGCTCGAACTTGTTGCCGGTACGGCCGTCGGTCAGCTGCATCTGGCCGCTTTCCGGCAGGTCTGCCAGTTTCAGCATGGCCTTGATTTCGCTTTCCTTGGCGCCGTCGAACACTGGAGTGGCCATTGGAACGCCGCCACGCAGGTTGTTCGCCAGATCGAGGATTTCCTGATCGGAGAAGCTGTCCAGATCTTCGTTACGACCGCCGATCTGGTTGTAGATCTCGTCCAGGAAAGTGCGCAGTTCAGCGACTTTACGCTGCTCTTCGACCATCCGGTTGATCTTCTCGCCCAGACCTTTGGCCGCGAGGCCCAGGTGGGTTTCGAGGATCTGACCAACGTTCATACGCGAAGGTACGCCCAGCGGGTTGAGGACCACGTCGACCGGGGTGCCATTGGCATCGTGCGGCATGTCTTCAACCGGCATGATCACGGAGACCACACCCTTGTTACCGTGACGACCGGCCATCTTGTCGCCCGGCTGGATGCGGCGACGGATTGCCAGGTAAACCTTGACGATTTTCAGCACGCCTGGAGCCAGGTCATCGCCCTGCTGCAGTTTGCGCTTCTTGTCTTCGAACTTGTCGTCCAGCAGACGGCGACGATCAACGATGTAGGCCTGAGCCTTCTCGAGCTGCTCGTTCAGCGCATCTTCAGCCATGCGCAGTTTGAACCACTGGCCGTGCTCAAGACCGTCGAGTACTTCGTCGGTGATGTCCTGACCTTTCTTCAGGCCGGCGCCGCCTTCGGCCTTGTGGCCTACCAGTGCGGAACGCAGACGTTCGAAAGTCGCGCCTTCAACGATGCGGAACTCTTCGTTCAGATCCTTGCGGATCTCGTCCAGCTGGGACTTCTCGATCGACAGTGCACGAGCATCACGCTCAACGCCGTCGCGGGTGAAGACCTGTACGTCGATGACAGTACCTTTGGTGCCGGTTGGCACGCGCAGGGAGGTGTCTTTAACGTCGCTGGCTTTTTCACCGAAGATTGCACGCAGCAGTTTTTCTTCCGGAGTCAGTTGGGTCTCGCCTTTCGGAGTGACCTTACCCACCAGAATGTCGCCTGCGCCTACTTCAGCACCTACGTAAACGATACCGGCTTCGTCCAGCTTGTTCAGTGCAGCTTCACCCACGTTCGGGATGTCCGCAGTGATTTCCTCTGGGCCAAGCTTGGTGTCACGGGCCACACAGGTCAGTTCCTGAATGTGGATCGTGGTGAAACGGTCTTCCTGAACAACACGCTCGGACAGGCAGATGGAGTCTTCGAAGTTGAAGCCGTTCCATGCCATGAACGCGATGCGCATGTTCTGACCCAGTGCCAGCTCACCCATGTCGGTGGACGGGCCGTCGGCCATGATGTCGCTACGCTGAACCCGATCACCTTTACGTACCAGCGGACGCTGGTTGATGCAGGTGTTCTGGTTCGAGCGGGTGTATTTGGTCAGGTTGTAGATGTCGACACCGGCTTCACCGGTTTCAACTTCGTCATCGGCAACACGAACCACGATACGGCTGGCGTCGACGGAGTCGATCACGCCACCACGACGAGCCACGACGCAAACGCCGGAGTCACGGGCTACGTTACGCTCCATGCCGGTACCTACCAGCGGCTTGTCAGCGCGCAGAGTCGGTACAGCCTGACGCTGCATGTTCGAACCCATCAACGCACGGTTGGCGTCGTCGTGCTCGAGGAACGGAATCAGCGACGCTGCAACCGACACAACCTGCTTCGGCGAAACGTCCATCAGGGTGACGTCTTCCGGCGCCTTGACGGTGAATTCGTTCAGGTGACGTACGGCAACCAGTTCGTCGATCAGGACTTTCTGCTCGTTCATGGTCGCCGAAGCCTGCGCGATCACGTGATCGGCTTCTTCAATAGCGGACAGGAACACGATCTCGTCGGTGACCACACCCTCTTTCACCACGCGGTACGGGCTTTCCAGGAAGCCGTACTGGTTGGTGCGAGCGTACGCAGCCAGGGAGTTGATCAGGCCGATGTTCGGACCTTCCGGCGTTTCAATCGGGCAGACACGACCGTAGTGAGTCGGGTGTACGTCACGGACTTCGAAGCCTGCGCGCTCACGAGTCAGACCGCCAGGGCCGAGTGCAGAGACACGACGCTTGTGGGTGATCTCGGACAGCGGGTTGTTCTGGTCCATGAACTGCGACAGCTGGCTGGAACCGAAGAACTCTTTCACCGCGGCAGCCACTGGCTTGGCGTTGATCAGATCTTGCGGCATCAGGCCTTCGCTTTCAGCCATCGACAGACGCTCTTTGACCGCACGCTCAACACGTACCAGGCCAACGCGGAACTGGTTCTCGGCCATTTCGCCTACGCAGCGAACACGACGGTTACCCAGGTGGTCGATGTCATCGACGATGCCTTTACCGTTGCGGATGTCGACCAGAGTCTTCAGGACCGCGACGATGTCTTCCTTGCACAGCACTCCCGAACCTTCGATCTCGGTACGACCGATACGACGGTTGAACTTCATCCGGCCGACCGCAGACAGGTCATAACGCTCAGGGCTGAAGAACAGGTTGTTGAACAGGGTCTCGGCAGCGTCTTTGGTTGGCGGCTCGCCTGGACGCATCATGCGATAGATCTCGACCAGCGCTTCCAGTTGGTTGCTGGTGGAGTCGATCTTCAGCGTGTCGGAGACGAACGGACCGCAGTCGATGTCGTTGGTGTACAGGGTCTCGATGCGAACCACCTGGGCCTTGGCGATCTTTGCCAGGACTTCAGTGTTCAGCTCGGTGTTGCATTCGGCCAGGATTTCGCCGGTAGCCGGGTGCACGATAGCCTTGGCGGTGGTGCGGCCGAGGACGTAGTCCAGTGGCACGTCCAGCGTCTTGATACCGGCTTTCTCGATCTGGTTGATGTGGCGCGCGGTAATACGGCGGCCTTGCTCAACGATGACCTTGCCCTTCTCGTCCTGGATGTCCAGAACCGCAACTTCACCACGCAGGCGCGATGGCACCAGTTCCAGGCTGAGGGTTTCGCCGCTCAGGTGGAATACGTTGGTGGTATAGAACGCGTCCAGCACCTCTTCGGTGGTGTAACCGAGTGCGCGCAGCAGTACCGAAGCCGGCAGTTTGCGACGACGGTCGATACGCACGAAGACACAGTCTTTCGGGTCGAATTCGAAGTCCAGCCACGAACCGCGGTAAGGAATGATGCGAGCCGAGTACAGCAGTTTGCCGGAGCTGTGCGTCTTGCCGCGGTCGTGGTCGAAGAACACGCCCGGGGAACGGTGCAGCTGGGAAACGATAACACGCTCGGTACCGTTGATTACGAAGGTACCGTTCTCAGTCATCAGGGGGATTTCACCCATGTAGACTTCTTGCTCTTTGATGTCCTTGATCGCTTTGTTCGACGATTCTTTGTCGAAAATGATCAGGCGCACTTTTACCCGCAAAGGTACGGCGAAAGTTACACCGCGCAATACGCATTCTTTGACATCAAATGCCGGTTCGCCCAGGCGATAACCGACGTACTCCAGCGCAGCATTGCCGGAGTAGCTGATGATCGGGAAAACGGATTTGAAGGCCGCATGCAGGCCCACGTCGCGGAACTGATCTTTAGTCGCTCCCGCTTGCAAGAATTCACGATACGAATCCAGCTGGATGGCCAGGAGGTAAGGCACATCCATGACGTCCGGCAACTTGCTAAAGTCCTTGCGGATACGTTTTTTCTCAGTATATGAGTAAGCCATCAGCGTTCCCCAGCTTGGTCACCTGCTTGTTTGGCCCCTCCCGACGGGAGCAGCCAGAAAATCGTGCAAACCCCATGGTTTGCGCCACCGCATCGGGTGGTTACAGCGCCTTTATCAGCACCGACCCAGTCGGCTGCCAATAACGGAAAAAGGCCGGTGGCAAGAGCCACCAGCCATCAGCCTGTCGCTTGACGCTCGGGCTGGAGGAGCAAAGTCGATGCTTACTTCAGCTCGACTTTAGCGCCTGCTTCTTCCAGCTTCTTCTTGGCGTCTTCAGCCGCTTCTTTCGAAACGCCTTCAGCTACAACCTGAGGAGCGCCGTCTACTTTCTCTTTGGCTTCTTTCAGGCCCAGACCGGTCAGTTCACGAACTGCCTTGATCACGTTAACCTTCTTCTCGCCAGCTTCCAGCAGAACAACGTTGAACTCGGTTTGCTCTTCAACAGCAGCAGCAGCTACAGCTGGGCCAGCCGAAGCGGCAGCAGCGGTAACACCGAAGGTTTCTTCCATCGCTTTGATCAGCTCAACGATTTCCACTACGGATTTCTGGCCGATTGCTTCGATGATTTGTTCGTTAGTCAGAGACATGACTCAATTCCTGAATTGGGGGACGGCCTACGCGACCATCGAAATAAACAAAAAACGCGAGAAGTGACGAGCCTTAGGCTGCGGCAGCTTCTTTCTGGTCGCGAATTGCCGCCAGAGTACGAGCCAATTTGCTGGTTGCGCCTTGAATCACGCTCATCAGCTGAGAAATTGCTTCGTCACGGGTCGGCAGAGTTGCCAGTACGTCGATCTGATTAGCTGCGAGGAACTTGCCCTCGAACGCAGCTGCCTTGATCTCGAACTTGTCCTGACCCTTGGCAAACTCTTTGAAGATACGGGCAGCAGCGCCCGGATGTTCGTTCGAGAATGCAATCAGGGTCGGGCCGGTGAACACGTCGTTGAGAACACTGTATTGAGTGTCAGCAACAGCGCGCTTGAGCAGGGTGTTACGTACAACACGTACGTAAACGCCAGCTTCACGAGCCTCTTTACGGAGTCCGGTCATTGCGCCTACTGTTACGCCACGTGCATCAACCACGACAGCGGACAGAGCGACTTTGGCAGCCTCGTTGACTTCAGCGACGATGGCCTTCTTGTCTTCGAGATTAATTGCCACGGGTTTAACTCCTGCTTGTTACCGTTTCATTCGATCGGAACCGAATGTCGTTTTGGTGTCTGATTCGGTAAGGAACCGGGAGCACCATCTGCGTAGGCTTGAGGTTTAAGGCTTGCGCCGCCTACGGTCTTGGATAGCCCCCGCCAGGCAGGGACCCCAATCTTTCAATTGGCGCGGCAATCCGCGCCAACCTTTGTCTTACGCGTCGAGCGAGCTCTGGTCGATAACCAGACCTGGGCCCATAGTGGTGCTCAGGGTAACGCGCTTGACGTAAATACCTTTCGAGGAAGCTGGCTTGATACGCTTCAGATCAGCGATCAGGGCTTCAACGTTTTCCTTCAGCTTGACGGCGTCGAAGCCGATCTTGCCAACGGAAGTGTGGATGATGCCGTTTTTGTCGGTGCGATAACGAACCTGACCAGCCTTGGCGTTCTTGACCGCGTTGGCTACGTCTGGAGTTACGGTGCCGACTTTAGGGTTAGGCATCAGGCCACGTGGACCGAGGATCTGACCCAACTGACCTACAACGCGCATGGCATCCGGGGATGCGATCACTACGTCATAGTTCAGGTCGCCGCCTTTCATTTCGGCAGCCAGGTCGTCCATACCTACACGATCAGCGCCGGCAGCCAGAGCGGCCTCAGCAGCTGGACCCTGGGTGAACACAGCAACGCGAACGGTCTTGCCAGTGCCGTGTGGCAGCACAGTAGCGCTACGAACAACCTGGTCGGATTTACGCGGGTCTACACCCAGGTTTACAGCAACGTCGAACGACTCGCTGAACTTGACAGTCGACAGCTCGGCCAGCAGAGCAGCGGCGTCTACAATGTTGTAGGCCTTGCCTGCTTCGATTTTGCCGGCGATAGCCTTTTGACGCTTGGTCAGCTTAGCCATTACACACCCTCCACGTTAAGGCCCATGCTACGAGCAGAACCGGCGATAGTACGCACGGCTGCATCCATATCAGCTGCAGTCAGATCCGCGTTTTTGGTTTTCGCGATTTCTTCCAGCTGAGCACGGGTAACAGTGCCAACCTTAACGGTGTTCGGACGAGCGGAACCGCTGGTCAGACCGGCCGCCTTCTTCAGCAGAACCGAAGCAGGGGTGGATTTGGTTTCGAAAGTGAAGCTACGGTCGCTGTAGACAGTGATGATCACTGGAGTCGGCAGACCTGGCTCAAGACCCTGAGTACGGGCGTTGAAAGCCTTGCAGAATTCCATGATGTTCACGCCGTGCTGACCCAGAGCAGGACCAACCGGTGGACTTGGGTTAGCCTGAGCGGCCTTCACTTGCAGCTTGATGTAAGCGGTAATCTTCTTGGCCATGAGGCACTCCAATTACGGGTTCGAACGCCTCGAAAGGCTCCCCGGTTACTTGCGCGTTTATCCCAGTGACGACAAAACCCCACAGCCTAAGGCTGCGGGGTTGGGATTGCTTGTCCAGCTAGACCTTCTCGACCTGACTGAACTCGAGCTCCACCGGAGTAGAGCGACCGAAAATGAGCACTGCCACTTGGATCCGGCTCTTTTCGTAGTTAACTTCTTCCACAACGCCGTTGAAATCAGCGAATGGACCGTCATTGACACGTACCGTCTCGCCCGGCTCGAACAAAGTCTTCGGCTTCGGCTTGTCGCTACCATCAGCAACGCGACGCAGAATCGCTTCTGCCTCTTTATCTGTAATTGGCGCAGGCTTGTCAGCGGTACCGCCGATAAAACCCATCACCCGAGGAGTATCCTTGACCAAGTGCCAAGTACCCTCGTTCATATCCATTTGGACCAGCACATAGCCTGGAAAGAACTTCCGTTCGCTTTTGCGCTTCTGGCCGTTACGCATCTCAACCACTTCTTCAGTGGGAACCAGAATCTCGCCGAAGCCATCTTCCATGCCAGCCAGCTTTACGCGCTCGATCAGCGAGCGCATCACATGCTTCTCGTAACCCGAGTAAGCATGCACAACATACCAACGCTTAGCCACGGGACACCCTTAGCCGACAATCAAGGAAACAAGCCAGCCGAGCAGGGAATCAAGACCCCACAACAGCAACGCCATAACCAGAACAACAGCCACGACAATCAGCGTGGTCTGCGTGGTTTCTTGGCGAGTTGGCCACACGACTTTACGAATCTCGGTGCGAGCTTCCTTAACCAGTACAAAGAAAGACTTGCCCTTCGCGGTTTGCAGGCCTACAAAGGCAGCTACGGCAGCAATGGCAAGCAAAGCGAGTACACGGTACAGGATCGGCGAAGCAGCGTAATACTGATTGCCAACAACGCCAACAACCACTAAAGCGACTACTACAAGCCACTTGAGCAGATCGAAGCGAGAGCCTTGAGCTTCAGCTTTAGGAGTCATCTATGAAGATCCTGTGAAAAGAAAGCCAGATACACCGAGTGAATCTGGCAGGTCAGGAGGGAATCGAACCCCCAACCTACGGTTTTGGAGACCGTCGCTCTGCCAATTGAGCTACTGACCTAAAACAAAATCAGGCCGACCATTATGCCGGCCCGAAAAATACATTACAACCGCTTATTCGATGATTTTTGCTACGACGCCAGCGCCGACGGTACGACCGCCTTCACGGATAGCGAAACGCAGACCGTCTTCCATCGCGATGGTTTTGATCAGGGTAACAGTCATCTG
>NZ_LMQZ01000002.1:0-31083 GCF_001425545.1 Pseudomonas sp. Leaf434 | reverse complement strand
TGACCAACGCCGCTGGCTCGCCAGTGACCGTGACCCTGTCGAACGGCGCCGTGATCACCATCAAGGCTGGCGAAACCACCGGCACCGCAACTGTTCCGGCCCCGTCCGACGACGTCTACAAAGACGCCGGTTCCGTCCAGGCAACGATCACTAGCGCTACCGGTGGCAACTTCGAGAATCTGGTACCGAGCACAGCTCCGGCCGTGACGACTGTCACCGACACCATCGATACCTCGACAGTCAAACTGACCGCCGATACATCGGTGGCTGAAGGCGGCACGGTCACCTACACCGCCACTGTGGGTGCTCCGGTCACCGGCTCGCCAGTTGTGGTAACTCTGGCCAACGGCCAGACCATCACCATCGGCGTCGGCCAGACTACTGGCACTGCAACCGCTGTTGTTGCGAACGATGCGCTGACCGGCAACGCCCCGATCACCAACTCGATCACTGGCGTGAGCGGCGGCAATTTCGAAGATCTGGTTGCGGACAAAACTCCAGTTTCGACTTCTGTCACCGACGTTGCCGACACGACAAATCTGTCCTTGAGCGCCAGCAATTCGGTGGCGGAAGGTGGCCAGATCACTTACACCGCGACCCTGACCAACGCCGCTGGCTCGCCAGTGACCGTGACCTTGTCGAACGGTGCAGTGATCACCATCAAGGCTGGTGAAACCAGCGGTAATGTGACCGTTCCTGCACCGTCTGATGACGTCTACAAAGATGCCGGCTCTGTGCAGGCGACGATCACCAGTGCTACCGGAGGCAACTTCGAGAACCTGGTACCGAGCACTGCTCCAGCCGTGACGACTGTCACCGACACCATCGATACGTCGACCGTCAAATTGACCGCCGATACATCGGTGGCTGAAGGCGGCACCGTGACTTACACCGCCACCGTCGGCGCGCCAGTCACCGGCTCGCCTGTGGTCGTGACTCTGGCCAACGGTCAGACCATCACCATCGGCGATCACCAACTCGATCACTGGCGTGAGCGGCGGCAATTTCGAAGATCTGGTGGCGGATAAAACACCGGTTTCGACCACTGTCACCGACGTTTCCGACACCACCAATCTGTCGCTGAGCGCGACCGGCTCCGTGGCCGAAGGTGGCTCGATCGTTTACACCGCGACACTGACCAACGCCGCTGGCTCGCCAGTGACCGTGACCCTGTCGAACGGTGCTGTCATCACCATCAAGGCTGGCGAAACCACCGGCACCGCAACCGTTCCGGCCCCGTCCGATGACGTCTACAAAGACGCCGGTTCCGTCCAGGCGACGATCACCAGTGCTACCGGTGGCAACTTCGAAAACCTGGTGCCGAGCACTGCTCCGGCCGTGACGACAGTCACCGACACCATCGACACGTCGACCGTCAAATTGACCGCCGATACTTCGGTGGCTGAAGGCGGCACCGTGACTTACACCGCCACCGTCGGCGCGCCAGTCACCGGCTCGCCTGTGGTCGTGACTCTGGCCAACGGTCAGACCAKTCACCGGCTCGCCTGTGGTCGTGACTCTGGCCAACGGTCAGACCATCACCATCGGCGTCGGCCAGACTACCGGCACCGCAACCGCTGTTGCTGCGAACGATGCGTTGGCCGGTAATGCTCCGATCACCAACTCGATCACTGGCGTAACTGGCGGCAATTTCGAAGATCTGGTGGCGGACAAAACTCCAGTTTCAACTTCTGTCACCGACGTTACCGACACTACAAATCTGTCCTTGAGCGCCAGCAATTCGGTGGCGGAAGGTGGCCAGATCACGTACACCGCGACCCTGACCAACGCCGCTGGCTCGCCAGTGACCGTGACCTTGTCGAACGGCGCTGTGATCACCATCAAGGCTGGCGAAACCACCGGCACCGCAACTGTTCCTGCACCGTCCGACGACGTTTACAAAGACGCCGGTTCCGTCCAGGCAACGATCACTAGCGCTACCGGTGGCAACTTCGAGAACTTGGTACCAAGCACAGCTCCGGCCGTGACGACTGTCACCGACACCATCGATACCTCGACCGTCAAATTGACCGCCGATACTTCGGTCGCTGAAGGCGGCACCGTGACTTACACCGCCACAGTCGGCGCTCCGGTCACCGGCTCGCCAGTTGTGGTAACTCTGGCCAACGGTCAGACCATCACCATCGGCATTGGCCAGACTACTGGCACTGCAACTGCTGTTGCTGCGAACGATGCGCTGACCGGCAACGCCCCGATCACCAACTCGATCACAGGCGTAACTGGCGGCAATTTCGAAGATCTGGTTGCAGACAAAACTCCAGTTTCGACTTCTGTCACGGACGTTACCGACACCACCAACCTGTCGCTGAGTGCGACCGGTTCCGTGGCNGCAATTTCGAAGATCTGGTTGCAGACAAAACTCCAGTTTCGACTTCTGTCACGGACGTTACCGACACCACCAACCTGTCGCTGAGTGCGACCGGTTCCGTGGCCGAAGGTGGCTCGATCGTTTACACCGCTACGCTGACCAACGCCGCTGGCTCGCCAGTGACCGTGACCCTGTCGAACGGTGCTGTGATCACCATCAAGGCTGGCGAAACCAGCGGTAATGTGACCGTTCCGGCACCGTCCGATGACGTCTACAAAGATGCCGGTTCCGTCCAGGCAACGATCACTAGCGCTACCGGTGGCAACTTCGAGAATCTGGTACCGAGCACAGCTCCGGCCGTGACGGCTGTCACCGACACCATCGATACCTCGACAGTCAAACTGACCGCCGACACTTCGGTGGCTGAAGGCGGCACCGTGACCTACACCGCCACAGTCGGCGCTCCGGTCACCGGCTCGCCAGTTGTGGTAACTCTGGCCAACGGCCAGACCATCACCATCGGTGTCGGCCAGACTACTGGCACTGCAACCGCTGTTGCTGCGAACGATGCGCTGACCGGCAACGCCCCGATCACCAACTCGATCACTGGCGTAACTGGCGGCAATTTCGAAGATCTGGTTGCAGACAAAACTCCAGTTTCGACTTCTGTCACGGACGTTACCGACACCACCAACCTGTCGCTGAGCTGACCAACGCCGCTGGCTCGCCAGTGACCGTGACCCTGTCGAACGGCGCCGTGATCACCATCAAGGCTGGCGAAACCACCGGCACCGCAACTGTTCCGGCACCGTCCGATGACGTCTACAAAGATGCCGGTTCCGTCCAGGCAACGATCACTAGCGCTACCGGTGGCAACTTCGAGAACCTGGTACCGAGCACTGCTCCAGCGGTGACGGCTGTCACCGACACCATCGATACCTCGACAGTCAAACTGACCGCCGATACATCGGTGGCTGAAGGCGGCACGGTCACCTACACCGCCACTGTGGGCGCTCCGGTCACCGGTTCGCCCGTGGTCGTGACTCTGGCCAACGGCCAGACCATCACCATCGGTGTCGGCCAGACTACTGGCACTGCAACCGCTGTTGCTCCGAACGATGCGCTGACGGGCAACGCTCCGATCACCAACTCGATCACTGGCGTAACCGGTGGCAACTTCGAAGATCTGGTTGCCGACAAGACCCCGGTCAGCACCACCGTGACCGACACCGTCGACACCACCAATCTGTCCTTGAGCGCCACCAACTCGGTGGCCGAAGGTGGCCAGATNGCCGACAAGACCCCGGTCAGCACCACCGTGACCGACACCGTCGACACCACCAATCTGTCCTTGAGCGCCACCAACTCGGTGGCCGAAGGTGGCCAGATCACGTACACCGCGACCCTGACCAACGCCGCTGGTTCGCCAGTGACCGTGACCTTGTCGAACGGCGCTGTGATCACCATCAAAGCAGGCGAAACCACCGGCACCGCAACCGTTGCGGCCCCGTCCGATGACGTCTACAAAGACGCCGGTTCCGTCCAGGCGACGATCACCAGCGCTACCGGCGGTAACTTCGAGAACCTCGTTCCGAGCACTACGCCTGCGATCACCCAGGTCACCGACACCATCGACACTTCGACCGTCAAACTGACCGCCGATACTTCGGTCGCTGAAGGCGGCACCGTGACTTACACCGCCACGGTTGGTGCGCCAGTTACTGGCTCGCCTGTGGTCGTGACTCTGGCCAACGGCCAGACCATCACCATCGGCGTCGGCCAGACTATCGGCACCGCAACCGCTGTTGCTCCGAACGATGCGCTGACCGGCCATGCGCCGATCACCAATGCGATCACCAACGTCAGCGGCGGCAATTTCGAGAATCTCGTCGCCGACAAGACCCCGGTCAGCACCACCGTGACCGACACCGTCGACACCACCAATCTGTCCTTGAGCGCCACCAACTCGGTGGCCGAAGGTGGCCAGATCACCTACACCGCGACCCTGACCAACGCCGCTGGCTCGCCTGTGACAGTCACCTTGTCGAACGGCGCTGTCATCACTATCAAGGCTGGTGAAACCACCGGCACCGCAACTGTTCCTGCACCGTCCGACGACGTCTACAAAGACGCCGGTTCTGTGCAGGCGACGATCACTAGCGCTACCGGTGGTAATTTCGAAAACCTGGTACCAAGCACTGCTCCGGCCGTGACGACAGTCACTGACACCATCGACACTTCGACCGTCAAACTGACCGCTGACACTTCGGTAGCTGAAGGCGGCACCGTGACCTACACCGCCACCGTCGGCGCTCCGGTCACCGGCTCGCCAGTTGTGGTAACTCTGGCCAACGGCCAGACCATCACCATCGGCGTCGGCCAGACTACTGGCACTGCAACCGCTGTTGCTGCGAACGATGCGCTGACCGGCCATGCGCCGATCACCAACGCCATCACCAACGTCAGCGGCGGCAATTTCGAGAATCTCGTCGCCGACAAGACCCCGGTCAGCACCACCGTGACCGACACCGTCGACACCACCAATCTGTCNCATCACCAACGTCAGCGGCGGCAATTTCGAGAATCTCGTCGCCGACAAGACCCCGGTCAGCACCACCGTGACCGACACCGTCGACACCACCAATCTGTCTTTGAGCGCCACCAACTCGGTGGCCGAAGGTGGCCAGATCACCTACACCGCGACCCTGACCAACGCCGCTGGTTCGCCAGTGACCGTGACCTTGTCGAACGGTGCAGTGATCACTATCAAGGCTGGTGAAACCAGCGGCACCGCAACCGTTCCTGCACCGTCCGACGACGTCTACAAAGACGCCGGCTCCGTGCAGGCGACCATCAGCAGCGCCACCGGTGGCAACTTCGAAAAACTGGTACCGAGCACCACGCCAGCAGTGACCAGCGTCACCGACACCATCGATACCACCACCGTAAAACTGAGCGCAACCGCCACAGCGGCAGAAGGCGGCAACGTCGTCTACACCGCGACCGTCGGCGCGCCAGTCACCGGTTCGCCAGTGGTGGTCACTTTGGCCAACGGCCAGAACATCACCATCGCGGTCGGCCAGACTACCGGCACCGTAACTGCCGTCGCACCGAACGATGCGTTGACCGGCAACGCTCCGCTGACCAACTCGATTACCAACGTCAGCGGCGGCAATTTCGAAAACCTCGTCGCCGACAAGACTCCGGTCAGCACCACCGTGACCGACACCGTCGACACCACCAATCTGTCACTGAGCGCAACCGGCTCCGTGGCCGAAGGTGGCCAGATCACTTACACCGCAACGTTGACCAACGCCGCAGGATCGCCTGTGACCGTGACCCTGTCGAACGGTGCCGTGATCACCATCAAAGCGGGCGAAACCACCGGCACCGTGAACGTTCCAGCGCCAGCTGACGACGTCTACAAAGACGCCGGCACCGTGCAGGCGACCATCAGCAGCGCCACCGGAGGCAGCTTCGAAAAACTGGTACCGAGCACCACGCCAGCGGTGACCAGCGTCACCGACACCATCGACACCACCACCGTCAGCATCACTGGCAGCAGCTCGGTGACCGAAGGCCAGACCGCCAGCTATACCGTCAGCCTCAATCACCCGGCGCAGACCGAAGTGACCCTGAAAATCGTCTACAGCGGCACTGCTGCCGACGGTTCGGACTTCACCGGCGTGTACACCGTGAAGATCCCGGCGGGCGCCAGCAGCGCGCAGTTCAACGTCGTCACCCTCGATGACAAGATCACCGAAGGCACCGAGAACTTCGTGGTCAAGATCGATTCGGCTACCGGCGGCAACTTCGAGAACCTCGCGGTCAGCAGCACCAATGGCAGCGTCAGCACCTCGATCATCGACAACGATGCGCCACCGGTGCTCGATCTGGATGCCAACAACTCCAGCGGTGCGACCGGTGCCGATTACAAAGTGACGTTCACCGAGAACACCCCGGGCGCCGGCGTGTCGATCGCTGACACCGACATCAGCATCACCGACCCGGACAGCACGATGCTGACCGGCGCCACTGTGGTACTGACCAACCGTCAGGACGGCGATGCGCTGAATCTGGGCAACAGCGTCAACGGCATCACCATCAATGCCAACAGCACCAACGGCACGGTGACCCTGACCCTCTCGGGTAACGCGACCCTGGCCGACTACATGCAGGCCATCAAGAACATCAGCTTCACCAACAGCAGCGAAAACCCGAGCACCGTGCCACGGGTCATCACTGTGACGGTGACTGATGGCGGCAATTACTCCAACACCGCGACGACCACAGTCAACGTGGTGGCGGTCAACGATGCACCGGTCGCTGCGCCGAGCAATGTCACCGGCACCGAAGACACGCCGCTGGTACTCGGCTGGTCGACCTTTGGCGTCAGCGATGTCGACAGCCCGGCGAGCAGCCTTGGTATCAAGATCACGCAGCTGCCGGGCGAGGGCAAACTGCAGTATTTGGACGGCTCGACCTGGAAGGATGTTGCCAACAACCAGACCTTCAGCAAGGCCGACATCGACGCCGGCAAGCTGCGCTTCCTGCCGGATGCCAACGAGTCGGGCACCAACGGTTACGGCGGCACCGGTCTGGGCAACAAGCAGGCGGACTACGCACAGATCAAGTTCCAGCCTACCGATGGCCAGACGCTGGGCAGCACCGGCACGGTGAAGATCGACATCACGCCAGTGGCGGATGCGCCGACCGTAGCCGTGGCTGACAACAGCGTGAAATCCACTGGCCTGATCAAGGAAGTCTGGACCGGTCTCTCGGGGCTGGGCACTGACGGCAGCGGCGCGAACTCGACCACCCTGAAAAACGTGATCGACGCCGCCGGCAAACCGAACTCCAGCGGCAACGTCACCAACGTGCAGTCTGACGGCAGTGTCGCCGCCGGTACGGCGTCGAAGACCTCGGGCCTGATCTACCTGCAAGCCGGCAAGACCTACAGCTTCAGCGGCGTGGCCGATGACAGCCTGCTGATCACCATCGGCGGCAAGAACGTGGCGTCGGGTACCTGGGGCGCGGGCGGTGCGATCAACGGCTCGTTCACCCCGACCACCAGCGGTTACTACACGCTCGACATCTATCACCACAACCAGAGCGGCCCGGGCAGCTACGACGTCAACCTGTCGGTCAACGGCGGCACGCCAATCGATCTGAGCAACGCCGGCGTGCCGATCTACACCGGTGTGCAGGACCTGATCAACTCGGGCGTGACCGTCTCCGATCTGCACGGCACCAACGGCGAAGGTTATTACGACGGCTACAAGCTCAACACCGGCGCTGAAGGCACCACGGTGAAACTGTCGGCAATCAGCACCGCGCTGACCGACACCGACGGCTCGGAAACCCTGAGCGTGAAGATCAGCGGCGCACCGGTCGGTTCGGTGCTCAGCGATGGCGCGGGGCATACCTTCACCGTTACCGCGAGCAATGGCGAAGCCAACGTCACCGGCTGGAACCTCGGCTCTCTGACCGTGACTCCGCCGACCTACTACAACGGCCAGTTCAACCTGACCGTGACCTCGACGTCCACCGAACAGGTCGGTGGCTCCGCGAGCAGCACCGCGACCATTCCGGTCACGGTAGTGCCTGCGGTGTACAACGCGGTCACCGCCACCTCGGGTGATGACAACGTCATCGGCACCGACGCCAACGACATCATCGTCGCTGACATCGGCGGCCTGACCGTGGTGCCGGGCACCAACTACAACATCGCGTTCATGGTCGACAGCTCGGGCAGCATGAGCACTTCGTCGCTGAACGCCGCGAAAGACTCGCTGACCTCGGTGTTCAACAGCCTCAAGCAAAGCCTTGGCGGCAGCAACTCGGGCACGGTGAACATCTTCCTGGTGGACTTCGATACCCAGGTCAACAAATCGGTGTCGGTGAATCTCAACGACCCGAACGCGCTGACGATGCTCAAAGCCGTACTCAACTCGATGGGCTCTGGCGGCGGTACCAACTACGAGGACGTGTTCAAGACCACGGCCAACTGGTTCCAGAGCGCCGACGCAGTGGCCAACACCGGGGCGAAGAACCTCACGTACTTCATCACCGACGGCCAGCCGACTTACTACCAGACCGGCGAGCAGACCAACCCGACGCTGTATGGCAACGTGAAACTCGACAGCGTGGTAAACACCAGCAACTACAAGCAGGGCGACACGTTCAGCACCTACATCGACAACTCGCACTACCTGACCATCAACAGTGCCGGCAGCGTTGTGCTGCAAACCTACAACTCGTGGTGGGGCTGGAGCAGCGAAACGCTGGGCACGATTCATGCGCAGGGCGACGGTACTTATGAATTGTCGAACCTCGCGGGTACCGGCAACAGCACCAACTCGTCGACGACCAGCAATTCGACCAGCGGCTTCGCTTTGTTGAACGGATTGTCGAGCGTCGAAGCCATTGGTCTGAACAACGACGTCAGCCTCAACGACCTCAAGCCGTACGATTCGGACAAAACGCCGCAAACCAACATCGATCCGAAGGATCTGGCCAACTCGATCATCGGCCATACCGAAGCGACGATGCCGGGTAACGACACCGTCAATGGTGGCGAAGGCAACGACATCCTGTTCGGCGATCTGGTCAGCTTCAACGGCATTGCCGGCGAGGGTTACCAGGCGATGCAGGCGTTCGTCGCCAAGGAAACCGGCGTTGATGTCAGCAAAGTCACCACCAGCAATGTGCACCAGTACATCACCGAGCACTATCAGGCGTTCGATGTATCCGGCGCGCACGATGGCAACGACACGCTGCTCGGTGGCGCAGGCAATGACATCCTGTTCGGCTCGGGCGGCACCGACCTGCTCGACGGCGGCAAAGGCAATGACATCCTGCTCGGCGGCACCGGCAACGACACGCTGATCGGCGGTCAGGGCAATGACATCCTGATTGGCGGTTCCGGTGGCGACACCTTCGTCTGGAAGTCGGGCGACACCGGTAACGACGTGATCAAGGATTTCAAAGCCAGCGAAGGCGACCGCATCGACCTGCGCGACCTGTTGCAGGGCGAGACCGGCAGCACGATCGACAACTTCCTGAAGATCACCACGGTGGATGGCACGTCGTCGCTGCAAGTCAGCTCGGCGGGCAAATTCAACTCGGGCGATGCCGCTGCGGCCACGCCGGACGTGACGATCAAACTGGAAGGCAACAACTGGGCGAGCGCCAACCTGCACAACCTGATTGCCGGCAGCGACCCGACCATCAAGGTCGATCACAACAACAGCTGAGGCTGAAACAACAACGGCCGCCTCCTGTGAGGCGGCCGTCGCGTTTGCGGGCAATGCAGCGGTGACGATTTCATCGGCGCCCCGCATACTGGCGCGCAGTTGGCTATGCTGCTGACAGCATGACGCTGTTCATTTGTGAGGGATGCTCAATGTTTTACGTGCAACGCGATGCGCAAGGCCAGTTGATTCGCGTGGAAGCTGCGGCGTACGCCGAGGCCACGGAAACGCTGCCCGCCGATAACCATGAGATTCAGGCGTGGTACGCCAACGAAGCCGTGGAAAACAGCCTCAAACAGCTCAAGCAGAGCGACTTTGAAATGATTCGGGTACTCGACGACCTGATTCAGGTGCTGACCCAGAAAGGCGTGATCCGCGTCACTGACCTGCCAGCGGCGGCCCAGGCCAAACTGATGGATCGTACCCAGGCACGTGAAGCGCTGGGCGGGTTGAGCCAGTTGATCGATGAGGATGAGGGCGGGTTGATCTGATCCTCCCAGGATCCAAAGCTTACCCTCACCCCAGCCCTCTCCCGGAGGGAGAGGGGGCCGATCGAGGTGTCTTGCGCTATCCATCGACCTGAGAGATCGAGTCGATTCTGGATTCAGTGGAGCTCTTGCACGTCGGCGTATCTCGTAAATATCCCACGGCCAGTCCCCTCTCCCTCTGGGAGAGGGTTAGGGTGAGGGCGCTTCTTGGCTCACCCCCAAGGCTTCGGCTCACCGAGCAACTGCCCCTGCACGCCATACAAGCCCATCTCGCGAATCACTGACAACTCCCCTTCAGTCTCGACCCGCTCGGCAATCAGCGGCAGATCGATGCTGTGCGCCGCGCGCTGGATCGCTTCGATGAACAGGCGCTTGTCGCTCTCCTGATCGATCGCCCGAATGTAGCTGCCATCGATCTTCAAATACGCCAGACCCAACCGCGCCAGGTTGCCGATCATGCTGAAGCGCCCGCCGAAGCGTTGCAGGCTCAGCGAGAAACCGAGCTCGCGCAGGCGTCGGGTCAACTGCTCCAGCACCGCCTGTTCAGGCAACTGCTCCTCGCCGATTTCCAGAGTAAGACGCGCGCCGAGATTGGAATGCGCGCGCAGAATCTCGAAGACCTTGTTCAGCGCCTGCGGGTCAGCCAGGGTCGCCGAGGACAGGTTCAGCGCCAGCGAATCCTCGTGCCCCTTCATCTGCTCGAGCACGCGTTCGAGCATCAGCCGATCAAGCCGCGCGGTCCAGCCGAAGCGCTCCAGCCACGGCAGAAAGCGCCCGGCGGGAATGGTTTGGCCCTGCTCGTCGAGCAGGCGCGACAGGACCTTGTAATGCAGCACCAGTTGCGTGTCCTGCGCGGCGACCACCGGCTGGAAATACAACTCGAAACGCTGCTGACTCAAGGCCTGATCCAGCAGTCGATGCCAAGCGTGATGGTCATCACCGACCTCCGCCACCAGACTCTGATCGATACACGCCCAATTCTGCTCGCCCTGCCCTTCGGCCTGCGCGAGCGCCTGATCGCCCAGTGTCAGCACCGCTTGCGGGGAGTCACCGTGGGCGAAGGGCGCCAGCCCGATCGAAGCCACCGCCGGCACATCGGTCGCGCCAGTGGCATGCAGGCTGCTCAGGGCATTGTCGAGATTCTGCGCCAGCTGCAGTGCTTCCTCGCGCACCAGCCCCGGCGCCAGCACGGCGAATTCACCGCCGCGAATACGCGTGACCAAGTCCTGGGTTTGTGGATATCTGGCGCACTCGCGGGTCAGTTGCTCGCCGACGGCCTTGAGCAATTGGTCGGTACGCTGGCCGCCGAGACGCTGGTTGAGCCCGGCCAGATCCTTGACCCGCAACAGCAGCAAATAACCGGAACTGGCCTGCTCCGGGTTGCTCACACGGTTGTTCAGTTGCATCTCGAAATAACGACGGTTGGCCAGGCCGGTGAGGTTGTCCTGATAGGACTCGGTACGCAGTTTTTCACTGCGCTCGGCCTGCTCCTGAAACAGCGTCTTGAGCTTCTCGACCATCTGATTCATCGCCTGCACCACGCGACGCAATTCAGGCGTGCGCGGCAGATCCGGCAGGCTGAGAAACTCGCGGCGGGCAATCGCATGGGACTGCTGGACCATGTAATCGAGGGGCTTCAACTGCCGACGCAGCAACAGCGCGCCGAGCACCGCACTCAATGCACCGCAGATCAGCAACCAGCCAAGGCTGCCCAGTGCGCTCTGCCACAGCTTGGCCACGGCGAACATCGGATGGCTGACGACTTCGACCCGCGCCGCCTGCTCCCAGCCACGACTGACCAGTGCATCGCCACCAGCCGGTTCGAGGCCGATCAATTTGACGAACCAGTCCGGCACGTTGCTCACCGCCGGGGTACCGCTGCGCTCGACAATGGTCTGCTCGGTCTTCACGTCGACCACGCGGATGCTCGCGTAATAACCGCTGTCGAAAATCGAACTGACCAGCAACTCGACCATCGCCGGGTCGTCGATATTCGGCGTCAGCGACAACGCCAGCGCCGTCGCCGCGTCCTGTGCGTGGGAGCGCAACTGGTTGACGTACTGGGTGCGCGAGCTCTCCAGGCTGACCATGAAGCTGCCGGTGAAGGCCACGACCAGGAACAGACAGATAGCGATCAACAGCTGTTTGAACAAAGACATCTGAGCGCGTGCTCCTAGTTAGTCGTCTCGACCGGAAAACCTTCGGCCTGCATTTTTTTCAGCACATCCTGCCAGCGCGACAGGCGTTTGGTGTCGCCGACCTTTTTATTACCCTTGGCGCCTGGCAGATACAGACCTTCGGCATTGAAAGAATAGACCGGCAGCAAATCGGTCCGCTGCGCCGCCGGCTGGATCGGATCGATCAGGCTGTCGAGCACCAGCGGCATGGCATCGGGGGTCGCATAGTACGTCAACACCATGTGCGCGCGGTTCTGGCGCAGCGCCTTGACGTAGGTGATGCGCAGCTTGTCACTGGAAACGCCGAGATGGCGCAGGCTGAAATACTTGGCGATGGCATAGTCTTCACAGTCGCCGGCGCCCTTCCACAGCGCTTCGATCGGGGTTTCCCAGTAATCCACTTCGCGCCACAGATCGATGTCTTCGACGTAACGCACCTGCTTGTTGAAGAACAGGTTCACCACTTTGAGCTTGTCCATCTCACTGGCCTGCTTCTGCGTCGCCAGCAGATTCTGCCAGGCATCGATGCGCTGCTGCCCGGCGCCCAGTGGCCCATAAAGAGCAGTGGCCTTGCGGCTGATCGCGGAAAAATCCCAATCGGCGTGCAGACCGCCCAGCATGACGCCGGCCAGCAGCAATGCGCAGCCAAGCCAGCGCAAGGTCCGAGGGATCGCGAAACGTACCGCCACTGCAGGTTTCCAGAAGGACAGAAAGGAAGCGTTTGATGGTGAAGCTTAGCCCGGCAAAAAACAATGGCACCGTGAGATCATCGAAGACGCGCTAGACTTGAGATTGCAGCGCTTTGTTTTACAAGGTTTGACAACCTGTAGAGCAATCACTAGTGTCATTTGGATCCAAATATTGCGACCTACAGGGTGTGTTGTCGTGACTCAGAAGCCCAAACCGCTGCACAGCATTAAAGTCGAGGGACCGATTCCTGCGCATCTGGCCCGGTCGGTGATTGAAGAAACCCTGCGCTCGGCCATTCTCGATGGCCGCCTGCCCTGTGGCACTGCGCTGCGCCAGCAGGATCTGGCCGATCTGTTCGGGGTCAGCCGCATGCCGGTGCGCGAAGCCTTGCGTCAGCTCGAAGCGCAAGAGCTGCTCAGCGTCACCACGCACAAAGGCGCCGTAGTCGCGCCACTGATCCAGGGCGATGCCGCTGAAACCTACGAGTTGCGCATTTTGCTCGAATCGGAGGCATTGCGGCAGTCCATTCCGCTGCTGACTGAGGCCGAGCATCAACTCGCCGCCGGCTACATCGAAGAACTGGAAGCGCAGCACGACTACAACGAGATCGGCCGCCTCAACCGTCTGTTCCACATGGCCCTGTACAGCAAGGCGCCCAATCAGCGACTGCTGCGTCTGGTGGAAGACGGTCTGAATGAAGAAGAACGTTTTCTGCGTTTCAATCTGGAAGCCATGGGCCTGGGCAAGCTGTCCCAGGATGACCATCGCGCCATGCTCCAGGCCGTGATCGAGCGCGACATCCCGCGCTCGCTCGAAATGCTGGAGCAGCACCTCAACCGTGGCGTCGAGGTGATCACCCGCTACCTCGCGACTCCCGCCGCACAGAAGCGTCACACAGCACGCTGATATCTCGTACGTCGAATAATCCCCTTACAAATCTTCGCGACCGCTCTGCTGCCGGCTCTGGCAGCGGATCGGCGTGCCCGCTGGTGCCCGCCCCGGCCCTGCCGACGCATTTCTGCTGCCCGCCGATGACCAATCGGTAATAGCCGTGACGGCAATTTACCCGCACTCTTCCAGCGCCACCCCTACAGAACGGGGACGCGCCGCCCTGACGGCACAGTCCCCGCAACAGGAACCTACGGAAGGAGCCTTGTCACGGGAAACAGGAAGTCATGGCGCCGGTCCCGGCCAACTTTCGCCTCCTTTGAATTCATAAACTTCCCTTGCTTAAAAAGTTGCTTCGAGTGAGGCATTCACTCTTGTTATCGATTTTGGCCGTTATTAGCCGAAAGGAGTAACTACGCCCAAATAAAACTTGATCCGAAAGTTTTATCGGCAACTTTCATATCCAAAAAACAGCCAACTTAAAATAATTGAAAATAAACTTGTTAAATGCATTTGCCCTGTATTAGTTTTTCTCTCGCCAGGTTTGAACGTCGCCGTTCAGCGCGGCATACCCTACGCAGCAGATGCAGCAACCGTGGCGCCGCAACGGCGCCACAGCGCAATTAATATTTGCCCGATTAATTTGCTATCCAACTTGCTCGACCGCTTACAGCAACTGAAAAGAACCGTGCACTTCATATCACTGATAAAGGACATCATGATGCCTACTAAGCAGCAACTCGCCTTGAAGAAAGCCGAACTGAGTATTCACCCGATCTTTTCCGAGATTACTTCGTTATCGGTATTGCGTCGTTTCATGGAAACCCATGTATTTGCCGTATGGGACTTCATGTCGCTGACCAAGCGCCTGCAACAGGAACTGACCTGTACGCGTTTACCCTGGTTGCCGCCGCGCGATCCCCACGCCGCTCGGTTGATCAACGAGATCGTGCTGGGCGAGGAATCGGACGATCGCCTCGATGCCGGCCACTACAGCCACTTCGAGTTGTACCTGGATGCGATGCGCGAAATCGGCGCGAGCACCTCGGCGGTGGAGCGCTTCGTCGCGTTGCAGCGCGAAGGCGTGAGTTATGACGTCGCATTGCAAAGCGTCGATGTCGACCCGGCGGCCGCGCAGTTTGTCCGCGATACCTTGCGCATTGCTCTGGATGCGCCGGGACACAGCGTCGCTGCGGCGTTCCTGCACGGTCGCGAGAGCGTTATTCCGACGATGTTCCAGCGCATCCTCGATGATTGGGGCATCGGCATCGAACAGGCGCCGACCTTCCGCTACTACCTGCAACGGCATATCGAAGTCGATTCCGAAGATCACGGCCCCGCCGCCGAGCAGTTGCTGGAGCGTCTGGTGGACGGCGATCCGCAGCGCGCAGCCGAGGTCTACGCCAGCGCCCTCGCTGCCGTGGAAAGCCGCATCGCCTTGTGGGACGGGCTGCGCTTGAGCATGGGCGCAAAAGTTGCCGAGGTGGCCCAATGAACTCTGCCGACTATCAATCCTTCGCCGAGGCCTGGGAAAGCCGCGCGACCATCCGCACCCGTCCACGGCGGTTGCTCGAAGACGATCAGCGCTTGATCTATCCACTCAGCCGCCAGCCGCTGGTGCTCAGCGAAACCTTCCTGCGTGAATGCCCGCAACAACGTGATTTCGCCCTAGTGCAGACGTTGTACAAATTCATCAATGACGTAGTGATTTTCGAGACCGAAATCGTCGACAAGACCGCCCGCAGCATTGCCAAGAATCGCTTCGCCGTGGCGTTCCCGTTCGCCTGTCGTTACGACGCGATGACCGTGGTGGTCGATGAGGATTACCACGCGCTGGTGGCCATGGATTTCATGCAGCAAACGGTGGCACTGACCGGTATCGAACCGATTCCGTTGCCCGACGAAATCGAATTGAGCCGGGCGATTCCCGCCGCTGTTGCGCTGGCCCCGCAACACCTGCGCAGCGCGGTGGAATTGATCTGCGTGGCGATCGCCGAAAACACCGTGACCGGCGATGTCGCGGCGTTCGCCCGCGATGATTCGGTCAAGCCGTCGATCAAGGGCCTGATGGCCGACCACTTGCTTGACGAGGGTCGCCACTCGAGTTTCTGGGCGCGCATGGTGCGCATCTATTGGCACACCGCCAGCGACGCGGACCGCGAAACCATCGCGCAGATTCTGCCGGTGTTCATCGGCCATTACCTGACCAACGATATCCAGAAATCCTTCGATTTGCGCCTGATCGATGCGCTGCCGGTCAGCGAAACCACGCGCCATTGTCTGCGCGAAGAAATCGCCGGACTGGCCTTCCCGATCAATCGCCACCACCCGTTGGTGGGCAACATCGTCAGGTTTTTCCACAACAGCTCGCTGCTCGACACACCGTGCGTACAGCACGCCCTGCGTGACTATCTGGTTTGAGGAGGCTGACATGAAACGTCTCGACATTTTGCTCACCGGCGCCAGCCAGGCCATGACCGATCTGGCCCGGGAGCTCGAACAGCATGGCCATGCTGTGACCCGCAGCGGCGTGGCTCAAACGGCGGTGGATCTGATCATCGACGATGGCTTTATCGCTGCTGGCGACTTCTGCGCGATCCCGCATCTGCACCTGCGCCTGGGTATCGCCGCGCAAGACCATGGCGGCCTGCCGACCCTCGACTTGCTGTGCTTCCTCGGCTCGTCGCTGATCAGCCGCGTACCGATCGGCGATAAGCCGTCCGGCAACGGTCAGTCGCTACGCCAACGAGCGCTTGCCCATGTGGTCGACGAAGTGGCGTTGCTGGTCAGCCATTTTTCCCGCGATGCCGATTATTTGAGGCATGCCCCGGCCCTCAAAGCGCCGGATTTCGAACGGCTGGAAGATCTGCTGTTTCTCGACAAACTGGCGTACGTCCACTGTCTCAATGACACGGCAAACCCGGCGCTGCTGGAGCAGGCGCAAATCCCGCTGATTGAGCGCCTGCAACAGAGCCTGATCGAGCATGCCGAACGACCTGCCCTGCACCTCGGCGGACAGTCCATCAGCTACCGCCAGTTGCACGCCCAGAGTCGGGCGATTCAACAGCGCCTGCTGCCCTTGCTCGAGCAACATCCGCAGCCGTGGGTGGTCGCTGTCTGCCAAGGCAAAAGCCCGGCACTGTTCGCCTCGATTCTGGCGATTCTCGGCAGCGGCGCGGTGTACTTGCCGCTGGAGCCGAGCCATCCTTTGCCGCGCCAGCAATACATCCTGGAAAACGCCGGCGCGGTGCTGTTGCTTCACGATGGACAGCAGGCGCTCAGCGAATCGATAGCGGGGCTCGATGTCAGTGGCATCGAAGCGCCGAACGCCGCTCTCGACCGGCCGCTGATGCAGCACCGCCCGGAGCTCGATGCGCCGTGCATGGCGCTCTACACCTCGGGTACCACCGGGCATCCGAAAGGCGTGCTGCTCAGCCAGGCCAATCTCGCGCACTTCACCGCGTGGTACGCCGACTACGTGCAGTTGCGCGCCGAGAGTCGGGTGTTGCAGTTTTCATCGCTGAGCTTCGATTCGTCGCTGATCGACATCTTCCCCAGCCTGCTCGCAGGGGCGGAACTGGTCGTGCCCGACGACACCCAGCGCCGCGATCCATTGCAGCTGGTTGCGTTGATTCGCCGACGGCAACTGACCCACGCCTTCCTGCCGCCGGCATTGTTGAGCATCCTGCCACTGGAGCAACTGGAGGGCGTGCAGGTGATGACCGGCGGTGATGTCTGCGAGCCGTACGTCATCGAGCAACTGACCCGCCAAGGCACCCTGCACAACCTGTATGGCCCGACCGAAGCCACCGTGCTGATCACCGCGCGCCAGCTCAAACCCGGGGACGGCAACCGCACGCTGGGAGGGCCGATCGCCAACAGTCGGGTGCTGATTCTCGACGACGATCTGCAACCGGTGCCCGATCAAACCGTCGGTGAGCTGTTCATCGTCGGCCCCGGTGTCTGCCTCGGTTACCTGAACAATCCGCAGCAGACCGCCGAGCGTTATCTGAGCCTGTCATTGCCCGGCGGCGAGACCCTGCGCGCCTACCGCAGCGGCGACATGGCCCAATGGGGCGAGCATGGTATCGAGCTGTGCGGGCGGCGCGACAATCAGGTGAAAATCCGTGGCTTCCGCGTCGAGCCGGAAGAGATCGAGCGCTGCCTGCGCGAGAGCCGCTTGTATCGGCAGATCGCCGTGGTCATCGACAGTCAGCGGCGGATTCTGGCGTTTATCGCCCAGCCACAAATCGAGACTGCCCGCGACGAATTGAAGGCTCACGCCCGGCAGTTTCTGCCGGACTACATGCAACCGGTAGCGTGGACCGAACTGGCGCAGATGCCGTTCGCCAGTAACGGCAAAGTCGATCGCAAGGCGCTGTTGGCATTGCCGGTGACGGTACAGGACAACGCTGCGAAATGCCTGCCGGCCAATGCTGACGAAGCGCTGCTTCTGGAGATCTGGGCCGAATTGCTGGAACTGCCGACCAGCGACATTTCCATCGACGAAAGCTTCTTCAATCTCGGCGGTCATTCGATTCTGCTGTCGCGGATGTTGCTGCGCTTGCGTGAGGAATTCGGCCGGAGCATTTCGATCAATCGCTTCATCGAACAGCCGACCATCAGCAAACTGGCGACGCTGGTGCGCGGCAGCGATGACAGCGCCGTGCTCAGCGCTCAGGCCATGGCCGACGCCGAGCGCGAGCTTGATATCGAACCGTTGCCGATCAGCCGCATGGGCGATGTGCACAAGGTCATCGTCACCGGTGCCAACAGTTTTGTCGGCGTGCACATCGTCGAAGCGCTGCTCGGTTGGGGCGCCAGCGAGGTGGCCTGTCTGGTGCGAGATAGCGCCGGGCAAACGGCGGCGCAACGCTTCGCTCAGGCACTGCGCGAAAACCGTCTGGAGCACCTCGACCTGAGTCGTGTGCGGGTTTACGCAGCTGATATCAGCCGTCCGCAACTGGGTCTCGGCGATGAGGATTATCAGCGCCTGGACCGCGAGTTCGGTGCACTGGTACACAACGCCGCCAACGTCAACCACGTGCTCGATTACGAGTCCCTGGCGGCGGACAACGTCGAGCCGATTTTCGCCCTGCTGAAGCTGTGCGAGGGGCGCAGTAAGAAGGTCTTCAACTTCGTCTCGACCCTGTCGGCATCCAGCACCGTGGATGATGCCGGTCGAGTGCTGGAACTGCCCGCCGCCGCGACGCCGCCGATCTACATTCGCAACGGCTACAACCTGTCGAAGTGGGTCGGCGAACGCATCCTTGAGCGGGCGCGCGAGCGGGGTGTACGGGTCAATCTGTATCGCCCCGGCAACATCAGCTTCAACAGCCTGAGCGGCGTCTGCCAGCCGCACAAGAACCGCTTGATGCTGATGCTCAAAGGCTCGATCCAGCTCGGTCAGGTGCCGGCCTTTGCGCTGAATTTCGACTTGATGCCGGTGGACTTTCTCGCCCGCTTCATCGCCTTCCATGCCAGCCGTTATTCAGCGGATCGCGCGGTGTTCAATCTGCACAATCCCGAGCCGCTGAGCTGGGATGCCTACGTCGCATCGTTCCGCGAAACCGGCAGCGAGTTTTCGCTGGTCAGCGTCGCCGACTGGCAGCAGCAACTGAACCGGGTCGACGCCGACAACGCGCTGTTCGGCGTGCTCGGTTTCTACCTCAACGGCTTTGAAGAAGACATCGGCGACATCTCGCTGATCGGCCACGCCAACGCCGAGGCCGGCGTGCAGCAGATGGGCGCGCACTACCCGCAGAAATCCCCGGCGCTGCTGCGTCGCGGCTGCGACTACCTGAAACAAATCAACTTCATCTGACTCATCCAAAAGGAGCAACACCATGAGCAATCTGCAACCCGACACACTGATCAAAAACCCGCAAGGCTGCCACGTTGTGTCGTCGGTGGAAGTGCCGGCGGACGCGGCACAAGTCTGGGCGGTCGTCGGCGATTTCGCCGGCTTCGATCGATTCATTCCGGCGCTGTCACACACCGAAATGACCGGCGAGGGCGTGTCTTCGCTGCGCAAGAAAATCTTCAAGGACGGCAACGTCGTGGTCGAACAACTCAACTCGCGCGATGAACAGGCACAGCGCATGACCTGGACGACGATTTACAACACCCTGGGGGTGGCGAATCTGTGGGCGGCAATGCAGGTGGAATCGCTGAGCGAAGGGAAGTCGCGAGCGACCTGGACGATCATTGCTGAACCAGCTTCCGGCGGAGAAGAGGCGTTGCCGGGATTCAGGGATTTCGTGCAGGGGTTTGCCGATGATGCGATGGGCAATGTCTTGAAGTTGTTTGTTTAAGGCATCGGTTTGGCGGTGATTGAACCGCCGCTTTCGCGAGCAGGCTCGCTCCCACATTTGGAATGCATTTTCCCTGTGGGAGCGAGCCTGCTCGCGAAGAACGATAACGCGGTCTGCGATCTGTGAATCAGATCTTGAAGCTGTCGACCAACTGCTTCAACCGGTTCGCCTGCTGCGACAACGCATCACAATCCTTCAACGTTTCGTTGAGGTTGGCCACGCTCTGCTGGTTCAACAGGTTTATCTGGTTGACGTCGACGTTGAGAGTTTCCACCACCGCAGTCTGCTCTTCAGTCGCAGCTGCCACCGACTGGTTCATACCGTCGATTTCGCCGATACGCTGAGTCACGCTGACCAGACGCAGACCGGCCTGATTCGCCACTTCCACGCTCTGCTCGCTTGACGCCTGGCTGGCGTTCATGGTGCTGACCGCCTCACGCGAGCCGACCTGCAGCGAGGTGATCATCTTGTGGATCTCTTCCGCCGATTCCTGGGTGCGATGCGCAAGGTTGCGCACCTCATCGGCGACCACGGCAAAACCGCGCCCGGCTTCACCGGCACGTGCGGCTTCGATGGCAGCATTGAGCGCCAGCAGGTTGGTCTGCTGCGAGATGCCTTTGATCACATCGAGAATGTGGCCAATGTTGTCGGTGCTGGCGTTCAGGGTTTCGATCTGTGTGCACGACAGGCTGATTTTCTGCGACAGCTCGGTCATCGCCTGAATGGTTTGCTCGACCACCTGACGACCGTCGTCAGCTTGCTCGCTGGCGCCACTGGCGTGCTGCGAAGCATCCGCCGCGTTGCGCGCGATCTCCTGAGTAGCGGCGCCCAGCTGATTGATCGCCGCCGCCACGCTGTTGGTGCGCGCACTTTGCTCGTCGGAACCGACGATCGAAGCGTTGGACGACGCCATCACCCGTTGCGACAAGTCGTGAACGTGACGAGTCGCCGACGACACTTCGGAAATCGATGCGTGAATCCGTTCAACGAACTGGTTAAACGCGCTGCCCAGTTCACCGAACTCGTCTTTGCTCTCGACCACCAGACGCCGGGTCAGATCGCCCTCGCCTTGGGCGATGTCTTTCATCGCGCGGCCCATGGTGGTCAGCGGACGCATCAACACGTTGATCAACAGGCTCAGCAGCAAAGCAATCGCCGCGACCGCGACAAACATGGCGATCAACGCCGAGGTGCGGAATTGGCTGAGAGCGACGTAGGCCTTGTCGCGATCGATCGACAGACCGATGTACCACTGCGCATTCGGCAGATCGCTGACCGGGGTGAACGAGAGAATGCGCTCCTGACCGTTGAGCACGACATTCTGGTTGCCCTTCTCGATGCGCACACTGGTGTTCGGGTAGATGTCCTTGAGGTTTTTCATCACTTGGTCTTTGTCCGGGCTGACGATCACCTGACCGTCAGCACTGACCAGAAACGCATGGCCGAGGCCACCGAAGTCCACCGAGTTGATGATCTTCACCAGGGTTTCCAGGCTCAGGTCACCACCGACCACACCGAGCAATTCACCGTCCTTCTTCACCGGCATGGCGATGGTCACCACCAAGCCGCCGACTGCCGCCATGTACGGCGGCGTCAGCATGGTTTTGTCGGCGGCCACGGCCTGCTTGTACCAAGGCCGCTGACGCGGATCGTAACCGTCCGGCATCTTCGCATCGGGGCGTTGGGTGAAGACACCGTTGGCCTGGCCGACGTAAGTGAACTGGAAGTTCGAAGTGAAGGCCGGTTGATCGACAAGGCCCGGCAAGTCGGCATTCCTGCCTTGATGGGCAACGTTCTGCGCGAGGTTTTCCAGCACCAGAATCCGTCCGCTCATCCAGTTCTGCACGCTGCTGGCGGTGAGGTCACCGGCCTGCTGCACAGAGGACTGCAGATTCTGGCGAATGGTGTTTCGCTGCAAGTAATCGTTGTAGAGCGTGAACAACGCGAACGCCAGGACGACGACGCCCGAAGCGGCCAGGAGGATTTTATGGCTGAACTTGAGATTCATTTCATGGGACTTCTTATGCCAAAAGTGGGGATGCGTTCCGGTTGCAACATTCCATGTACAGCGCAGGCAGCGTTCTTCTGGCCGCTCTACTTTGGTGCACGCATTTCTCACCAGTCTGTCGGCCAACGGCGGAGAAATCTTAGGGGCGCGTGAGAAATGGACGCTTTCTGGACAGGATTCCCGCCGGACGGCGTGCCAGAGCGGCTGCGATGGAATTTTTCACAACCGCCATAGGGGCGACGGTTGCAAAATCTGTAACCCTTGATGACAATGCGACTAATTATCATTTGTGACGTTCGGGCTGGCGTGTCATGTCTTCACCTGAGTTGGTCGTACAGGCGCTTTACGGTAGTCATCACGGCTGGCTCAATGCCTGGCTGCGCGCGCGGCTGGGCAACGCAGCGGATGCGGCGGATCTGGCTCAGGACACTTTCCTGCGCCTGCTGCAACGTACTGAACGCCTCGAACTCAAAGCGCCTCGCGCTTTCCTGCGGACCATCGCGCGCGGCCTGGTGATCGATCATTGGCGTCGCGAGGAAATCGAGCGGGCCTATCTGGAAACCATTGCTCATTTGCCTGAAGGCGAAGTACCTGACGCCGAATCGCGCGCGTTGGTGCTGGAACTGCTGGAAAGCATTGCGCGCATGCTTGAGGGTTTGAAGCCGAAAGTGCGTCAGGCGTTTCTCCTGGCGCAGTGCGAAGGTTTGACTCACAAACAGATCGCCGAGCAGTTGGGCGTGTCGGTACGTTCAGTGGAACGATATGTCGCCGATGCGCTGTATCACTGCTATGTGTTGCGATATGAAAGCTGATGCCTGTGGATAATCTCTCACTCGGTCGCCGCGTCGAGCCGCGCCAACACGTCGTCAAGCAAGCGATTCACTGGCTGCTGCGGCTGCGCAATAACCACGGCAATTCGCGGCTGACTCGCCAATGCGAGCAGTGGCGCGCCGAGCATCACGAACATGAAATCGCCTGGCAGCGGGTGCAGTCGCTGCAAGCCGAATTGAGTTCCAGTCTGCGCGCCGTGCCGGGCGCGCAGGTCGCTTTCAATACCTTGGAAAACAGTGCGCAGGGATTGGGCCGACGCCAGGCTTTGAAGTTGTTGTCGGGCGCGCTGTTGATGGGCTCCGCCGCATGGCTGGCCAAGGACAGCGCCGCCTGGCAGCAATGGCGCGCCGACTACGCGACGGCGACCGGCGAACGGCGCGGTTTCCAGTTACCCGACGGCACGCGGATCGAACTCAACACCGCCAGCGCCGTGGACCTGGATTACACCGCGCAGCAGCGCCTGATCAAACTGACCCGTGGCGAGATCATCGTTACCTGCGGCGGCTCTGACGAAGGCGCGGCATCCGATCGACCGCTGCGCGTACAGAATCGCCACGGGAGTTATGAACCGTTCGACGCGCGTTTCATTTTGCGTCAGGACGATCAGTGCACGCGGCTCAGCGTTACCCGCGGCCGAGTGTTGGTTCGCGCTGGCGGTCATTCCCTCGAAGCGCTCGCCGGGCAAAGTTTTCTGGTCGACCAAAGCGGTTTGCGCGCAGCGCCGACGCCGGATATGGATGCGGGCGCCTGGCTCGACGGTTTGATCGTCACGCGCAATATGCGCCTGGGTGATTTTCTTGCTGAAGTCGCCCGTTATCGCCCGGGGTTTCTGAGTTGCGCGGCGGATATCGCAGACTTGCGCCTCTCTGGGGTGTTCCGTCTGGAGGACACCGACAGGCTGCTGGCGGTCCTGCCGCAGACGCTGCCGGTGCAATTGCGTTATCGCACCCGTTGGTGGGTGACTCTGGAGCGTGCGGTCTGAACATTTTTTGGCGGGTTTTCGCAGACAGTCCGGCTTAGTCAGTAAGCACTTCAACTCAGCCCCCGCGACTGCCTACGGAAATCCACAATGACTGTCCGCGCCACTTGTAAGAACCCTCTGAATTTCACTGCAGAATCGACACTGCTGCGCCATGCGGTTCGGGCGGCACTGCTGACCACCGCGCTGGGCGTCAGCGTGTTACCGAGCCTGAGTCTGGCCGCCAACACCGGCACCGAGATCAGCCACCGCTACAACATTGCTGCCGGGCCATTGGGCGAGGCGTTGAATCAGTTTGCCCGGCAGGCCGGTATCACCCTGGCGATGACACCGCAACAGACTCAAGGTCAGCAATCACCCGGCGTGCAGGGTGAATATTCGACCGACCAGGCCTTGAGCCATTTGCTCGGCAGCTCAGGGTTGGAAGCCGTCAGCCAGGACGGCAGCAGCTACATTCTGCGCCCACTCGCTGAAAGCGAAGCTCTGGCCTTGCCGACCACTGATATCAAAGGTTTTGCCCTCGGCAACGCGCTGGGCAGCATGGCCGGCTACAACGCCACGCACAGCCAGATCGCCACCAAGACCAGTACCGCATTGCTGGAAACCTCGCAAAGCGTATCGGTGGTCACGCGCGAGCAAATGGATGACCAAGGCTCGCAGACCGTCTCGCAAGCGATGCGCTACGCCCCGGGCGTGCTGACCAACCCGTATGGCGCTACGCACCGTTACGACTACGTGGCGATGCGCGGTTTCAACGACGGCTCGGTGGACAACATCTACCTCGACGGCCTCAAGTCGATGGGCGACAGCGGCACCTACAGCACCATGCAGGTCGATCCGTATTTCCTTGAGCGTGTGGACATTCTCAAAGGCCCGTCGTCCGTGCTGTACGGCCGTAGCTCGCCCGGCGGTCTGGTCGCGCTGACCAGCAAAAAGCCGTTGTATGAGGCCTACCATCAGGTGCAGGCGACAGTGGGGACGCAAGGCCAGCGTGGGGTTGGTTTTGACTTCAGCGGTCCGGTCGATGACGACAAGCGCATTGCCTATCGTCTGACCGGACTAAGCGATCAGTCCGACACGCAATTCGACCATAACAAGGAAAAACGCTTCGCCCTTGCGCCGACGCTGAGCGTCGATTTCAGCGAAGACACCTCGCTGACTCTGCAAGCCTATCTGCAGCACGATCCGGACGGCGGCTATCACGGCGGCGTTCCGGCGGACGGCACAGTCCATCAGCGCAATAGCGAGCGCATCTCGCCGCGCTTCTTCGAGGGCGAGCCGGGGATCGATGGCTACTCCCGTGACCAGCAGTCGTTTGGCTATCAGTTCGAACATCGCTTCAACGATGTCTTCACGGCGCGGCAGAATTTCCGTTATCTCGATTCCAAAGTGAACATGGATCAGGTCTACGCCTATGGCTGGACCACTCCGACCAGCAATGAACTGAACCGTTATTACACCGGCGGTGATGAGCGCCTGCATGCGTTTATCGTCGACAACATGCTGCAGGCCGAATTCTTCACCGGCGCGACCAAGCACACAGTCCTGATGGGCGCGGATTATCAACGGCGCAAAACCGTGGTCGACTGGACCAGTGGTGGACTGGCGCCGATCAATGCGTTCAATCCGGTATACGGCAACTCGGCGATCGAAATGTATGGCGACACCAGCTATCTGCGTCGCCTCGAACAGACCGGTGTGTACCTGCAAGACCTGATCGAGATGGACAAGTGGCGCTTCTCGCTGGGCCTGCGTCAGGACTGGGTCGAGACATCCGATGAAAACCGCATCGCCGAAGCGGGGCGTCCGGTTGGTACAGAGATCAATGATCGGCGCACGAAACTCACTGGGCGTGCCGGCGCTTTATATCTGTTTGATAACGGTCTGGCGCCATACATCAGCTACTCCGAGTCGTTTAACCCGAACTCCTATGCCGACAGCGCCGGTAATCCACTCGCCCCTACCGATGGCACACAGTGGGAAGTCGGTTTGAAGTATCAGCCGCCGGGCACCGATAACCTGTTCACCGCCTCGCTGTTCCGCATCGACCAGGAAAACCTCGCGACCAAACTGCCGCAGGAAAACTTCTATCGCGCGGTCGGCGCTGTGCGCTCGCAAGGTCTGGAGCTGGAAGCGCACATGCAACTGACCGATAACTTGAAAGTGCTCGGCAGTTACACCTTCACTGATATCGAATATTCCAGATCGATGATCAGCACCTTGAGCACGCCGACCGATGTAATCGAGAACAAGGGCAACTCGCCGACTCAGGCGCCGCGCCACATGGCCTCGCTGTGGGCTGACTACAAGTTCGACAGCGCCGCACTTGATGGGCTGCGCCTGGGTGGTGGGGTGCGCTATGTCGGCTACAGCTGGGCCGATGCGGAGAACACGATGAAGGTGCCGTCTTACACGCTGTTCGATGCCTCGATTGGTTATGACCTGGGCAAGGTCGGCTTGAAGGGTGTGGATGTACGGCTCAACGCGAACAACCTGACCAATGAATCCTATGTCGCGTCCTGCGCCAGCCTCAACTTCTGCTACATGGGCGAAGAACGCAACGTAGCGGCGACCGTCAGCTATCAGTTCTAAAGCATTGTTCTGTGCATAAAAAAGCCAGCCCCTGATATCAGGGGCTGGCTTTGTCGTTTCTTCGGGGTGTTTTGTATGCGTGCGTTTCTGGTTTTGTTGCATCGGTACATTGGCTTGGCCACTGCGACGTTTTTATTATTGGCCGGGCTGACCGGCAGTGTGCTGGCGTTCAATCACGAACTGGACGAGTGGCTGAATCCGCAGTTCTACGAGGCGACGTCAGTGGGTGAGCGCTTGTCGCCGGGCGCGTTGGTAGATGCAGTGCAGACAGCGCATCCGAAACTGCAAGTCTGGTACATGGAGTATCCGCAGGAGGCGGGGCATACGGCGCTGCTGGCGGCCGTTCCGCGTAAAGATCCGGCGACGGGCCAGCCGTTCGATGAGCGCAATCAGGTGTTCTATCTGGACCCGATCAGCGCGGAGCAAAAAGGCGCGCGCTACTGGGGTGAATGCTGTTTTCAACGAGAGAACTTCATCCCGTTCATTCTGGAGTTTCATTACAACCTGACATTGCCCGGTAACTGGGGATTGCTGTTGATGGGTGGGGTGGCGATCGCGTGGGTGATCGACTGCTTTGTCGCATTGTTCCTGACCTTGCCGCGCGGCAAGCCCTTCTGGAAGAAGTGGGCAACTGCGTGGAAGGTCAAAGGCGGGCATGCCTACCGCTTGAACTTCGATCTGCATCGCGCCGGAGGATTGTGGTTGTGGCTGCTGCTGTTACCGATCGCCGTCAGCAGCGTGGCGATGAACTTGCCGAGCCAGGTGTTCAAGCCTGCGGTTTCGTTGTTTTCGCCCATCGAGCCGAGCGTTTATGAAGCCAGAGGACGAATGCCCGCCAATCAACTGGGGACGACACAGTTGAGTTATCAACAGGCGTACGAAAGGGCATTGCAGGAAGGGGAACGATTAGGACTGACGGCCGCGATCGGCGAGTTGTATTACAGCTTTGAGTACAACTTCTACGGCGCAGGATTTGGACAGCACGATACGGACGCTCACGGTAAATCCTGGTTGTTCTTTCACGGTACCGATGGCCGATTATTGGGACAGGAGATCGCGGGACAGGGCACGCTCGGAGAGCAGTTCTATCGACTCCAGTTGCCCATACATGGGGGACGGATCATCGGGGTAACAGGGCAGGTAATGATCGCGGTACTGGGTGTGTTGATTGCGGGGTTGTCAGGGACGGGGGTTTATATCTGGTGGCGCAAGTGGCAGGCAAGACGCAGCACCAGGATCCGAAGAACAGCCTGATCTTTCGTACACGCTTAAATGACAAAACCCCTGTCTGCGTTAGCAGACAGGGGTTTCGGAATTYAATCTTGACGATGACCTACTCTCACATGGGGAAACCCCACACTACCATCGGCGATRCATCGTTTCACTGCTGAGTTCGGGATGGGATCAGGTGGTTCCAAYGYTCTATGGTCGTCAAGAAGCCTTTTCAGGTCAGCAAATTGCTTGGGTGTTATATGGTCAAGCCTCACGGGCAATTAGTATTGGTTAGCTCAACGCCTCACAGCGCTTACACACCCAACCTATCAACGTCGTAGTCTTCGACGGCCCTTCAGGGAACTCAAGGTTCCAGTGAGATCTCATCTTGAGGCAAGTTTCCCGCTTAGATGCTTTCAGCGGTTATCTTTCCCGAACATAGCTACCCGGCAATGCCACTGGCGTGACAACCGGAACACCAGAGGTTCGTCCACTCCGGTCCTCTCGTACTAGGAGCAGCCCCTCTCAAATCTCAAACGTCCACGGCAGATAGGGACCGAACTGTCTCACGACGTTCTAAACCCAGCTCGCGTACCACTTTAAATGGCGAACAGCCATACCCTTGGGACCGGCTTCAGCCCCAGGATGTGATGAGCCGACATCGAGGTGCCAAACACCGCCGTCGATATGAACTCTTGGGCGGTATCAGCCTGTTATCCCCGGAGTACCTTTTATCCGTTGAGCGATGGCCCTTCCATACAGAACCACCGGATCACTAAGACCTACTTTCGTACCTGCTCGACGTGTCTGTCTCGCAGTCAAGCGCGCTTTTGCCTTTATACTCTACGACCGATTTCCGACCGGTCTGAGCGCACCTTCGTACTCCTCCGTTACTCTTTAGGAGGAGACCGCCCCAGTCAAACTACCCACCATACACTGTCCTCGATCCGGATAACGGACCTGAGTTAGAACCTCAAAGTTGCCAGGGTGGTATTTCAAGGATGGCTCCACGCGAACTGGCGTCCACGCTTCAAAGCCTCCCACCTATCCTACACAAGCAAATTCAAAGTCCAGTGCAAAGCTATAGTAAAGGTTCACGGGGTCTTTCCGTCTAGCCGCGGATACACTGCATCTTCACAGCGATTTCAATTTCACTGAGTCTCGGGTGGAGACAGCGCCGCCATCGTTACGCCATTCGTGCAGGTCGGAACTTACCCGACAAGGAATTTCGCTACCTTAGGACCGTTATAGTTACGGCCGCCGTTTACCGGGGCTTCGATCAAGAGCTTCGCGTTAGCTAACCCCATCAATTAACCTTCCGGCACCGGGCAGGCGTCACACCCTATACGTCCACTTTCGTGTTTGCAGAGTGCTGTGTTTTTAATAAACAGTCGCAGCGGCCTGGTATCTTCGACCGGCATGAGCTTACGGAGCAAGTCCTTCACCCTCACCGGCGCACCTTCTCCCGAAGTTACGGTGCCATTTTGCCTAGTTCCTTCACCCGAGTTCTCTCAAGCGCCTTGGTATTCTCTACCCAACCACCTGTGTCGGTTTGGGGTACGGTTCCTGGTTAYCTGAAGCTTAGAAGCTTTTCTTGGAAGCATGGCATCAACCACTTCGTSWYCYAAARGRWMACTCGTCATCAGCTCTCGGCCTTAAGATCCCGGATTTACCTAAGATCTCAGCCTACCACCTTAAACTTGGACAACCAACGCCAAGCTGGCCTAGCCTTCTCCGTCCCTCCATCGCAATAACCAGAAGTACAGGAATATTAACCTGTTTTCCATCGACTACGCTTTTCAGCCTCGCCTTAGGGACCGACTAACCCTGCGTCGATTAACGTTGCGCAGGAAACCTTGGTCTTTCGGCGTGGGTGTTTTTCACACCCATTGTCGTTACTCATGTCAGCATTCGCACTTCTGATACCTCCAGCAAGCTTCTCAACTCACCTTCACAGGCTTACAGAACGCTCCTCTACCGCATCAYCCKAAGRTGATACCCGTAGCTTCGGTGTATGGTTTGAGCCCCGTTACATCTTCCGCGCAGGCCGACTCGACTAGTGAGCTATTACGCTTTCTTTAAAGGGTGGCTGCTTCTAAGCCAACCTCCTAGCTGTCTAAGCCTTCCCACATCGTTTCCCACTTAACCATAACTTTGGGACCTTAGCTGACGGTCTGGGTTGTTTCCCTTTTCACGACGGACGTTAGCACCCGCCGTGTGTCTCCCATGCTCGGCACTTGTAGGTATTCGGAGTTTGCATCGGTTTGGTAAGTCGGGATGACCCCCTAGCCGAAACAGTGCTCTACCCCCTACAGTGATACATGAGGCGCTACCTAAATAGCTTTCGAGGAGAACCAGCTATCTCCGAGCTTGATTAGCCTTTCACTCCGATCCACAGGTCATCCGCTAACTTTTCAACGGTAGTCGGTTCGGTCCTCCAGTCAGTGTTACCTAACCTTCAACCTGCCCATGGATAGATCGCCCGGTTTCGGGTCTATTCCCAGCGACTAGACGCCCTATTAAGACTCGCTTTCGCTACGCCTCCCCTATTCGGTTAAGCTCGCCACTGAAAATAAGTCGCTGACCCATTATACAAAAGGTACGCAGTCACAGAACAAAGTCTGCTCCCACTGCTTGTACGCATACGGTTTCAGGATCTATTTCACTCCCCTCTCCGGGGTTCTTTTCGCCTTTCCCTCACGGTACTAGTTCACTATCGGTCAGTCAGTAGTATTTAGCCTTGGAGGATGGTCCCCCCATATTCAGACAAAGTTTCTCGTGCTCCGTCCTACTCGATTTCATGACTAAGAGATTTTCGCGTACAGGGCTATCACCCACTATGGCCGCACTTTCCAGAGCGTTCCGCTAATCTCAAAGCCACTTAAGGGCTAGTCCCCGTTCGCTCGCCACTACTAAGGGAATCTCGGTTGATTTCTTTTCCTCAGGGTACTTAGATGTTTCAGTTCCCCTGGTTCGCCTCTTGCACCTATGTATTCAGTACAAGATAACCATCTTATGATGGCTGGGTTCCCCCATTCAGACATCTCCGGATCAAAGTCTGTTTGCCGACTCCCCGAAGCTTTTCGCAGGCTACCACGTCTTTCATCGCCTCTGACTGCCAAGGCATCCACCGTATGCGCTTCTTCACTTGACCATATAACCCCAAGCAATCTGGTTATACTGTGAAGACGACATTCGCCGAAAATTCGAATTTCTCAAYTAAGAGAACTCACAAATTTTACCTTAGCCTGATCCGTTACCAGTGAAAGTAACGTTCAGTCTATCTTTCTATCACATACCCAAATTTTTAAAGAACGATCTA